>JBBSBP010000010.1:0-95737 GCA_038251165.1 Bacteroidales bacterium | reverse complement strand
TGGGTCGTGGTGTTTTTATGCCTCATCTGACGTAGGCGGAAGCAACAAAAATTACTACACCGATGCCTGGCTGATTGAATCTGGTGGCGATAAAGATGGTACTCTCGATTTCTATACCGTCCATTATTACGATTGGGCCAAAGAAGAATGTTCACCCTTCCATCACGATGCATCCTACTGGCAACTCGACAAACCGCTGGCAATTACCGAATTTCATCCGAAAACTACCTTCGGAGTGAATGAAGTTCAGCTTTACGAGGAACTATACAAACGCGGTTATGCCGGTGCTCAAGCCTGGAGCTGGACTGACTCAAATCACGAAAAAATGCTGCTGAATATGAAAGATGTTTCCACAAAACATCAAAAAGATGTGGAGATCATAAAATAAATCTATACTTAAAGCTAAACCCATGTTAAAAAAGAACCTCATCATTTTGTGTATTTTACTGATTGCTTCAGGACAAATACTAAACGCAAAAGTAAAAGAAGTACCGCTTAAGAATTTTAAAAGTGCCGACATAGGAAATCCGGCTCTTGCTGGATCAACGCAAGTATCCGGCGAAAGCTTAACAATCATAGCCGGTGGTGCTGATGTTTGGGGAGTGCGTGACGAATTCCGTTTTTCATATCTGGAACAAGCCGGCGATTTCGATTTGGCCACCCGGATTGAAAGCCTCAGCGCTCCAAACCTGTACACCAAAGCCGGAATTATGGCCCGTGAAGAACTTTCGGACAACAGCCGTCATATCTTTTTTCAGGTCTTCCCGAATAATAATGCCCGAAACAAAAATAATGGTGGTTATGAGTTTCAGTACCGAAAAGAAAAAGCAGGCGAGATGAAAGCCATTTATCCCGCCAGATTTGAAGGAACACCGGAATTTCCGGTGAATTATCCGAATACCTGGATCAGACTGAAACGCTCAGGGAATGAGTTTACAGGATATTTCAGTACCGATGGAAAAACCTGGAAAGAGTTTTCGAACTTCAGTATGAAATTAAATAAAAAGGTATTTCTGGGATTGGCTGTGACTTCACACAACACCAAAGAAACAGCTACTGCCGCATTCAGGGATATTTCAACCTTAAGATGAGTTTGAATTCATTATCCGCGTATATAATCATTTGACCATTTAACTATTGTTTATCCGATGAAAAAATCTGTATTTTCCCTGATTCTCCTTTTGCTTTTTGCGGCAAATGGCTACAGTCTAAAAGTTGAAGCCGAAAGCGCCATGCTTGCCGGGGGATCATCAAAAGTAGCCAGCAGTGCAGCTTCCGGAGGGTATTATGTAGCACAGGGTGAAGGAAGCCTCACCTTTAACCTCAGTTTTGCAACCGAAGGGACTTACAACATTTACATTCAGGTTGCATCGCCTTCCGGTTTTAAGGCCAACAACTTTTCGGTTGACGGTTCTTCCGTCACTTTCTCCACCGATCAAAACAGCAGCTACATCCAATTAAAAGTAGTGAGTTTTCTTAAACTTTCAGCCGGCGATCACCAGGTAAAAATCACCAAATCCTGGGGTTGGATCAACATCGATTACATCGAATTCGAACAGGTAGATCCTTTGAACCGGTTCAGCATCAGCAAAACACTGGTAACACCGAACCCGACTGATGAAGCACTCCGGTTGTACCAGTTTTTGTACGACAATTACACCAAAAAAATCATTTCGGGGGTCATGACCTTGAAGAGCATGGAAGAAGTGAACTGGCTGAAAACCAATACAGGAAAAGAACCGGCTCTGGTTGGTCTCGATTTCATGCATTGCGGTCGTGGATATTCCTGGTATAACGAAAATGAACCTTTTAACGATGCCCTGAATTTCTACAATCGAAATGGTATTCCGGCTCTTTGCTGGCATTGGCGCGATCCTTCAAAAAAAACGGAAGCATTCTATACAAAAGATACAGCCTTTGATATTTCGAAGGTGTTTGATGAAACATCGGACGAATACAAGGCCATGATCAAAGACATCGATTACATTTCCGGATTGTTGAAGAAATTTCAGGACAACCAGGTTCCTGTTATCTGGCGGCCTTTGCATGAAGCTGCCGGTGGTTGGTTTTGGTGGGGTGCCAAAGGCGCTGCGCCATGTAAAAAACTGTGGCAGATCATGTTCGACCGTATGGTCAATGTTAACGGATTGCATAACCTGATCTGGGTTTGGACACGCGAACCCAACGACGATGCCTGGTACCCCGGTGATGAATATGTCGATATAGTTGGCCGGGACATATACCGTGAGGGAGATCACAGCTCTCAGGTCCTGGAATTTAATGACCTGACCAACCGCTACGGCGGAAAAAAAATGGTCACCATCAGTGAATGTGGTTCATTTCCGGATGCCGACAACCTGGTGAAGGATGGTGCAGGCTGGTCGTATTTTATGCCGTGGTACGGAAGTTTTGTTACTGACAGCAAATACAATTCGCTGGACCTCTGGAAAAAGATGTTCGCCAGCGATTATGTGATCACACTCGACGAAATGCCGGACCTGAAAACGTACACCACTCCCCCGGTAAAACCAACAGGGATGAATAGCAATGAATTGATCAACAGATTTAAAGTTTATCCAACGTATTTCGGCAATCAGATCACGATTCATTCAGCTGTTTCAAACCATTCAATTTCCATTTACAATCAACAGGGAATCTGCCTGAGAACTTTTCATTCGGGTAACCAGACCACTGTTGTTTCAACGACAGGATATCCATCCGGAGTGTATTACATTCAACTGGATCAGCTTGCAGCAGTTAAAGTTATTAAACGATAAGCAACAAAAAAAATGAAAACCAACCGAATAATTCTCATTCTAATCCTTTTTCTGGGATTTTCAGGAATTAGTGCTTTGGCACAGAAAACCAGCATCCGAATATACCCTGAAGTTACAAAGCAAGTTATCGGTTCCATTGGAGGAAATTACTGTCAGGCCAATTATTCGCCCCATGCGGCCGATGCCATCGGTAATGAAACACTACGGGAATTCAGGCCGACTCATGTGCGCGTTGCGCTTCCGATGCGCCTGCGCGGAAAGAAATTTGAAGAATACCGGGGTGAAAATTACACCAAACAAACTTTGGTTATTGAAGTTCTCGACGAGCTGAAACAAATGAAAACCGAATTCGGTGTAACGAATTTCACCATTTCGGTTTGGGATATTCCTGATGAATTGATTGCTGATCCATCGAAAAAAGCACAACGCATTATTAAACCCGAAGCCTATGATGAGGTAATCCAAATGCTGCTCGACTTTTTCCTGAAAGCGAAAAATGAATATGGAGTGGAGATCGATCAATTCTCATTCAACGAGTCGGATGGTGGATACCAGATCATTTTTTCGCCGGAAGCTACCATCGCCTTTGTAAAAAAAGCTGGTCAGAAGTTCGAGGCCGCCGGACTGAAAACCAAATTTTTATTGGCCGATACCGCACAAACCAAAGGAACAATTGAGTTTGCTACCCAAATCATGGCCGATCCATCCATCTGGAAATACCTCGGGCCACTTTGTTTTCACAGTTGGTGGTCCGAAAACATTTCTGACAACGAATTTGAGCGGATAGCAGGTTTCGGGAAAGCATGGAATAAGGAAGTCTGGTGCGATGAACTGGGTTTCGATGCCATGGCCTGGAAAGTGAAAGACATGAACAAAAGCTGGGATTATGCCCTGCGCTTCGCCAAAATTTCACACCGGTTGATGAAATATGCCGAGGTGGAAGTTTCGCTTTACTGGACCTGGCAGAATAATTACGAAATCATGTCGGCCGATCTTCAGCAGAAATACCCTTCGTACTACATCACCCGTCACCAGGTTGACTTTCTGAATACCGGAACACAAATGGTACATTCCATCAGTTCCGATCCTGAAATCCTTGTCCTGAGCGGGATTCATCCGGATGGGAAAAAGGTTTTGCAGCTTGTTAACCTGAAAAAAACTCCGGTTAGTGTCGCTGTTTTTGGTTTTGATTCTCAAACGATTGACGAAATTTCAACCACCGAAACCCAAAATTGGGAAATCCGAAATAACATTTCCAAAACAATGAACGGTAAGGTCGATTTTCAGTTAAAACCTGAATCGGTAAACACCTATGTATTCAGGAACTGACGTTGAACCTGAAAACTGACAACTTTGACAACTTAATAAATCTGACATCATGGGAAAATACATCCTAATTCTGCTCCTCTGTACAGGCATGGCAGCATCTGCCGTCCAGCCGGTCCCATCGGATCCCAAAGCGACTCCGGAAGCTGTTAAATTGTACCGGAACATGTTGAAACTGCAGCTCAAAGGGCTGACGTTCGGACACCAGGATGCACTGGCTTACGGAACAAACTGGTATAACGAAGAAGGACTTTCAGATGTAAAGGATGTTTGCGGTGATTATCCGGCCCTTCCACGAACATACCGGAAGCTGGTTCTGGTGGGGAAAGAATCTGTGTACGGTTGATGAGTATAAAGCCTTGTGGCGGTTTACCGTGAAGTATCTGCGGGAAACCAAAAACATTCATCATCTGCTCTACGCTTATTCCACCGACCGTTTTTCGACTGAAGAAGAATACCTGGAACGCTACCCGGGTGATGACCTGATTGACATGGTTGCTTTTGATTTGTATGACCGCGGACCGGATTATCCGGCCACCCTGGGCAACTGTGCCAAACTGGTTTCAAAAATTGCTTCCGAAAAAAATAAAATCGGGGCAGTAAGCGAAGCAGGCGGACCGATCACCAAAAATCCGGAGTGGTGGACCAAAACACTGCTCGAAGCCCTTCGCCCCTACCAATTATCGTATGTACTGGTTTGGCGCAATCCATTTAATCGACCGGCCAGCGTGGCTTTTGGCCCCTACAGGAATTGCCCTGGTCAGGAGGATTTCGTAAAGTTTTACAACGACCCGAAAACATTATTCCTAAAAGATATTCAGTAGCCTGACCGGCAAACCGTCGGGAAACTGGATTCTATCCCGGGTACAGTAAAAATTAGGAGGTTATCTCAGCCACTTCGCAAACAACGGTTTGTAATCCGGACCTTCCGGAGTTGAGATACTTTCGTATAAAACCACACGGTTTATCGAAACAGAACCAAAGTCGAAATTCCGGTATTGTTCGATTAAAGAAGTAAACGAATTATTTTGCGGAGTATTTTTAATCCGGGCCAGCGTCAGATGTGGTTTAAGTGGTTTGTTCTCCAGCAAAAAACCGTTTTGCTGAAGTAATTCTGCCATTTGGGTATATGCAGGCATCAAAAATTCAATGTCATCAACTCCAAGCCATAAAACCTTTGGATGGTGGTTATTGGGAAATACTCCAATGCCATTTAGTCCGGTTCTGAACGGCTGAATGTCTGTGAAAGTTTCTTCTATCAGTTGTTGCAGCATATCAATGGCATATTCCGGAGTGCTGCCCAGAAATATGAGGGTAATGTGCCAGTTTTCAGGTTTTACCCATTTCAGCACATTCCCTTTCAGCACGTCATTTTTCCGCAAGGCTTCAGTAGTCTGATATGCCTTTACTGATTCAATGGGAATACCTATAAAAAGTCGCTTCATAAGTTTTACTGTTTTGTCAGAGTGAGCAGGTGAATAGAGTCACCTGCTCACTTTGCTCATTACCAATATGATACCCTTCTATTCGATGTATTTTTTATACTGTTGTTCCGCAATAAACCACAGCTGTTTTTCAAGCATGGATACTTTTTGCATTTCAAAACCAGCAGCAATTGCTGCCCGGATCGGTTTTGAGTAGATGTATTCAATTTCCATGGGCCGGTGAAAATCGTAATCCAGTTTCATGCATGTTGTACGAACCAAGAATCAGTTTTCCAAAATCAAGATGTTGAACATGTCCCGGTCCTACCTTATGGGAACATATGACGTATCTGATTGACATTTTGAAATTGATTTGAGTTTCCGCACAAAAATACACACATAAATTACCTTCTTTCTACATTGGTCATTCACCGCCATCATTCGTAACAAAAAAATTACAGGGATAAGGTTCAGTGAAAAACTTACGTTCAACAATATTTCCTTATGGGTTGTTATTAAATAGCTTTCTGAAACCAGAATTCAGGAAAAAAATACCGTTCAACTATTACCCTGCAGACAAGCAATGACTGGTGTTGAAGTGATGCAGGGAAACGCTTTCCCGCCATCGCAGCATCACCTCATTTTTCAATTTGTTTCAATCGCAATTATCTTATACCTTGCATCCTCAAATCTCCCATGAATTGGAATTAATTAAACTCTTAATAAATCCTTATGAAACGAACTTTTCTTTCTGTTCTGGCCGTCCTTATGGTGATGGCTTTTTCGTCAGCCAACTTATTTGCTGAGATCAAATTACCCGCAATTTTCTGCGACAACATGGTTTTACAGCAACAAACCGACGTCGCCGTCTGGGGTAAGGCCGGCAAGAATTCAACCGTCAAAGTTATCACTTCGTGGAACAACAAAAGCTACAGCGCCAATGCATCAGGCGATGGAAGCTGGAAGCTGAAAGTAAGCACGCCCAAGGCCGGTGGATCCTACGAAATCACCATCAGCGACGGTAAAATACTAAAACTTAAAAATGTACTGATAGGTGAAGTTTGGGTATGTTCAGGGCAGTCGAACATGGAAATGCCTGTGAAAGGCTTCCGTAATCAGCCCGTTTTGAATTCATCCGATGCCATCGCGCTGTCGTCCAACGCCAGCATACGCCTTTTCACTGTTAAAAAAGCCACGAGTCTTGAACCACTCAATGATTTTGAGGGTGAATGGAAAACCTGTGATCCGGAGAATGTAGCTGAATTCAGTGCCACCGCTTATTATTTCGGGCTGATGCTTCAAAAGGCCCTGCAGGTTCCGGTTGGACTGATCAATACCAGCTGGGGAGGTACCCGCATTGAGCCATGGATCAGCGAAATGGGATGTAAAAACTTTGACTGGGTGAAAATTCCTGATAAAACACCGGTTGAGAAATTATCGCAACAAACACCCACTGTGCTGTATAATGCCATGATCAGTCCCCTGGTCGGATATGGAATCCGGGGAGCCATCTGGTATCAGGGCGAATCGAACCGCAATGAACCAGAACAGTACCTGAAACTAATGCCCGGACTCATCGAAAACTGGCGTTCGCTATGGGGAATCGGCGAGTTTCCTTTCTACTTTGTTCAGATTGCGCCCTTCGATTACGGAACGTCCGGACTTAACTCGGCCTATCTGCGCGAAGCCCAGTTAAAAGCCTCCTCGGTTTTGAAAAACACCGGTTTAGCCTGCATCATGGATATCGGTGAAAAAGACTGCATTCATCCCTCCAACAAGGAAGCCGGATCGAAACGACTGGCTTTGCTTGCCCTGTCAGGAACATACGGCATGAAAGGAATAACCGGTCAAAGTCCGGAATTAAAGGAAATGACTGTTGAAGGCGGACTGGTAAAACTGGTTTTTGACCATGCACCTACCGGATTAAGCTCATTCGGAAAAGAATTATCCTGTTTCGAGGTGGCTGGAGCCGGCAAACGTTTTTTTCCTGCCAAAGCGTTTATTACGGGAGCCGGAATTACCCTGATGTCGCCCCAGGTAACCGAACCTGTTGCCGTCCGTTATGCATTTAAGGATTTTATTACCGGCGATTTATTCAGTACCGGTGGTTTGCCCGTTTCATCATTTCGTACCGACGAATGGGAGACCGAAAAATAAGAATTGAGCTAAAAGTTATTTGAAGTCATTTTAAAAATACACTACATGGAAAATAAAATAACCCGTCGGAAGTTTTTAAACGCGGCAGCTACGGTTGCAGCTATTTCGGCAATACCTTTCAATTACGGTTTCAGGAGTTTATCAACCGGAGCTGCTGCAGCAAAACCAAATTCAAAATTCGGAGGTGTTCAGATTGGAGTCATCAGTTACAGCTGGCGCAGTATGCCATCCGCTCCAAAAGATATTATCAGTTATTGTTTGCTGGCAGGAATCAGCGATCTGGAATTAATGGGAAACATTGTCGAGGATTATCTTGGATTACCTCCGGCACCGGCCCGGCCACCGCGCGGAGTGACACAGACCAAAGAACAAAAGGAAGAATTTGACAAAGCTGCTTCACTGGCAACCGAAGCTCAGCGCCAATGGAGACTTTCGGTACCCATGCAAAAATATAAAGATCTCCGGAAACTGTTTAACAACGCGGGCATCAATATCCATATCGTGAAATTTTCGCCGGCAAACTGGACCGATGGTGAAATTGATTACGCTTTCAATGCTGCCAAAGTCATGGGTGCAAAGGGTGTAACCAATGAAATTGGCGAAGAAGCTTGCAAACGCCTTGGGCCGTTCGCCGAAAAGCATCAGATGTACGCTATTTTTCATCAGCATATGCAACCGGCAGAACCCGGATGGAACTTTGACCGCTTTCTCGCGTATTCGCCGAAAAACATGTTGAATTTTGATGCCGGCCACTATTTCGGCAGCACCGGGCTGCATCCGAACGATTTAATTAAAAGGCTCCACGACCGTATTTTCAGCATTCATATGAAAGACAAAACCGGACCAAAATCAACACCTCCGAATACCAATCAGGTTTGGGGCAAAGGCGAAATGCCGATTGCCGATGTGTTGTTATTGCTCAAAAAGGAAAAATGGCCCATTTATGTCGACATTGAACTGGAATATGAAGTTCCTGCGGATTCGGATGCTGCCAGGGAAGTGAGCAAATGTGCTGAATATGCTAAAAAGATATTGAGCTAATCAAGCAACCCATGAATCAGGTTTTTACGATTTATTCCGTGTTTTTCCTGGCTACCTCCCTGGTGTCTTTTTTTGTGGCTTTTCTGGCCTGGCAGCGCCGGTCAGTAAAAGGAGCCCCGGAACTGATCCGGTTAATGATTTCAGCAGGCATATGGTCATTCCTGATCATCTTCGACACCGCTGAAACAACTGTTGCCGATAAAATATTCTGGGCCAAACTTGCTTATTTCGGCGCGGTATCAACTCCTTTACTCTACCTTTTTTTTATTTTCCGCTTTACTGGTAAAGATAAAATCCTGACGGCAAGAAATATCATCCTCCTTTTTATTGTACCGGTTATTACCCTGACCTTAACGCTTACCAACGAAAAACATCAGCTGATCTGGTCTGGATTTTCAGCCATTTCACCTGAAACAAACATGATGGAGTATTATCATGGCCTGGGATTCTGGATCGGGTATATGGGTTACAACTACCTTATTTTGCTTACAGCCACCGCCTTTCTCTTCAGGTTTATCATCCGGCAGGCCAAAACGTTTCGTTTACAGGGCCTGTTTATTTTTATAGCAGGTTTATTTCCCTGGACTGCAAGCGTGATTTACCTGACCGGTTCAAATCCGGTGAAAGGACTTGATATTGTCCCGGTAAGCATTATTTTAAGCGGGGCCCTGATGGCCTATGCCATTTTGTATTTCCGCTTTCTTGATCTGGCGCCGGTTGCCCGTGAAAAACTTCTTGAAACTTTATCGGACGGTATACTGGCTCTTGACGGGCAAAACAGGATACAGGATATCAATGAAGCAGCATTGACTTTTCTAGGTATACAAAACCGAAAAATCATTGGATTACCCGCTGAATCTTCCGGCGCCACGGTTAGTGAATTGTTGGAAGCAGCAATGAATCAGAATCCTGATGAACAATTAGAAATCCGGAAAGACGAAAAGCTTCAGATATTTCAAATTACCAAACAGTTCATCAGGAACCATCAGGGTAGCAGACTGGTGATTATACACGACATCACATCACGCCGGACCGTTGAAGATAAATTACGGGAGAGCGAGGCCAACTTCAGAACCTTTTTTGAATCGATGGAAGATATGATCTTTATTGCCAATGAGCAAGGTGAAATCTTATCCATCAACAACGCGGTTACCCGCAGACTGGGTTATCAGCCGGACGAAATACAGGGCATGCCACTTTTACATATGCATCCAACCAATAAACGGCACGAGGCCCAACTCTATCGTGACGATATTCTCTCAGGAAAAAGTGAAAGCTGCCCGATACCTTTTTCCCGCAGGGATGGTACGCTGATACCCGTTGATACCCGAATCTGGCGTGGAAAATGGGACGGTAAAGACGCCATATTCGGATTATCCAAAGACCTCAGCAAAGAACAGGCTTCCCTGCAGAAATTCAACAAGATTTTTGACAACAATCCTGCACTGATGGCCATCAGCTCCATGCCCGGACGGATTTTCTCGGAAATCAACCAGGCGTTTATGACTAAAACAGGCTATTCCAGAGAAGAAATTATTGGAAAAACCACCGGCGAACTGGGGCTTTTCCTTCAGCCTGAAATTGAGCATCTAATTTCATCGGACATCGAAAAATACGGTTCAACGCAAAACCGGGAACTGAAAATAAAAACAAAATCCAGAACAATCCTGGACGGACTCTTTTCCGGTGAAGTCATTGACAATCATGATGACAAATATTTCCTGTCGGTCATGATTGATATTACTGAAAGTAAAAAACTGGAAGAAAATATCAAGCTTCAAAATGATTTCTACACCATTGCATCCAAAGTTTCGGAACGATTAATTCAAACCGATTCTGAACAACTGGACTCTGAAATTTACCGTTCACTGGAGATGCTTGGCCGGTTTAATCAGGTCGACAGGACTTATATTTTTGACATGGATCCCGCGAAAGATGAAATCAGCAACACCTTTGAATGGTGTGCTGAAGGTGTTAAGGCTGAAACAGATAATCTTCAGGGCATTCCTTTTTCGGTTATACCACGCTGGAAAGAAGCATTCCTCCGGAACGAACACATTTACATCGAATCGGTGGCCGGTTTGCCTGATGAACTTCAGCACGAAAAAGAGATTCTGGAACCACAGGGTATCCGGTCGCTGGTGGCTGTACCCATGTATTACGGACATTCGCTGATTGGTTTTATCGGGTTCGATTCAGTTTCACAAAAAAAACAGTGGAACGAACAGGTCATTATTCTGCTTAAAGTTTTTGCCAACGTTTTAGCCGGGGTCATTTATAAAAGGAAGACCGAAGAGGTTCTCTTTAAAGCCAAACAGGAAGCTGAAATTGCCAACAGGGCCAAATCCGAATTTCTGGCCAACATGAGCCATGAAATACGTACTCCGCTCAATGGAATTATCGGGTTCACCGATTTAATGCTCAAAACACCTTTAACCAAAATACAGCAGCAATATGCCGAAAATGTAAACATCTCAGGCTATTCCCTGTTGGGAATCATAAACGACATCCTTGATTTTTCTAAAATAGAAGCCGGGAAAATGGAGTTGAACAACATCCGGACCGACATTATAGAATTGGCCGAGCAGTCGTCTGATATCATCAAATACCACGCGTCGAAAAAAGGACTTGAACTTCTGCTCAACATCCGGCCTGACATTCCCCGCTTTGCCATGGCCGATCCGATCCGTCTGAAACAAATTCTGATTAATCTGCTTGGCAATGCAGTTAAGTTTACCGAAACCGGCGAAATAGAGCTGAAAGTAACTTTTGATCCTAAAAGTGAATCTACCGGACTGTATACCTTTTCGGTTCGTGATACAGGTATTGGCATTAACGATGAACAACAGAAAAAGCTTTTTAAAGCATTTTCCCAGGCTGATACTTCTACAACCCGGAAATTTGGCGGCACCGGGCTTGGACTTACCATTTCGAATATGCTTGCCGAAAAAATGGGAGGTCAGATTGAAATCAGGAGCAAATTTGGCATCGGTTCCGAATTCTATTTCACCCTGGAAACAGAATTTGAAACAGGCGATAAAATTGAAACCACCTCATTGATGGACCTGAAACGTGTTTTAGTCATCGATGACAACGACAACAACCGGTTAATTCTTGAACACACCTTTAAAAACTGGGGAATCGAATTTACAGGGATTGATAATGGACAGGATGCTGTTCAGCTCCTCAGACCTGGTGAATCGTTTGATGTCCTTATTGTGGACTATCACATGCCGTCTATGAACGGACTTGAAACAATCAGAATAATTCGTCAGGAATTAAATCTTTCGCCCGAAATACTCCCTGTCATTTTGCTGCACAGCTCTTCGGATGATCTGGAGATTTACGAGGAGTGCAAAAAGCTGGGCGTACGCTTTAATCTGACTAAACCGGTTAAATCACTGGAATTGCTGCATTACCTGAAGAACATTCATAACCTGCCCTATATGCAGGCTGCAAACAGCAAAAACAATATATCTGTTGCCTCAACGATCAAAATATTAGATCAGAATGCACCCGTTGTACTGGTTGCTGAAGATGTCGTTCTAAACATGTTGCTCATTACAACCATTATCAGGCAGATGGTGCCCAATGCCATAATTCTGGAAGCGAAAAACGGGAAAGTGGCACTCGGGTTGGTCTCCAGTGAAAATCCGGCCCTTATCTTTATGGATGTACAAATGCCCGAGATGGACGGTATCGAGACAACCCTTGAAATCCGCAACCGTGAGCAGAACAAAAACAGCCACATCCCCATTGTTGCCCTGACAGCAGGAGCAATCAAAGGCGAAGAAGAGAAATGCCGGAATGCCGGCATGGATGATTTTCTGACCAAACCAATATCGCGCGACGAACTTTTTAAAGTACTGGAAAAACATCTGTCCATTGCCTATAAAGAATTAATACCTGAATCGGATGAAACCCCGGAAAATGAAGCACCGGTTCATTTTGATGAAAAACTGCTGGCCAAACGAATCGGAGATGATCAGGGATTGTGGAAGGAATTAATTGATTCCGTACTCACTGAATTTCCTGAATATATGCATTCGCTCGGACAGGCCATCCGTGATGGCAGACCGGATGAAATTTATAAGAATACGCATTTACTGAAAGGAGCTTCCCTGAATATGTGTTTTTACCGGCTTGTTATTTTATCGAAGGAAATTGAAGAAAATATAGCTTCTGAACCTGAAATTTTACTGGATATCTGGAACAATACCCTTGAAGAATGGGAACTGATTAAGTCGGTTATTACGGAGAAAAAATTGTAGAAATCTAATATTCAATTCCCTCAGCCCTCGTTTTGCAAAGCCCTGATCCTGGATACCATCAAGGTGATACCAATGCCAAAAACCCCGATCACGGCAAAGGAATAACGCAAACCAGCTGCAGCAGAGATGTACCCGATTAACGGCGGACCCATCAGGAATCCCAGAAAGCTCACGCTTGAAACGGTTGCCAGTGCAATACCTGCAGGTACTTTGGCATGACGGCCGGCAGCGCTGTACACCGTGGGTACTATACTTGAAACACCCAGTCCTACCAGCATAAAAGCTAAAGTAGAAGGAATAAGGTATGGGAACAGTACTGCGGTAAACAATCCCGAAGAAATCATGACCCCGCAAATCTGAAGCAGGCGTTTCCGGCCAATTTTCGAAATAAAATAGTCGGCTACAAACCTGCCCGTTGACATCATAATCATGAAGGAGGTATATCCCAGTATAACCAGTGAAGCCGGGGCATGAACCACATCCTTAAAATAAACACCACTCCAGTCGAACATGGCCCCTTCGCTGGCCATGCTGCAGAAACCAATGATGCCCAGCTGAAGCAGAATCCGGTCGGGTTTGGCAAAAAATTTCCGGCGTGGTTCTCCGGATGCAACAGCAGGGTTACCGTGCAGAAGAAACCGGTAGTTAATCCAGACGATGGTCCAAACCATCAGGATAATGGTAATAAAATGCTGTTTTAATATCCGGAATCCGGCTCGCCCAGGACGAAAAACTTAGCCCCATGCTGAAATAAACCAGCGCCACAGCCATCCGTATCCGCTTTTTATCCGGAACCAATCCACCCTCAGTATCCCTGTTTTCCATAAAATCAGTCCTGGTAATTTGCGGTAAAAGTCAAAACTTTACCGGGTACAAAAGTAGAAAAACACAGTCATGAATTAATTTCAGACTTAAATATTGGCCGTTCGTTAAGAAATTGGGTGTATTATAAATCGTACAGGTAAAAATGATCCCATTTTTCCGAAAAGGAATTTAACGGATTTGTGTATCGGCAGAATGAAGTGCAAAAAAAACAGCCCTTAAAGAATCTGCATCCTTTAAGAGCAAAGTATGTACAGGACGAATCAAGAGCCAATTTTTCACCCGTCGTTGATGGAATCCGGAAAAGGGAAACCGAACCACACGGCAACACGAGAACACGATTACACGAGGGGACGACTACACGAGAGTACGAAGTTACGAGAATAAAGGGGCACGATGACGTACGGTCACGACATGTCGTGACCAACAACCGTTATCCAATTTTCCGGAACCTGTCTGACAGCTGAGGAATGAAACCCGCAACCCGCTAATTGTTACCGGGCACTGCTCCGGCCACCACAATGTGAAAATCATCCGGATTGAGGTAATGCCGGGCCAGTTGCATCAGTTCGGCAGAAGAAATGTTACGCAGAACACTGAGGTAATCGTCGTAAAAGGTATAATCGAGTCCAAAATCGTTGATGGCTTTGAAACTACCTGCCAGGGCAAACGGACCATCAAAATCGCGCAGAAACTCGCCTAACATATAACTTTTTGCTGTTTCGAGCTCGTTCGCTGAAATAATTTCGTTTTGCAGGCGCCTCAATTCAGCGGTAATTTCAGTCAGCGTTGGTTCAATGAATTCGTTTCCCACTTCGGTTGAAATGACCAGGTAGGTAGCATGTTTCAGGGCCAGGATATAACTTCCGATGCCGTAGGTATATCCTTTTTCTTCACGGATGTTCGTCATAAGCCGCGAGCCGAAATAACCGCCCAGAATGGTAACCAGAATGGATAAGGCATGGAAATCGGGATGGGATTTGGGAACCCATAACTTCCCTACCCTGATGGCCGACTGAACCCCATTCGATTTGTCGACCTTGTGCCTTTTTACAGGATTTGGAGAAATCCCGAAAACGGGTTCCCCGATCACTTCGCGCTGCCAGTCGGTACCCCCGAAGTGCTTTTCAAGCAGGTTCAGAACCGCGTCATCCACCTTTCCGGCGACAATAATACGGCAATTCCCGGAATGATAAAACGACTGGTAAAAGGCCAGTAAAGTTTCACGGCTGATCCGATCGAAGTCTTCCAGTTTATTGGTGATGGCATACGGATGAGCATCGCCAAACATGACCTGGGTAAATTTTTTCTGGCAAATGGTGCGAACCTTTTCGTTTTCGAGCAAAAATTTCTGTTTGTTCTTGGCAATCAGAACTTCGAATTCATGCAAGGGAAAAACAGAACGTTTTATCAGATCTTCAGTCACTTCCAAAATGGCAGACAAATGCTTTCCGAGGCTTACTACGTTCACAAATCCATAATTTTGGTCGGCTATCAGCTGAAGGTAAGCGCCGTAAAAATCGAATCGTTCGGCAATCTGGCTCGGGTTAAAGTTTTCACTACCCTCTTCCAGCATCGAATTGCATAAACTGGCCACCAGGTTGACGGGCTGATTCCAGGTCCCGGCTTCAAAAACAAAATCGATTTTAACGACATCCTGTGATCCGGCGTTTACGAAATAAACCAGAATGCCGTTTGAAAGCAGACGTTTTTCGGCCTGAACCAAATCGATGTGTTCGATGGAATTCACGTTGGGTTGTATGGTACGATTAAGCATGTCTTTATTTTTTAGCAACGTAGTTTAATACCGAACAGTTTTGGGGTCTGAAAAGCTGTTGCGATACTTCCTGTATATGAGCCGTCGTTACACTGCGGTAAAAATCAGCCTGTAAATTAATCAGTCCGGCATCCTTCAGTATTTCATTGGTAGCCAGATTCATGGCTTTGGTCAGGTAATTCATTTCACCATATACGATGTTGGCCTCAACCTTGTTTTTTACTTTTTCGAGCTCGTATTCCGAAACCCGTTCTTCTTTCATCCGATCGAGTTCACGTTCAATGGCTTTACGGGCCGTTCCGAGTGAAACGCCATTGCTTGGTTTTCCGGATACTACAAACAAGCCTGGTTCATAATCGCCTGAAAGATACGCATCCAGTTCGGTAAATATTTTCTCTTTCTGAACCAGGTTCTGGTACATACGCGAAGAGTTTCCGTTCGAAAGCACATCCGAGATCAGGTCGGTGGCATAATACCGGGGATCAAGGCGGTCAGCCATATGGTATGCCATATACAGGGTATCATTAGGGACATCACGAACAACCGTCTGTTCCCTGATTTCTGTTTGTTCCGGTTCCTGCGGAATGTTTCGCGGTTTGACGTTCCTGTTCGGAATCGGGCCAAACCAACGTTCGGCGAGCAGGTTCACCTGATCAACATCGACATTGCCGGTAACAACAAGTACGGCATTGTCGGGCGCATAATGCGCAAAGAAAAAGTCTTTCACCTGCTGCATGGTTGCCTGTTCGATGTGACTGATTTCACGTCCGATGGTAGGCCACTGATAGGGATGAACCTTATAGGCGAGTTGCCGCAGTAAAGGCCACACATCGCCGTAAGGCTGATTCAGGTTTCGCTGCTTAAACTCCTCAATCACCACGTTACGCTGTACCTCCAGGCTTGTCTCCGAAAATGCCAGCTCGTTCATCCGGTCTGATTCGAGCCAGAATCCGGTTTCCAGGTTATTTTTGGGTAAGGTGAGGTAATAATTGGTCAGGTCGTTCGAGGTGAATGCATTGTTGTCACCACCGGCGTTGTGCAGAGGTTCGTCAAACGCAGAAATATGCTTTGAGCCGCCAAACATCAGGTGTTCAAACAGGTGGGCAAATCCGGTGCGGTCGGGATGTTCATCGCGTGAACCGACATTGTAACAAATATCCATGGCAGCCATTGGAGTTGTTTTATCCTGATGGACAAGGACCGTTAAGCCGTTTGTCAGTTTTGTACGTTCAAAATGTATCATAAAAAGAATTCAGTCAATCTAAAAACTCGAATTGTTCACTGTTCATGCGGATTTTGGCCTGATGGTATTCACGAATCAGGTTTTCCATAATGGATTTAACCGGCAGTACTTCGTTAATGATCGACGAAACCTGACCAATTTCCAGTTCTCCTTCAGCCAGATCGCCCCCGAACATGCCTTTTTTGGCACGTCCGTGACCAAGCAAAATACTTAGTGTCTCAGAATCAGCGCCTTGTTGTTCCAGTTTATTGACCTCCTGAAAGAATTCATTTTTAATCAGTCGGACCGGTCCTGTTTTTTTTAAAGCCAGTTTGGTATCCCCTTCATTCAACCCTGTGACCATTTTTTTAAAATCGGGATGAGCCGATGACTCTTCGGAAATGGCAAACCTTGATCCGATTTGTACTCCGTCGGCTCCCAAAACCATCGCTGCCAGCATGGCCTCTCCGGTTCCTATTCCTCCTGCAGCCAGCAGAGGCAGTGAGGTAACACGCCGGACCGCTGGGATCAGGGTCATAGTGGTAGTTTCTTCCCGCCCGTTATGGCCTCCGGCTTCGAAACCTTCAGCGACAATCGCATCCACACCGGCTTCTTCGCATTTGATTGCAAAAGCTGAACTGGCAACGACATGGGCCACAATGATTCCCAGCTCTTTCAGGCGGGCAGTATATTTTTTTGGACTTCCTGCCGAGGTAAACACCACCGGAACTTTTTCCTCTGCGATGATATTCAGGATGGTTTCCATCTCAGGATAAAACAACGGAATATTGACTCCAAAAGACATATTGGTGGCCAGTTTGGTTTTGCGGATGTGTTCGCGCAGTGTTCCCGGATGCATGGAACCGGCGCCCAGCAAGCCAAGGCCACCGTTGTTACTGACCGCTGAAGCCAATCGCCAGCCGCTGCACCAAACCATTCCAGCCTGAATGACCGGATACTTAATCCCGAAAAGTTTACAAATCCTGTTCTCCATATCAAAATCTTTATTCTGCAATCCGGGACAAAGGTAGAAGAAACAAGTCAACTTAAGTACGAATGACCAAACGATTGAGGAAGGAATAAGATTGAGGTGAGGAAACCGGTTGTTTGTCTGCGGGATGCGGGATGCGGGATGCGGGTTTCAAGTTTTAAGTTTCAAGTTCCAGGTTTGATTATTGGTTATTGGATATTGGATATCGTGTTATCGTGTTGTCATGTTGTCATGTTGTCATGTTGTCGTGTTTCCGGTTTCCCCTCTGCCCTATACTTCCTCAACAATAACCATTTCAAGTTCAGTAGAAAGTTTAACGAGTGAAATTTTATGCAACAATTCACCTTTTATGGCCAGTGAAATGGTACCTTTTTCTTCAGAGACAACAATGGCCACGGCATCAGTGATTTCCGAAATTCCGATAGCGGCACGGTGCCGCAGTCCGAGATTGGGATCAATATCCTGCCGCTCAGTCAGGGGAAGTATACACCTTGCAGCAGCAATCCGGTTGCCGAGGATAACCATGGCCCCGTCGTGAAGCGGGGTATTTTTAAAAAAGATTGTTTCGATTAATGCGGACGAAATCCGTGCATTTATTTTTTCGCCTGAACGGATGAGTTCCTTTAGTTCAGAATTATGCGGAATCACAATGAGAGCGCCGGTTTTTGAACGGGCCATGTTATCACAGGCCCTGACAATTTCCTTGACTTGCTGATTGGTGGCGGTTTTCAACTTTTCTGAAGAGAATAATTTATCAAGTCCGAAACTGTGGTTCAATTGATAATTGGTTCCGATCAGCAGTAAAAAGCGGCGTATTTCCTGTTGGAAAACCACAATCAGAGCCAGTACGCCAACCCCGATAAACTGTCCCATCAAAGATGACAGCAGTTCCATGTTCATGGCTTTAATAATCAACCAGAATACATAAACCAGGAAAAACCCAATAAAAATATTGAATGCAACAGTGCCTTTAATGATTCTGTACATCTGGTACAGCAAAAAAGCTACCAGCAGAATATCAACAACATCCAAAAAACGCAAGGTGATAAATAAGGTCATAGTGTGAATTTTATTCGGAAGTCGACCTAACCATATTCAGGATACGGACAGCTTCCACAGCTTCGCGTACATCGTGGACCCGCAAAATATCGGCGCCTCCCATCAGAGCCAGAGTATTCACCACCGACGTGCCATTAAGAGCATCCTCCGGTTTAGCTCCCAGCAATTTAAAGATCATGGATTTACGCGATACACCGATAAGCAGCGGCAATTGAAATACTTTAAACGAATCGAGCCGGTTTAAGAGTTCATAATTTTGTACCAGTGTTTTTCCAAAGCCAAAACCCGGATCGATGATCACATCCTTCACACCGGCTTTGGTCAGTTTTTTGACCTGATCAGTAAAAAACCGTGAAATATCCTGAATAACATCTTCGTATTCCGGATTATTCTGCATTTTCAGAGGGGTGCCCAACATGTGCATCAACACATACGGAACCCCTAGTTTTCCAATGGTATCGAACATATGAGGATCAAAATTTCCGCCAGAAACATCGTTAACCATGCAGGGACCACACTCTTCAATCACTTTGAGTGCAACCCAGGAACGGTAAGTATCAATGGAAATAAAGGCATCCGGGAAGGCTCTTTTTACTGCCCTTACAGCAGGCAGCATACGTTCAAGTTCATCCTTGGTCGAAATGCCTTCCGAACCCGGCTGAGTTGAAACAGCTCCAATGTCGATCACCCTTCCTCCCTGCTCCAGGATTTCTTCAGCCCGTTTCAAAACTTTTTTTTCGGTTTTATACTTTCCACCGTCAAAAAAAGAGTCATGAGTTACATTCAGTATACCCATTACAACAGGTTTCGCAAGATCAAGAATCCGGCCGTTAAGGTTAATGGTATTCTTGCGTTTCAGAAACTTAGTAGCGGTTGAAGTGATTAACATGCGATAAAGATTAGTCCTCTTAAACTGATGTGTTGCACAAAAGTAAAATAAAATGCCGTTAAAATACACATAAAATTAATACTTTTATGGCTTTCAAATTAAGCCGGAAATGGATAAGACAAGTCAGCAATACGATCACGTTATCAGTATATGTGAGGAAATATTTTCAAAGAAAATGAAGGATTACGGCATTGCCTGGCGTATACTTCGCCCCAGTTCGATGACCGACCAGATCTATATTAAAGCTCAGCGGATCAGAAGTATTGAACAAAAAGGAGTCAGTAAAATTGACGAAGGGATTCGTTCTGAATACATTGGCATTGTTAATTATTGCATCATGGCCATTATTCAGCTCGAAAAGGGAACTTCGGAAACAGACGACCTTTCAGAAGAGGAAACATCAGCGCTCTACCACCGGTATTTTAAGGAAGCCAAAGACCTGATGATGGCTAAAAATCATGATTATGACGAAGCCTGGCGTAACATGCGGATGAGTTCGTTTACCGACCTGATCCTGATGAAACTGAAACGGACCAAACAAATAGAAGACAACCTGGGCAAAACTTTAATCTCGGAAGGAATTGAAGCAAATTACCTCGATATGATCAATTATGCCGTTTTTGCGTTAATAAAGATTGAATTCTAAAAATTAAGTTCATGATAAAGCACATTTCACGCATTCTGCTAGGATTAACGTTTATTTTTTCGGGTTTTGTAAAAGGTATTGATCCGTGGGGATCAACTTATAAATTCACCGATTATTTCAATGCTTTTCATATGCCGTGGTTAACCGATCTGGCATTTGGTCTGGGTATTTTGCTTGCCGCAGCCGAATTTCTGATGGGTACAGCGCTGATATTCAATTTTTATCTGCGTATGATCAGCTGGGTTACCCTGATTTTTATGTTGTTTTTTACCGGCTTAACCTTTGTTCTTGCACTTACCAATCCGGTAACCGACTGCGGCTGTTTTGGAGATGCCCTGATCATCACCAACTGGCAGACTTTCTATAAAAACATTATCCTGCTGGCTTTGGCAATTCATATATTTATCCAGCGTAAAAACTTTAAAAGCAAAGATGGTCCGATTCTTTCCATCGGTCTGACCGTCTCAACCATGGTTTTCTATTTCTACCTGGTCAGTTATTCCTACAATCATTTGCCTGTAATCGATTTCAGCCCTTACAAGGTTGGAGTTAATATTCCGGATGCCATGAAAGTTCCGGAAGGAGCACCCAAGGCTATTTATGAAAATAATTTCATCTACCAAAACCTAAAAACGGGCGAAGACAAGAAGTTCACCGAAACCAACTATCCCTGGAAGGATACCCTGAACTGGAAATTTGTAAAAATGGAAGATCCGGTTTTGATTCAGGAAGGATACAGCCCACCCATTCATGATTTCAGGATCGAAACTCAGGAAGGTGAAGACATCAGGGACTTTTTTCTTTATGACGAAAAATACACCTTCATAGCAGTGGCCTATAACCTTCAGAAAACCGATCCGGAAGGCATGATGAAAATTTCAGGTCTGGCCACCGAAGCAAAAAAACAGGGATATAATTTTATATTGCTGACCGCCACTTCACCCGATAGTTTCGAAGCTTTCAAATACAAATACGAGGCAAATTTCGACTTTTTTAATACCGATGAAATAGCCCTGAAAACCATGATCCGTTCGAATCCCGGCCTGATGGTGCTAAAAAAAGGAACTATCCTGAAAAAATATCATTTCAACGATATTCCCAAACCTGAAGATTTGGACAGCCAGCTTAACCAATAGTTATACTAAAATCCGGATTTTACCGTTCGGTTAAAAAGCCGAATCCAGAGGACTATGCGCAAACTAATTAGCCTGATTGTATTTCTTGTGGTTGTTTCACCGATGGCATTTGGCCAGATCGGCGGGGAATATACCTACAGCTTCCTGAACCTGACCAATTCGGCCCGAATGGCTGCATTGGGAGGCAATCAGGTTGCCCTTAACGATTCCACCGATCTGAATGTTTCGTACAACAATCCTTCCCTGCTAAGGCCTGACATGCAAAACATGCTTGCCATAAACTATGTGGATTATTTCGCCGGCGTTAAATATGGTTACGCAGCTTATTCTTTCGGGACTCCCCTGCCCGGTAATTTTGCTGTTGGCATGCATTACATCAACTACGGGCAATTTATTGAAGCACTCCCGAACGGCGAAAAAACAGGAGCGATGTTTAATGCTGCTGAATATGCGTTAAACATCATCTGGTCGAATGAATACAAACGGATTACTTACGGAATCAATTTGAAACCCATACTTTCATCTTTCGAAAGCTATCAATCCGTCGGGATTGCTGCTGACCTGGGAATAAGCCTGTTTAGCAAAAACAGGTTTACGGTCACCTCACTGGTTGCCCGAAACATCGGGACACAAATCACCACCTATTACGACGGAGCTGAAAGTGAAACTATCCCATTCGACCTTCAGTTCGGGATTTCGCAGAAGCTTCAGCATGCCCCAATCCGGTTTGCCGCCACCATGCAGCACCTCCAAAAGTGGGATCTGGCCAAACCCGTAGAAGATAATACTTCAACAACAGTGGTACTGAAGGAAGAAAACTTCACAAAAAAATTCATGCGCCATATGGTATTGGGCGTTGAATTGCTTCCTTCGCCCAACTTCACCATCCGTGCCGGATACAATTACCAGCTCAGACAGGAATTGCGTTTAGATGAAAAAATGTCAACCGTAGGTTTTTCATGGGGATTCGGTTTTCGTATTTCCCGCTTCCATATCAACTACGGATCGGCACGCTATCATCTGGCCGGTGCAAGTAACCTCATTTCTGTTGCACTCAATCTGAATGATGGCTTTCGGAAAAATGAAACTCCGGTGAATGAAGTGAATGATCCGGGAATGTGACAACCTGAAACCTGGAACCTGAAACCTGGAACCCGCAACCTGAAACCTGAAACCTGAAACTCTTACTTTACGGCAAATTTTCGCTGATAAAAATCACGGGATATACCGAATATCCTGTGTTTCTTTGAATCGATCTAAAAAACCTCATTATGCCCTTTATTCCCAACGATAAACTATTCAGTCTTAAATGGTTTAAGGATTACAGTCTGATTGTAATCGGTTCATTTATACTTGCTGTCGGATTTGTGTTTTTCATTTCGCCCCACCGGATTGTTCCGGGTGGTGTTTATGGTATTGCCATTGTGGTCCATTACATGACTCAGGGAATGTTCACATTCTGGCCCGAAGGTATCCCGATTGGTTTATTCGGGTTAGTACTGAATATTCCACTCACCATTGCAGGAATTAAGATTCTGGGCCCCCGGTTTGGCGTAAAGACAATCGTTGGTTTTGTACTTACTTCAGTTTTTATGGATGCAATTACCTACATGCGTATGGATGGCGATGCCCCACTGGTAGCCGACGTGCTGCTTTCGTGCGTGTTTGGCGGTGTATTGATTGGATTTGGACTCGGAATGATTTTTAAAGCACGTGCTACTTCCGGCGGATCGGATATTATTGCCATGATTATAGCCAAATATACCCGCATGCAGCTTGGCCAGCTGATGATTTATGTGGATTCAACCATCGTTTTGCTAAGTTTATTTGCTTTCAAAGACTGGCAGATACCACTTTATTCATGGGTTGTGATTTACATTACCGGCCGTGCCATCGACCTGGTTCTGGAAGGAAGCGACTACAACAAAGCCCTGCTGATCATTTCTGAAAAACATGAAGAAATCAGACATAAAATACTCATAGATCTGGAGCGTGGCGGAACTTACCTGAAAGGAACAGGTATGTACACCGGTACTGATAAACACATTATTTACACCGTGGTAAGCCGCCGCGAAGTGGCCATTCTCGAAGAATTCATCAGCCAGATTGATCCTGATGCTTTTATTACCGTAATGGATACGCATGAAATTCTCGGTGAAGGGTTCCATTCGCTCAAATATAAGGTTACCGACTGACCGCAAAATTAAGCTTAACTTCTACTTTATAGTTAAGTATTTTCGTAGATTTGATATTGTTCCGTATTCAAATTTCAATAGTCATGAAACAATTTTTCCTGCTGGTCACTTTATTCCTGCTGGTCACTTTCCCGGTAAAAGCTCAGAAAGTAGGCCTGGTATTGAGTGGCGGCGGAGCAAAAGGACTGGCACATATTGCCATCATCAAAACACTGGAAGAAAATGGCATTCCGATTGATTACATCGCCGGAACATCCATGGGTGCAATTGTTGCAGGCTTGTATGCAGCAGGATATTCGGCTGAAGAAATGGAATTAATGTTCAAATCGGAACAATTCAAATTCTGGTCAACCGGGGAAATTCAGGAAGAGTACCGATATTTTTACCGCAGGCTGGAAGAAGATCCATCCTGGCTGGAACTTGATTTATTAAAAAAAGAAGACAAGCTAAAAATTCTGCCTCCCACCAATCTGATTCCTGAAGAACAAATGGACTTTGCCTTTATGGAAATGTTTTCGTCGGTAACAGCTATAAATAAAGGTGATTTCAACAACCTGTTTGTCCCGTTCTTTTGCATTGCAACCGATGTTTACAACAATCGGCAGGTCGTTCTCCGGAAGGGTGATTTGGGTGAAGCCATCCGCGGATCAATGACCTTCCCCTTATATTTTAAACCGATAGAAATCGATGGCTCGCTGGTTTTCGACGGAGGAATAGTGAATAATTTCCCGGTTCAGGATATGAAAGAACTTTTCAATCCCGACATTATTATCGGGCATAATGTAGCCAATTACCCGAAGAAACCTGATCCGGATAACGTGATGGCACAGATCGAAAACATGATCCTTCAAAAAACCGATTATAAGATTGACTCCATTGACGGCCTGATGATGCAAACATCCTTTAACAATGTGGGATTACTCGACTTTAAAAAAATCGATCAGATTGAAAAGGCAGGTTATGAAACTGCCGCCAAAAACATTGAAAGGATAAAAAAAAGAATTGGCCGGCGTGTCCGTCCTGACGATATTGCGCAAAAAAGGCGTCAGTTCAACATGAAAAAGCCACAGATGATTTATCAGAATATTCAGGTTGAAGGTATTGAAGATGCCATGCAGCGTAAATTCATTATACAGAGCCTAAAACACAAATCAAACATTATTGATTTGAAAGTACTTAAAAAAGAATACTTTAAACTCGTGGCCGATCATCAGATCGAATCAATGCGACCAATTTCACGTTATAATCCTGAAACCGGATATTTCGATCTGCATCTGATTGTGAAAATGAACAACCCCATGCAGGTAAAACTCGGGGGAAATATTTCAACCCGGCCAATCAATCAGGGATTTCTAAGCGGCGATTACCGGCTGTTTAAAGACCGCTCTTATACATTTAGCACCAATATGTATTTCGGGCGGTTCTACAGCTCTATAAAAGCCGGCGTCCGGATCGATTTCCCGACGACTATCCCCTTATACATGGCCGGATATTTTACACTTAACCGCTGGGATTATTATTCTTCAACGACCGAATTTGTATTCGAAGATGTGCGTCCGCCTTACATCATTCAAAACGAGAATAATTTCAGGACAGAGATAGGATTTCCACTGAATACCTGGGGAAAACTAACTTTTGGCGGTGCTTATTCGAATGCCACTGATGAATATTATCTCACTGAATCGATTAAAGTTACGGATACTCCCGATCATACAACCTTTGATGCCCTGATAGCCAGCTTAAATCTGCTGACCAACTCCTTTAATGACAAACAATATCCAACGGAAGGAATATCCTCCTGTTTGTCACTGAATTACATTTCCGGAAGCGAAAAAAACAAGCCGGGAACAACATCAAACAATCCATCCGTAAAACATTATACACACGATTTTTATCTCCTGAAAGGTAGCTATGAAAGATACATTAGATTCAGTAAATTTTTCACAGCCGGACTAATGGCTGAAGGAGTTTACAGCAACAAAAAGTCCTTCAGCAATTACGTTTCAACGATTCTGTCGGCTCCCTCGTTTAATCCGATACCACACAGTAAAACCATTTACCTGAATAACTTTCATGCCAGCAAATATGTAGCTTCAGGAATCAAAGGCATCTTCAAACTTACCGATCAGACACATTTCAGGGCCGAAGTATATGGTTTTGCTCCAAACAGGGAAATTGTAGAGACTAAAAATTACATGGCTGTTTACAATGAGAAACAATTCTCGACGATCAATTTTATGGGATCCGGCGCGTTTGTTTTTGCATCGGCTTTCGGGCCTGTCAGCTTATCGTTGAATTATTACGATAAAAGCCAAACCAGATTTTTCGCCATGCTCAACTTCGGATATATTCTTTTTAACCGGAAAGGATATTGATAATCGGATTCAAAATGTATTTTTGCCTTCCATTTCAGAAATCCTTTAAAGAGGTTGTCTCAAAAGAATAAATATTAAACACCAAGGCACAAAGTCACTAATAAAAACCATTAATTATTAACACTTTGTGTCTTCGAGTCTTTGTGTTTAATTAGTTTTTTTTCCTTTTGAGACAGCCCCTTTGACCTATGTACCCAAATATGGATTCAGCATCTCTTCCATGGCACTGATCCACTGCGGCGAATCATTCAGGCTTTCGACCATCTGAAGCTTTTGGCCACCATTCGCCATAAACAACTCTTTGTATTCCCAGCCAATTTCGACCGTTGTCTCGAGGCAATCGGCTACAAACGAAGGAGCTGTAACCAAAACATTTTTACAGCCTTTTTGGGCAAGGCTGATCAGGTTTTTATCGGTAAAAGGAGTCATCCAGTTTTTGGATAAGCGGGATTGAAACGAAATGGAATATTGCCCCGGTTGTAATCCCAGTCGTTTGACCAGCTCGCGGGTAGTCTGGTAACAATTGGCTTTGTAACAGGCTTTCCCGAATTCGGGCATCACGTTCTCGCAATTGCAGCTCAATAACGATTCGCCCGGGTGGTTCTTTTCCAAATGCCGGTTGGGCAATCCATGATAGGTAAAAATCACATGATCATACTGTTCGGGCTGATACGACTGAATTCGCGCAGCAAAAGCATCCAGAAAAGCCGGATGATTATAAAACTGGCTGATGGAATGAATTTCAGGAATTGAATTCCAGGACTGGACCGATTTCAATACGGCCTGTATCGCCGTACCGTTGGTTGATGATGCATACTGCGGAAACATCGGCAAAATCACCAGACGGTCGTAATTCCCTTTATGAATGGATGCGAGTGCTTTCCCGACCGAAGGATTTCCATAGCGCATAGCCATAAAAATGTCAGCCTTTTCAAAAAGCTTTTCCTGAAGCGCTGCTTGTACCTGTTCCGAAAAATACAGAAGCGGTGAACCTTTATCGGTCCATAACCGCTGATAAAGCCTGGTTGATTTGGGCGAACGGAAT
This sequence comes from Bacteroidales bacterium, assembly GCA_038251165.1. Classification (GTDB taxonomy): domain Bacteria; phylum Bacteroidota; class Bacteroidia; order Bacteroidales; family Prolixibacteraceae; genus Aquipluma. The sequence continues at coordinate 68,584 of JBBSBP010000010.1, read as the reverse complement.
GGTACAATAATCAGGTTGACCAGTATTTTCTGAAAAACAAGCGGGATGTCGATGACCCGGCGGTCGTTCAGAAATTCGGATAAATACCGTCGGACTGCCTTTACCGTTGGCTCATCGGGAGTTCCGACATTAATGAGCAACACTGCTGTTTTTTTAATCACCACGCTTCATTTAATTTGTTCAAAAACAAGTTTGTTGATTGAAGATAACAATTCATTCAACAAATTGATCACAGTTTGGGTAAATATCCTTCACTATGCGGTAAATGGCAGATTAAACGGATCAAAAATACCTCCTATTTAATATTAAGGCTTACCCGGATTCCTGAGGAACGAAATTTGCCGTTTTCAAAACCCGCCACCGCCTCCACGTTAACCAATAAGAACAAATTATGAAGCCCGTAACCCAGTTCCATATAATTCTTAAGTACAGGCGTACTGAGGAAGTTCACAAACAGGTTTTCGGAAATTGATGAATTCCGGATTAAAGGCAATTGTTTCAGGATTAAACGCCGGGTTTCCCAATTGGCAAAACCTTCCAGAAAGGATTTTGGAGTGGAATATTCATAAAAAGGAAGCAGGCGGAAGCTGTTTTCATACGATGAAAACATAAAACCGGTTGATTGAGTATTGAAATGCCGGAAATCCTCAAAATAGATCCTGGACGAATTCAGGAAGGTTCCGGCAGTCAGATGGTATGAAAAATGATCATCAATGCCAAAATTTACCGTTTGCCTGATCCCCGCTTTGACCATATCATAGCGTGAATCGCTGCCGAAAACATTTGAATACGCGCCTTTGTAAACCAGTGAATAAGTCGGGAATTTACTTTCAGCATACATTTTGATATGGTTCCGGATACGGTACCGGTGATGAGGAGTATATTCCAATGCAAGCCTGCTGACCAGTGACTGATGATTTTCAAGCTGCCACGGTTTTAAAACCGTGTTTTCCGGAATATTCGGTTGAATTTCCCTGTTTTTGTAATCGATAAACGAATAATTGGTATGATTGGTCAACGGGCTGTTCTCACTGTAATCAACCGAAAAGTTCAGATTTAGTCCGTTGGCCAGGTCGCGGCTCATTATGAGTTGCAGAAAATCGCGCCGGTAAAATCGTTGGTAGTTTTCCTCGTACCAGAGCGTATAAAAATCGTTGTTGATGGGTAACAATCCTGACGTAAGGTTGTAATCACTGGTAGTGGTTCCGGCACTCCAGGTAATCCAGGTATTGGTCAAACCATTCAGCCGTTGCTGATACGTGAAAACAGCGTCAAGCTTTTCCCGGGCAAAAGCATATGCGAAGTGCTGATTGAGCCTGACCGAATGGCCGGTGCTGTCTGATTTGGAATAGCTGAACGGCAGCTCAATACGCAGTCCGTCGACCGAATTAAAGCCCAAAGAAGTTGGAGTTGTCATATTCGGAATTGTTAACCGTTCAGATTTCCTGATCGAATCATTGGAATAATCGTAGGTTTTTCCAAAAAGCAAATGCTTCATTTTAAACTTACGTTTTAAATTATACACAGAATCCTGGTATTCCGGCCGGGCCGAAACAAGTAAAAACGAATCTTTTCGGGTGAAACTGATCTTTTCGGCTTCAGTAAGTGGAATTGGCCGCAGGCTGGTCCAGTAGGCCGAATCATTATTCACCTGTTTCTGACTCACCTGGAAAGTGGATTTAATTTCCAGCGGTTCAGGTGGACTGCTTCGTTGTGCCTCGGCTTCAATCATCCGGTTTAATTTCAAGGTTTCACGGTTACTTAGTTCAGGTTTTTCCATCAGGGCATCAATTCGTTTTTGCGTTTTCGATTTTTCAACAACAGCCCGAGCCTTTTTTTCTTCCGCCATAAAGGTGTCAACCATCTGTTGTTCCTGAAGCTGCTGATCTTTAAGCCTTTCGAGGAAAGTGTGATCGAGTGCCGGGTTTAGGGTGGTTTTGTAATCGGTTATGGAAGCCACATACCTGAATTTCATTTTAAAACCCATACCCGCAAAATCCATGTCAAAATTGAGACTTACCGGCATCCAGGTATTTTTATTCACTTCGGCATACAGTTGATGCAATTTCACCCCGGTCATCGGGATATGCAATATCAGATCAGCCGAATGAATGTTCCAGAATACATCAGCGATGTAGATGTAGCCCGAAAACACATCCTTCCCGTTGGTTTTGGGTATCACTTTAATCTGGTTGATGGTACGCCCCTGATCTTCAAAAACCCCGTCAAGCCTAAACCGGTATGCCTTCAGCGCGTTTTTGCCAACAGGTGAAACAATACCGTATTTTTCGGCATCGTACAAATTATTGGTTATCATTCCCATGGGTGAGGTGTTATTGTCCTTGCCTGACGAGCGCATCGCCAGAACCTGCTGCCTGATCTGATCGGGCAATTCAAAATCGATTTTACTGACAGTCTCCAGCACAAAAGGTTCATTCTCTTTAACGCCGTCTTTTTTCATCTGTTTTTCAAAAAGGGAAGGAATTTTTTCGAATACTCCCGAACCTTTCAGGTATACTTTGCACGAATATTTGGAGACTTGTTTCCGGTAATACGGAGCCAGGGCGATGGCCCGCCGCATGATGTAATAAGCCGGATCTTCACCGGAAGCCAGTACCTTGATTTCAGGAATCTGGTAATCTCTGGTTACCAGCTGAATATTGATCTCCTGAAAAGTTTTCCCGATGGCCAGTTCACGCGACTGGGTTTGGAACCCGAGATACTGGAACAGAACACTCCATTTTCCCTCCGGAAGTTTCAGTTCGTAGCGTCCGTCAATATTCGAAGTGGTTCCGGTTGACAATTGAGGAATATAAATGTTTGCAAAAGCGATGGCATCTCCGTCGGTATTGGTAATGCTTCCGCGAATACCCTGGGCAGAGGCAGTCCGAACAAAAAGAAAACAAAAAAGAATGGATAGTAAAATTCGAACCAACATGTGATTTCGGTTTTCAGGTTGTATTAAACAAAAATAATGGAATTTTAATCCGTTAAGTATTTACAGAAGTTAAAGATGGTTAAATAGATTAAAAATGAGCAGTTTAGCTACAATCAAACTGATTAATGATGCTGATAAAACCGAACCCAGTCTATCTCAAAGTGGTGAGGCAGACTTCCTGTAGGTTCAGCAACCACAACCGAGGCTGCGTTCAGATGCATTTTAAACGCCGGAACCTGATGGATTACCCTTAATATTTCGCGGCCGTTGATTTTCCAGACCAGGGAATGTGCAGTCCACTCGAGCCGGAAGATATAGAATTCACCGGTTTTTAATCCGGAAAGGCTTCTGCATTTGGCGAGAATTTTATGGTTTGATTTGCTCAGCATTCCCATACGGTTTTTCACACCCATCTCCACCAGGTTAAGTTGAGGCGAACTTTCCTCACCCAAAAGATAAAGGGCATCGACCAGGTTTTGAGCAGGTGAATATTTCACCTTGGCTTCCAGAATCCCGTGTTTCCACCATTCGATACCGGCTGTCGAAACAATGCCGGAAGTGTAGTCGAAATCCTGCTCTATAAATCCGTAAGGAATTTTCCATTGCATCCCTTCCGACTTTTCTTTACGAACCTCTATCTTCAGTGATTTCCCATTAACCACAATATTTTCCACTTCAGTAAAAACATGTAAATCGCCAGGCTGCGAGAAATTCTGTCCGATAGTATGTCCGGCCCAATGCGACTGAGTTTTCCACTTCTCTGTGTCAAGTTTTCCGGATTCAAATGAATCTTCAAAAACCAGTTCCCATTTTCGGAAAAAATCGAATGCATGAGAGCTTTTGTATTTCAGAAAGTTCATCACCTGCGGGGTTTTCTGAAGTTCGGCAAACCGTCGTTCCTTTGCCGCATCTTCCGTTTTATCCCACTTTTGATTGTCTTCAAGGTAGGCAACCCGGAGCTTAAACTCATCCGAAACGGTTATCTGCCTGAGTTCCTCCAGCATTTTTCGCTCAGGCGAATCCTTCATTTGCTCATAATTCCGGCGGACAGCCGACTTTTCGAAATTCAGGTAAAACTTCAAATCTTCTGATTTTTGCAGCTGCTTGTATTCTGTTAACTGAGCAAAGGCTTCAGTGGTTTCAAATTCCCTTTTACCTTCAGCTTCAGCCTTCCTTTTCTCATTCTGAAAATCAGTTCCCTCAACATACTTTTTCAGGGTACGAAACTTGTCAGCCAATCCCAATTCAGTCAGTTGAAGATATTTCTTGAGTTCCCCCGACTTTTGAGTAGCGTAAAACTTGCGCAGACGGCTGTTTTTTCCGAGTTTCTTATATTCGCTTAACAGACCAGCCTCTGGGCTGCCTTTGGCTGCCAATTTCAGTGAGTCGGAAATTTCCTGAAGTTCTTCAAATCGTTTCCGTTGAACCGAATTCTTCATTTGTTCATAATTCCGAAGAGCAGTTGATTTTTCAAATTTCAGGCAAAACTTTAAATCATCCGAATTCCACAACAGCTTATATTCCCTGTATTTAGCGTAAGCTTCAGTCGTTTCAAACTTTCTTTTTCCCCGGGCCTCAGCCTTCTTTTTTTCATTCTTAAAGTCAGTTCCCTCAACATATTTTTTCAGGGAACGAAACCGATCGGCCAAACCTGATTCGGATAGTTGAACGAATCTTTTTAATTCCTCTGATTTCAGGGTATGATAGAACTTTTGCAAACGGCTGTTTTGGTCCAGTTTTTTAAGTTCTTTCAACTGGGCATCTTCCCTGCTGCCTTTGAGCGTCAGATGTTGAATCTCTTTTTTCTTCTGTCTCCAGATAGCCGAATTCACTAAAATTTCCAGTTCATGGTACTCCTTATGTTCGTTCGATTTTTCAAATTCGCAAAACATATGGTAATCAGCCAGCAAGGCCTGGTGTTCAGCTTCTATTTTCGCGGTTGATTTGATTAATCCAAAAGTACTGGCAATAAAGATTTTAAACGACATAATCGATTTTTTTTGGTCCGAAATTCGAAGTTTTAAAAATAACAAATAAAACAAACATCACGACTTTTTTCGCACTTCACGTAAAAAACGTTAATTTCACATGAAAATTATGTATTAAGCAACCTGATTTTAGGTTATTTTAAGTGCCAGTCCCGATTTATCATGCAACCCATCCTGGTTGCCGGGACTCGATTCAATACCTTATTTTAACAGAATAAATTCATTTTATGAAAAATTTCGGTAAACTCATCCTAACGCTGATTTTGGCTATTTCCCTGCAAACAGGGTTTGCCCAGAATTTTCTGGAATCAGAACTTAAGACGGGCAAAACCTATATCCTGCTGGCCCATCCTACCGTCCAGAATATGGAAACCATTCAGTTTTTACTGTCGAATCAAATTCTGCAACTCGCAGATGAAGAATTTGTGGGTGTTTATTCATCTGCCGAGTCATACGATTACAGCAAGTCACTTGCCCTGATTAAAAAACCTGAAATGAGCAGATTTCACCTTCAGGAATTTACCGGAGAGGAAAACATGTCCCATATATACATGAAAAATGAATGGACCACTGCATTTAAAATCCTTTTCGATCATTCGGCAGGTATTTTCTTTTTTGGCGGACCCGATATTCAACCTGAAGTTTATGGACAGGAAAATAAATATTCGGTGGTTACCGATCCAAACCGGCATTTGTTTGAACTGAGTTTTCTGTTTCATTTATTGGGTGGCAAACAAAATGAAAAATTTGTCCCTTTCCTGAAGGAGAAACCCGGATATTTTGTGAGTGGGTTTTGCCTCGGCTTACAAAGTTTCAATGTAGCAACCGGAGGAACTTTGACTCAGGATATTCCAGCTCAGACATACGAAATGAAAACTGCTGAAGAAATCCTTAAAATGAAAAAAGAACAGCTCCATCGGAATTACTGGCAGGAAACAACTGATGACAGTTTGCTGATGGGCGTAAATTTTCATCCGATCGAATATACTGCTCACCCGTTTTTCCTGAAAAAAGTAAGAGTTAAAAAGATAATGAATCCTTTGGTTTTAAGCAGTCACCATCAATCGATTGACGAACTCGGCAAAGACCTGATTGTTACTGCCACATCCATGGACGCAATGGTCATTGAAGGAATCCAGCACCGCCTGTATCCAAACGTTTTTGCAGTTCAGTTTCATCCTGAAGTTCCTGCTCTCTACAAGGAAAGCAAAAAGCTGAAATTTGCACCAACTGACATCCCAAAATCCTATTACGGGATAATCACAGAAGAAGGCCGGATATTCCACCTCAATTACTGGTTAACCATTTCCAAGGCAATCAAATCTTCCGTACGGCTACAGAAACTGAAGTGATCATCGGATTTTCTTCGTTGGTTTACAGGTCATTTGTTGTCATTTAGTCAAACGGTTGATCCTTCTCATTCCATGCATTCTGTCATTCAGTCAATCATTCATAGCCGGATGTCGTGCAAAAGTTCTACTTTTGCAGCTTCAAAAAGATGGATTAGATGAGTAATCAGAAAGAAATACGCCGAAGAAGGACCTTTGCCATTGTAAGTCATCCCGATGCGGGAAAAACTACCCTGACCGAAAAACTGTTGTTGTTCGGGGGAGCGATCCGTGTTGCCGGTGCCGTTAAAAGTAATAAAATAAAAAAAGGAGCCACTTCCGACTTTATGGAAATCGAACGCCAGCGCGGTATTTCGGTGGCAACTTCAGTAATGGGTTTCGAGTACGATGGCTATAAGGTAAACATCCTGGATACTCCGGGTCACCAGGATTTTCAGGAGGATACTTTTCGCACGCTGACTGCAGTCGACAGCGTAATTATCGTGATTGATGCCGCCAAAGGGGTTGAACCCCAAACCGAGAAACTGATGAATGTTTGCCGGATGCGAAAAACGCCTGTCATTGTTTTCATCAATAAGCTCGACCGTCCTACCCAGGATACATTTGAATTACTCGACGATATCGAACGCCAATTGCAAATCCGCATCAATCCACTCAGCTGGCCCATTAATAACGGTCCTGACTTTAAAGGGGTTTACAACATTTACAATAAAAGTCTGAACCTGTTTAAAGCCAGTGTTCAGGATATTGAGCCCGGAATTTCGTTTACCGACATCAACAGTCCGGAACTTGAAAAACACATCCGGCGCGATGCACAAAAACTCCGCGACGACCTTGAACTGGTTTATGGTGTTTATCCGCCCTTCGACCAAAACGAATACCTGGACGGAACACTGGCCCCTGTATTTTTCGGAAGTGCTTTGTATAACTTCGGTGTTCAGGAATTACTTGATGCTTTTGTAAAAATTGCTCCATGGCCCCGGTCTGTCCAGACCGAAGAACGGTTAATTAATCCTGAAGACGAAAAATTCAGTGGTTTTGTATTTAAGATTCATGCCAACATCGATCCCAATCACAGAAGCCGTATTGCCTTCGTTAAAGTTTGTTCCGGAAAATTTGAACGGAACAACATCTACAAAAATGTCCGCACAGGCAAAACATTCCGGATATCAACACCTACTGCCTTCATGGCATCTCAGAAAGAAATTATTGAAGAAGCCTTTCCCGGCGATATTGTAGGGGTACCCGACAACGGATCCTTTATCATTGGTGATACGCTGACAGAAGGTGAAAACATCCATTACAAAGGATTACCAAGCTTCTCTCCCGAATTATTCAAGTTCGTTGAAAATGCTGATCCCATGCGTACCAAACAGCTGAACAAAGGAGTCGACCAGCTGATGGATGAAGGTGTTGCCCAGCTGTTTACAAGCCAGTTTAATGGCCGGAAAATTATCGGGACTGTCGGACAACTTCAATTCGAAGTTATTCAATACCGGTTGGAGCACGAATACAATGCCAAATGCCGTTTCGAGCCTATGCAGATGTACAAGGCCTGCTGGATTCAAAGCGACAATCCGAAAGCACTTACCGAATTTAAAAACCGTAAACACCAGAAAATGGCCACCGATAAACGTGGCCGGGATGTATTTATGGCCGACTCACAGTTTATCCTCGATATGGCACAAAGTGAGTTTAAGGATATCAGCTTTCATTTTACTTCGGAATTTTAATGTATTTCATAGAAGCACATTTTTCTTCAGTAACTAATGAATTGCAATATACCTTTGACCCTAACTTTAAGTTTGTAATTTTACAAAAAAGTATTGCTTTATGGACTTATTTCATGGTGACCTGTTTAATTATCTTGTACTTCCTTTCCTGATTTTTCTTGCCCGTATTTCTGATGTTACGATCGGCACGGTCAGGATTGTGATGGTTGCAAAAGGGCAAAAAGGTATTGCTCCTCTTCTGGGTTTTTTCGAAGTGCTGATCTGGCTGGTTGCTATCAGTAAAATTATTGAGAACTTAGACAACTGGGTTTGTTACATTGCTTACGGGGCAGGATTTGCATTTGGAAACTACATTGGGATGATCATTGAAGAAAAACTTGCGTATGGCATTGTTCAGCTTCAAATTATTACCCGCCGGGATGCGCAGGATCTGATTGAAAAGTTAAGGGCCATGGGATATGGAATCACCCATCAGGATGCACATGGAGCAAAGGAAGAAGTTTCCGTTATTTTCACCATTATTAAACGTACTGAAATCAACCGTGTGATCAAAATTATCAAAGCCTACAATCCCAAATCTTTTTATTCGATAGCCGATGTCCGATTTGTAAATAATGGCCAATACGTGCCGGCAATTCCTATTCGCAAACTATGGCTGAAGGGAAAGTAAAAAAGTATTCAGTCGCAGTTTATAGTCACAGAAAATTCATTGGATTCCAGTTCATCTTCTCTCCTCTTCACGAGCTTTGCCCCTGAGAAATCGCTTTTAACAATTTTCGTTAACGTTATTGTTATTGTTGTATCAGTCATTCATCATGGAACATGCGCAGTCCCATTACCAATATCGTTGCAATGCAAAGATGTGGATGTTTAGCCCGGTACGGGCGGCATATTGGTAGCCCAGGGCAAACGACGAAGGAGTGTCGCTCTGGGTTTGAGGGTGGATCAAAGAATCGTCCGCGTAATAATAATCATAAAAGAGTATTTCACTTTTCGGACGAAGATAGCTGATTTCCACTTCTATTGGAACTGACCTATTCCGTCCGAAATAAGGCCAATACATTGTCAATCAATTTTACACGGACGGTTTTGTCTTTTGTCCCTTATCCCCCAGTTCCGTTTCACTTCACTGGGGGTTATTCATATTCTGCCCTTCTCAGGGCAAAACAAAACATCAAGTTTTTAAATGCGATATTCCCTGAACTTTACCCCAGATCTTTGCTCTTAAAATTTTCTTCATTTAAGCAATTTCCAACCATGACTATATTTTTAGTCAATTTTAACTAAAAATATTTGGTTGACTAATTTTATAGTCATATATTTGTTTCGAAGGATTGACAATTAAATTTGAAAGTTATGCATTTGACAAAAGCTGAAGAACAAATCATGCAACATTTGTGGGAAATGGGCGAAGGAATCGTAAAAGATATCCGCGATCGCTTCGACGATCCAAAACCTGTGCGCAATACCGTTTCTACAGTCTTGCGTATTTTGGAAAAGAAAGATTTCGTTTCGCACAAAACCGATGGAAACGTACATATTTATTTTCCGCTTGTATCCAAAGATGAGTATTCAAAAACTCAGCTTTTTGGACTGATGAAAAATTATTTCAACAACTCATTTCCGGCAATGGCTTCGTTCTTTGCCCGCGAAAAAGACCTGAGCATTCAGGATCTGGAACAACTGATGGAAGAAACAAAAAAGGAATTGTCGAAAGACTAAAAATACAAACTATGGAAGCATTTGCCTTTTACCTGATCAAATCATCTGTTTGGTTATCGGGGTTTGCCCTGGTTTATGCCTTTTTTCTCCGGAACGAACGGTTCTTTACCTTGAACCGCATTTTTCTGGTTTCAGGAATCTTAATTTCCATTATTTTTCCGCTTTTCACCTGGCATTATACGGTTGTATTGCCCGTTATTCCTTCAGTCGAAGTTGCTGAACTTCAGATTCAGGGAATTGCAGTTGCTGAAGAACCGTTTCCGATTCAAAACCTGATGCTGGCCTTTTATCTGGCTGGTGTCATTTCCATTTTGTACCGGATTTTCAGGCAAACTATTCCGGTTTTCAGGATCATCAGAAAGTCAGAACAATATAACTATCGTTCAGTAAAATTAATCCGGACGACTGAGTATCCGGCTTCGTTTTCATTTATTTCATTCGTATTTGTTAATCCTTCAATCGACGAAATTGAAACGTGTGAAATAGTGAACCACGAACAGGAGCACATCAGGCAAAAACACTGGATTGATTTATTGTTGTTCGAAATCCTGCGCACGATGCAATGGTTCAACCCGGTGAGCTGGCTGTATGGCCGCCTGATCAGGCAAAACCACGAATACATGGCCGACGAGCGGGCGCTGCAGCGCTCAGCAAATCCGGCCATTTACCGTGCAGCATTGCTTAACCAAATGTTTGGTGGACCAGTAATCTCACTGGCCAACTCATTCAATTATTCACTCAACAAAAAACGATTTGCCATGATGAAACATACCATAAATTCACCGTTCAGAAAACTGAAACTTTTATTGGTCTTACCATTGATAGCAGCGGTTTTTTATGCTTTTGCTGCTCCTGAATATCAGTTTGTTCAATCGGGAAATACCAATTTGGTTAATGAGAAAACTGTTGCCGGAAAAGTTATTTCTGACGATGGCCAGCCTCTTAAAGGGGCATCTGTTATTGTCTCCGGAAAAACAATTGGAACGATTACCGATGCTTCTGGAAACTTTATTATAAAATTAACCGATGATTCACCTTTGGTTATTTCTTATGTGGGGTTTGAATCTCAAAAAGTAAAACCCGATTTTGAAAAAGAAATGTTGATTACGATGAAAACCCTGATTGTTGGAATAGAAGCCATGGGGAAGGATGTTTCAATCTCAAAATCATTAAAACAAACCGAACCTTCATTGATAATTATCGATGGCAAAGAATCTTCGAAAGCGGTTATGTCGTCTATTAGTCCTGAAAAAATCGAGAAAATTGCTGTTTTAAAAGATAAAATGGCAATTGAAAAATACGGCGAGAAAGCCAAAAATGGTGTAATTGAAGTCACACTGAAATCCAACAGTGAAACTTCTACTGATCAAGATATAAAAGTGATTGGATATGCCAAAGATCAGAAAGTTGCCCCGTTTAATAAACCCAATTCCGGAATAACACTCAGGGGCAGTGAATCTGATTCAGAAAAACCATTGATTGTGGTTGATGGTATAATAACAGAAAATCAGAACCTCAACAATATGGATCCGGAAACCTTTCAATCGGTAAATGTTTTAAAAAATGAAACTGCCAAAGAAAAGTACGGTGAAAAAGGCAAAAATGGAGTTGTTGAAATCACAACTAAAAAAGAAAGTGATGTCTTTTTTATCGTTGAAGATATGCCTGAATTTCCGGGAGGAGTTGAAGCATTGAAAGTCTATGTTGCATCTAATTTGAATTATCCCGCAATCGCACTCATTAATGGAATTCAGGGAAAGGTATTTGTTAATTTTGTTGTAGCAAAGGATGGTTATGTTACTGACGCAAAAATTGGCAGACGTGTTGATCCATCGCTCGACAAGGAGGCTTTGCGTATTGTAAATAACATGCCCAAATGGAAACCCGGTTCTCATGCTGGTGAACCAGTTAGAGTTTCGTACACTTTACCAATCGATTTCAAATTGCCTTCCGGGAAAATCAGCAAAGAAAAACTTAAATCCGGAAAAGCTGCAAAAATTGGAGCTATTAATTGGGAAAATAATACTGTTTACTCAACGTCTCAGTTGAATAAATTATTTGGATTAAAGAAGGGTGACAAATATTCAATTCAAAATATTAGAAGTCGAATTGAAAATGAAGTTTCCAATATTTATTTAGATCAAGGCTATTTGTTTGCAAATATTGCAATTTCTGAAATACCTCAAAGTGATGGTACCGTAGATCTTAAATTTACAGTTAATGAAGGAAATCGTGGAAAAATTGGTAAGATTGATATTAAAGGAAATAAGAATGTTTCAACCCAAGATATCCTTAAGGAAATTAAGATCAACCCAGGTGATTTGTTTAGCAAATCAAAAATAATTCAATCAGTCAGAGCTTTAAGTAAGACAGGGAAATTTGTTCCGGAAAAAATTAATCCAGAAGTTATTCCAGAAGCAAAAAGCGGTATTAGAGAATTCATAACAGTGAATTTAGTATTCAATGTATCGGAAAAATAAAACTTGAGCAAACAAGGCGATCATTTTTCAACGATCGCCTTGTTTATTTAAAAAAATAAGCAAACCTGTAAGCCGGGTTCTGTACCCTTCGACAATGCTCAGGGCCTCTATCATTTGTCTACCCGGGTTATCACTAACCCGATCCAGCAGCCTACCCCTCACGACTTCCGAAGAATCAAAACGGGCCGTTCTGTATTCCGGCGTACCGGAAAATCATGATATATTTGGCTTTGCAACTCATCAGAGGTACGGCTGGCGATGTTGCCACCGCCACCGGTAAGCTTTTGCCTCACCTTTTCACCCGTTCCCGGTTCTGACACGTCAAAACCAGGTGGTCATTTTCTGTTACCTTACTGCAAGCTTTCGCCCGCCTTCCTGTTAAGAAGCATGATGCCCTGTGTTGCCCGGACTTTCCTCTCCCCTGCCCGGAGGCAAGGCAGCGATAGAGCGGTCTGCGGTGCAAAGATGCAAAATAGTTTCAGGTTTCAAGTTCAAAGTTCCAAGTTACCCATATGATTTCAAGTATTTCAAGTTATATGAAGTATCGAATAAGAAATAAGAAACTGCAAATAATCAATATCGAATAACCAATATCCAATAATCAATATCCAATAATCAAAACATATTTACCGAGACCTGGAACTTGAAATTTGAAACCTGGAACTTGGAACCTGGAACTTAAAACTTTTACGCGTTCTTCAGAATCACCATGGTGGCTCCAAAGCCATATTCCTTAAAGCTGGCATCCTGAAAATCATATTTCCTGTATTTGGTGCTTAGTTCCTGACGTAGTTCCTGTTTGAGCGTCCCGTTTCCAATTCCGTGGATAAAAACGACGCGTCTGGCGCCATTCTGAATGGCCGTTTCCAGTTCATTACGGAACCTGCCCATCTGAACTTCAAACATTTCATGATTGCTCAATCCGCGTGTATCTTCAAGTAACTCGTGAATATGCAAATCAATCTCAACCAAATCAGGTGAAACAGTCCGTTTCACTTCTACCGCCTTCTCATCTTTTTCAAGTACAATCTGCGTCATCTCCGATTCGGTAAGTTTAGCAACTTCTGCCTCCAGATCAGGCCCAAGCAATGATAAAACGATGGCATGTTGCGCAAAATATTTTGTTTTTTCATAACTGTTCTGGCGGTAAAACTTCACAGGATTCAATCGCAGGTTTTTGACTACCGGATTCTCCAACTTCGGTGATTCTTCCAGGAAAAACAACAGCTGAAACTGAAATTCGGGCAACTCATTCAGATCGAAACGGCTGAAACTTTCGAGGTATCGTTTGCTGTTCGGATTCATTTTGCCTGAATCAACACTTCGGTATAGCTTATTCTTCAGGTGACTGTAATTGTACAGTAAAAAATTATTGCTGTCGTTCACCAGGTACACCTTCAGCTCACCTTCAAGCGGATTTGTTTCATCCTGTGGTACAAATGCAAGGTAACAAACAGGGTTATCTTTTCCTGCAATAAATTTGGGTTCTGCTTTGGGTTTTTCCTTTACTTCCGGTTCTACTTCCTTCTTTTCCGGAGCCTTATCCCTGAAAGTACGTGGTTTTGGATTCATTGAAACCGAATCGTCGATCACCACCAATTCACTAACCGGCGTCGGGACTTCAAATCCATCGCTATCTACAACACTAACTATGAGCTTATTAATTACCGATTTTACGACACCGCCTCCCACGGCATTCAAAAACCTGACTTTATCTCCTGCTTTTATCATTTCCTTAAAATTTTATACAAAACTAATACGAATTTTGACTACTGCCATTGATTCTGTAATTTTGGCCGCCAAATACTATGGGAAACAATAACAAATTACTCAAACTGGTAACCGGCATATCGACTAACGACTATGCCTACGATTTACCCGATGTTAAAATTGCCAAATATCCGTTGGCCGAACGCGATCAGTCGAAACTGTTGGTATGGAAGAATGGCCTGATTCAGGATTCAAAATTCGGGAATCTGCCTGATTTTCTTCCGGAGAACAGCCTGCTGATTTTCAATAATACCAAAGTTATCCGTGCCCGTCTTCATTTCCTGAAAGAAACCGGAGCCAGAATCGAAATTTTTTGCCTCGATCCGTATGAACCGGCTGATTACCAGATCGCTTTTCAGACAACCAAAAGCTGTATATGGAAATGTATGACAGGCAACCAAAAAAAGTGGAAAGGCAACCGTTTGCGAAAAATCATCAGGATCGACAACGCCGATATTGAATTGATTGCAGAACAGACTGATCCGGATAAAAATAAAAGCCTCATCCGGTTCAGCTGGAATAATCCTGATTTCGAATTTTCGCGGATTATCGAACATGCCGGGTCATTGCCAATCCCGCCCTACCTGAACCGCGAAACAGAACCAGGCGATCTGGAGCGTTACCAGACCGTATATTCCAAAATTAAAGGCTCGGTGGCTGCACCAACTGCAGGTTTACATTTTACGGAAAAAGTTTTCAGTCATTTGAAGGATAAAGGCCATGAACTGGCTGAACTTACACTTCATGTTGGAGCCGGAACATTTCAGCCGGTAAAAAGCGAAACCATTTCAGGGCACGAGATGCACTCCGAACACCTGTACATCAGCCGCGATTTTCTGGATAAGCTCATTCACCACTCCGGAAAAATAATTGCCGTTGGAACAACCTCGGTCAGAACCCTGGAAAGCCTTTACTGGCTTGGTCTTCATGCTTCCCTGAATCCGAAAATAAACATTGCTGAATTAAAGGTTACCCAGTGGGAAGCATATCCTGAAATTGAAAATCAGCTATCGGTTAACGAAGCATTGTTATCGCTGGTTAATTTACTGGACAGGAATCAGACAGACTATTTATCAGCTTTAACCCGGATTATCATTGCCCCCGGTTATCAATTCAGAATCGTTGACGGATTGATCACCAATTTCCATCAGCCACAAAGTACCCTTCTGTTACTCATCTCAGCCTATCTGGGCCACGAATGGAGAAGAATTTACCAACATGCCCTGAACAACGGGTATCGTTTCCTGAGTTACGGTGACAGTAATCTGTATCTGAAAGAATAAATTGAACAATTCTATCCTGTTCCGCTAAAAGATGTTCTGAACCAACTGCAATTCTGCTGCTTTTGATTACCCTAATGACATATATCAATACAATTGGACCTTCAAATTTATTCAGAATTACTACATTTGCGGAACAGAAAAATTAATAGAAGAGCTGTTTTTACAGCAATATTTTAGAAGTCAAATATTTACCTAAAATTACGGACGTGTTTTTTCTCGGGCTATTATCGACACCACTACCTTATTTGCTGCTTGCCGCATTTTATTTTTTCGGCTTTGCTATGGGTATGTTCAATAACAGCTCAGGAGACGAGGCGCCCGAAACCATTTCAGCCGTTACCATTCCGGTCGAAGCCAACCAAAAAACAACAGATCATTCTACTTTTTATTATCAGGCCAACAGCGATCAGATTCATATTCAGACTAATACATTAAAGTCTGAAGAAAATATTTTACCCTATTCCCCCGATACCGGAATAAGCATCATTCATCTCAGGAACACCAAAGTTCATGAATTTCTGTTTTCCGGTTTTCAATTATCCCGTCCTCCTCCTTCAGTTGTCTAAAGGTTAAAGTCTGCACATTTTTTCAAAACAGACCAGATGCAATCCGTATGCTTTTAGTTAAGCTTAAATTGCAACTATTACTGTGCATTATTGTTTTTGATTGACAATCTTGATAAAGATTCTTGTATGATTGGGGTAATTGGAATTAGCTATAAAACAGCACCGTTGGAGATCCGTGAGAGATTCTCATTTTCAAAAGATGAAATTGTTCCGTTTTCAGAACTGCTGCAGCGTGAAACTGCAATTGCAGATTTGGTGCTTGTATCAACCTGTAACCGGACTGAGATTTATTTCTCGCAGGATGTTCATGACAATCAGTCGGCTTTTGAACTGGTTTATGAGGTGATCAAAAAATTTAAGGGAATTACAGATCATTGCTGGCATCACTTTTACCACCGGACCAACGCCGCAGCTGTAAGGCATTTATTTGAAGTCGTTTCAGGACTTGATTCCATGGTTATTGGCGAGGATCAGATTATCGGACAGGTAAAAGAAGCTTATCTGACCTGCACTGAATTGGCACTTACAGATGCCATTTTGATGCGTCTTTTTCAGAAATCATTTGAAGCCGGTAAACGTGTACGCACTGAAACCGGGATTAAACTTGGAATTACTTCCATAAGCAGTGCTGCAGTCGAAATGTGTGCATGCATGCTTGACGGATTAAACAGCAAAACGGTACTGATGATTGGCGCAGGCGAAACCGGAAACCTGGCGCTTCAGAATATCTTTAAAAAAGGAGTACAACAAATTGCAGTTTCAAACCGAACCATTGAGAAAGCTGAAAAAATAGCTGTCAAATACAATGGTATGGCCATTCCGTTCGAATCATTTGAAAAATATCTGCACGGCTTTGATATCGTTATGATAGCAACAGCTTCAGCCGAACCCATCATTACTACCGAAATGGTCAGACAAATTCAGCAAACAAGGCCTGATCACAAACAGGTTTATGTTGACCTTTCGGTTCCACGAAACATTGAAAAAACCGTTGCCGAAATCCCCAATATCGAATTGTTGTGTGTTGATGACCTTCAGGAAATTGTAAAACAAACCACTGAAAAAAAGAAGGAAAGCGCAGAAAAAGCAAAAGTCATTCTGGACGAGGTAGTTTCTGATTTTAATGAATGGCTGGCTAGCCGGTCTTTGCGCCCTGCCATAAACACGATAACTACAAATTTCCAGACCATTAACCAGGAAGAATTATCGAATTACCGCAAACTAAGTACTCCGGAAATGCAGGAGATTGTTGATGGTTATGCCAAACATTTAACGCAGCGGTATACAAGGTTGCTGATTAAAAACCTGAAGGAGTTAACCGATAACGGCAAAAACATTGATTCGTTAAAAATCATCAATGATTTATTTAAATTCGAATAAAGTATTTAAAAAGTGAACCCACCTGGTTTGCACTTGATTGATCAGAATGAAAAAAACTATACGTATAGGCACTCGTGGCAGCCAACTGGCGCTTTATCAGGCAAAAAAGGTAAAAGCTACACTTCAGATTCTATTCCCTGACCTTCAGGTTGAATTGAAAATTATTAAAACCAAAGGTGATAAAATTCTCGATGTTGCGCTCTCAAAGATTGGTGACAAAGGTTTATTTACCAAAGAAATTGAAAATGAACTTATTGACGGTACAGTTGATCTTGCAGTTCACAGTCTGAAAGACCTGCCCACTACCCTTCCGGATGGATTAAAATTAGGTGCAGTACTCGAACGTGGCGAATTCCGCGATGCTCTGATCAGTAAAAATGGGAAAAAGCTGTCCGAACTTGGTGCCGGTGATGTAGTTGCTACTTCAAGTTTACGCCGGATTGCAGGACTACTGAAAATAAATAATCAGATCATCATTAAAGACATCCGGGGAAATGTGAATTCACGCCTTCAGAAGATGGAAAATGGTTATTGTGATGCTATGATTATGGCAGCTGCAGGTTTGCAGCGACTTGGCCTTGAAAAATACATTACTGAAATTATCGATCCTGAAGTTATTTTGCCGGCAGTCAGTCAGGGAGCCATTGCTATTGAAACCCGGATCGGCGATGAGGAAATTGAAACACTGATGGCTAAGATCAATCATACCGAAACATGGGATGCAATCGTTGCAGAAAGGGCTTTCCTGGCCAAACTTCAGGGTGGTTGCCAGGTTCCGCTGGGTTGTTTTTCAACGATCGAAAACGGGATTTTGACACTGAACGGATTTGTCGCTTCCATTGACGGGAAAAAATATATCCGGGATACTGTTTCAGGAGATTTGACCTGCGGAGCCAGCCTTGGAATTGAACTGGCCGATAAGATGCAGGAAAAAGGTGCTCTTGAAATTTTGGATGAAATCAAATCAGGAAATCACCTCACCAACTAAACCAAATGGGCAAACTACTCGAAAACAAGGTATTTATTTCGACCAGGCCTTCAGGGCAGTCAGCAGAGCTTGAAAACCTTTTGGCAGAAGAATCGGCCACTTTAATTTCCATGCCAACCATTGAAGTCAGGTCCTTGCCGCTCGATGACTCTGCATGGTCACATTTGAAAAATCTGGATTCGTTTAACTGGATTGTCTTTACAAGTCCAAATGGCTTGCGTTTCTTTTTTATTGCTCTCTTTGAACTTCAGAACCACTACGGACTTCCTGATCATCTGAAAATTGCCGTGGTTGGAAAAAAAACAGCTGCGCATCTCGAATGTTACGGCACTTCGGCTTCATTTATTAACCTGGGTAATACCGCAGAAGATTTTGTGACAGATTTTTTTCACCGGGTAAATCCGGGCGAAAAAGTTCTGTTCCCGATTGGCAACCTGGCACGGTCAGTAATCGAAGATAAAATTTCGAAAAAAGCATTTTGTACACGAATTCTGTTTTATGAAACTATTCTTCCTGAAATCATTAATGAATCCGCCTTGCAGCTTATACTGGATGATCAGTACGATATGATTGTACTTTCAAGCCCTTCCTGCTGCAACAATTTACTTCATCTCGTTTCAGGAAAAACCGACCCTGCAAAACTACGACTGGTTTGCATCGGACAAACTACCTCAGCTGAGGTAATCCGTAATGGCATTGAACCGCTTATTACTGCCGGAACTGCCAATTCGCAGGGAATTTATTCGGCTATACTCAATTATTTTCAAAAGAAAACAATATTAAATAGTTAAACTATGTCATTCCCAACAACACGACTCAGGAGAATAAGACACACTCCTGTTTTACGAAATTTAGTACGCGAAACAATACTTACACGCGACGATCTGATCATGCCTCTTTTTGTTTGCCCGGGAAAGGGTGTAAAAAACGAGATTTCGTCAATGCCCGGAAATTTCCATCATTCAGTCGATTTACTGGTCGAAGAATGCCGCCGTCTTTACGGATTAGGCATCCAGGCCGTATTGCTGTTTGGAATCCCGGAACACAAAGACGAACATGGACTGGTTGCCTGCGAACACAATGGAATAGTACAACAAGCTGTTCGTGCAATTAAAAAGGCTTTACCCGATTTATATGTAATAGCTGATATCTGTAACTGCGAATATACCATTCACGGCCACTGCGGAACCATCGTTGATGGTGATGTCCACAACGATCTCACGCTGGTTACTTTGGCCAAACAATCGGTGTCGATGGCCCGGGAAGGTGTCGATATGGTTGCGCCGAGTGATATGATGGATGGCCGCGTTGGTGTCATCCGCAAAGCATTGGATGAAAACGGCTTTTACAATCTGCCAATCATGGCCTATTCGGCAAAATATGCCTCCTCATTTTACGGCCCGTTCCGCGAAGCAGCCAACAGTGCTCCTCAATTCGGAAACCGTGCAACCTATCAGATGGATCCTGCCAATGCCAATGAAGCACTCCGCGAAGTAGCGCTCGACATTGAAGAAGGTGCCGATATCGTGATGGTGAAACCGGCATTAAGTTACCTTGATATTATTCACCGCGTAAAAACCAATTTTAACATTCCGATTGCAGCTTACAATGTGAGCGGTGAATATTCGATGGTGAAAGCCGCCGCCGCAAATGGCTGGATTGACGAAAAACGAATGGTACGCGAAATCCTGACCTCAATCAAACGCGCCGGTTCAGATATCATTATTTCATATCACTCGCAGGATATTGTGAAGGACTTATAACAGGAAGCCCCCTTCCCGTTCCCCCAAATGGGGGAAGGCTTTCTTTGTGATTCGCATTTAAAAATGCCCTGAAAGGGCAGAATATCAATAACCCGGGGTAAACGAGGAACGAGTGCCACCCCGGGGTGAAACACAAATAAAATCCTCCGTCCGCGAAATACTGTTTATCAAATAGCGATTAAAACTTCGGACGGAACCGAGATGAAGTACAATAAAGAATGAACAAAAAGAAACATAGTTTACCATGAAAAATTATACTCAAAGCATAGCCGCTTTTCAGGAAGCTCAAAAACATATTCCGGGCGGAGTCAATTCACCCGTACGGTCTTTCAAAAGTGTCGATGGTAATCCGCTGTTTATAGCCAGCGCTAAAGGAGCCAAGGTATTCGATATCGACGGACATGAATACATCGACTATGTTGGTTCGTGGGGCCCGATGATTCTGGGTCATGCGCATCCTGATGTCATCATGGCAATTCAGAAAACAGCAGCCAAAGGAACCAGTTTTGGCGCCCCTACCCTGCTCGAAACAGAAATGGCCCTGCAAATAAAAAAAATGGTTCCGTCAATCGATAGTGTTCGAATGGTGAACTCCGGAACTGAAGCCACCATGAGTGCCTTGCGACTTGCACGCGGTTATACCGGCCGCGAAATGGTCCTTAAATTTGAAGGATGCTACCATGGTCACAACGACAGTTTTTTGATTAAAGCCGGATCAGGAGCACTTACTTTAGGTACTCCAAATTCACCCGGTGTAACATCCGGAACAGCAAAAGATACACTCACTGCCAGTTTTAACGATCTGGATTCAGTCAGGGAAATTTTCACCCGCTATCCCGAACAAATTGCAGCAGTAATCATTGAGCCGGTTACCGGTAACATGGGCGTTGTTATTCCTGAAAACGGATTTCTGCAGGGAATCAGGGAACTTTGTACTCAATATGGAACAGTCTTAATTTTTGATGAAGTCATGACTGGGTTCCGGCTCTCAAAAGGTGGAGCTCAACAAATTCTTGGAATTACTCCTGATCTGACTTGCTTCGGAAAAATTATCGGTGGCGGATTACCTGTTGGCGCTTATGGCGGGAAACTGGAAATAATGGATCAACTGGCGCCTAAAGGCCCTGTTTATCAGGCAGGAACACTCTCCGGGAATCCATTGGCAATGGCTGCCGGTCTCACCGCTTTGAAAATTCTGGAAGAAACGGATGGCTTCTATGACGTGCTGGAAGAAAAATCAGCACGTTTGGGAGAAGGAATAAAAAAATGTTTGGCTGATCTGAATTTCCCGGGTGTGGTAAACCGTGTTGGCTCCATGTTTACACTCTTTTTTACCAAAGAAGATAAAGTGACCTCCTTTGCCGATGCCTGCCGCTGCGATACTGCCACCTATGCCAGGTTTTTCAAATTGGCTTTGGATAGTGGAATCTATCTGGCTCCTTCACAATTTGAAGCCGGATTCGTGTCAGCAGCTCATACCATTAAAAAAATCGATAAAACCATTGAAGCAACTTATGAAGCATTAAAAGTGCTGAAGGGATAAAGTCCTGCAAAGTAAAAAAGGATACCAGAGGCTCAGTGAAAATATTATATCAGTCTGATTTTAAACAACATATATAAATTTAAATATTTCTGGCAGGTTATTTGAAGGTAGCAATGATGCTGATAAGATTGAAAACTAAATTCAGCAAATACAGAAAACAATTAAAACTCTTTACCATGAAAACTAAAATTGGAATTTTGCTTTTTGCGTTTTGCGCTACCTTCCATACTTCACAGGCACAACGCACTGTTACCACTGCCAGGGCAACCAGCTATGACATTAGCGACAATCTGGATCTGGATGCTGTCGCCTCTATTTTTGGAGATTCCAGAAATCTGGAAGAATTTGAAGAAAGACTGAACGATCCCGACATCCGGATTTCTAATCTTGACCTGAATCAGGATGGATATATCGATTATTTAAGGGTTATTGAAAATTCAACTGACCGTAATTCGATTGTTATTGTTCAGGCGGTATTAGACAAGGACATTTATCAGGACGTTGCCACCATTGAAGTTGAACGTGTTCAAAATGGCAACCCACGAGTACAAATCATTGGAAACGACTATATTTATGGTTCAAACTACATTATTGAACCAATATTTTTACGAACACCATTAATCTTTTCCTTTTTCTGGAGTCCGCGTTACACAGTGTGGAATTCACCTTATTACTGGGGTTATTATCCTCGCTGGTACAGTTACTATCGTCCATATCCAACCTTTAAATATCATCGGAATATTTACGTTAACATTAACCAGCACAATACTTATCGACATATTTCAGACCGGAGCTTCCATGTTTCAGGTGATGCCTATAACCACATCCGGAGAAATGATTATGCGTCGAAACATCCAGACAAGGCATTTGTTAACAGGAATCAGGGTGTGAGAAACCAACAGGAACTGAGTGAAAGAAGACAAAGCAATCCAGTGAATTATCAGAGCGGAACTAATAATCAAAGATCTGATAGCCGTCAAATTCAGGATGGAAGAAGAACAAACTCAGAATCAGGACAGAAAAACGGCACAGAATATCGCCGCCCTAAACCAACCAATCAATCAGGAACGATCCAGAATCGAACAAGAGAAAACAGTTCTGTAAGAACAAACTCTAATAACACCAGAGTTCAGTCAAATTCGCAATCAACAGGAAGACAAGAAAGTAAGCCTACTGTTTCAAAAAATCAGTCGACAAATAATCCGGCGCCAAGCCGAACTCAAAATCGGATTGAACCGACCCAAAGAAGTTCTTCTCCTTCTCCTGCTGTAAAATCTGCACCCAGATCAACTGAAAGCAGATCGCGTAGTGTTTCAAGACCAACACAGAATACTGTGAAAAGTGCACCTGCACAGAAGACTGAATCGAAAAATGAATCAACTGAAAGAAGAAGAAACAGATAATTAAAAAGTAATATAAACTCAAAACTTTATAAACTTTGACAACAAATTCAATACTGCTTAAAACACTCCGGGGAGAGAAAACCGAACGACCACCAGTTTGGTTTATGCGTCAGGCGGGAAGAGTGTTACCTTCGTACATGAAGATCAAAGAGAACTACACGTTCTGGCAAATGATGCAGAATCCGGAAATAGCTGCAAAAGTTACACTTCTGCCAATCCGGGATCTGGGCGTTGATGCCGCTATTCTTTTCTCCGACATACTGGTTATTCCGTATGCGCTCGGAATGGGACTTGAATTCAACGACAGTGGTCCTTTATTTGATCAACCTCTGGCTTTCAGAGAAAATCCGCTTCTTGGGCTTCAACCTGATCCAGCCAGGTTGAATTACATTTATTCAGTGATCGACGAGATTAAGCGCACCAAATCGCCTGAAACTCCGCTGATTGGATTCTGCGGCGCACCATTAACTGTCCTTTTGTTTATGCTTCAGGGGCTTGGCCGAAAAGGCGATTTCCCTGAAGCTATTAAATTCATATACCAGAACAAGGAAACTACCCGTCAACTGGTTGACATCGTAACTGAACTTTCAATTGTTTATGCACTCGGACAAATTGAACACGGAATTGATGTTTTCCAATTGTTCGATACCCATGCAGGATTGATTCCGGCAGACTTATACCAGGAACTGTTTATGCCATCCATTCGGAAAATCGGAGCAGCTGTTCGTGAAAAAGGTACTCCATTTATCTTCTTTCCAAAAGGACTGGGAACCGGAATAGCTCAGATCACTCCGGATGACTGCGACTTTTTAAGCATCGATTGGCAAACATCGCTCGATATGGCCCGTAAACTGGTCCACCCAAAAATAGGTTTGCAGGGTAATGTTGATCCGCGCCTGATGTATGCCAGCCAGCCTGAAATTGAAAAACAGCTTCAGCCATACATTGAATTCGGTAAAAACAATCAAAACTGGATTTTCAACCTCGGACATGGCTTTATGCCCGGAATTTCCTTTGAAAGTGCCTGTTTTCTGACCGATTGGGTAAAACGAACTGATTGGGGAAGATAAAAAGCCGGGTATTTCGGGTTTTAGGTTTCAAATTCGACGATGTGATTTACTGAAATTGAACTTTTAACTATGAACCCCGGAATTTATTTCCTCCTGGCTTTGAAAGCAATTCATATGAAACGAACATGCCGCAGAATTAATTTCAAAGGTGACGACGCAAAAAGAGTATGAAAATATAGTTCGAAGTGGATATCTTCTGGCATGAGAGTTCCATCCGAACGCATTACAAATCAATTAATTAATACCGTTATTTTCGGATGAATATTTGCAGGAAAACCAGTGGAGAGAAAAGAAGCCTAAATCCCGAAATGGATTCAATAAAAATGAAAGACCCGGTTGACTTAAAAAAATAAACGATAAATCGGCTTGCCTCCGCAAACCGGAACTTGAAACTTTGAACTTGAAACTTTGAACTTGAAACTTGAAACTTTGAACTTGAAACCTGAAACTTTGTCGTCATGATAAATCGCGAATTGCTCGAAAAATACAACCATCCGGTTCCCCGGTACACCAGTTATCCGCCAGCCAATTTCTTTTCTGAAGAATTTGGTCCGGCGAACTACCTGGAGGCCATTGATCAGTCAAATCATTGGAATCCGCAAAACATATCCATTTACATTCATATCCCGTTCTGCCTGAAAATGTGTTATTTCTGCGGATGTAATTCATACGCGCTGCGCCAGGCCGATGTCGTGGATGCGTATATCAAAGCATTGATACAGGAAATTAAAATGGTGACTGCAAGGTTGGATAAAAACCGAATGGTTTCCCAGATTCATTACGGTGGCGGCACACCAAACGCTATTCCGGTAGAGTATCTTCAGCAAATAAATGAATTGCTGTTTTCAACGTTTCAGTTTATTCCTGAACCGGAGATTGCCATCGAAGTCAATCCGGCCTACCTCACTTATGAGCAAATGACCGGACTCAAAAAAGCCGGGTTCAACCGTTTCAGCCTTGGAATTCAGGATTTCCATACCGAGGTTCTGGATGCCGTGAACCGCGAAAAACCCGGAATGCCGGTTGAAGATATTATTGCTTTTCTGAAAAAGGATTCACCTGATATCGCTGTCAACCTTGATTTCATTTATGGTCTGCCCAAACAAACTGCCGTTAATTTTGCTGAAACGATTCAGAAAGCCATCGAACTAAAACCCGACCGCCTGGTCACTTTTTCATATGCGCATGTTCCGTGGGTCAGCAAAATTCAGAAAAAACTTGAAAAAGAAGGACTTCCGGCCAGTGATGAAAAAATAAAAATGTTCGAAGCATCCTATTCACTGCTGACACAAAATGGCTACGAGGCCATCGGACTCGACCACTATGCCAATGCCAGCGATGAACTCACACAGGCACGCCGCAACAAACAGCTTCACCGCAATTTCCAGGGTTACTGTACCCGTCGGACTACCGGTCAGGTTTACGCCTTTGGGGTGACCGGAATCAGCCAGTTAAGCGGCGTATATGCACAAAACACCAAATCGATTGACGATTACATCTTAAAAATCAACCAGGGCGAATTAACTACCATCAAAGGATACAAACTTACCGACCAACAGGTGGTTGTTCGCGAGGTGATTACCGAACTGATGTGTAACGAACAGATTGTCTGGAATTCGTTGAGCGAACGGCTTGGATTCTCTTCCAAAGAACTGAAAAAACAAACCACCTACAATCAGGAGATTCTTGAGGGATTTGAGAGCGATGGCCTGATTACCCTTTCCGAAGATAAAATACAGATTACCACCGACGGACAATTGTTTATCCGGAATGTGGCGGCCTCATTTGATCCGTTGATTCAGGCAGGACAAACCAATTTTTCAAAACCAGTATAATCATGGCAGAATCCGTTAAAACCAAAGTTGTAATTATTGGAGCCGGATTGACAGGCCTTACCATGGGCTTATATCTCAAAAAGGCAGGAATCGACTTCAGAATTGTCGAAAAATCAGGAAAAACCGGCGGAGTTATTCAGACAGTGAATGAACAGGGTTTTGTTTACGAAACCGGGCCAAACACCGGAGTGGTATCGCATCCCGAAATGGCCGAAATATTTGAAGATCTGTCCGGCAAATGCATACTCGAAACGGCTGATCCAAATGCCAAACGCCGGCTCATCTGGAAAAAAGGGAAGTGGCATGCCTTACCTTCGGGTCTCTTGTCAGCTGTTGGAACGCCCTTATTCAGCTGGTACGATAAATTCAGAATCTTAGGTGAACCGTTCCGGAAAAAAGGAACTGATCCGAACGAAAAACTGGCCGACCTGGTTAAACGCCGTATGGGGAAAAGTTACCTCGATTATGCGGTCGATCCGTTTATTTCCGGAATATATGCCGGAAATCCGAATGAATTGGTAACCCGGTATGCACTTCCGAAACTATATCAACTTGAACAGGATTACGGTAGCTTCATCAAGGGAGGCATTCAAAAAGCAAGACTACCGAAAGACGAACGGACAAAAAAAGCTTCCCGTGAAGTATTCTCAGCCAAAGGTGGCCTGAGTCGGCTGATCGAAGCACTGACCGAATCGATCGGATCTGAAAACATTCTGCTGAATACTCAGGAAACGCTTGTAAAACCAACTGAATCAGGATTTTCAGTCCAGGTAACTACTGATTATCAGATCATCGGAATTGAAGCATTGAAAGTGGTTACCACAACCGGAGCTTATACCCTGGAAAGCTTGCTTCCTTTCCTTTCGAAAGAAGAATTTGCTCCTTTCAACGATTTGAAATATGCTGCGGTTACCCAGGTACTACTTGGATTTAAAAACTGGAAAGGCATGTCGTTGAAGGCATTTGGCGGTTTGGTTCCCGGAAAAGAAAACAAAAACATACTTGGGGTGTTATTTACCTCATCGTTCTTTGAAGGACGTGCCCCGGAAGAAGGAGCATTGCTTTCGGTCTTTATGGGAGGCACCAAACGTCCTGATATTTTCGCCATGAACGATGAACAGATTCAGTCAGTTTTGGAAAAAGAACTGCCCGGAATGCTCGGAATTGATGAACTAAATCCTGATGTATTGCGAATTTGCCGCTACCCGAAAGCTATTCCCCAGTACCAGGAAAGTACAGGTAAACGCTATGAAATGATTGACAAGCTTCAGCAAAAATATCCCGGACTGATTTTGGCAGGTAATATCCGCGACGGAATTGGGATGGCCGACCGTGTTAAACAGGCGCGGATCATTGCAGAAGAATTGATACAAAGTGTTCGTTGAGAAGTGAAGTAATGTACAGCCAATGGCAGTCATTGATTTATCATCATTGATGGATATACAATGGTCTGTTTCCAATCTGCCTTGAATACGATTGGGCCGAAGCTAATGGAAACAAAATGATGGAAAGCAAATGACCGGGAACAATAAATAATTTAACCAAGAGAACTGTGAACGTAGCCAAAACTGCCGCTATTTATAAAGAAATACAACAAACCATTTGCAGGACTCTCGAACAGGCTGACGGTAATGGTCTTTTTACCGAAGATCCCTGGGAAAAGGAAATTGGATCCGGATTAACATGCGTGATGCAAAACGGATCGGTCATTGAGAAAGCTGGCGTTAATTTTTCACATGTGCGTGGAATTTTCACTGATAATATGGCTAAACTTCTGGGAGAAGATGCCAGTACATTTGCGGCAACAGGTATATCATCCATACTTCACTCCGGAAATCCTTTCGTACCAACCATTCACATGAATGTGAGGTATTTTAGTCTTGACAACGGCTCATCCTGGTTTGGTGGCGGAATTGACCTGACACCCAGTTATATTAATGCTGAAGAAGCCAAATGGTTTCATCAAATTCTAAAAGACATTTGCGATCGTTACGGCAGCTCCTATTATCCTGAATGGAAAAACTGGGCCGATGATTATTTCTACCTGCCCCATCGCCAGGAGACACGGGGAATTGGCGGAATTTTTTTCGACCGTATTCAGCCAGCCAATGAAAACGAATTCGAAAAAATGTTAAACCTGACTTCAGATCTGGCCAATGCTTATCCTGAAATTTACAGTCGGTTGATGAAGGATAACGGACAAAAGACCTTTACGGAAGCTCAGAAAAGGTGGCAGAAAATACGCAGGGGAAGGTATGTGGAATTCAACCTGATCCACGATCGTGGCACCAAATTCGGGCTTGAATCAGATGGCAACATCGAATCCATCCTGGTTAGTTTACCCGCTGAAGTGGAATGGGCCTATCAGTACCAACCCGAATCCGGCAGCCCTGAAGCCCAAACGCAGGAACTACTAATAAAAGGAATTGACTGGGTCAATTAGGATGAATTGTTTGCCAAACTTGAAAAATTCGGACTCCATATTGAATTAAAGAAAGATAAAAAATAACTTTAAGACATCCCTGAAAACCGAGCCGGAATCTTTCTGACAGCAACGGTAAAAACCTAACCCAGCAATCGTATCCTTAATACCCTACTGGTTTTGGAAGTAATTTTGAACCGGTCATCGAGGCGTTTACCTACAAGCCAGACTAATTGATTGCCGCTGGCCAGAATCCAGGCATTTTCCTTATCCGGTATGGAGTATTTTTCGTCAATAAAAAAATCGCTTAACTTTTTCAGACCGGTCATCCCCAGAGGCTGAAAATATTCCCCTTCGTTCCAGTGCCGCAGAATAAGCGGGAAAACAAGCTTATCCAGATCCAGATCAACCACCTGAGGGTGCGTTGAAAAGCGGAAATCACGGGTTCGTTCCAGTTTCTCAACAGCCAGATGAACCGGACAACTCATTTTCAGGTGGTCTTCCTCCAGGTAAAAAAGCTGATCCTTTTTCGGGAAGTAGGGTGAAATAAGCAAAAACTCACGATCTTTCACCAACCGGTAGTCATCCGAGAAAAATTGGCGACCTGATTCTTTTTTTAGTGAATCGATAATAGGTTCGGTTTGCTCGGCCTGAAATCCAAATTCCCGGATCAGTTCAAACAGAATGGTTCGAAGTGGACTATGCATCAGCAATTTTTCGATGTGAATCATCACCCCCTGGTCATCTTCTGAATAAACAAAAGCTTTGATTTCGCTCATTCGTTGATGGAACAACTGCCCGGTTTCATTCAGGTTTCTGATGGTTTTCAGGGTATTTTTCCGGAAGGCTGGATTCACCTGTTCAAGTAAAGGAACAATTTGCTGACGGATCAGATTTCGCTTGTATATGGTATCCAGATTGCTCGAATCAGTCCGGTATGCAATCTTCATTCGTCCACAGTATTCCAGAATTTCAGGCCGGTTGGCAAATAGCATGGGTCGGATTATACGGCCCGATTTAGGCTGGATTCCGCTTAATCCCTTAATGCCGCTGCCTCGCGACAGATTAATCAGAAAGGTTTCGATCACATCGTCCTGATGATGGGCCGTCGCAAGAAAATCGTAATCCTGCTGATCAAGCAATCGGTTAAACCATTCATACCGCAGTTCACGTGCAGCCATTTCAATCGAAATACCTTCCTGAAAGGAATACTCTTCAGTTTTGAAATGTTTTACATAAAAGGCCAGATTGTGCTGATCACAATAATCGGCAACAAACTGTTCATCGCCGTCGGACTCTATGCCACGTAAACCAAAATTGCAGTGAGCCACCGCAACCGGGAACCCGGCATTCGAGAACAAATGCAACATCAGCATGGAATCGGCACCTCCACTAACGGCCAGCAGGATACGCTGCGAGGAATCGAACAGTTTTTCTGCGTGAATGTATTTTAAAAATTGCTCAACCATGGCCAAGAGTTCCAATTCAGATTTCAAATATTTAGCATTCGGGCCAATCCGTTAACGGTTAAAAACACAACTATTTTCAAACTTAATTGCCTGAAATCCTTTTCGTCAGATGAAGAATACGCCTGGCTGGACTTCTCCTGGTGCAGGTTGGCGGCAAGGCGGGGATTGGGGGACCGCTAACTGCCTACCGTTTTTCCCAGTTCTGCAATCCTGACGATCACGTCTACCGCTTTCTGCATCGACTGCACCGGAATAAATTCGTACGGACCATGAAAATTATGCCCTCCGGCGAAAATATTGGGGCATGGCAATCCTTTCCACGATAGTTGAGCCCCGTCTGTTCCGCCGCGGATAGCTATTATTTTTGGCTTGACACCAACATCGATCATGGCTCTCTCTGCCAGCTCAACAATATATTTCACCGGCTCAACCTTTTGTTTCATGTTGTAGTACTGATCGGCCAATCCAAGCGTAACCGTTCCCTGTCCATATTGCAGATTAACCAATCCGCAGATTTCCTTTATCAGGTTTTTCTTGGCTTCGAATTTAGCCAGATCGTGATCGCGAATGATGTATTCGATTTTGGTCAGTGATACATCACCTTTAAACGACGTCAGGTGAAAAAATCCTTCATATCCTTCGGTATGCTCCGGACGCTGGTCAGCTGGTAATGAATTTATAATTTGTGTGGCTACCAGGATCGAATTAATCATGGCATTTTTTGCCGATCCGGGATGAACACTGCGGCCCTTCACCGAAATTTTTGCACTCGCCGCATTGAAATTTTCGTATTCCAGTTCACCAATTTCTCCTCCATCAAGTGTATAGGCAAAATCGGCTCCAAACTGTTTCACATCAAAATGTTTGGTTCCTTTTCCTACTTCCTCGTCGGGAGTAAAACAAATCCGGATTTTTCCATGTTTGATTTCCGGATGACGGATGAGCCGGTCCATGGCGGTAATTATCTCAGCTATTCCTGCTTTATCATCGGCCCCCAGCAAGGTATTGCCATCGGTAGTGATCAAATCCTGGCCGATGTATTTCAGTAAATCAGGAAAATCAGCCGGACTAAGTATCATTTTTAACTCTTCATTCAGCAATAATTCCTGCCCTCTGTAATTATTCACCAGCTTTGGATTTACATGCTCGCCCGAATAGTCAGGACTGGAATCCATATGAGAAATAAAACCTATAACCGGAACCTGATGGTCCAGATTGGATGGTAAAGTGGCTGTCACATAACCATGCTGGTCGCGGAGAACCTCCTGCAAACCTATGTTGCGTAATTCAATTTCCAATTGATCCGCAAAATCCAACTGGCGGCTGGTACTCGGGAATGTTTCACTTTCAGGATCAGAAGTGGTGTAAATACGGGCATACCGTAAAAATCGGTCAAGTACGTTTTCCATAGCAATAGTTAAATATCATCAGAATTAAATTTAAAGCCCAGTCGTTTACCGGTTTGAATCTTTGAATGATAGATTTCGTTATGCATCTGCTCAACATTTGCAATTTTCACCTGATCATACGGAGGGACCAGCAAATCAAAATCCGTTGCATACTGGATGGCTGTTTCAATAATATCTTTCAGGTATTCTTTCGTTAGTTCATCAGTTCCGAAATCTTTTACCACTTCACCGGATTGTCTTTTCCCTTCAACAAAAAAATGATTCTCACGGTTTATAAAAATGCGTGCAATCAAATAGCCCAGATCCTCCAATCGGTTGTATTTAAATGAATCGGCCAGAAAATTATAAATATTAAAAACCCCGCAATAGGAATTCATCGGGTTAGCTTTTATATATTCGAGTTTCCAGACTGGATGTTCGCGGTTGAATACGAACACATTGGAATGCATACTAAAAATAAGTATATCACCACCAATCTTAAATTCAGCTTCAAAAATTCCCTTTTCCTGAAAAACAGGCAAGAGATTATCATCCACTTTATCCTGTAACGATTTTCTGTATTCTTCTGCAAGTTCTTTTAACACTTCTTTCAGTAATTTAAACGAACTGATGGTTTTGCGATAAACTTCCTGTTTCAGGTTTGTTTTTAAAATCATAGCTTCCATCTGTTTGGCACTATCATTCGGTTCAGTCATAACCTACGGCTTAATTTTTTCATAAAAATAAGAAAAGCAGCCAACTTTGACTGCTTTTTCCCGATCTGATTGTTAACATTAGTTCAAAAACACAATTCCTTTAACTCCTGAAAAAACAGGCTGATAACACAGTAACCTATTATCGATTAAAAAATTGTTAAATCTTCAGGCTAATAAGCCAAAGCGAATAATACCCTTCCCGATGAAGGCTTTCCGGAATACATGCATTTTCCTTCTTCCGGAACCTGATTAAAAGGAATACAACGAATGGTTGCCTTGGTTTCATCCTTAATGATCTGTTCGGTTTCAGAAGTACCATCCCAGTGAGCTGAAATGAATCCGCCTTTATTCTGAAGAACCTCTTTAAATTCTTCATACGTTTCAACCGGCGTTGTCATTTCATTGCGGAAAGCAAGAGCCTTATTGTAAATATTTTCCTGTATATCAACCAGCAACTGTTGAATATACAATTCAATATTCTCCATCGGAACAACTTGTTTTTCAAGCGTATCGCGTCGTGCAACCTCCACCGTTCCGTTTTCCAGATCACGGGGTCCGACAGCAAGGCGAACAGGAACACCTTTCAATTCATATTCAGCAAATTTCCAGCCTGGCTTTTTATTCTCGTTGTTGTCGTATTTTACTGAAATACCCAAAGGTTTCAATTTGGCAATGATGCTGTTCACCTTTTCGGTAATGGCAACCAGCTGTTCTTCCTGTTTATAGATTGGGACAATGACAACCTGAAAAGGCGCCAGTTTTGGAGGAAGAACCAACCCATTATCGTCTGAGTGAGCCATAACCAATGCCCCCATTAAACGGGTTGAAGCTCCCCATGATGTTGCCCACACAAAATCTTCAGTACCTTCTTTGGTTGTAAAACGAACATCGAACGCTTTTGCGAAATTTTGTCCAAGGAAATGGGATGTTCCCGATTGCAGTGCTTTTCCGTCCTGCATCATAGCTTCGATGGTGTAAGTTTCGATAGCTCCGGCAAAACGTTCGTTTGCTGATTTGGAACCTATAATAACCGGAAGTGCCATAAATTCTTCAGCAAATGTTGCATACACATTTACCATTCTGTCGGTTTCCTCCAATGCTTCCTGACTGGTTGCATGCGCAGTATGACCCTCCTGCCACAAGAATTCAGTCGTGCGAAGGAACAATCGGGTACGCATTTCCCAGCGAACCACATTGGCCCACTGATTGACGAGAATTGGTAAATCACGATAGGATTGAATCCAGCTTTTATACGTACTCCAGATAATAGTTTCCGATGTAGGCCTGACGATTAATTCTTCTTCCAACTTTGCATCCGGATCAACAATAATTCCTTTTCCGTCCGGATCATTTTTCAGGCGGTAGTGTGTAACTACGGCACACTCTTTGGCAAAACCTTCCACGTGACTGGCTTCCTTGCTGAAAAAAGACTTTGGAATGAATAAAGGGAAGTAGGCATTAACGTGTCCGGTCTCTTTAAACATCCTGTCAAGCTCGGCCTGCATCTTCTCCCAGATTGCATAACCGTATGGTTTGATGACCATACATCCTCTAACGGCAGAATTATCAGCAAGATCTGCCTTGACAACCAGGTCGTTGTACCACTGTGAATAATTTTCGCTTCGAGAAGTCAATTCTTTTGCCATTTTTTTACTTTTGGTATGGTATTTGCGTTTTTCGTACTAGTTTTAAAGTCTACAAAGAAAGTAAATTTATTATTCATTATAAAGGAGGGTGTATCATGAAAACCAAACTTCCAGTCATCGCAATTGTCGCAATTTTGGTCAGCGCTTGTACTACGGGAACTTATATGACCAGAACATACGATGATGACATCTATTTTTCTCCCACAGATGTACCACCTGTCGCCATAGTGGAATATGAAATCCCTGTTCAGGAAAAATCAGCGAATATCAGCAATTCTGATGCCAGAGATAAACGAATTGTTATCAGCCAGATGGGTAAAAATCCAGATGGCACATCATCTGTTAACAATTACATCTACGAACCAGCGCAGGAAAACCAAAATTCCGATTATCAGGCCTATAACATGGATGATCAGGATTTGGTTGAATCTGATACAACTGTTTACTACAATGACGACGATGTAAAATATGTTATTAACAATTATTACGACGATAACGATAACGACATTGACTTTGCTTACCGTATAAACAGATTTCACCGACCATACTATTACAGTCCGTTCTTCTATGACGACTGGTATTATGGAAGCTATTATTCACCATGGTATTCAGGATATAACGGCTGGGGATATGATCCCTTTTATTCAGGCTGGGGTTATCCCTACAGTTCTTACGGATATTATTCACCGTTCGCCTTTGGTTTTGGAGGTTACTGGGGAGGTGGATATGGCGGATATGGTGGATATGGTGGATATGGTGGCTATTACAATTCCTACTATAACGGATATGATAACGGATACTACAATGGCAATTATGGTACCGGTGGCGGATTCTACAGCAATAATGAGGTTGCCCGCAGAAGAGCCACCAACATGAATGTTCCCGGGAACGGATCGAACAACAGTAATATAGCCATAGGCGGAAGATCATCGAACCTGAAAGGTGGAAACACTGAAAATCAAACCGGGGTGAATAACGCTTCAAACAGGAATACCTGGGTTGAAAACGGACATGTCAGAAGCCGTTCCATAGACGCATCGGGCACTAATCAGGATGCCAAAAATGCTACGATTGTAAACGACCGCAGAACCATTATAAGCTCTGACGGCAGAAGAAGCAGCAGCAGCACCGGTAGTCAGATCCAGGTAGGTAACGGATCGCGTACCCAGATAATCCGACCTACCACAACAGTATCCGGAAATGCCCGCAGATCTTATGAACCATCAACGACAGGGCAAACCTATAACCAGGGCCGGACAGTAAGACAAACCCAGAATTATACACCAAGCTACAACAAACCAAGAATTGTAAATCAATCGAATTACAACAACAGTTATACCCGTCCGCGTACTGACAGTGGAAATGAACGTACAACCGTTAAAAGTGCGGGTTCAACTCAGGGTTCGACCTATAGCGAACCAAAGAGTTCTTCCAGTATGAGGCAAACCTACCGCTCAAGTTCTTCCTATTCCAGTGGATCGAGTTCATCGACCTACCGGAGTTCCCCCAGTAGCAGCAGCCCATCAAGTCCAAGCTATTCTGCACCATCCAGAAGTTCATCCGGTTCTTCATCCTCAGGCAGCAGTTCTTCAGGCAGCAGTTCATCAGGTAGTAGCTCTGGCAGTAGTTCAGGCAGTAGCTCAGGTGGTGGTTCAGGACATAGAAGGTAATCTGGCAGCAGATAAAAACAGATTTTAAACAAACAAAAAATACCGACATCATGAAAAAACTAGTATATACCATCAGTATAGTGCTTCTTGCATGCAGCACTTTTGCTCAGGATCTGACAGATGCATTAAGATATTCCAACTATCACATCAACGGAACTGCACGTTCTGCTGCCATGGGAAATGCATTTGGAGCTTTGGGTGGTGATTTTACTTCACTTAGTATCAATCCGGCCGGAGCAGCAGTTTACCGTTCAGGTGAATTTACATTTACACCTTCGGTCGGTCAAATCAGCATCGACGGAACCTATCTGGAAAGTTCAAATACCGATTCGAAATATAATGTCACTGTGAACAATCTGGGTTATGTAACGACTATCCCAACGGGTGAAAACAGTGAAACCGGGCTGGTTAGCTTGAGTTTTGGATTAGGATTCAACAGGTTGGGCAGTTTTTCGATGAATATGCTGGCTGAAGGAGCGAACGCAAATCATTCTCTTCTGGAATATTTTACCAATAGTGTGAATAACCCGGTCATCAATTCCGACAATTTTGATCCCTATTACGAACGATTGGCCTGGGATACCTATCTGTTAAATTACGATGATCAAACCAAAGAATATTTTAACGACATTACTGATAACGGGTATGGGCAGTCACAGCGCAAAACAACCGACCGGAGAGGTTATATCAACGAATACCTGGTTTCGTTTGCAGCCAATTTCAACCACAAACTATATCTTGGCGCCACACTGGGCATACACGATGTTTATTTCAAGGAAAATGCCGATTTGTATGAATTTGATGCCAAAAACAACATTCCGTATTTCAACGATTTCAATTTCAACACCTATCTGAAAACGACCGGAAACGGATTTAATCTTAAACTGGGGGTAATCTTTAAACCTACTGAAAACTTAAGATTGGGTGCTGCGATTCATTCACCAACATTTTACAAATTTAATGACTCGTATGACAGTGGAATGAAATCATCAATTACCTATCCCGATGGTGGTGCTGAAAGCTATTCAGCCAATCCGGATAAACGGGGAATTTATGATTACGAAATTGAAACTCCGTTAAAAGCGATTTTAAGCGGGGCATATGTAATCGGCAAATCAGGTCTGATTAGTATTGACTATGAAATTGTTGATTACTCTACTTCCAAACTGAAAAACGGAAGTGATGGCTACAACTTTTACGATGAGAATATTTCGATTCAGAAAGCCTACAAAACTGTAGGAAATCTTCACCTTGGCGGTGAATACAGGGTCAATAAAAATTTCAGCCTTCGTGCCGGTTTCGAAAACTTCCCCAGTGTATATCAATCCAGTTACATGGATACAAAAAACATGAACAGTAACTCGTCTTACTCTACTGTTTCAGGAGGATTCGGATACAAACAGGGTAATATTTTCTTTGATACAGCTATTAAACGGATCATGAACGATGAATATCTAAAACTTTATCCGGGCTCACCGGATATGGCCAATTATACTTCAACACAAAACGAAGTCATATTTACGCTTGGATATAAATTCTGATTTTATATTAAAAAAAGAAAAGCCGGCTAAATGATTAACCGGCTTTTCTTTTTTCAATATTGTAGTCTACCTTACGGATTTTAAAGATAAAGCGATTTGATTCTACACCATTCTTCAACAGATAATTTTATTCAAAAAGTTTTTTTTTCAACTTGCTTTGCTCTACCTTCGTTAAAACTTTTGATCAGTATATGTCTCAATTTATTGAAATTGTTTTCGAATCAGCCATGAGTTTTTTCGAAGAAGCAGAATCAAACGGAAACAGATGGCGTCTTGGAGATTTTTCAACCTCGAAATGGCTCCAAAAAAATAATATCAATTTCGATGAAATTGTTTCTTTTTCGAAAAATATGCCAGACTCAAAAATTGTAGTCATTGGCGAGGGCCCTGCTGAAGGTTTCTACATTTATTCTCAAAGACAAAAGACTTGTTTTAAATTTGAACAAAAATTAGCAGAAGTTTAATTCAGAAAAATAAAGTATGACTCCAAACTTCGATGATCCGATCGGGAGAGCTGTTTTTGACTTTCATTTTCATTCTATTAATCAACCTGTTATCGTGCATTCAGATGATTTTGATGATGATATCATTGAAACATCCTATCTCTTCAGGACATACAAGCAAATGCCTGCATTGGAAAAAAAGGCAATGAATCTTTGCCATGGAACCATCCTGGATATTGGAGCATGCGCCGGAGTCCATTCGGCCTATTTACAGGAGAAAGGCTTTGAGGTTACTTCGCTTGAAACATCAGCGCTTTGCTGTGAAGTTCTAACACACAGAAAGCTCCATCATGTGATCCGGGAGGATATCTTTAAATTCGCCAATCAAACGTTCGACACCATCCTTTTACTGATGAACGGAACCGGAATTGCCGGTTCACTCAGTGGGCTGGAAGTCTTGATGCATCATCTGAAAACTTTACTCAAGCCCGGAGGTCAGATTCTGATCGATTCGTCTGATCTGATTTATCTGTTTGAACAGGAAGATGGTTCAGCACTTTTGGATATTACTGCTGATAAATATTACGGTGAAATGACTTTTCAGACTGAATATAAAAACTGGATCAGCCAGCCATTTCCCTGGCTTTACGTCGATTTGAATAACCTTGAAAATATTATTGAGAAAAATCAGTTAAAACTAAATAAAGTGTTCAAAGGACAGCATTACGATTATCTTGCCCGAATAACTTCTTAACTATGAACAGTTTAAAAAACAATCCGGAATATCGGCCAGTTTCTCCCGTTGAAGTTGAAATACTTAAACAACAAGGATGTACTGCAGTCGATTGGAATCAGATTTTTGTAGGCCAGGTATTTATCCCGGAAAATATCAGGAATGTTCAATTCTCCGGAAATGTCAGGATTGGAGATAACTCGGGAACAATTGAGTTTAGCGGTGGAGTAATACGAAATTGTGGAATATACATGGCAAGTATCCACAATTGTACCATAGGTGACCATGTATATATTCACCATATTTCAAATTATATAGCCAATTACGATATTCACGATCATGTCATTCTGGAAAACATTGAATTGTGTTATATCGAAAATGAAACCAGTTTTGGCAATGGAATAAAAGTGTCGACTCTCGATGAAACCGGAGGCCGGGGCGTCATGATTTATGATAAACTTTCAGCTCACCTGGCCTATTTCCTGGCCTGGTATAAGCATCGGCATTGCCTGATTGGTGAATTGGAAACAAAGATTACAGCCTATGCTGAATCGGTAAAAAGCAACAGGGGAACGATAGGGTCGCATTCTGTTATCCGCAACTGCAAACAAATAAAAAATGTCAGATTCGGACCTCACAGTCAGATCCTTGGCCCCACCCGCCTCGAGAACGGTTCAGTAAACAGCAACGAATATGCTCCGGTAAAGCTGGGAGCAGATATTCTTGCCGAGAACTTTATAGTATCTTCCGGTTCCGAAATATTGGATGGGACAATTATTTCAAATTGTTTTATCGGACAGGGTTGTATTCTGGGCAAACAATATTCGGCCGAAAACTCCTTGTTTTTTGCCAATTGCCAGGGATTTCATGGTGAAGCATGTTCCATTTTTGGTGGCCCGTATACTGTAACGCACCACAAATCGACCTTGCTCATTGCCGGAATGTTCTCATTCTGTAATGCTGGCAGCGGCTCGAACCAGAGTAATCACATGTATAAATTGGGGCCGATTCACCACGGTATTGTTGAACGGGGATCAAAAACAACCTCTGACTCATATATTCTATGGCCGGCAAAAATCGGGGCATTTACACTGGTTATGGGCCGGCATTATAAAAACACCGACACTTCAGATCTTCCTTTTTCGTATCTGATTGAAAACAAAGATGACAGTTGGATAGCCCCTGGAATTAATCTTCGGAGTGTGGGTACTATCCGCGATGTATTAAAATGGCCGCGACGCGACCGGCGTAAAGATCCTGAAAAACTGGACTGCATCAATTTCAACCTGTTAAGTCCGTTTACCATCAAGAAAATGCAAAAAGGTCTTGAAATTCTGAAAAGTCTGAAAGAGATTTCAGGAGAAACCACTGAAGTTTTTGCCTACCGGAATACGCTGATCAGCAAAAGCGCTTTGGAAAAGGGAATCGACTTATACGGAAAAGCCATTTATAAATTTCTGGGAAATTCCGTAATTTCGCGGATCGAGAAATGTAATGTACAAAGCAGTGAAGAACTAATTCAATGCCTGCAACCCAAAAATGAAATCGGTCAGGGTGAATGGAGCGATCTGGCAGGATTGATTGCTCCGAAAACAGAAATCTCCAAACTGATTAAAAGCATTGAGAAAAGGGACATAACTGATTTGGCAGAGATCGAGCTGGAATTTAAAAAACTCCATGCCAATTATTACGAATATGAATGGACCTGGGCTTCACAGCTTTTGGTTGAAATAACCGGTAAAAAAATTGATCACCTGAAAATCAGCGACATTATCAAAATCATTAAACATTGGGAAGATAGTGTAATCGGGTTGGATCAACTGTTGTATGAAGATGCTAAAAAAGAATTCAGGCTGGATTCGATGACCGGATTTGGAATGGATGGAAACAAAACGACACAAAAACTTGATTTCGAAAAAGTTAGAGGAAGCTTCGAGAACAATGACTTTGTAAATGAAATCATAAAACACATCCGTAAAAAAACTCTGCTGGGCGCAAAAATGATCGATCAATTGACCAATATTGAGAAAGCACCAATCGAAGTATTATAAACAAACGATATGCTGTTTGCAAAAGGAGTGATGCCCGGTACTGAATTATTCCTGCTCCCGGATTTTTTTAATAAATATGTAATTTAACGAATTCAATACTTACACAATACAAATACGATGAGACTTATTATTCAGGACAATCATGACTTAACGTCAAAATGGGTTGCCAATTACATCGCCAGAAAGCTAATTCTGGCCGCCCCTACAGAAGAAAAACCTTTCGTAATCGGCTTGCCGACAGGATCATCACCACTTGGAACTTATCGTGAACTGATAAAACTCTATCAGGCTGGAGTAATTTCATTCCGAAATGTAGTAACCTTTAACATGGATGAATATGTTGGAATTCCCAAAGATCATCCTCAAAGTTATCATACTTTTATGTGGTCCAATCTCTTCAGTCATATCGACATTCTTCCTCAGAATGTCAATATTCTGAACGGCACTGCTCCGGATATCAAAAAAGAATGTCAGGAATATGAAGATAAAATCAAGGCCGTTGGCGGAATAGATCTTTTCCTGGGCGGAATTGGCCCCGATGGACATCTGGCCTTCAATGAACCGGGTTCATCGCTGGCTTCGCGCACCCGTGACAAAGAGCTGAACTACGACACCAAAGTGGCCAATTCGCGCTTTTTTGATAATGATGTAAATAAAGTTCCAGTATCGTCGCTGACGGTAGGAATAGCAACCGTAATGGATGCGAAAGAAGTTTTAATCATCGTGAATGGCTACAACAAGGCCCGCGCCTTGCAGCATGCCGTGGAAGAAGGCGTGAACCACATGTGGACGATTAGTGCGCTGCAACTTCACCCCCGGGGAATGATTGTTTGCGACGAACCTGCAACCTATGAACTCAAAGTGGGAACCTACAAGCACTTCAAAGACATCGAAAAGAATAACATTGATCCGGATAGTTTACTGAACTCGGATCTGGTTTGGTGAAAATTTCGTAAAAAACGATTTTTACCGGGGAAGAAGAGGACCTTCTGTTCACCTGAATTATGAAGTTCCGGAAGGTGTTGGTAACGTGGAATGGTTTTATAATGAAATAACTGTTCCTGAAAACAATGATCAGGT
This sequence comes from Bacteroidales bacterium, assembly GCA_038251165.1. GTDB lineage: Bacteria > Bacteroidota > Bacteroidia > Bacteroidales > Prolixibacteraceae > Aquipluma. Next base: position 27,614 of record JBBSBP010000010.1, on the reverse strand, counting down.
GGGCTCCTATTTCAAACATCTGCACTCCTTTTTGGAAAATTTCAAACCCGGCATGGGATGTATATCCCGTCAGGTAAATTACAGCAATCAATGGGTGTGCAACACTAATGGAAAATGGACCGAATTATGCAAGGCTAAATTTACCGCTGATGCAACTGCCCGGAAAGAATCCCGACTTGATTATGCGGGAGGAAGTCAAAATGAAACCTTTTTCCTGAAGAACTGTGGATTCTTCAGCGAGCGTGTTCCACTTACTCATTTGGTCAGGAATTTCGACAAACAAATTATTTCAATTTATCATCCTACCGGCGATATCCAGGCTGCTTACCGTTTATTTTCAGAAGATATTGCGTCGGTAAAAAATACGGATGAATTCGAACAAATAATGAAACCAATCAGGCAGGGTTATGAAAAAATAATTACCCAGGCAGGAAAATCAACCCTCGAAAAGATTTGGAATATGAACCCGCATTCAGGGGAAAAGGGAAGTATTCTGGAAAGTCTGAAAAACAAAGGTGTCTACATCAACTTTCTCGAGGATTTAGGAATAAAATATCCACTGATTAAGGACTACGTTGAAATGGTTATTAATGCCGGAGATGTTTCACCCGCCTGTGTCGTCAGTCTAGTCAGAAACCAGGGCGAACTTGAAATTTCTGATCCGGATATCCGGCTTTTTTTAGCGGTTCATTACTTGTCTCTGAACCGGAAACCGAAGAAAAATAAATGATATGAATCGATTACTTCTTTTAATTTCAGCCTTGATCCTATCGGCGATTTGTTACGGACAGAATATAACTTTCAGTTTCGAAAAGGCTCCGGCTCAAAGTGGCTTTAAGATGGATGGATATTGGGTTTGGGGAGGTTCAATGATCAAGGTAGGTTCCACGTATCATCTTTTTGCTTCACGTTGGAAAAAAGATGGTCCGTTCCCTGAAGGTTACCGGAAAAATTCAGAAATTGTACGGGCAAGCTCTGAATCACCTTTAGGTCCTTTTAAATTTGAAGAGGTGGTGATCGGAGAAAGAGACCCTTCCTTTTGGGACTCAAACATGGCCCATAATCCAACGATCAGCAAAATCGGCAGTGAATATGTTTTGTTTTACATCGGAAGCGATTTCTCAACCTATGTCAATAATTCCGGGAATTTACTCCGAAGAATCGGATATGCTACATCAGAATCGATTACAGGACCATGGAAACGTTCCGACGAACCGGTCATTCAAGCAGAATCGAACAATCCTGCCGTACTGGTTGAAGGCACAAAAGTTAAATTAGTCTATCGCGATAAGGACTTAAAGATTTTTTTAGCAACATCTGACAATTACAAGGGCCCCTATAAAATTGTGAATGATAACGTTTGGCCCGACTGTAAACTGGAAGATTTTTATTTATTCAAAGCAGATAACCAATTCCACATCATTTGTGAAGATAATGTTGGCGGACTTAGCGGCCATGAGCGCTGGGGAGTTCACCTGGTTTCAGTTGATGGAATTCATCACTGGGAAAAGTACGACCCGGTTGTTGTTTATGACCACGATCTGTTTTTTGATGATGGTTCAGTCTTGCATTGTGTCAGAAGAGAAAGGCCACAACTTCTGATTGTCGATGGCTTGATTACTCACCTGATTACTGGTGTTTACGATGGAGAAAATTCATGGTGCCAGCCTGTAGAATTAAAACATGCGGTAAAAACAGATTAATTTTCAAGGCTTATCCTTTCCATTCGTTAACAACCATGGCACCATCCAACATGTAATTGATCCCCTTCTTTTGAACATTATCGCATTAAGGAAGATTCAGGTTTTACAGTAAACTTTAAATATCAATTTTATTTTAAAATTTCATCGGCTTCCTGATAGCCCTCAGCAACTACGGTCATTTGAATATTACTTTCGTTAATCGCCATTGCGTGAGCAAAGAAAGAAGGAACCAACCTGTTTCCATTGCTAATGGTTGCAGTAGCCTGGGCCATTGGTTCACCTTTTGCAAGATGCATGGCCAGTTCTGCAGCTGTATAAGCCATCGTTTTAATTGGCTTATAAACCGTCATGGTTTGATTTCCTTTAATAATTTCCTGATATTTTTCAAATCGGCATCTTGTCCGGCAAGAGCAACTTTCCCCTCCAAACCGTTTTCCTTCAAAGCTCTTATTACCCCTAAGGCGATAACGTCGTTACCGGCAATAATTGCATCCACCGAACCTTTCGACGATTTAATCAACTGACTTGCATGCCGGTATCCTTCATCTTCTGTCCATGTATCAGAAAAGACATTATAGATCAACTTTATCTCTCCCTTATCAATAACCGGCTGAAGAACAGACATCTGACCGAGGTAAATCATTCGACTGTTATTGTCGTAGGTCGGAACTCCGATCAATGCATAGTTTCCTAAAGGTTTGTTCGATTGAAGCTAAAATTCGGGTTACAGATTCAATGTTCCGGAAACAGTTTACTCTTTTTGCGAATTCAGCAACAGAAATTGCAGGAGTCGTTATTGAAAACGGCAAAATGATAACTGAAACAGATCATTCGGGTAAAAATTATATTTTGATCTCCTCATTGCTTGTTAATCATTGGTATTCTGTAAAGTTTGCGCTTGATCTCTCTTCCAAAACTTATGATGTTTATATTGTAAGTATAGATATATTGCCGGGAGTTGGACATACGATACACTTTGATGCTGAATTGGCATATTTTTTTAAACATTACTTGTCAACCCATTCGAGCCCATAATCCCAAAGGTCATTCAAATAATTATTAATTCTAATTACTTAAATTTGAGCGATTAACAATAGTTCACCAATTACAAACTTTGCTATTGATATAAATTTAAGTTCTGAATTTCTGTTTTACGAATAAAAGCTAACTCATGAGTATCATCTATAAAAAACATGATCTGTTTCCTGAATCCATTTTAATCAGAGAATTTATTGGAGAAGTTGGAATCGAGGAAAATATGGAATCATGGGAATATCTTTTTTATAACCATTTGATTTCCGCGACAACTAAAGGAGTAATTACCAGTTTATCAGGTTGCGAACTGAACATGAATATGACCACTTTTAGTCAACTCATTTCCTTCTTGAAAACCAAAAAGTATCTTAAAGGAATTAGGTTGGCAGTTGTTTGTGATAATCCAAGAACTATTGTCTTTCCAGCACTGGGAGAAAAGAAAGAAAATGAATTAAAAATCAAACCATTTTCAACTATCGAAGCAGCAACCGACTGGATACTTTCATAATTTGAATAAATATATTTGTACAATATCCCTTTAATTTATATTCCAAAACTACCACGTTTTTTTAGTGCACTTTCCAGGGATCGCTTATTTTTCATCCTGACTCGCAATACTTTATGGAATAAAAAACGCTAAACAATCAACTCTTCTTTGCAAATGATGGGTAGTACCTTGACTAATCATTCCTCAATGCCTGAACCAGATTTTGTTTCAAAACCAAACGAATAGCTACCAGGCTGAAGATGGTGCCACTCAAAATAACCAGGATGGAAATGGCCGGAAGCCACACCCAAAGATTGGAATACAGCGACGACATCAGTGAAGGCAATGCGCTCAAAACTGCCGGAATAATGCCGATGATGACAGCTACAACCATTACAAAAAGCTTTTCGCGCATCACCATGCCGAAAACGGTGGATTTGGAGTACCCAAGTGATAGCAACAAGGCAAATTCAGGAATTTGCTCAAAGGTGATCCGGAATATCAAAATACCGAGGCCAAGAGTTCCAATTAAAAGTCCAAGTGCACCTAACATCAGGAAAATATTCAGGTAAGTATTTTCAACGGTATAAAAAGCCAGCAAACGGTCGGTGGTAAGGCTGATTTCCGGGCCATAATTGCGCATTCCGTTTTTCAAGTCGTCCACATTGACATCCCCTTTCGGATCGTCAATCAGGAAAATTCCTGAGCCGCTAACCGAAGGAAAAGCCTGTACAAAATGGCTACCGGCAATAATCACATTGCCCTGAAAAACCGAATTCGCCAATCCACCGATTAGTTTCAGTTTCAAATTACGGCCATCTTCTGTTTTATACATCAGTGTATCGCCAATCTGTTTGATTAATCCCCACTGAATAACCGTTTGATCGGCAAAAGCAGGAATCACGCCATCAGCAAGCGTCTGATTGAGCGATAGCCACGGATGCCCGGCATCCAGATCGTCGGTTCGGGTCACAAAGGTAAAAGCCGATCGCTGATCGAAAGCTGCCGGATTGCAGGCAATAATTCGTGGTCGTGAAATCCGGTTCAGGTTCAGACAACTGGCATCGTCGCCGGGTTGCGACTGAAACTGCACCACCTGCGCGTCTTCAGACCAGTTCAGCTCTTCCCTGCCCTGTTGGCTGTTCACATCAAAAAGCACCGGAATGGTCGTTTCCACAAAATAGTCGTAACCACCCGTTCCCGATGAAGCCAATTCCGCGTGCGAAGTCAGGTCTTTACGATTCAAACCGGTTGAAACGACCATAAAAACGCCCACCGACAGAAAACTCACGATCATCACCGTGCGCTTCCGCTCGCCCGACAAACGTTTCAAAAGCAGCGATCGCATTGAAAAAGCAGATATACTTTCGTAATCAGCTATTTTCCGGAGCAAATAACTGAAAAGCAAAATAAGCGCGGGCAACATGCCGAATCCGCTTATAAAAAACATTTCCGGGTTAATTTCACCGCTCCGGAACCCGCTCGTCAGCAAAACAGAAATGGAAACTGCCAACAAACCCATGCCGATCCACAAAGTCAGACGTCCGTTTTTCCCTTTTTCTGAAGTCGCTTTTCGCTGTAAAGCGATCACCTCATTTTTAAGGAAGCGACTCAGAATCCAATAAATTGCCCCAATCGAAAGCAGGGCAATAATCAAACTTCCGAAAATAATTGATTCCGGACGAATGGAAATATTGACCATAGAAGTTCGGACAATATCGACCCAAATGGAATTTATCGCTTTTAAAATCAGTTGATTGTAAAATATGCTGAACGGAATTCCGAGTATTATTCCGGCCAGAACAAATACCGAGGCTTCGGCAGCAAACAATTTACGAACGGTAGGAAACGAAAATCCGAGTGCCGTTAAAGTGCCGATTTCAGTTCTGCGGAAACCGAGGTAAAGTTTAAAAAGCAGAAAAGCCAGCAATACCGCTGCAAACAATACAAAAAAGCTGAGTCCTATAAATAACCCGCCAAAATCGGTCCCGTTGCTGGCTGCTGAAAGTCCGTCTGATTTCGCATTGGTCACTTCAAATCCCATTTGTGACGCTTTTAAGCCGGCCAATAATTCCTGTTCAAATTCGACCTTTTTTAAGCCTTCAATACGAATGGCAGTTGACTGGCCAAAACGGTTTCCCCAGAGTTTCTGCGCTGTTTCGAGCGAAACAAAAGCTTTCGGAGTGCCTTTAAAATCTTTCCAGTATGCTTCATCCTTCGGACGGATTTTCTTCAGATCAACCGGAACGCCTGTTTTCCAGTCGCGGCAATTGCCCGCATCCGAAAGTCCCGGGATCACCGGCATCAGGTTTTGATCAGCCTTTTCTCCGATCAAAGCATAAATTTTCTCAACTACAAAAGAGGTGTCCTTCAAAACCAACCTCCGCAAAGGTCCGACCTCAAAAAAGGAAAGCCTGACTGTATCTTTTGTATTTATATTCAAATCATCAGCCAGCCATTGGCTCACTTCCATTTGATTGCCTGAAAGCGCCGGATCGGATGAAACAAACGAATAAGGCGTTTGCCTGCCGTTGATGGTAAATTCGCTGATAAAATAGCTAAACACCGCTTGCGAACCAGAGATATTTTTGGTACAGAACTGCTCAACGACCGGCTCCACAAAAACGCGATCCGAAATCAGTTCGGTATAATTTAATGCCTGATTTTCGCGGACTTCCAGATTCACATCATCCAGAGTCCAGCACGATTGCAGGTTCTGAATCAGGTCAGCATCCGAAACACCGTCGGCAACCAGCAACACATTGGCTTTTTGTTGCAAGCCCATTTGTTCGTTGAGCCAGTCCAGATTCACGAAAACATTGCGGGGCGCAGATTGGATATTTCGCAGATTAAAGTTGCCCAGTTCGTCCGGCCTCAGGATTCGTGCAACCGTCACCCGAAATGAAACGGTAGCTTCCTTTTCGGAAACGAAAGGTGTGTTGGCCGGAAACGTATTCAATTTGTCGACCCGCAGCAGAAATTCGTCGCCCACCTTCAAACCGGAAAGCGAAGCCAGGTTTTCGTTGATAGCCACCTCATTGTTGTTCAGTTGAAACGATTCGGGGTAACTGGCAAAATGTCCCATTCTCAAATCTACTCCCCAAACAGCTAGTTGATTCACCCGGATTTCACCACCGTTGATGACTCCAAATCCGTTGGCACGAAGCAACGCAGCTGTTTCAACCTGGCTTTTTTCGGCCAGTTCGTTCGCCAGTTGTTGCCTGAACAGACGTTCGCCGGCCGTAATCACCTGCGAGGTATTTCCCAGCCGCTGAACCGTAATCTGCTGCAAACTGTATTTCACCGAATCGCCAATGATCAGCGCACCCACCAGAATGGCGGTGCTTAGGGCAATTCCCAGAACAATCGTCAGGTTCAGTTTCCGGTAAAACCAGATCGATTTGAGTATTAGTTTTTTAAGGGACATATAATAGTGTTTTACCACAAAGAACACAAAGTTTTCACAAAGAGCACAAACTATTTTGTGTGCTTTGTGCATTTACTTCATGCCCTATGTGGTTAATTTTCTCTTGACATTTCGTTTAGTTTCATTACGGTTTTCCAGTTGCGTGTTTTAGTCTGAACTTTCAGTTTCTTTTCAAAAAAATCGTTGGTAATTTTTGTCCGGCCAAAGCCATTTTCACAATAGCCAAACACATCTTTTCCGATAATTCGAAACAGGTCGGGTTTGAATTCCAATGTTATTATTTTTTCAATATTTTCAATAGAAGCTTCATCTTTCATAAAAGTAATGAAAAGCTTTTCAAGGTCAGGGTTAATCTCACTCAAAAAAGGATTGTTGGCGATTGAATTCGACATTTCACCAGCTGTCCGCACAATTACAGGAACATCAAATCCATAAGTTTCTAATATTGCTTGTTGAATTGTATCTCCAATTTGTAGATTAGAGTCAACTTCTACCCCATCGAAAATAACATTGCCGCTTTGAATGTAGGTTTGAACATTTGAAAAGCCCAGTTTCTCAACTAACTTTCTTAAATCGGCCATGAGTATTTTTCGATTCCCGCCGACGTTTATGCCGCGCAATATGGCAATGTATCTGGTCATAGCTTGAATATTAGAAGATTATAATCCTGAATCTTGAGTGTTATTTTACTCGTCATTCAAGATTCGAAATTCAAGACTCCTTTAGTTTTCCGTTTTCCAACTTGTAAATCCGATCCATTTTCTTCGCCACCTCCATCGAGTGAGTAACAACGATTAGCGTAACTCCTTCTTCTTGATTGAGTTCAACCAGCAAATCAGTCAGATTGAAAGCCGATTGTTGATCGAGTGCGCCGGTTGGTTCGTCAGCCAGAATCAGGCCCGGACGATTGATCAATGCCCGGGCAACGGCTGTTCGCTGACATTCGCCACCTGAAAGTTCCGAGGGTTTCTGGTGAGCAACTTCAGCCAGACCCATACGGGTAATCAGCTTTTGAGCCCTTTCCAGTGTTTCTTTTCCCTGGAGCTTTTTATCGGTCAGCGTTGGCAAAAGTATATTTTCGAGCAAAGTCAGTTGTGGCAACAAATGATGCAGCTGGAAGACAAATCCGATTTTTTCATTCCGGAATCCTGCAAGTTGCTGGTCAGTATATCCGGATAAATCCTGATTTTCGAAGTACATTTCACCTGAATCCGGCCGATCCAGTGTACCAATCAGATTTAGCAAAGTTGTTTTGCCTGAACCTGATGGCCCGACTATGGCAATCCGTTCGCCACGATTGACTTCGAGATCAAGTTGATTGAGAATCACCCTCCCATTGGGGTTATTTCCGGAGAAATAGGATTTGGTGATTTGTTGGAGTTTTAAAATCATTTTATTTGATTTAAACACAAAGACTCAAAGACACGAAGTACTTATTACTCTTTGTGACTTTGTGTCTTCTATGTTGAATAATTTACTTTTTCAAAACACGTTCATACACTGCCACCATTTTCTTTGCCTGAGTATGAATGTCAAAATGTTCTTTAACACCGGCAAGTCCTGCTGCACTTAATTCCAGCAGTTTTTCATCGTTTAAAATCAGAGATGCCAAAGCTTCAGCTAAATGTTCAGGAGTGTTTTCAGTATAAATCAGTCCTCCGCCACTGGTTTCAATCACTTCGGGGAATGCTCCCAAACCCGGTTGTACCATTGGTATTCCGGAGGCCATGGCTTCCAGCTGGTAGAGGCCGAAAGCTTCACCATTCAGCACAGGTACCGAAATCAGGCGGACGGAATCGAAGAATTTCTGCCGTTCCTCACCTTCAAATTCTTCCACCCAAAACACTTCGTTACCCAATCCTGCATTTGAAATTTTATGCTTCTGGTCTTTAATGAAATGTATGTCATCAGCAGTTTTACCTCCTGTAATCTTTAGCTTTACCGCTGCAAATTCAGAATTTTTCCGGAGCAAAATAAATGCATCAACCAGAACCGCCAATCCGTTTTCTTCACACATCCGTGAAATATATCCAATTGCAGGTTCTTTTTCCACTATATTTTTGGGCGAATAATCAGCAGTATCAACCCCGATATGTACAATGTGCATTTGCTCTTCCCGAACAGTCATTTTTTCGTGAATTTCAGCTGCATAATATTTGCTGACCGCAATAAAGGCATCCACATCATTTCCCCGGTCACTCATCAATTCCCAAACTTCCCTGCGGTAATTATCTTCCATCACATCCACCCAAACATCTTCGTCCTGAAGTGAACAAATCACCGGAACATTCATCCGTTGTTTAATCCGCCGGGCCAGACCGAGCAGCAAAGCGTTCGACAAATGAATCACATCCGGTTTGGCCTCATTGGCCAGCCAGTCAACCATCCGCTCGAGTTCTTCTTTCTGCTGGCCTACTTCGCCCAAAAGCATGGAAATGGTCATATCTTCCAGGCCGCTGGCGCGCGTCGATCCTGCCTTGTGGGCTGCCATTTGCAGCACACTCTTCGAATCGAGTGCATTCTCAATAAAAGCAGGCATGTGCCTGAAAATCGGGAAATGTTGTTTCAGGTAAAGATTGACTGCCCCGTAAAAAACAGGCACCTCGTTCAAATCGTGTGCATCGTCAAACAAGGGCAAATACATGGGCACTTTGATCACCTGGTGACCAAGATCTTTCAACGCTACGACATATTTACTGTCGCGCAGGCAGTTTCCACAGTAAAAACTACCGCCGGAACCGGGTATAATGTGTGCGATTTTCATAAAGAGGCCTCCCTCTTCCCCCTCCTCAGGAGGGGGTATAAAACCAACGACTTTATTATTTTATAATTCTTCATATTACTAGTGTTTTACTTGAAGCATTCTTTAAGTTTAGGAGGGGGTTTGGGGGAGGCTTTCTTTTCAAGCCCCCTCTTTAGGAGGGGGTTTAGGGGAGGCTTCACCCGAATATATATATTCGTCCGTCACCTGCACCTACTACAATTTTTCCTGAAACGACTGCCGGACTTCCGATTACCGGACTTCCCAGCTCGTATTTCCACAGTTCTTTCCCGGTTTTCAGATCATGAATATACAACATACCGTCCATGGTGCCTGTAATTACTTTCCCGGAAGCAATAACTGAAGAGGACTCCACCCGGTTGCTTGTTTTGACCTTCCAGACAACTTTCCCCGAATTTTTATCCAGGCAGTAAATAAAACGGTCCTGGTTGCCGATCACGATCAGGTTGCCGCTTAATGCCGGTGATGCAATAAATGGAAGGTTTTTCTCCGGATCATCATATGTCCAGGCCACTTTCCCGGCTTCCAGATCGATACAGAAAAAACGTCCTTCATAATCGCCCACATAGGCATGTTTGCCATCGATCACCGGTGACGAAGCCACATAAGTATCGAGTTGTATCTTTTTAAACACCTTCCCGGTTTCAATGTTCACCAGGTGCACAAAACCGTCGCAACCGCCAAAGACGGCATATTTACCGTAGATTGCCGGCGCTCCGTTAATGAAATTGTCTGATTCGTATTGCCAGATGCTGTCCCCCTTGTCAAAACCAACGCCATGCAGGTTATAGTCATAACTGCCAACCACCAGGCGGACCTGTTTTCCTACCTTCAGCCAGTTGGCCGAACCCATGATTTGATTGTCAGTTGTATATTTCCAGATTTGCTTACCGGTCTTCTCATTAAGCCGAAAAAACTTGCCATCGAGTGAGCCGAATACGACCGAACCATCCATGACCAAAGCCGGAGCTTCGATGGCATTTCCGGAATTAAATTTCCATTTCAGCTTGCCGTCGAACCCAACTGCATACATGTTTCCGTCAGTTGATCCACAAAAAATAGTCTGCCCATCCACAACCGGAGAAGCTTTGATGTCATCGCCCGTCTGGAATGAAGACAGTAATTTCGGTTTCTCCGGAAGAGTTACGGAAGTTGCTCCGGAAAGCTGTTGATTACCACGGAAAATTGTCCAGGATTGAGCTGAAATATTTTCCGCAGAAATCAAACTTATCAAAAATAAAATCAGGAATTTTGTGAAATTCATGTGATTGGATCTATATTTTGGTTTTGTTGATAAAAATAGCAAACACTTTTCAAAATTCCACTAGAAATGCAGATTCAAATCATTTACAATTGTTAATAATTATCAATAAATCTCAGGTCAAACGAGCTATAAAATCAGCAATTTCCAGTTGATCAAAAAACCTGAAAAATAACTATCGCGTAAAACACAAATCTCAAAAAACGAAATAGTGCCCACAAGAGATAATTTTTAAAATCATATCTGATTAAACCGCAAGCCATACTAACAACCGAGTGAGGCAAAGGCAACAAAGCACCAACCAGAATAAAGAATCCACCCCATTTCCGCAGATTTTGAATATGCATTGAAATCTTATTTTCCAGATAATAACGAACTGATGGAATCCGGTTTAATTCATGACCTACATAATATGCGATAACACCTCCTAAATACGACAGGCTTGCCAAAACAGACAAGAACAACCATGGTGAAGCTGATTTAGAGCTCCATGCTATAAATATTTCAGGAGGAATCAATCCCAAAACTGTTTCAGAAATCAAAAAAACAATAAAGATCGTTGCAGCTGAAAAATTTTCAACCAATCCATTAAGTATCGCATTAAAATCGAAGAAGAAATATTCAAGAGCCAGCAATATCATAACAAACAGAACTATTACCATCCCTCCTTTCAGTGCTGTAGATTTTAAAAATCCATAGAAATTTGTGATTCGATAATAACGGTTCAAAACAATTATTCTTTCATATCTTGTCTTCATCGAACAATTCTCCTTTTTTTATACAACTCGAAAAGGTCCTCTTCGTTTTCATTATTTTTTACTCCAGTTATCAGTAGGGTCAGGAGAAAAGGCATTTCCTCTTCACTAAACCCGGATTTTAATCCAATTAGGGTTGCCAATCGCATTTCATGACTATCGACTTTATCGTCCGCATAAACCATCTTAATGACATGATAGATTTGTCCAAAACGCTTCGAAAATTCATATGGAGGAATATATGCCGATTTTTTGGAGTTCTCCAGCAAATCAGTTATTTCAGGATCAGTTATGCCCATTTCGTTCCCTAGCCGTTGCAACATTTTCAATTCTTTATCATCAACGATACCATCAGCCATGGCGATCTGGATTAAATGGATAATGTGATCCTTATCTTGTTTTCTGCCCGGATGATCAAACTGCTCTAATATATTCATAACCTTATTTTATTTAAAAATTATTACATAACTAATTATAATACAAACACATACAACAAATCAAAGACATAAAGCAAGTCTGTTAAATGCCTATTGTTGTCATTAAAAATCTTTATCATTTGGCAAATCCGAAAATGAAATAAGATTTTAAGAACCAACGAAAAAGTTGGATTAAAGCCTTTTACTAATTTCTAGCTGATTATTTTTTTTGGCGGTTGCCAAAAAATGAAGTGAATTAATTCATCTACACCAAATTTTTTAAGATGAACATTATCTTTAGTTATTAATACATAATTATAAGACTTGTATAAACACAAAGAATGTTCATCATCCTGCTGTTCAGAATCCTGAAGAAACACAACACATTCAGTCTTTTCATTTTGGTGATTTTCAACTAAAATTGATTTTTCATTGAATGATATTACAGAACTCCCCAAAAGCTGGAATAGTGTTAAAAAGAAAATAACAAAAAAAACTATTTTTCTATATCGTTCCATAGGGTTGCTGATGATTCAAAAAACACAATCAATTGATCTTGTAATAAACAATCGACACCATTAAAAGTTGTTTGTTTCTTAAAACTTAAATCCGGACTCTATATTGTGAGCCTAATTATCAAATAATTATACCTGTTCCTCCTCTCCAAACATAGCCAAAGCTCCGGTTGGGCAGGCTTTTGCCACGATTTCTGCTGTTTTTTCGAGCCCCTTCTGGATACTTTCATTGAACGGAACACCCACTTTTACATCAAATCCGCGACCAATAAACGTAAAACCAAATTCTTCCTGATGTTGTTTGGTCAATCTCACGCAGATGCCGCATTTAATGCATTTGTTTGCTTCGTAAACAATTCCTTCCCGGTGAACAAATTTCTCCACCGGTTTCCGTTCTTCTCCCTGAAAACGTTTTTGTGAAGCCTGATAGCGATCAGATAATTCGCGCAATACGCATGATTCCGGATTTCGGCAGTCGCAGTGCATGCATCGTTTGGCTTCCCGGATAGCTGCTTCCCTGGTAAATCCTGTTTTATCAGCTTTCTGCCGGGGAGCAGTTTCCGAGTCCTTTTGGTAGTGAATAAACTCTGCTTCAGCCAACCGGCCAAATTTGGAATTGAAGCGTTCAGGGTAACCTTTAAGCTCGTTGGTTTTGAAATAATTATCGATGACAGTCGCCACCTCTTTACCTTGCCCAACCGATCGCACTGCCAGTTTGGAAGTCCGAAGCGAATTTCCAACAGCGAACACTTTTGGATTTGAAGTCAGGTAACTGGTTTTATCGGCAAGAATTCCTGTTTTTGATGTCGTAAGTCCGAAGGCTGAACTTTCTTCAGTAATCGTTCCGGTAGCCACTATGACCGCATCAAATTCATGGTGTAAAAGGTGAAACCGGGGACCATCCACGGATTCGTTTAATCGGATTTGAACACCAGTTGCAAGAATTTGGGCGACTTCCTGTTCGATGATTTCTGTAGGTAATATTTCATTTTCAATTTGCAGCAATTCTCCGCCAGCCCGGTTGTTTTTATCAAAAATAACAACCTGATGGCCTTTGATCTGCAAGTAATAAGCGGCAGCCAATCCGGCAGGACCAGCCCCTATTACAGCAACTTTTTTACCTGAAAGTGGCGCTATCTGTGGAAGATAAGGTTTCTTACTTTTCAAATCTTCGTCGCCAACAAATCCTTTCAGCAAACAGATTGAAACCGCTTCGTCGACCTGTTTACGGCGGCAACCGGCCTCACAGGGAGCCGGACAAATGCGTCCGAGAATGGAAGGCAGGGCAATGTCGCGTTTAACGACTTCGAGCGCTTTGGCAAAATCACCTTTGGCGATCAGGCGGTTCATCAGCGGAATGTTCATGTGTGCCGGGCAAACCAGCTGACAGGGAGCTTCACAGTCGCCCACATGCTCGCTGAGCAGCAATTCGAGAGCCGCTTTACGCGATTCAATGGTTTCCTCATCGTTGGTAATGATAACCTGTCCTCCAAAAACCGGTGTTGAACAAGATGCGAAAAACCGTCCGTTCATGGCATCCTTTACCAGGCAAATCATGCAGGACGTGAAATGTTCAGTTCCTTCAATGAAACACATTGTTGGAATTTCGATGCCCACGGATTGGGCTGCCTGCCACACCGAGGTTCCGGGTGGAACCTCAACGGTTCGATTATCTATAGTAAGTTTGATCATATTTGTATTTATATTCTTTTTAGCCCTGACAGGGTTTTAAACCCTGTCAGGGCTAACGATTTTATTAGTGTTATCCATTGCGGCGCATGCAACTTATGCGTTTCAATCTTCATTTTCTGAGGCGCCTTATGTTTCATCTATTACTTGCCACGGGTTTTCCCCGCGGTTATTCATATTTGACTCTTTCAGAGTCAGGAAAACCTAAAATTTCCAATACACAATAACCAATATTCAATATCCAAAACCTTTGCACTCCGAAACCTGGAACCTGAAACTTTAAACTATTATAACCGCATCAACCGGGCAAACCTGCCGGCAGGCATCACATTTGATGCAAAGGTCGGTGATGACTTCATGCTTTTCGTGCGGTTTAAATAAAATCGCGTCGGTTGGGCATTTCTGTGCACATTTGGTACAGCCAATGCACAAATCGTTGATCTGGTATTTAATCAGACTCTGACATTTACCTGACGGACATTTGCCATTGATATGCGCAATGTATTCCTCCCTAAAATATTTCAAAGTTGACAAAATTGGATTCGGTGCCGATTTTCCCAGTCCGCACAAACTTCCTTTTTTGGTCCAGCCTGCGAGGTATTCCAGTTCATCCAAATCTTTCAGAGTACCTTTTCCGGTGGTAATTTTGGTCAGGATATCGAGCATTCGTTTGGTTCCTACCCGACAGAAGGTACACTTTCCGCAGGATTCATTTTGGGTAAACGACAGGAAAAAGCGGGCAATATCGACCATGCAATCATCTTCGTCCAGGACGACCAGTCCGCCTGAACCCATCATCGCACCCACTTCAAGCAGCGATTCGTAATCGATAGGCGTATCGTACAACTGAAAGGGCACACAGCCTCCTGATGGACCGCCAATCTGCACCGCCTTGAATTTTTTCCCGTTCTGAATTCCTCCGCCAATTTCTTCGACAATCTGGCGAACAGTAATTCCCATCGGCACTTCAATCAGTCCGCCACGGTTGATTTTTCCGGCCAGGGCAAAAACTTTGGTCCCTTTACTGGCTCCGCGTCCGATGGATGAAAATTTTTCCGATCCTTCGCGAATGATGTACGAAACCTGAGCCAAAGTTTCAGTATTGTTGATCAGAGTTGGTTTTTTCCAAAGTCCACTCAAAGCCGGAAATGGCGGACGAATGCGGGGAAAACCCCGTTCACCTTCAATGGAAGCCATCAGGGCCGACTCTTCGCCGCACACAAAAGCGCCGGCTCCTTCATAAATCGTAATGTCGAATGAGAATCCGCTTCCCAGAATATTTTCGCCCAAATAATTATTCTCGCGACAATAAATCAATGCCTGCCGGATACGTTTTACGGCCAGCGGATATTCAGCACGGATATAGAAAAATCCCTGTGTGGCACCGACAGCTTTTGCGGCAATGACAGCACCTTCAATCACGCGGTACGGATAGGATTCGAGCAACATGCGATCCATAAATGCACCCGGATCTCCTTCATCGCCATTACAGATCAGGTATTTTACATCCGACTGATTTGCAGCGACAAAACTCCATTTCAGGCCGGTTGGAAACCCAGCTCCTCCCCTTCCACGCAGTCCGCTATCTTTGATGGTCTGAATAATTTCATCGGATGACAATTCGGTAAGGCAGGTTTTCAAGGCGGCAAAACCTTCATGAACCTTGTATTCTTCGATGTCGAGCGGATTGATGATTCCGCGGTATTGGGTCGCGATCGGGACTTGCCGGTCCAGAAAATCGGATACCTGTTTTTCACGGGCATCAATTGAATACTGTTTCACCCCATCCCAAACCGTGTCAGTCTGCACACCTTCAAAAAATTTATACACGCTGTTTTTCAGCATACTGAAAGTGCCCAGTGGTTTAAAATGACTGGCAATGATACCTTCAATATCTTCCGGCTTCACTTTGGCATACAAGGTAGACTTTTCATTGTTCGGAATAATTTCAACCAGTGGAACCTGGTGGCACATTCCCACGCAACCGACATTTTTCAGGCTGATTTTGATTCCGGTATTGGCAATTGTTTCTTCTACAGCCTTTTTTACATCCTCGCTTCCGGAGGCTACACAACAGGAACCCAATCCGATACGGATTTCACCTTGAATTTCAGATCCGTCAACATTCCGGAACAAACCTTTTTTAGCTCCTGAAATTCCGGCGTGTTTCTCAAAATCAGCCAATACATTGGCTACCTTGTCCGAAGCCACATGGCCGTATGTGATTTCATCAATCTGAACCACCGGAGCAAGCGTACAACAGCCCAGGCATGAAACTTTTTCGATGGTATATTTTCGTGAAGCATCAGTTTCTTCAAGGCCTGTCAGGTTAAAATGTCTCCGGAAGGCATCGTAAACCTGTCCGGCACCTTTCACGTGACAAGCTGTTCCAAGACAAACCTTGATAATGTGTTCACCTGCCGGCTGCATCCGAAACTGCGAATAAAAAGATGCCACTCCGACGATTTGTTCGGGAGTAATCTCTGTTTTTTCACATACGTATTTCAGGGCTTCCTCCGGAAGGTAATTGAATGTATCCTGAATGGACTGCAAAATCGGGATGACCGATTTTCCGGCCGTTCCTTTTTCTGCGATAATCTCATCAACAGCTTGTTGTATGTTTATTTCGTTGTTCAATGTGTAAAATTCAAATTAAAATTTGTTTTTATTTCATCATTTAATGTGGTTCTTTCCATTCCGTCCTAAAGTTGATTTTATATCTAATAATATTTTCCCGCGGACGGTTTTCTACTAGTTTCCTTTATCCCGGGGTGGCGTTCGTTCCTCACTTACCCCGGGCTATTGATATTTTGCCCCTTCAGGGCAATTTGGCCGTGGGTTTCACCCACGGTTATTGATATTTAGCTACTTCGTAGCAATCCAAATTAATATTTTCAATTTCATATTTCTTCTCTTATCTTAAATCCTTATTTCACTCCCAGGCAATACAATTGGTTCATCCCGCGCAAATAAACCCTTCCATCCTGAAAAACAGGCGAACACACGGCCTTTTCACCCAATTCAGGCGTTCCGATCAACTGGTATTCTTTGGCAGCTTTTACGATATGTGTTTTACCCGACATGTCGGTAATATAAACCTTTCCGTCGGCATAAACCGGCGAAGAATAAAATGCATCGCCATATTCCTGGTTCCAGTATTGTTCCCCGGTTTTAGCATCAAAACAGGCGAAAACGCCGTAGGTGGTGGCTACAAAAACCAATCCGTTTACCGCCAGCGGACTGGAAACTTCAGGTAAAAATTCATCCGATTCCCAGGCAATCTCAGGTTTTGCACCCAGTTTAATGCCAACCAGTTTGGCATATTCATTTCCGGCGAACACCATTCCATCGGCATATCCTGCCGAAGGTCCAACTTCTCCTGAAAGACAGGCAATACTCCAGATTTCTTTTCCGGTTTCAGGATTGTAGGCATTTACATTCGGATTGGTTGTCAAAATCAGTTCCATGCGGCTTCCGGTATTGACCAAAATAGGCGACGACCAGGATATTTTGGTACTTCGGGAAGTTTCCCAGGCGGGAACTCCGGTTTGAGTGGACAGCGCTATCAGCTTCCCTGACTTGTTGGTATCGTATTGAATCAGCAATTTGTCTTTGTAAACTATAAGCGATGAAGAATGTCCGTAATGGTTATCCGGAACACCCAGGTTACGCGCCCACAGGCGTTTGCCACTCATATCGAGGCCGATGACATCGCCGGTGGCAAAAAGGGCAAATACGGCTTTCCCGTCGGTGGCCATGGTTGGGGCAGCCAAACCGGTATCGGGAGTAACTTTCGGAATTTTTGAAGGTGAACCTTCAATGTTGTCGGCAGCCGCTTCCCAAAGTAATTTTCCGGTATTTTTATCGTAGGAGTATACCACCCGTGACTGGGCATCAGCGCCGGTAACAAACAACTGATTCCCCCAGATTATGGGTGAGCTGAATCCAGCTTTCGGAATTTTAACTTTCCATATTACGTTTTTTCCACTGGTGCCATTCCAGTCCACCGGAGTATTTTTCTGGGTAGCCACTCCAATTCCTTCAGCACCGCGGAAGAACGGGTAATTGGCTTTTTGCTGAGCCAAAGTTGGAAAACCAGTGGGAGCGTCAATTTGAGCTGGCGCCGGAACTTCCGGGGTAACCTCAACATTGGCAACGGGAGCAGCAGTTGTAGTCTTGTTTTCAACCTGGACAGTATTTTCTGTCCTTACAGCCTGGTCAGCTGAAGCAGCTGCGGGTTCCAGAATTGCAGGTGTTGCGGGCTCTGCTTTTTTTTCTTCCTGAACCACCAGGTTTTCGTTCACCTTGTATTCTTTCAGCGAATTGGACGCCAGAATTCCGGAAATAAGAGCAAGTACGATCAGGCCTGAGCCTGTATAAATAACCCATTTCTGAGCTACCAGTTTATCGAGTTCGTTTACTTTTTCAATTCGGTCAATTTCATTCAATTTCGATTTGGCCGATAAAACATAGCGAACCGAAAGTACTGAAATGATAACCCCTAAAAACATGAGATAACTCCCGGTACGCAACTGCCATTGACTGGTAAAATAGGCTTTACGTGCCATCAGGTCGAACGCACGGATTTCAGATTTCAATGCTTCATCACCCGGATTTTCACTTAGTCGGTTGACCAGTGCCGGAATGGTTTTATTGTCAATTGGATCATTCAGTTTGGTCTGAACAAAATTGGCAACCAGTAAAACAGCCATGATTACTGCAAATCCAGCAGCCATCCAGGAAATCTGGCGGGCCAGTTTAATCTTATCGTTTTTGGAAAGGTTCATTATTTTAGTGAATTCAGTTTAGATGATAGATTCAATACATTTTAAACAACGTTATTCGTATTCCGTCCCGAATTTGTTTTTTGCTTTTTTCAGCTATTCATGATCTTCTCAATTTATTCAATGAATATCGCATCGATTCCCAACCCGGAACATGCAACCTGAAACCCGCAACTATTCTTTCACCGGACAATAATCCATGCACCGGGCGCAGCTCAGGCAATTGGTCCGGTTGGGCTCCCAGTCTTCCCTTTTCCTGAAGGTTGACAATCCGATCAGGCTGGTACCGATCACCACACCCATGAACCCACCGAGTAACCAACCACCGATATAAAACTGTTGGCGAATGGCATCAGCCTCAAGCACCAGTTCATGTGTTGTTTTTCCGGAACTCATAAAAGTCCGCACATCAATATTATTTGGATCATTTTTTACTTCAGGGTGTTCGATGATTTGCTCGGCCAAATAAACCGTTGGATTAAATCGCGACAGCGGAACGTGCAGCATTGAACCTGCAAATCCGCCTATACCCATCCATAATGGCAAAAGTACGAAATAGGTCATCAAACGGTTCACATTGCCGCGGCGTTTGCCTGTTTCAGCGACAGGTTCATCAATGGCACCAAACGGACACGAATTGGCGCAGAGTTTACACTGAATGCAGGCTGCCGGTGTAATAGTCATGTGTTTGGATGAAAACTTCGACATCCAACCCAGCAATACTCCGTATGGACAAAAGAATCTGCAATACGGACGGGCAACAAAGATGCCAACCACTAAAAACAGGATTCCTAAAATCAGCATATTAAAGGGAGCATCAAAGCGGAAGAAACCAACAAACGGATCGTAACGGCATATTATAAATTCGGATTTGGTGGCTGCATACAAAACAGCCAGTCCGAGGTATAAATACGGAATTAAACCCAAAACTTTCTGAATCCATTTGGACAGTTCAATCGGTTTTAAAACCACGATATCCTGAATAGCTCCAAGCGGACAGGCCCCGGCACAAAACATTCGACCGAAGAAAAGTGAAAAGATTAAGGGCAAAAGAAAGAACAATAATGCAGTCAGCGGTATGGCATAAGTTGGATCAAAGATTCCCAGCACCACATTCTGGATGGAACCAATCGAGCATATACAGCCTTCCCTGTAGAACCCAAAATACAGCAGGGTAAATACCGAGGTCCAGAATACGCCTTTGCGTGAACGTTTTTTCAATACAAACCAGGTTACTACAGAAAGAACAATGAACAACATAATCACATCCAGATACTCCAGAAAAAGTAATCGGGGTGAAGGCGCTGTGGTATGCGGCTGGACATAACCCGTATCAAATTCCGGTTTCGGGAACCGCTGTATCGCATCTAATGCAAATGTCTGAATAGCACTGAACAGCATCAGTGAAATCAGTAAAAAATATTTTTTTAGTTGTCTCATTCGTAATAGTTCCAAATTCAAAATTTCAAGTTCCAGGTAAACTGACCGTAATTTCCTTCTGTTTTATTTTATTTGTGCATTCGCATTGATTTACGATAGCATTCTCTTCCTTACCCTTTTGCCTCAGGCTTTTTTTCAATCAATTGTCCTCCGCCACCTTTTTTCCAATCACCTTTAATCAAATAAGGTGTATTGGCCGGCACACGCTGAAAAGCGTCAGCCGGACAAAGCCGTGCAATGGAACAATCGTTACAGTTTTTGCACAGGTCGTGACGAACCTGCAAATGCAGCGATCCATTTCCAAACGAGGTGCACCCAGCCACACATTTGGCACATCCGATGCACAACGATTCATCGATTACATATTCGAAATACGGCTCTTCAATATACTGACGTTTAATGGCTGCAGTTGGGCAAAGCTGGTTTTCAGCTGCCGTACTGCGGGCATTTGAATCAGGTTTCAGGTAACCGCCGCACAAATCGCAATACCCGCACAAATCGTATGCATGAACACATTTAACGGCTGAAGGGGTCATCACACATTCGTCGGCACAGCGTCCGCACTGCACACATTTAAACGGATCGATCTGCCACACCAAATCCTCCGGGGTTGATTTCAGCAGCGAAACACCGGCAACCCCGCCCAAAGAAACGGCAAGCGCCATCTGCATCCCGTTGCGGATAAACCGACGCCTTTCTATACTTTTCGGTTCTTTATTATCGCCCATCGTCTTTGAATTTTTTAGCCTGATCAAGCGAACAGGAAGTTAGTTTCTGACAATTTTTGCAAAATTGATTGTCAGCACAATCTTCCAGCTGAATTCTTTTCCCGGCCACCAGATAGGCAGAGCCTCCAACCATTGCAGAAAGAAAAGTCAATTGCGCAGCCTTTCTGAAAAAATCTCTTCGGGTTGTTTTCATATTCCATTTTTTTCAAAAATCCGTACTTGTTTTCGTTCAAAATCGAGTGCAATGACTCGCTGATCAGCATCAATGGCCACTTCCGGAGCCAGGTAACTATCCCTGTCAAACATTTCCGGAGACGCAACCACTCCTTTGAATTCGCCATGCTGATCGTAGATTTTAATTCTGGGCATCCCTTTTTCGCTGGTTATAAACGAATTATCGGCCATAATGGCCATGTGTGCCGGATTACAGCATCCGGTAAATCCTTCGGTTTTAAAACTTGCCATACCCCAGGAAGTGCGCAACGACCCATCCTTATTGTAGTTTTCAAAGCTATGACGACCGGGATTAACTACCCACAATAAGCTGTTGTCGTCCAAAGCCAGATCAAAATACGGACTTGGGATGATGTATCCGGGCACACCTTTCTGCTCATTTTTTTCACCTATTTTTCCCAGAATCTGGCCCTTGGTATTGCAATGATAAACAATCCGGTTTCCGGCATCGGCAACATATACGTTTTCGCCCGAAACTGCCAGTGAAGTGATGACCGAGCGGTCGCCAAACGAATTCCACCGTTTAAGCAAAGTTCCGCCCTGATCAAACAAATCGACCGAATGAAGCGTCCCAACCCATATTTCATTGTTTGCATCAACTGTGACACAATTAGCTGTATCCGGAAGCTCTTTTCGGAAGATTTCCTTTCCGGAATAATCATATTTCAAGAGTAACTTTTCAGACACCAGAACAAGCTGTTGTCCTGATATTGCGAGACCTTTTAGATTCTCAGCATTAACCGGGAACGAAATTGTCTCGTGATACAAGATGGTTGTTGAATCCACTTTCCGGAATTCATCCACATTGTATTCATAGGGATTTTCGATGTTTTTTCCGGCTTTGTTTCCGATAAAATCCTTGCCAATAATGACAACGATGACCACAGCCAGAATAATCAATACGATATTTACAAGTTTCCTGTTCATAGTTTTATTGGCTTACATTCACACAATACATTGTTTTCGCATCACGCAACAGTAACCGCCCGTCGGCAATGGCCATCGGAGCCCATGCATCCTGGCCATCAAACAGCTTTTTCTGAGCTAACTGAACGTACTTTTTACTGTCGGGTTTAATCATAGTCAGCGTACCATCGTCGCTTAGCAGAAACATTTTATGATCAGCAATCAGGTATGGGCCAAGGCCAAAACGGCCTTCTTTTCCTGAAGTCCAGATTATTTTGGTGACATCGTCCGGAGACACACAAACCAGTTGGTTACGGAGTGGGCCGGCATCTTTCGGCTGAATACCAAACATAAAACCATCCCAAATCACCGGAGTCTGCTGTTCGCAGGCCATTCCATCCTTTGGGCTGTATTCCTTTAATACATCAACTTTATATTTATCTCCTGAAGGAGTTACTTTAATCATCATACTTCCGGCGCCATAACCGGCAGTCAAAAATATTCTTCCATCCGGGAAACAAACAGGAGCAGGAGCCACTACTGCATGATTCCATGCTGTTGATTCCCAGAGAATTTTGCCTTCGTCGGCACCTTCAGCCGAAACGCCCAAAACTCCGCCAACAGCACTGTATACATACATTTTCTTTCCATTAAAGGTCCATGGCATAATCGATGAATGCGACATTTTCAGTCCTCCCGGATTGGGTGTTTCCC
This sequence comes from Bacteroidales bacterium, assembly GCA_038251165.1. Taxonomy (GTDB): domain Bacteria; phylum Bacteroidota; class Bacteroidia; order Bacteroidales; family Prolixibacteraceae; genus Aquipluma. The sequence goes on along the minus strand of JBBSBP010000010.1, from coordinate 4,738 downwards.
ATAAAATTTTGCCGGTGGCCAGATCAACCGCAATCATGATGGCACTTCCCCCGGGAGCCAGTATGGCTTTATTGTTATCGATCATCGGACACTGACCGGTAAACCAGAGTGGTACTTCGGTCTGGTATTTCTGAACCATATCAAGTCCCCACAACAGGTCGCCCGATTCGCGTTTAACACACATCACATGACAACGTGGACCAATGGTTAAAATATAATCGGCAGTTACTGCCGGCACTGTTCTCGACATTCCATGATTCCGTTTCAGGGTTACACCATATGATCGCCGCCAAAGTTCTTTTCCGTCTTCCAGCGAAAAGCAACGCAAAGCATCTTCGCGTTTTCCCTCATCGTAATCCATCACATAAACATTTCCTTCATAAATGGCCGGTCCGGCATGACCTTCGCCCAATTCAACCGACCAAAGTATCCCGGGTTGACTACCCGACCAGCTATTCTTCAGCTTTTGGGAATTTTTACAGATATTATCAAAATCGGCACCCCGAAAACGTGTCCAGGTATCTTTGAAACTGGTTTGAGAGGTACCGAAAAATTGAAATGTTTCACCAATGTGAACTGAATCTCTCACCATGGCAGAGCCGGCATCACGGTTATCTGCACCGGGAATACTTTCTGCAAATTGACGGGTAGGATCTCTAAACATCCACCAGAAAAAAAGAATGAGCACTATCCCGACAACCAATCCCAATCCGTATTTATTAAGCTTTTCCAAGTTCCTTATTTTTCCTTTTGAAATTTCATTTTTAAATGCGAAATCCATTTCGTCCGTAAGAAGTTGAGTTCTTTTTTGGACATCTTTCCGCGGACGGTATTTCGACTGCCACCGTTTATTCCTTACAAAATACCATTTTCAGCTAAAACAGCTTTAAATCCTAATTCTTCAGGTTATAAACCGCCAGATATTCACCGTGTCGTACCAGTATATTTCCATCGTATATAGTCGGATGAGCCCAATGTGGCCCTGCTCCTTTTGCAATTTTAAACGAACTCACCACTTCAAACTTTTCAGGATTCGGCTTTACCAATGCCAGGTTACCGGTTTTTTCCTCGTAACAATACAGCATTCCATCAGCCGAAATGATTGGTCCTTTATTGAACCATTTTGTGTTATACGTGGTTTTCCCTGTATCCCAGGCAGCACAAATCCAATTTCCATTGGCATTATTTGTCCAGTTCGAACCAAAAATAAAATTACCAATTTTAACGACACCACCCATGTGGTTGTCAAAATCAGTATTCATCCATTTGACTGACACTGATCGCCCATCGGCAGCCAGGCTCAGCATAATTGCCGGATGGTCGTACCCGCTGGCCACAAATATTTCGTTGTTGTAAAAAAGAGGTGTGTTTGTATTTCCTCCTTTACCCGTTTCTCCGGTATGATATGGCATCAGATTAAAATTCCAGACAATTTTACCATTTTCGATGTTAACAGCCATCAAATCGTTGGCTGTCTGAGCCAGCAACAATCGCATGCCGGCTTTTTCAATAATCGAAGATGATGCATATGCACGGGTTCCTCCAAGGCTTTTTGTTTTCCAGATCAGTTTACCATTGGTTTTATCCAGAGCAATCACCGAAGTTTCTTCTCCCCCGGTGACATAAAAAACAGCCTTATCCGAAATCGCTATAGATTCGGCTATGCCCCACCGATGTGGTTCACCCTTAAACTCAGTTTGTGCATCAACTGTCCAAATTCTTTTCCCGGTGACTGCATCAACACAAACTACCTCTCCCATTCCACTGACCAGATAAATCCGGTTATCCTCAATGGTAGGTGTACAGCGGGTTTCCGGATAAGTACGATTCCATGCTCTGCCGTATGCAGTTTCCCACTTTTTCGTTCCATTCATTTCGTATGCCGAAATAACATCCATTGTATCTTTTTTTCCGGTAATATAAATTACACTTTTATAAACTACCGGAGAGGAGTATCCATTGCCGATATCATTCAGTTCAAGGATAAGCCGCGGGCCGTTTTCAGTCCAGGTTTTCAGGAGATTCTGATCAGGATAGATTCCTGAACGGTCCGGACCTCTCCATTCCACCAAATCCTGTGAAAAAAGATTTACTGAAAAAATAAAAATCAGCAATAATATAGCCAGTATCCTCATCATTTACTCCCCGAATTAGAATTACGCTTTTATGTTATAAACAAACAAAACATCACCATGGCGCAGGTACAGTTTTCCATTCGCAATAAACGGATGTGACCAGAATGGGCCTGTACCACCTTGCAGTTTAAACGAGCTGATAACATCGAAATTTTCAGGATCAGGCTGAACTAATCCTACCGTTCCGGTTTTTTCTTCCAAAATATAAAACAAACCGTCGGCATATATTAAAGAACCTTTGTTAATCCAATCGGTAACATAGTTAATTTCGCCGGTTTTCCAATCCATACAAATCCATCTCCCCTTGCTGTTGCTTTTCCAGTTCGAGCCGTATATCTTTCCATCCAGTTCAATGATACCATGATGATGGTTATCAAAAGTATGATCAATCCATTTTTCGGTAACTGAAGTTCCAAGTGAATCCATCTCCAGCATAACAGCAGGATAATCGTAACCCATTGAAATGAAAATATTGCGGTCTTTGAAAACAGGCGTATTGGTCCAGATTAGTCCCGGCTGATCCCATTTGGCGGAGTCATAATATTTGTAAGTCCAGGCGACTTTGCCGGTTGCCGGTTCCAGAGCAATCAGATTCGTAGCAGTAATAGCCAAAATAAACCTGAATTGTTTGTATTCATAAATAGTTGGAGAAGCATACCCCCGCTGACCACCTACACATTCACTTTGCCAAACCAGCTTTCCGGTCATTTTATCGAAAGCAACTACCGAAGTTGTTTTACCTCCGGGCGTGCAGATCACTTTATCATCCACAATAAGTGGCGATTCAGAGACTCCCCAAATATGCCAGTCGGATTTATAATCCTTATCAACATTCACTTTCCAGCGAATTGCACCGTCGTTTACATTCAGGCAAACCAATTCTCCTGTTCCGCTGATCACATAAATACGATCATTTTCAATGGTTGGCGTACCGCGGGTTTCCGGAAAAGATTTAACCCATGAACGGCCATAGGGAACTTTCCATTTAATCTGTCCTTCAGGAGTAATACACGTTAAATAATCAAGGGTATCAATCATCCCGGTAGTAAAAATGTTCTGTTCAGTTGCCACAACCGATGAATATCCTTTACCTATTCCTTCCACTTTAAAGAGTAATTCAGGACCGGCATCCGGCCATTTTTTCAGTAAGCCGGTTTCCGGAAATTTACCGTCACGGTTGGGTCCCCGCCACTGAACCGGCTGGGAAATAGCGAATAAAGCAATTAAAAGCAGAGTAATAGTCAGCTTGATCTGTTTCATTTTTTTAGTTGGTTTGATCTGTTTGTTTATTATTCAGTATTTATTTCAACAAAATCAGCAATCAAGAATACCACTGACCTGTATTTAGCTGAATGTTGCCGGATTGGCAGTTGGTTTTATTATCCCGAGATTTTGTACGCAATCAGCGAATTTCCATGCCGTACATACAAAATACCTTTGCTGATTACCGGGTGAGCCCAATGCTGTTCAGTACCCAGGGTAACTTTGGTTTTGCTGATTACCTTGAAGCCGGAAGAATTGGCTTCAGCCATGAATAATTCACCTTTTTCGGAATAACCTATCAGTTTTTTATTGACAGCAATGGTAGCGCCTTTGCCTATTTCTGTCGAAGTGTATTTTCGTTCACCGGTTTTCCAGTCAATGCACTGCCAGCTGCGGTCAGCATCTCCTGAACCATACAAAAAGCCGTCGATTAATACCGAGGCGCCCATGCGGCTATCAAAACTCCTGATATCCCATTCTTTGGTTACTGAACCTCCATCAGCGCTCAGTTTAAGCATTTCGCCTCCCTGGCCATAACCACTGAATACAAACAAATGACCATTTGAATATATCGGTGTATTTGGATGAACCGACCATTGATTCGGATGTTCCGAATTCCAAAGTAATTTTCCGCTGGCAGCATCGATACCCAAAACATGGTTTGCAGTGTGTGTTACCAATAACTGACGGCCCGGCAACTGGACTAAAAGAGGCGTACAATAGGCTGATAATTCGCCTAACCCGCTGCTGCTCCAGATTGTTGCCCCGGTCATTCGGTTCAGAGCCATTATATTATTGGTTTTTCCCCCCGGAGTACAGAACAATTTATCCCCTTCAACCAACAACGATTCGGTATAACCCCAGGTAATATTTGTTCCGTCCATTTCAGTCAGAAAGTCTTTTTCCCAAACCGGTTTTCCTGCTTTCAGGTCGAGGCATGTTAATTTGCCATTTCCTGTTAACAAATAAGCCAGATCACCCACGATGGAAGGCGTTGAGCGCGCTCCCGGATAACTGGTGTCAAATTCTTTTCCATATGTAAATTGCTGAAGTTCTTTTCCATTCTCATCAAGTACAAACAATACCGACTGACCACCTACCATACCGTTTGCATATATTTTCCCATTTGCAAATGCCGGAGAAGAAAATCCCTGTCCCAAATGATCGCTTGACCACAAAACCTGGGGACCTTCAACAGGCCATACCGGCAACAACTTGTCAACAGTATAAATACCTGAAGAATTCAGGCCGCGCCATTGTGTACTTTCCTGGGCATTTGATACCAGAAACAGGGAGACGAGTAAAAATACAAATACAAAAAGTCTATTCATCGGTTTAGC
>JBBSBP010000009.1:0-96804 GCA_038251165.1 Bacteroidales bacterium | reverse complement strand
GGGCTGATGACATCTACCCATGTAATAACTTAAAAGCAATTCGATGGTAAAATCAATCTTGGTTGTCGGTTTTGGAGGATTTATCGGAACAGTTTTACGATTCCTGATTTCCCGTTATTTTCAGGAAAATGTTGCATCGGTTTTCCCCTGGAGTACCTTCACTGTAAATATCATTGGCAGCCTGATTATCGGGATAATTTTTGGCCTCTCCGAAAAAGGTGATTTTCTTAATCCGGAGTTTCGCTTATTCCTGACAGTGGGAATCTGCGGCGGTTTTACGACTTTCTCTTCCTTATCGAACGATGCCTTTATACTGCTGCGCCAGCAGGAATGGCTGCGTTTTGCATTCTATACTTCGTTCAGTTTTTTTCTTGGACTGATAGCTGTTTATTCGGGTCGTTTCATCACTAAACTATTTTAATATGGAAAACAACACTGAAGTCAGTATCCTGAAGATTTACATTGGTTCAACCGATCAGATCAACCAGGAACCTTTGTATGAATACCTTGTATTTCAGGCAAAAAGAAAGGGAATCGCCGGAGCAACTGTAGTAAAAGGAATTATGGGATATGGGGCAAGCTCGATCATTCATTCCTATAAATTCTGGGAAGTGAGCGAAAAAGTTCCTTTAGTAGTCGAATTAATTGATTCCGACGCAAATATCCGTTTGTTTTATGAATTCATCCGGCCACCACTTGAAGAAATGAAATACGGGTGCCTGGTCACGATACATAAAGCCGATGTACTTCTTTATAAATCAGGAGGTAAAAAAATCAGCTGACTTATAGGTTCAATTTATAAATTCCTGATTTGAAAAACATCACCCGAACCGTCTGGATTTTATCGCTGATCAGCCTGTTTACCGACACTGCCAGTGAAATGCTATACCCGGTGATGCCGGTTTTTCTTGAAAGCATTGGTTTTTCGGTACTTTTAATCGGCATTCTGGAAGGTATTGCTGAGGCCACGGCAGGATTGGCAAAAGGATATTTCGGAAAACTTTCCGACAATTCAGGCAAACGGGCTCCCTTTATTCAACTGGGTTATTCGCTGAGCGCCATTTCAAAACCGATGATGGTCATGTTCGTTTTTCCGGTCTGGATATTTTTTGCGCGAACGCTCGACCGACTCGGGAAAGGCCTTCGTACCGGTGCCCGCGATGCCATGCTTTCTGATGAAGCCACTCCGCAAACCAAAGGCAAAGTTTTTGGATTTCACCGCTCGGCAGATACTTTCGGAGCCGTATTGGGACCAGCCGCTGCACTAATCTATCTGTATTTTCGTCCAAACGATTACAAAACGCTTTTCCTGATTGCCTTTCTTCCGGGGCTTGCCGCAATTCTTTCCACGTTTCTGATCAAAGACAAAACCAAAGCGGAGCCGGCAGCAAAAATATCCACACCATTCTTTTCATTCCTGAAATACTGGAAACAAAGTACCCCAATGTACCGAAAGGTGGTTGTTGGCTTACTGGCATTTGCGCTCTTCAACAGTTCGGACATGTTGCTTTTACTGAAAGTAAAACAATCGGGATTAGACGACACCAGCGTGATTGGCCTCTATATTTTTTATAACCTCATATACGCGCTTTCAGCTTTCCCATTGGGAATGATTGCTGATAAATTCAGCCTGAAAAGTGTTTTTACTGCCGGATTGGTTTTATTTGCAGCGGTTTATCTGGGGATGGCCCTGACATCTGACTTCAAGGTCTATTTAATACTCTTCTTTCTTTACGGACTATATGCCGCAGCAACCGAAGGCATCGCCAAAGCCTGGATCAGCAACATTACGGATCGGAAAGATACGGCTACTGCAATAGGTTCTTATGCAGGATTTCAAAGCCTGGCCGCACTCATTGCCAGTTCCCTGGCCGGAACCATCTGGTATTGGTTCGGGCCGGAAGCCGCATTTATTTCAACTTCGGTAGTTACCTTGCTGGTGACAGGCTATTTTCTGAAATTTGTAAAATAGCAGGTTTGACGCCCTGGAATCAAATATAAAAGACACTTACTATCCAGTAGAAATTTACAAATTTGAGGTAACCTGACAGGAAATCACTCCTTTGGACACCCAAAGCATCCGCCTTTTAGCATTACGATGCAGTTAAAAACAACGGAATTGACTAATTTCGAACCTGATATCAATAAATCCGGCCAAAAATGCAGAACACGATTAAAGTTATCGGTTTTGATGCCGATGATACACTCTGGGTGAATGAACCTTTGTATCAGGAGGTTGAATTGTTCCTGGCAGAATTTTAATAACTTAGTCCATGAAAAAACGAACCAAACTGTTATTTGTCTGTTTATTACCGCTATTATTCAGCTGCCGGACCAGTGTTTCAACTGTTCAGGATATCCTGAAACTTCACCCTGAAAATCCCAATTATTTCCTTTACAAGGGCAACCCAACCATCCTGTTAACATCCGGAGAACATTACGGAGCAGTGATGAATACCGGATATAATTATGAAAAATATTTGAGTACGCTGAAAAAGGAAGGATTCAATTATACCCGGATTTTTATTGGTCCGTACTCCGAAGCCGGAGGCAATAATTTTGGAATCACCAACAACACGATGAGCCCGGAGTTCGAAAAGTGGTTAACTCCATGGGAAAAAGAACCCATTTCCAACAAATATGATCTCTCAAATTGGAACAACGCATTTTTCAACCGCCTGAAATCTTTTATTTCCAGAGCTTCTGTGAACGAAATTGTAGTGGAAGTTACCCTGTTTACTTCGTATTACACCGGTCATCAGTGGTCAACCAGCCCTTTTAATCCAAAAAACAACATTCAGGGTTTTGATTCCATTTCGTTTAAACAGGTCAATACGATAAACAATGGCGCCCTGATGGACATACAGGAAAAATACGTTCGGAAAGTTGTTCGTGAACTGAATAACTTTGGCAATCTCTTTTTCGAAATTCAGAATGAACCCTGGTCTGATAATCCGCATTTTCAGGAGACAATTGTGGAAACAGACGGAGGAGCGCTATACAACAATCTGGATTATTCATTTACAGTTGGTTCGGAAGATGGAACTTATGCAATCGACAAGAAAACACCAGGTTGGGGTGGTGCAATTTTCCGTCAACAGCTTAAAATAATCATGAATTTTATTGCAGAATTCGACTTTATCAAAATGAAACCTGACAACTCCGTGCTGAAGGTATTCAAAGGAAATCTGGCTGATTATCAGGTTTTGGCAGAGGTCGGGCGACAATATGCCATTTATCTGGAAAATGGAAATTCGCTTGAATTAACGCTTCAAATTCCGGATGGAAAATACACTGCGGAATGGATAAATACCAAAACCGGAAACATCGAAGGATCGGAAATCCTATCTGCAACCAATGGATTAACTACAATTGTATGTCCTGATTTTCAGGAAGATATCGGGCTGAAAATCAAAAGGGAAAACAATTAAGCTGGAAGAAGCCTTTCGCCGGTTCGTGAATTAAAAAGCGGTGATTTACTGTAGTATTACCTTCAGAACCTGGTGAAGTTACCGGAGTTGAAAGACATTTCCAATACAGTTTGCTGATCGGACAGAAGAAGATCGTGCTTTTTCAGATTACTGCCTGTCTTCAAATAGAATAATAATGTTCAATAAATCCAATATCGCGAAAATTATTCTTCCTCAACATACAATTGTGCTGCCTCCACTCTGGTAACCACAATCCGGGTCCCTTTGTCGATCATTCCTGCTTCGGCCATGGCGTCATAGTTTTTGCCTTCAATGGCTATTTTTCCTGAAGGTCGTAAAGTGGTTACCGCAACGCCCCTTGCCCCTTTTAGCTGAAGCAAATCAACATCAACACCCAGGTAGCCATCTTCCAGTTTCATCACGCGGTGTAGCGAAAGATGCGAAAATTGCCCGGTTTCGGCTGTAAACATTTTCTGACTTAAATAGATGGCGAGTCCTATTCCTGCAACCGATCCGGTAAAAACAGTTGCCAAAGCTATGAGCAAATCGTTCATATTCACATGATCGAATGTAAAATCGACGTTTTTAATCATGCTCAGCACCAGACCGGTAAAGGCAAGTGTAATGCCGGACATACCAGTGATTCCAAATCCGGGGACAACAAATATTTCGAGTGCAATCAGAATCAATCCGATAATAAAAAGCAGTATTTCCCAGTTTGCAGCCAATCCTTCGAGATAGAGTGGAGAAAAATACAAAACTGCGGCCAGCACAGCCACACCAAATGGAAATCCAATTCCCGGCGACTGCATTTCGAAATAAATTCCCCCCAGAATGGCCATAATCAGAATTCCTGATACGATCGGGTTCACCATAAAACCGATGAACTTTTCAAGTGCAGTAGGTTTGTATTCAACAATCCGGGCATTCTCCATCGCATTTAGTTTCAGCACCTCATCCAGGTTATCGCAAATACCTTCACAATAGCCGTTTTCCATCGCTTCAATCGGCGTGAAGGTGAGTATTTTACCGGTGTCAATCACACCAGGAATATAAACCCGTTCGTCGACCATGGCTTCTGCAATCAACGGATCACGCCTCCAGCGATAGGTCGTATCCCTTCCGCTGATGATGGTATCTTTTCCATGCGATTCAGCGGTGGCACGCATCGTGGCACGCATGTACGACTGGTATTTGTCGGGCATCTTTTCTCCGGTCTGATTCACCACTGTTGCTGCGCCGATTGAACCGCCTGATCGCATGTATATGCGGTCACAGGCAATAGAAATCAGCGCACCGGCTGATGCGGCATTGTTGTCAATGTATACAATCACCGGGATTTTGCTGTTTAGGATCCGGGTACGGATTGAATCGGCATCGACCACTAATCCGCCATAGGTATTCATGTGAATCAGAACCAGGTCGGCCTTCATACTGTCGGCAGCTTCAAAAGCCTGTTTGGTCTGCCTCCAGATGGCCGGGGCAATGTTCTCCATAATATTGAATTTGTACACCAACTTTTGCTTTTGCGGCGATACGATTTTGGATGTGTCGTTATTTACCTGGATTGAATCCAATGCAAAACTTTCTGTGAAACTGAACAGAATACCCAAAATGACGGAAATAAATAGTTTCGATTTCATAATTCTTTTATTTTGTTGCGATTGATGTTTACCAGGTGAATAGTTCAAAGTTACAATATTCCTGAAGAATTCAATTTTCAGGTTGAGGTACTTTATACAGCTTTACCAGGTTATATCCACGTTTTCGTGCTTTATCAAGCAGCATATCGTAAACAGCAGGATCCATCTGCGGAGTCCGGCTTAAAATCCAGAAGTATCTAGGCGACGAGCTCCCGATCATGACGTACTGATAATTTTCGTCCAGTTCCAGCACATTGTAATCAGCATAAAAAATCCAGAAAAAGGATACCTTTAATTTTCCCGGTTCAAGTTTATCAGGGATTTTTGCCTTGCCTATGGCCTTCGACCGCTCACCATCCAGGGTGTTTTTAAAACCCTGATTCAGCACTTCTATTTTTCCATCTTCACGAAGACTATAGGTCGCTGTTACTCCCACCAGGTTTTTCTCAAAGGAGTGCGGAAACCGTGCAATTTCATACCAGGTTCCAAGGTAACGATTCAGATCGAGTTCTTTGACTGTGGTTTGATCAATCATCTGGCTATTGGTTTTTGTGCAATTACAGAATAATGCTAAAATAAGGAAAAGTGCAAAAACAATCGGGCGCATGGATTTGGTTTTACGGGTTCATCAAAGTTAAGATTTTGTATGATTTATTGGGTGTGTAGGTTTTTAACCTCCATTTTTTTTTCATGCGGTTAAAAACCGCATCACCTGGGTGCGGAAGTTTGTAACTTCCGTTTTAAAAAATGCAATTGAAAGTCGCAACACCCAGTATAAAAATCTGTTCCTTTGCAATAGATCATGTATTAAATATGAAAACGGCACAATTACCATACAATCAAATCATTCGAATTTTTATTCTGTTTTTTCTATTGGTAGTTGTAGGATTCGTACCTTATGACATACTTTTCGACGAATCGCACTCCATTTGTATTCACTATTATTTATTCGGTTTTCAATGTCCGTTATGCGGGATGACACGCGCGGTTTACCAGCTGTTGCACTTTCAGTTTGCCTCAGCGATCAGTTACAATGTTGTGGTGGCCCTGCTTCCACTCTATTTTCTGATTGAAATTTTAAGCTTTTTCATTCCGAAAAATAGTCTTGCAATTGCCCGGAAAGCTGTTTTGGCATTCATCGCTTTAGCATTAATTCTGCTTTATGCTTCCCGTATAGCTCTCCATTTTCAATGGATCTAGATTTTACCCATCAATTTAATATCCAGATACTTGTTCATGAGATTTACGGAAAGGTCTTCCGGTTTCGTGAGAATAGATAAGATTCCATGCTTTTTAAGTTCCATCACAATAAGTTTCTTCTCGTAGACGAATTTCCCGGCGATGGTTTTAGTATATACTTCCTGAAGTGTATGAGCAGGTTCTTTGGTAAAAGATTTCAATTCATTGTTTTCGAATATAACTACTAAAAGTAAATGATTTTTTGCCAGATGCTTTAAATAGTTCATTTGCCGGTGCAAGGATGTTATTGTTTCGAAATTTGTATACAAAACAAGCAAGCTGCGATGAGTAATATTCCGGCGTACAAAGGCACTTAAAAACGCATAGTCCGATTCCAGATGTTCGGTTTTCTGCTTATAAAGCATTTCCAGAATTTTAGCCATCGTTTTATTCCCGCGCTCTGCTGGCAAAAAAGTCGCAACTTTTTGATTAAAAGTGATCAAACCGGCTTTGTCATATTTTATCAGGGCGGTATTCGATAAAATCAGAGAACTGTTGATGGCGTAATCAAGCAAGGTCATTCCACCGAAAGGCATTTGCATCAGACGCCCCATATCAATCAGGTTGAAAATCTGCTGCGAACGTTCTTCCTGAAATTGATTGACCATTAATTTCGATCGTCGGGCTGTTGCATTCCAATTGATTGTGCGGTAATTGTCGCCAACCACATAATCTTTAATCCGGTCGAATTCGGAAAAAGAGCCTGCCCGCCGGATCCGTTTAACTCCGGCATCGACCAGCTGATTTGAAATTGCCAGGAATTCGTATTTACGCATCTTCAGGAATGAAGGATAAACCGGGATTTTTGTATCCGGACTGCCAAATTTTAGTCGCCGGCACCAAAGTCCGATTGGCGAAGAGATATAAACATTGGTGTAACCAAACAGATATTCGCCACGCTCCTTTGGAACTAAAATGTAATCAATATTCTTTTCCTCTTCAGGAATTAAATTGAAATGAACTGAAAAATCCCGAATTTGGAACTGTGCAGGGATTTCGTCGATCAGTTCAATTTTCAGCCTGAAAAAATGAATGTTCTTGATGGTGATCAGGATTTTGTTTTCATCACCATTGGATAGCTTTTCAGGAATAATCCGGCGCAACAATAGGATTTGGCGCTTTGTAAAAAAAAGTAAAACAGCATCGAAAATCAGCAACACGACAAAAAAGAGCAACAATATTTTCGACACCAGAAACAGAATATCGAAAAATTGTCCGAAGACGAATAATACGATGATAATGCTGCTTAGGACATACAAACGAACCTGAGTATAGATTTCTTTATAAAATTTCATCCAATACATTTATCAATCTGAATAGTTGACTCAGTTTAAGCCGGGTTTATCGGGGAACTGTCACCGAATTCAAAATATCCGCAATAATCTGGGTTTCGTTAATTCCTTCCATTTCTTTTTCAGGAGTCAGATAAATACGGTGAATTAAAACCGGAACAATAACTGCCTTTATATCTTCAGGAATTACAAAATCGCGTCCCTGAATGGTAGCAAAAGCCTTGCTTGCTTTTAAAATATTGATGGAAGCCCGCGGAGAAGCGCCCAGATACAGAGAGGCATGTTTACGGGTTTTATTTACAATTTCGGCGATGTACTGCAACAAATTATCTTCGACATGCACCTGTTGAATTAATTTCTGATATTCAACAAGTTCAAGCGCTGAAATCACCGGGATAACGCCATCAGTTTCTTTTTCACCGCGACGTAAATTAGCATGTTGTAAAATCACAAATTCGTCGGAAACGGATGGATAACCTACCACTATTTTAAACAAAAACCGATCGAGCTGCGCTTCGGGCAGACGGTAAGTACCTTCGTGTTCGAGTGGATTCTGGGTGGCAAAAATCAGGAAAGGACTTTCCATTGGATAAGTTTTTCCATCGACAGTAACCTGTTTTTCTTCCATGACTTCGAACAAGGCCGATTGAGTTTTAGCAGGAGCCCGGTTGATTTCGTCAATTAGAATAATGTTTGAAAATAAAGGTCCGGCATTGAATTCAAATTTTGAATTTCCGGCATTAAATATGCTTGTTCCGGTAACGTCAGAAGGCATTAAATCGGGAGTAAACTGAATCCGGGAATAACCGGTCGTGATTAATTTCGAAAGCAACTTCGCGGCAAGTGTTTTTGCAATTCCCGGAACTCCTTCCAGTAAAACATGACCATCAGCCAGTAAGGCAACAATCATCAGCTCAATCATTTTGTCCTGCCCGATGATGACCCTGGACATTTCAGTTTTAATGGCCTCAATTTTATCACGAACGATATTCAGTCCGATCCGATCTTCAAAATATTCCTGATTTTCCATTTTAAAAGTTTATAAACATTGTTTGTAAAACTGTTCCATTTTTCTGTTTAGTTCAATTAGTCCTTCATCTGAAATCCGGCTGGCCTGGTCGTAATAAGCCATCGAATCAAGAATCAGCTTGACAAATTTAAGCTGAACGCCCGATTTTTGGGAAATTAAAGCTGCACTTTGTCCTGAGGCCGAAATATTGGTCAGGAAATAATGTTCGCGCAAAAATTCCCGAAAATAAATCATCATCTTTTTCGCCAGATCAATATTATTTCGCTGACCCAGATACAGGCTTCCAATTGTTTTTACGAATTGAAGCGAGCGGTTTTCAGGAGCCTTAATTACCGGAATGACGCGTTGCCGGCGTTTCGACTCGAAAACCATATAGAGCAAAAGAGTTAAAAGCAAAAGATAATAAGCTGACTGCAAGGGAGGTTGTGAAAGCAAATATCGCATAGGCGAACTGTTGACAATCCGGTCGGGCTTGTAATAATTGTCGAGCATGGTCTGCCGGTTAGGCAGGTAGGATAAAACCTTTGATGCATAGTCTGTATTTCCGTAAATCAGATGGTAATTGGTAAAAACCAATGGCAGCGTATGAATAAAGAGTTTACCCGATCCATATTGGGTGCAAATAAAATTCACTTTTCCAAATCTGTATGTTCCTAATTTCCGGGTGTTTATGGTGTCGAATGCAGTAAAATAAGCCAAAGGCATCCGTTTCGAATACTGATAGCCGGAATCAGCCTGAAGTTCAGGATTTAAAAGATTTAAAACTTCCTCACCTTTTTGGTACAATGAGGTATTGAAGGCATGGACAAAAATTTCAATTTTCAGCTTCTCCTTAAACAATTTCCCAAAACTGGTTGACGAAATAAAGATGTCATTTCCCTTTTCAACGGATTTAAGAAGTGCATCCAGATCATAGGTATCCGGTGCGAAATCGGAAGTGATAACAATGATATTTTTATTTTCGGTTGATGTTGAATCCAGCGAAGTAAAAAATCCATCGTAATTATTTTCAAGAAACTGATCAGGAAAAAGCGAACCATACAGGTCGTTCAGCACATAACAGCCATAGGGCGATTTACTTTCCGGATTATATGTTATAGTCCAATCAAGCGGTTTTGGAGCGTAGTGTTCAAATGCAATCAGAATAATAAACAGAATTGCTGTTACTGACAGATACAGGCGGCTATTTCTGAACATTGATCGCGGTATAAAATGATTGAAACTTTTTCTCGAAAGTCAGATACTGCTCTTCGGCAATTTCAACGTCGCCGTACCAAACATGATTGTAAATGGAAGTCATGCTGAAAAATTGTGATTTAAAATCTTCGCCAGCCAGATCATGCCAATAGTCGGCATTTGTTTTTCCCTTCGAAAAATGAATGAATTCATTCGTTCTTAAGAGGACGATCAGTTTCAGATAAAGAGTTCTTACAGCCAGTCGGTAATGCCGATCAGCAACCTGCTGCCGGATGGTTTCTTCAAAATCAATTCGTTCATCCGATGACTTTGACAGTTCAAAATCGGGCGTTTCAATCTCTCTTCCGGAATAAAAAACCTGATATATTTTGGTTTTGGTAATGACGACTATCAGGATAAAAACTGCAAGTACGACCAGAAACAATTTAAACAACCACGGAATTAAAGCAGTAAATTTTTCCCAGCTACCAAACCTGTTTTTTAGGTATACCAGAATCTGATGCAGAAAATTAGTTTCTAAAGGTGGTTTAGTATAGTTGAATTCTTTTTGACTTTTGAAGGATTCAATAATTTTCGGGTCAGGTAACCTGACATCGACATGTGATGAGTCTGTTCCGGAGAAATCCGAAGCATAAAGAGTTATCCCGGAAAAGCCCGGGATAACCAATAGAAATAGAAACAGTATATAGCGGATAAGCCAACTACTCATTTTCATTCATTTGATCAATCTTTTCCAGCAGGGAAGGTTTTTCAACTTTCTCAACAACACTGTAATAGATAAAAGCAGTCAGAATTATAGGAATGGTTATGAAAATCTGACTAAATAACTGTGTAATAGAATTGACTATAATGTATGTCATTGAAAAATTCATCATTGGATTTCCGGGATGTTTAACATTGGAAATAAGTGACTTTAATCCGAACACCATACTTGGAACTGAAACCAGGATTATCAGAATATAAACAAGAACCATAACAATAAACAGAGCGCCCAAAGTTTGCCAAAAACTTTTGTTTATCAGTTTAATACTTCGTCCAAACGATTCACCGAAACTTTTTCCTTCAAACATCATGATGCATAAAACAATACTTAATGCGACAGACAGGTAGATTCCAGGTAAAAGGCAAAATACAGCGCCGATAATAATCACGATACTCATTAAAATTAAGGCCAGAAAAATCCGTAAAAAATTCTGAGTGACCTGAATCCATACCTCACCAAGAGAAAAACCTTCAGAACCTTTTGAATTATAAAGTTTTATATAGCCATATACGGTACTGAACAAAACCGATGATGCCAAAAGTGATATGAGAATAGCTATTCCAATATAACCAGCTAATGAACCCATTACAGAGAAGACTGCCAAAGGATCGGGTTTAGCCCCTGGGACAAACGATTGTGTTATTTCCTGTGCTTTTGCCATATAGATGGTCATCGCAATAGCGGAAAGCAACAACAACGGAACTACAAAATAAAGTATGGCTGTTGCCAATCGTTTGAATTCCTGCGAAATAAAACTAAATGTTGCATTAAAAAGTTCACCGAAGTCGCGTTCCTGTTTAAAATTAATCTTGTTGTTTGTCATTTTTTTGTTTTTTTAGTTGAGTGAGTGGAAAATAGTAGAAATAATATACAATGGATATCATCGAAGCTAATATAATTGCAAATCGCACAAAATAAGGAGCTTGTGTGTACCGGGTTACGAAGCTTTCGAGAAAACCTGCAATAACAAAAACAGGAATAAGGCCAATTACCATTTTTGAACCACGGTTGGCGCCACGTTTAAAGGATTCGGCCCGGGAATAGGTCTTAGGAAAAATAATGCTGTTACCTATCACAATTCCGGCACCACCGGCAACAGTGATGGCGAATATTTCAAAAGTTCCGTGTACCCAGATTGTGGCAATTGAATCGAGCAAAAATCCATGTCCTGCGAGAAAGGCATGAAACGTGCCAAGCATGACTCCGTTTTTCATCATGATTAAGCCGGTACCTACCGGAGTAAATAAACCCATAACGTATGCAAAAAAAGAAACCCTGATATTATTGAGGGTAATTCCCAAAAACATATCCACCTGGTTCATGCTTTTATATACAGCCATTGGATCGCCTTTTTGAATATTTGCCAACGACATATTCACATAACTGTCACCCAGAATGATGCGGGTAAAACCGTTATCGTATTGGGTAGAAATAATTCCAATTAGAGTTGAGATGAAAAGAATCAAAAACGACACCAGAATTTCTTTTCGTGAATCATAAATCAATAATGGAAATTCCGAAGTCCAGAATGCTTTTATCCGGCCTTTATTTACCGGCTGATTTTGCGAAATTATCCGATGTGATTTTTGTGTAAGCTGATTGAGATATTTAGTTGCTTTTGCATTGGGGAAAAACGTGCGTGAAAAAGCCAGATCATCAGTGAGATTGATGAACATGTCGCTTAAATCATCAGGATTACTGTGAAATTCATGATCGAGAAGAGTTTCGTACGCTTCCCATTTTTTCATGTTTTTCTGTAAAAATTGAATCTCGTTCATTTATTCAAAATAAATGTGAGTAATTATGTGCAAGATAATAAACAAAAGAAAAAAATAACTTTATTTTACAAAAGAAAAAAAAACAGTGAATAATGGATTACCTGAAAATAGATACTTCTCAAAATATTGACATCGAACAACCTATTGCCAGTGTTGCCGAGCGCATTGCGGCAACTATGCTCGATATGCTTTTTATTCTGGTTTTTATTGCGGTCACCGCATTTATTGCAGGAGACCTTAAAATGGGCTGGGTGTTATTTATCGTATACATTCCTGTTGCTTTATACAGTCTTGTAAGCGAAATTACGATGAATGGACAAAGTTGGGGCAAGAAGATTCTGAAGATTAAAGTTGTAAAAATAGATGGAAGTCCAACTACATTTTCAAGTTACTTTCTTCGCTGGATTATTCGTTTGATTGAAGTTCTGATAACCTTTGGTTCCCTTGCGTTGATAACAGTTATTTTGAACCGAAAAGGACAACGTTTAGGAGATATTGCCGCAAATACAACTGTTATTCGCTTGAGCGAAAAAAGCCTGAAAGGAACATTATTCCTGAAAATTCCTGATAATTATACCCTGGTTTATCCTGAAGTTTCGCAATTAACCACTCAGGATATTTATACGATCCAGGAAGTTCTCGAATTAATCAGATCACGACAGAATCCGCAGCACGCATCATCAATCTCAATAAAATTGCGTCAGGCCATTGAGAAAAAATTAAACATTATTGGCAAACAGGATACACCAAGCTTCTTTCATACAATTATAAGCGATTATAATTACATCAATAGCCGGACATAAGAATTGCAGCCCCGGGTGTGGAGGTTTTCAACCTCCATTTTTATTTTATGCGGTTACAAACCGCATCACCCACGAAACTGCGGTTACAAACCGCAGCACCCTTAAAAACTGCGATTGAAAATCGCAGCACCCGATTGCGGCACCTGAAGAATATTTTTTTCTACCTTTACGGCTCGAAAAAATAATGAACCAATGGAATTAAATTTACTCACGGCTATTTCGCCAATTGATGGTCGTTACCGTGCAAAAGTTGAAAATCTTCAGCTTTATTTTTCAGAATATGCCCTGATCAAATACCGGGTTCTGGTTGAAGTTGAATATTTTATCGCTTTGTGTGAACTTCCCTTGCCTCAACTGGCATCATTCGATAAAAGTTTGTTTGGTGCATTACGGCAAATCGTTGCCAATTTTTCGCTTGAAGATGCACAACGCACCAAAGACATTGAAAAAGTAACCAATCATGATGTGAAGGCGGTTGAATATTTCCTGAAAGAAGAGTTCGACAAGCTCAATCTCCAGTCATTTAAGGAGTTTATCCATTTTGGGTTAACCTCGCAGGACATCAACAATACCGCTGTTCCAAAATCGATCAACGATGCACTGGACAACGAATACTATCCGGCCATTAACGATCTGGTCGATAAACTGGAAGATTTAGCCACCGAATGGAAAGACATCCCGATGCTGGCCAAAACGCACGGTCAACCAGCTTCTCCGACCAACCTGGGCAAGGAAATCCGCGTATTCTCTGAACGCATTAAAGGTCAGTTGGAGCAATTGAAAGCCATTGCCTGTGATGCTAAATTTGGAGGTGCCACCGGTAATTTTAATGCACACCACATTGCTTATCCTGAAATCAGCTGGAAAGCTTTCGGAAATCATTTCCTGAAAAAATATTTAGGTCTCGAACGCTCGCAATACACCACACAAATTGCCAATTACGACAACCATGCAGCCATTTTTGATACCATGAAACGCATCAACAATGTCATTATCGATTTGAACCGCGACATATGGACGTACATTTCGATGGAATATTTCAAGCAACAAATTAAAGCCGGAGAAGTGGGTTCTTCAGCTATGCCCCATAAAGTAAATCCGATTGATTTCGAAAATTCGGAAGGAAACATTGGACTGGCCAATGCGCTTTTTGAACATCTGGCGGCTAAACTTCCGGTATCACGGCTTCAGCGCGATCTGACCGATTCAACCGTTTTACGCAACATCGGAGTACCGTTTGCACACAGTTTGATTTCAATTAGTTCGACCATAAAAGGTTTAAATAAATTGCTGATCAACAAGGAAGCCATCAATGCTGATCTGGAAAAAAACTGGCCGGTAGTTGCCGAAGCAATCCAAACTATCCTGAGACGGGAAGGCTATCCAAATCCATATGAAGCGCTTCGTAACCTGACCCGCGTAAACCGTAAGATTGATCAGGAAGTAATTCATGAATTTATCGATTCGTTGGATATCACTGATGATTTAAAAACAGAATTGAAAAAAATTACTCCGCAAAATTACACCGGAATATTTTAATCACAATAAAAGTCTACCATTCAAAGTTTTAGATATTGTTATCTATACTGATCATTATATATTTGTATGAGGGAATTTTTTAAGATTTTACAACGGTTTATACCTCCCTATAAAAAGCGGCTGATTCTCAATTTTCTGTTTAACCTGTTGTCAGCCATATTTACAGTCTTTTCAGTGGCCATGATGATTCCTATTCTGGACATCATCTTCGACAAGGCAAAGGATGTACATGACTTATTGCCATGGGCAATGAGTTCTAACGTCATCACACACAATCTGGCATTCTACATCACAACATTTAAAGATGCAAACGGAGAAGGACTTGCACTTTTGTTTATTGGTCTGTTTGTAATTGTAGCCACTTTATTTAAAGTAGGATTTGCTTATTTGGGCGCTTTTGAAGCAGTATATATCCGTAACGGAGTGGTAAAAGATATTCGGGAACAAATCTATCACAAAATAATACGACTGGCGCTGCCTTTTTTCTCCGACGAACGTAAAGGTGATATTATATCGCGAATAACCGGCGATGTTACTGAAGTTGAAAATTCGGTCATGTCATCGCTCGATATGTTCCTGAAAAATCCAATTATCATCATGGTTTTGCTTGCGGCTATGCTTATCATGAGTCCAAGCATGACCCTGTTCATCTTCATGGTATTGCCTGTTGCAGGTTTTATTATTGGTCGTGTCGGCAAATCACTGAAAAAAGTGTCCCGTGAAGGTCAGGATAAAATGGGAGTAATTCTTACTGTTGTTGAAGAAACACTTAGTGGTTTAAGGATTATCAAGGCATTTAATGCTGAAAAGAAAATGGATGCCCGCTTTAATTCCGAATTGTACGACTACCGTAAAATCATGAACAGGCTGATGCGTCGCCGCGAACTGGCACATCCGTTAAGCGAATTGCTGGGAACCATTGTTATCATTATTGTTGTTTGGTATGGCGGAACATTAATTTTAAGCAATAACAGCGAACTTTCCGGCACTGAATTCATAGCCTATCTCGCTATTTTCTACCAGATCATAAATCCGGCCAAGGCATTTACAACAGCACTTTACAGTATTCAGAAAGGATTGGCATCGATGGATCGTATCGATAAAATTCTGCTTGCCGATGTTACCATTCATGAAAAAGCCGATGCTAAAACCATCAGCACGTTGAAAAATGCCATTGAATATCGCAGGGTAACTTTTGCTTACGACGAAAAAATTGTACTGAATAATGTTTCGCTCGAAGTTCCAAAAGGTAAAACTGTAGCGCTCGTAGGACAATCAGGAAGTGGGAAAACAACTTTTGTTGATTTACTTCCCCGTTTTTACGATGTGAATAATGGACAGATTCTGATTGATGGAATTGACATCCGGGAATTAAAACTTCACGATTTGCGCGATTTAATGGGAAATGTAAATCAGGAAGCCATTCTATTTAACGACAGCATTTACAACAACATCGCTTTCGGTGTTGAGAATACCACGAAGACAGAAGTTATTGCAGCCGCCAAAGTGGCCAATGCACATGATTTCATCATCGAAACGGAGAATGGTTATGACACCATTATTGGTGATCGTGGAAGTAAACTTTCCGGAGGACAACGCCAACGCCTTAGCATTGCCCGTGCAATTCTAAAAAATCCTCCCATCCTGATTCTGGATGAAGCAACCTCTGCACTGGATACCGAATCGGAAAGACTGGTTCAGGATGCTTTGGAAAACCTGATGAAGAATCGGACTTCAGTGGTTATTGCTCACCGCTTATCAACTGTTCGAAATGCTGATTTAATTTGTGTTTTCCACGAAGGTGAAATTGTAGAAAGCGGAACACACGACCAATTAATTGAACTGGATGGCCGCTACAAAAGACTGCACAGTATGCAAATGTTTTAGATTTAATCAGGATTTTTTGAATATCCGCGAGTCAAAAGGGAATTTTTCAGTGTTCATAATTTTAATTCTCAAAAAGTCAACGTGATAAGGATTGATAAGTAAATTATAATCACCTTGTGTTACTACTGATGGGATTTGCAATACACAATATTTATTTTCTGAAACAAAATTGTCTCCAATTGCTTGCGTAAATGCCGAATGTGGAAAAGTATTCCAATTAGGCGGCAAATCTAACCAATCAAGTTTTTGAATTGAGATGTCATCAGGTATATACAAGGTCATCATAACATAATCAGAAGGAAGAGTGGCAAGCGTAAAATGAACAGCAACTTCAGCCATAGCAAGCGAACGATTAGAGGCGGTATAAATTAGTTCAACACCAATAGAATTCCATCTTGCACCTTTTATCGCAGCTCCCTTTCCTGAAAGAATTGAAGCAAACTTCTTGCGTGAAAGTCTGAATGCCTCCATTCCTAAACTAAAATTCCGTAATTAATTCTCGTCAGCTCACTAATTACCAACTCCTTGCCATAGGAATCTTTGATCAAATCCATTGGTTTTAAATTTCCTAATGCAAAATTAGGAGTATCGAGCCATAATTTGAATTTATTCATATCACCAAAAACGTCCAAACCCACACTAGTAACTTCAGCCATTTCAATAATTTTTTCTGATTGATTTGGTTTAAATTGTTTTGATGATTGTTTATATCGTTGCAACGATTTGGTTGAAATATCTAAAAAATTGGCCCAATCACTTTCACTGAAAGGCGTATAATCTTGAATCAAATCAAAAAGTGAGTATGGAATACCAAGCCTGATTGCTTCAATTATCATCATCTTATCAGAAATAAAACTTGAATAAGTTAACTCCCTTTTGATTGCTGAAGTGTTATTCACAACCGCAGCACGATTGAAAAACAGTGAAATTTCTTTATCTAACTTTTGTTCAATATTTATCAGTGTTGCCATTACATTTCCTCCATCGACATTTGTCCATAAAATTAGGACATATTTCCAATAATTACAAATTTATCCTGATTTTTTTCCAATCAAAATGCTGATTAAAAATCTCACTGTATCTAAGTATCAGTTCAACTAAAAAAAATACAATCCTTTTCAATATTTTAGTACATTTACACCGTCTGAAAAATCAGGACTAAATTAGTATTGACGCGGTTTGCAGCAGTATTTTCTATTCCGGTTATTACACAGGATGTTTGTGCAAGTTTTGTACGGAAATTAGATTTTGGTTTTTTAACGGTCAAAAATGAATTAAATGTCTTCATAAAGGCATTGAAACCGAGTATGAATAAACAATTAACTTTTCCTTAATGAGAAAATGGCGTATTGAAGACTCAGCTGAACTCTATAATATCAATGGGTGGGGCATCAACTTTTTTTCCATCAACGAAAAAGGTAATGTAACCGTAACTCCCAAAAAAGACGGAATACAGGTCGACCTGCACGAATTAGTAGAAGAACTTCAGCTTCGGGACGTATCAGCGCCTATGTTGCTTCGGTTCCCCGACATTCTGGATAACCGGATTGAAAAAATGGCCAGTTGCTTTACGGTTGCTGCCGAAGAATATAATTACAAAGCCCAAAACTTTATTGTTTACCCGATTAAAGTGAATCAGATGCGCCCGGTGGTCGAAGAAATTGTTGGTCACGGCAAAAAATTCAACATTGGTCTCGAAGCCGGTTCAAAACCCGAATTACATGCAGTAATTGCCATCAATACCGATAACGACTCGTTGATAATCTGTAACGGTTATAAAGATGAGAATTACATCGAGCTGGCACTTCTGGCCCAGAAAATGGGAAGACGAATTTTCCTGGTCGTTGAAAAACTCAATGAGTTAAAACTGATAATCAAGATTGCGCACCGCCTTAAAATCAAGCCGAACATCGGCATTCGGATCAAGCTTTCCAGCTCAGGCAGCGGCAAGTGGGAAGATTCGGGCGGCGATGCAAGCAAGTTCGGTTTAACTTCGAGTGAATTGCTTGAAGCCCTGGAATACCTGGAAAAAAATAAAATGCAGAATTGCCTGAAGCTGGTTCATTTTCATATCGGCAGTCAGGTTACTAAAATACGGCGGATCAAACTGGCCATGCGCGAAGCTTCACAATTTTACGTTCAGCTTCATTTAAAAGGATTTAATGTACAGTTTGTTGACATCGGAGGTGGACTGGGTGTCGATTACGACGGAACACGCTCATCGAGCAGCGAAAGCAGTGTAAACTACAGCATTCAGGAATATGTAAACGATGCCATTTTCACGATGGTTGACGCCAGTGATAAGAACAACATTCCTCATCCTAATATCATAACTGAATCGGGTCGTTCACTGACAGCCCATCATTCCGTTTTGGTTTTTGAAGTTCTTGAAACAGCAAGTGTTCCGACCATGAAGGAGGATGAAGAACCACATGAAGATGATCATGAACTGGTTCGTGAATTATTCTCACTGTGGGATATGGTCAATCAGTCACGGATGCTCGAAACCTGGCACGATGCCCAGCAAATCAGGGAAGAAGCTCTCGATCGTTTTAGTCTTGGATTACTCGACCTGAAAACCCGTGCCCAGATTGAACGGCTGTTCTGGTCGATTACCAGGGAGATTCATCAGATGACCGGAGAATTAAAACACATTCCCGAAGAACTTTTGTATTTACCCAAACTGTTGTCGGACAAATATTTCTGTAACTTTTCATTGTTTCAGTCATTACCCGACTCATGGGCCATCGATCAGATTTTCCCGATTATTCCCATTCAGCGATTGGATGAAAAGCCGGAACGTTCGGCAACCATTCAGGATATCACCTGTGACTCTGACGGGAAAATTGACAACTTTATTTCAACCCGGAATTTCTCCTACTATTTACCGGTACACGCGCTAAAAGCAAAAGAGCCCTATTACATCGGCGTTTTTCTGGTGGGAGCTTACCAGGAAATACTGGGCGATTTGCATAACCTGTTCGGCGATACGAATGCCGTTCACATTTCGGTTGATGATAAAGGCTATAGCATCGATCAGATTATTGACGGTGAAACAGTTGCCGAAGTACTCGACTACGTACAGTATAACGCTAAAAAACTGGTCCGTACCGTCGAAACCTGGGTAACTTCCTCCGTAAAATCAGGAATTATTTCAGCTGAAGAAGGAAAAGAATTTTTATCAAATTACCGTTCAGGCTTGTACGGTTATACTTATCTGGAATAAAATTTCAAATCCCATTGTACTGAAAAGCAAATACTTCGAATGAGGTATTTGCTTTTTATTTTTCCTGCAAAAATTTACTGCAGATGCTGAAACAGGTTCAGCATGAAGATATACATATCGCCCAATCATCGTGGATGAGTCATTCTGAATTTATTTCCGGCTCTGTGATTTCACCCGGTAAAGAAACTTTGGCTCTATAACGTTTGGTGTGGGTAAATTAAATTGGTAATTGCTTTTTCGTTGATTTTAGCTTTTCCCGCAGGGAATTTATATCAATAGAAAATTATGAAAGAAGACCGCATTTTCCCGCAGGGAATGAACATTTATTGATGTCTATCCCCTCCGGGGAATGAACCTGCATCAGATTCATTTTCTATTGCTATTTATCTCCTAACGGAGAATTTTAATCATTTTTCTGAGATAAAAATCCATGATAACAACCGGAGAACTAAGTTTGAAATGCTAACTTTTAAATTACCCATAGTATTCGTTATAGAGCCGAAACTTTACCATCATTAGCAAAAGTTAAGATCCGTTTAGAGCAGATTGAGGTCCGTTTAGAGCAGATTGAGGTCCGGAGATTTTTACCATCATAAGTACTACGCTAAACATGACCATTGCCACAACTGCTCCGGCAGCAAATAATGAAAATTACCATCCTGTTATCCACCGCCTACCAGCTCATCATCCTTCTTTTCATTTCCTTCAATTCATGTAAATCGGACGGAGCTGAACGAATGTGTTTTTATCAAGATTCAGATGAAACCTGGTCAAAGAATCCGGCCGGAACTTTGTAAGGTGTCCGCTTTCCAATGTTTAGAAATTCAGTATCGTTTTCCATTTCCAAATGTATTTGTCGTTTTATCCGGTCAGGCATGACTAATCAGGTATTGTTTAATTTTTTCACTTGCATAATGATAAATGCCATTCAATTCATTTTGGATGGCATTTTTATTCCCTGAATTTAAAGGGGAGACAAATACTTATTTTTCACTTTATTCCATTGATTTTGAAAAAGTCAGACCGTTTACATTCTGAACAGCCCCTGATTACGGCACATTTTTTCAGTTCAGGGGATTATTTTCTCTAGGTTGTGAAAAACTAATTACTATATTTGCAATCGCAAAAAGGATACGGGTGTAGCTCAGTTGGTAGAGCACTGGTCTCCAAAACCAGGTGTCGGGCGTTCGAGTCGCTCCTCCCGTGCAAAAGCTGCTCTTACGGGCAGCTTTTTTGTTTTACGGTAAGTCTTTGATATCTTCAACCCAAATACGAGCAGCTATGACTGTTGATCTTTTTATACCTTGTTTCATCGATCAGATTTATCCTGATACGGCATTTAATACGGTAAAATTACTACGGAAAGCCGGCCTTGAAGTGAACTACAATCCGGAGCAAACCTGTTGCGGACAGCCGGCCTTCAACAGCGGCTACTGGGATGAAACCAAAACGCTGGCTAAAAAATTTATCCGCGATTTCCCGAACGACCGTCATATCGTCAGCCCTTCGGCTTCGTGTACCGGCTTTATCAAAAATTATTATCCTGATTTGTTTAAAAACGGTCAGAAAGGGTACGAAGATTATCAGCGCCTGAACCGGAATATCTTTGAACTGACTGATTACCTTGTCAATCATCTTCACTTCACTGATTTTGGGGCAGAGTTTCCGCATAAAGTATGTTACCACGATGCCTGTACCGCCTTACGCGAATATGGTATCCGGCAAGAGCCCCGGCTGTTGCTTTCGAAGGTAAAAGGTCTGGAACTGGTTGAAATGGAAGACACTGAAACCTGCTGCGGATTCGGCGGAACATTTGCGGCGAAGTTTACAGCTATCTCAACGGCTATGACCGAACAGAAAGTTGAAAATGCACTGAAAACCGGTGCAGAATACATTGTATCAACCGAATCATCCTGCATACTGAACCTGGAAGGATACATTCTGAAAAATAATCTGCCCATCAAACCCATTCACATTGCCGACATTCTGGCATCGGGATGGGAAGAAAAAGCCTCCTAAATCCCCCAAGGGGGACTTTTACGATCGATGGCAGATTGTTTATTGGATATTGAATATTGGATATTGGATATTATAATAAGTTCATCCACAAAGGGATGAAGCTACAACCTGGAATTTGGAACTTGAAATTTGAAACTGAACAAAAATGGCTGAAATTGGAAAAATAAATCACATGTATGTGGTGAAAGAGGTGGATTTTGGTATTTACCTCGATGGTGGTGATCTGGGCGAAATTTTAATGCCCAAACGGTATGTACCGGAAGGTACCCAACCCGAAGACATGATCGATGCCTTTATTTACCTCGATTCGGAAGACCGGCTGGTAGCAACAACCGAAAAACCATATGCCATGGTGGAGGAATTTGCCTTGCTCGAAGTGGTTTCGGTAACACCTGTCGGAGCTTTTCTCTACTGGGGGCTGCCCAAAGATTTGTTTGTTCCGTTCCGCGAGCAGCGCCAACCGATGGAACAAGGTAAGAAATACCTGGTCTATCTTTACCTCGATACCAGCAGCAAACGTATCGCGGCTTCCTCAAAAATCGAAAATTACCTGGATAATATCCCGGTTGATTACGACAAAGACGAAGAAGTTGACCTCATCATTGTCAATGAAACCGACCTGGGGTACAATGCCATAATCGACAACAGTCACCTCGGTGTAATTTTTAAAAACGAGATTTTCCAGCCCCTTAATCCGGGTGATAAAATTCCGGGATTTATTAAAAAGATACGAACCGATGGAAAAATCGACCTTTGCCTGCAAAAATCAGGCTACGAAAAAATCAGCTCGTTTGCCGACAAAATTATTGCTGAACTGCAAAAAAGTGAAGGGTATTTACCTTTAACCGATAAAAGCACTCCGGAAGATATCTATAAAATATTCAAATTCAGCAAAAAAAATTTTAAAGCTGCCATCGGCGCACTCTATAAAAAGAGAATGATTGTTTTGGAAGCGGATGGAATCCGGCTCCTGGTTTCGGAATAAATCTTTCGTAAACAGCAATAAAACAATCCTGTAAGATTAATTCGTGTTTGATTTACCAACTAAAAAAAAACGAATCATGACAAACATTTTCAACTGCAAACTGGTTGTATTTCTGGCACTGGCCATCATGGGTGCAGGAATTTCCGCAGATGTACAGAAAAAAGCCCCCAAACCTCATCCAGATTCAGCAAACTGGGAAAGCCTTTTTAAGGATGACCTTTCGAATGCGTCATTCAAGGCGGGAGTCTGGACCAGTGACAACGGAGTTTTTACCGCTTCCGAAGATCAGCCGCTCTGGTCAGCCAAAGACTATCAGAATTTCAAACTCGATCTGGAATTTGAATACTGGAATTGAACCCACAGAAAATGAAAGTTTGTATTGCTGAAAAGCCCAGTGTGGCCAAAGAACTGGCGCAGATCATCGGCGCCAATATCCGCAGAGACGGCTATTTTGAAGGAAACGGATACCAGGTTACCTGGACATTCGGGCATTTGTGTACACTGAAAGAGCCCAACGATTATACCGATCGCTGGAAATCCTGGAACATCTACGAACTGCCCATGATTCCGTCCAAATTCGGCATTAAGCTGATTGACAACGAAGGAGTCAAAAAACAATTTGCAACCATCGAAAAACTGATGTCAACGGCCGAACAGGTGATCAACTGTGGTGATGCCGGCCAGGAAGGTGAACTGATTCAGCGCTGGGTGATGTCGAAAGCCAAATGTACCGCTCCCGTTAAACGGTTGTGGATATCGTCTTTGACCGAAGAAGCCATCCGCGAAGGATTTCAGAAATTGCAGGCCGGAGAAAAATTCGACAACCTGTATGCCGCCGGAAGTGCCCGTGCTATCGGTGACTGGCTGCTGGGAATGAATGCCACCCGGCTTTATACACTCAAGTATGGCCGGAACAGGCAGGTGTTATCGATCGGAAGGGTGCAAACGCCTACCCTCGCCCTGATTGTTAACAGGCAGAAGGAAATTGACGCCTTTAAGCCGGAACCCTATTTTGAAATCAAAACCATTTACCGCGAAGCAACCTTTTCAGCAGCGTCAGGACGTTTTCAAAACCGGGAAGATGCCGCCCGTGTATTGGAAGAAATCAGCAGGTTTGACCTGGAAATCGGAAACATTGAAACCAAAAACAGCATTGAACAGCCTCTCCGGCTTTTTGATTTAACTTCGCTGCAGGTGGATTGTAACCGCAAGTTCAACATGGGTGCCGAAGAAACCTTGCGGACAATTCAATCGCTTTACGAAAAGAAACTGACCACCTATCCGCGCGTGGATACCACTTATCTTTCGGAAGACATTTACCCCAGGGTTCCGGGTATCCTGAAACAGCTTAAAGGCTATGAAACACTCACTGCTCCTTTACTTCAGGATAAACAGATCCGCAAATCGAACAAGGTTTTCGACAATAAAAAGATTACCGATCACCACGCGATCATCCCGACAGGCCAATCGCGCGCTGATCTGACCATGCAGGAAAAACAGGTTTTCGACATGGTGACCAAACGGTTTATTTCGGTCTTTTATCCCGATTGTAAAATTGCCAACACAACTGTTGAAGCTAAAGTCGGACCGCATGATTTTAAAGCGACCGGTAAACAGATCCTTTCACCCGGGTGGCGTACTGTTTACATGAATGAAAAGAATGCGGTTCAGAACGACGAAAACATACTGCCAATTTTTGTGACCGGAGAACATGGTCCGCACGAACCGGGCCTGCTCGAAAAATTTACCCAGGCACCCAAGTACTTGACTGAAGCAACTTTGCTGCGCGCCATGGAAACTGCAGGCAAAAGTGTGGACGATGAAGAATTGCGCGAATTGATGAAGGATAACGGTATCGGCCGGCCTTCAACCCGCGCCAACATCATCGAAACGCTGTTCAGGAGAAAATACGTAAAAAAGGAAGGCAAACGGCTGGTTGCCACACCAACAGGCATCGATCTGATTGACAGCATTGAAAACGATCTCTTGAAATCGGCTGAACTAACCGGACAATGGGAAAAGAAACTGCGGATGATTGAACTGGGGCAATACGATGTGGGGCTGTTTATGGACGAAATGAAACAAATGGTTACCGAAGTGGTAAACCAGGTAAAACGTTCGCCCCGCAAAGATATCGCACTGGCACCCGAAGAACCTGCTGTTCCGGAGAAAAAAGAAAAGGCGGCACCTGCAGAACCGACAGAAACGACTTGCCCGGCCTGCAAAAAAGGAATCCTGAAAAAAGGTAAAAATGCATGGGGTTGCTCCGAATGGAAAGAAGGTTGCCGGTTTCTGATTCCTTTCGATTTTTTGGGCAAAAAACTCACCGATGCACAAATCCGGCGACTGGCCGAAAAAGGAAAAACCCTGCTCATCAAAGGATTTAAACAGGATGAAGAAACGATGGATGGATTCCTGGAAATTTCGGAAGATTTCAAAATCAGTTTTGCAGAAGCTGAACCTGAAAAACTCATATGTCCGTCGTGCAAAACCGGAGAGATCATAAAAGGCAACGCGGCATGGGGCTGTTCCAATTTCAGGGGAGGTTGCCGGGTTCGTATTCCGTTTGAACTCCAGAGAAAAATATTAAGTGAAAGCCAGGTTGCCCAATTGGTTTTAAAGGGACAAACCAGGCCGTTCACAACTGCTGATTCCACCGGCAAAAAACAAACGGGAATCTTTAGGTTTAACAATAATTATCAGGTCATTTTATCAGAAAAATAAAACAAATTATCATGACAAAAAGAAAATCGAAAGAACCGATCAAGCCAATGAGTATTGAAAAAATGCAGATGAGCACGGAAAGATTGCTGGATTTTATTCAAAGTCAGAATTTCGGGAGCATTGAGGAAATTAACGAATTTCTGAGTAAAAATGTGAATGGAAAACGGATTGATGAGGCAGTACCAGGTATTGCACCCGGCGTGACCAATCGGCAAAAAGCAAATGATATCATGTATGATGCGTATGAAAGCGCTCCTGCAAAAGGTAAAAAGCTGGCAAAAGATGCCTTAAAACTGGATTTGGAGAATATTCGTGCGTTGAATTACCTGGCTGATCAGGAAAAAAGTGCAGAAAGTGCTATGAAGCTCTACCAACAAGCCGTTGGATTTGGCAAGAAGCAACTCGGCGAAACATTTTTTAAAGAGAATACAGGGCATTTCTGGGTTATGATGGAATCCAGACCCTATATGACCGCCAAACTGGGCTTTGCAAATTGTCTTGAAGCTTTGGACTGGAAAGATGAGGCGATTAATGAATTCAACGAAATGCTTGAACTTAATCCCGGCGACAATCAAGGCGTTAGATATATGCTTGGCAGCCTTTTACTTTATACCGGGAAATACAAAGCTTTTTTTGAGCTGTACAAAAAATTTAAGGACGAAAAATCCGCTTTCTGGTTATTTAATTATGCCTTGTATTTATTTGCCACTGAGGGTGCTACTCCAAAAGCCAACAAAACTCTGTTGCATGCAGATCGGGAAAACCCACATGTTATTGATTTTATGACCCACCGAAAAGTAATGACAAAAAATCTGGCAGGCCATTATAGTCCAGGTGATGAAAACGAAGCTACCTATTATTTAATGGACAATTTCAGATCGTGGATGAACGTTGAAAATACGCTGGATTGGCTGTTTAGTTTTGTTGAAACGACTAAAAAATAGAAATTGGATTGAAGAATCTGATAACGATTTAACATGATGTTATAACTTACTGATATTGAATTACTGACTGATAAGAAATTCGTAAGTACCAGCTTGCAGATTCATCGTATAAGGTTTAATTATATTTGGTTGCGCCTGGGAAAAAACCACTTTACCATTCCTGCTAATATTTTTTCCTGAAAGTTTTAGAGTTGCAGTGCTATTCGCCGGAATAACAACCTGATAAACAATGGTATTATTCGTTCTTTTCCACGAAGATACAATCTTGCCAAATGGTCCTTCATGACTGGCATTGAACGATTCCAGACCTTCCACAAAGTGTGGCTCAAGAATAATATTTTTAAAACCGGGTTTTTCCGGATCAGGCTTTAAACCACCCAATGCTTTGTAGTACCACGCTCCTATTTCCCCAAACATAATATGGTTTCCCGATAAGTCGGCCTTTCCTTCGATCTGCCAGTTTTCGTACAATGTGGTTGCTCCTTTGCTAATCCAGTAGCCCCAGGATGGAAATGTTTCCTGAGCGGCGACTTCGTAGGCTAATTCAGCGTACCCATTTTCGCTCAATGCATTTAAAATGGATTTACATCCCAGTAATCCGACATCAATATGCCTGTTATCGGCAACAACCCGACTGGCAAGGTTTTTAGCCACTTTAGCCTTTAAGTTTTCAGGAACAATTCCCCAAAAAAGAGGTGCACTTAATTCGGTCTGAAAGCCCGATCCATACATCCCGGTTTCCGGATTTAAATATTTGTCGTTGATGGCTTTAGCAATCTGGTCGGCCAATCCTGAATACCTTGCATAATCGGATTCCTTTTTCAGAATTTTGGCCGCTTTTGCTAAAATACTGGCATCTGCATAGTAATAAATGGAAGAGGTCAGTTCTTTCGGTGCTTTTGATTTCACCGGAACCCAATCGCCCAATCCCCAGTCCGTCAGGCCATCCGGACTTATTTCAGTAATATGGTCGACATACAGTTTGATGTTTTCGTAACAATCAGCCAGCAATTTTGAGTCACCGTAAAACAGGTAGATGTTCCAGGGAATTATGGCAATCGTACTGGTCCAGTCCGGGCCGTTTGCCCAGGTATAGCCCCATCCGCCGGTTGGAATGATGGCGGGCAATACGCCGTTGGATTGCTGCTCATCGCGGTGATCGGCCAGCCATTTTTCGTAAATGGTGATGCCATCGAAATTATACAATCCGGTTTCGATGGCTATATGTGCATCTCCTGTCCAGCCGTTCTTTTCGCGTTGCGGGCAATCGGTCGGATAGCCAAAAAGGTTCGACAGATACGAATTGTTGGTGGCTTTCCATATTTTATTCAAGGTGGCATTCGAACTGTTTACCTCTCCGGCAGCAGGAACATCACTATGCATAAAAATGCCGGTCAGACTTTCTTTGGTCAGTTCGACTGGCCGGTCACCCGTAACCTCTACATACTGAAAACCTTTGTAATTAAAATGCGGAACAAACGTTTCAATTCCTTCGCCACTCAAAGTATAAATATCGGTCTGAAACGGATCTTTGTCATCATTAGGGCGATAATGAATATCAATGTTCGAAAGATCAACATTTCCGTCCTTATCCAGAAATTCACCATGTTTCAACCGCAATGTGGTTCCCCGTTCTCCTTTTACAACAATCCGGCTTACTCCTGAAATGTTTCTCCCCAGATCGAATATGTACTTTTGATTATCGATTTTCTGCATGCTGACAGGAGTAATTTCTTCAACATTCCTGATCGGGTGTAAAACCTGAGCTACAATATTTTTTGATGGCGCGTCAACCTGAATAGCGTTTCCCCATTTCGAATCATCAAAATCAGGCGTATTCCAGCCGGGCTGATTCAGCCGGGCATCCTGATGTTCTGCCGTATAAATGCTGTTCAGAATGATCGGGCTGAGTGAAGTTTTCCAGTCGTCGCCTGAAGTGATCAATTCTTCCGAATCGTCCTGGTACGTAATTCTCAGATCGAGACAAAATTTAGGACGGGCACGCCACGGAGCTTTATCGAAATTCCATACTGCAGTCGACTGGTGGTTATACCAGCCGTTTCCAAGCCACACACCGACCGCATTTGAACCGGTATGAAGCAAAGAAGTTACATCGTAAGTCACATACAAGGTCCGGCGGTCGAAACGGGTGTACATCGGATCAAGCCGGTGGTTGCCAACCCGTTTCCCATTCAGGAAAAGCTCGTACAAACCTGCCGCAGCAATATAAATCCGGGCGTTTTTTATTTTTGCTGAAGTATTAAAAACCTTCATGAAATAAGGGGCGGGTTTTATATTGATATCTTCTGAGTCTGAAATCCAGGATCCTTTCCAGTTTGTCAATTGCATCATTCCGGTTTCGAATGCAGCCACTTGGGAAGGTATACTTTCACGGTTGTTCTGATCCCAGAGGCTCACCTTCCAGTAATATTTGGTAAAGGACTGAAGTGCTTTCCCTGCATAAGTAACAAGCATATCTGCATTTTTCACTTTCTTCGAATCCCAAATATTTCCGGTTCCATGCGCCACCTTCAGCGAATCAGTTCCGACAATAATCTGATAGGCTGTTTGCCTGGCTCCCTGTCTTTTATCCATCATTTTCCAGTGCAACCGGGGAGTTGCTGCATCAATCCCGATGGGATTAATGATGTACTCACATACTAAATTGGCAGGTTGATATTGTGTTGAAGATGATTGGCAGGCAACCATCAGAAACAGCAGCAGGCTGATAAATTTTCCGGGTTTCATGAAATACAGGTTTTGATCGTTTTAGATTCTGAAAGATACTAATTTTGAAGAGATTTTAATTTGCATAATTATTTGATATACCTGTCATCAGGAAACTAAACTAAAATACAACCCATCATGGAACAAAGAGAGACCACATTATTTATCGAAAAACTGATTTCAGTCATTGAAGAGCTTGTCCCCGAATTTATGGCTATTCCGGAGGATTATGCCAAAGCCAATGGAGTTGCATCGGTTTGTATGATCGGCGGAGATGGCCGGATATATGGAAAGGTGTTTGGTGACGACCAGCTCCGGTGCAGGGATTCGTTTAAAACCGCATGGACCAAAGCCAGCCAGGTATGGATTACCGGAATTAAAACCAATGACTACGAACGATTGGTATTTACCGACCAAATCAATCCGCAGCAGTTTGGAATAAAATTACCCGATTTGATTGGATGGCAGGGCGGCCAGCCTGTCACCCTTCCGGATGGATCTTTACTGTCCATTGGATTTAGCGGGTTCAGAGGCACAAGCGATCTGGAGATTGTTGTCAAAGCACTTGAAAAATTAAACAGGACCATCGGATAGACAGTCCGCTTTCCGACTGGCAATTAACCTATAAAAGAAAATAAAATGGAAAAATTAATTGCATGTTGTGGTTTAAATTGTGCTGCCTGCGATGCAAGAATAGCCACGGTAGCCGATGATAATGAATTACGTGCCCAAACAGCCGAAAAATAGAATGTTCAATACGGAGCAACGGGTATTACACCTGAAATGATTAATTGTACCGGGTGCCGTGAAGCCGGGGTTAAATTTTCGCATTGTGCCGAATGTGAAATACGAAAATGTGTGAATTCGAAGGGCTTCGAAACCTGTGCTGCTTGTGAAAAGCTGGAGAATTGCGACATCACCGGAAGTTTGCACCAATATGTTCCTGAAGCTTTACTGAATTTGCAGTCATTGAATTAAATCTTTTCAACCATGGCCGTAAAATATCAGGATGCAACTGCTGAAGACGAACAGTTTGATGAAGAGATGGATCAATTGGCCGATGAGTCTGCCGTCGAATTGTAATAATTTAAAATAATGATCCGATGACGCCGAGTCATCGGATCATTCACTTTTATTATGTTCCTTTGCAATCCAGGTTTAAACCACTCTCCTCTCCAGCAGCACCACATTCTCCACATGGTGGGTGTGCGGAAACATATCAACCGGCTGAATGCGGGTAACCTGGTAGAATTCATCCATTAAAGCCAGGTCGCGGGCCTGGGTCGCCGGATTACAACTTACGTAAACCACTTTCCCGGGAGCAGCTTCCAGAATGGTTTTAACCACATCCTCGTCCATTCCGGAGCGTGGAGGATCGGTAATTATGACATCGGGACGACCGTTTAGGGCAATAAAACCGCTGGTCAGTATTTTCTTCATGTCGCCGGCAAAAAAGCTGGTATTCTGAATGTCGTTTAATTCCGAATTGACATGAGCATCTTCAATGGCTTCAGGAACATATTCAATACCAACAACTTTCTGCACATTGCGTGCAATAAAATTGGCTATGGTTCCGGTTCCGGTATATAAATCGTATACTATTTCGTTGCCCGTCAGACCGGCAAATTCCCGGGTAATCTTATACAATTCATAAGCCTGTCCGGAGTTGGTCTGGTAAAAACTTTTAGGTCCGATCTTAAATTTCAGGCCTTCCATTTCTTCCAGGATAAAATCATTCCCTTTGTAAACCTGAATATCCAAATCGTGGATCGTGTCGTTGCCTTTTGTGTTGATCACGTACATCAGCGATGTAATCTGCGGAAATTCAGCGGCAATGGCTTCCAGAAGTTTAACACGGTTTTCTTCTTCTTCCCTGTAAAAGGAAACGATCAGCATCAGATCGCCGGTTGTGGAAGTGCGGACAATGATGTTCCGGAGTAATCCGGACTGGATCTTCCGGTCAAAAAATTCCAGCCTGTTTTCAACTGCATAGTTCTTGATGAAATTCCGGATTTCATTCGAAGGTTCGTCCTGGAGCCAGCATTTTTTGATGTCGATGATTTTATCGAACAGTCCCGGGATATGAAATCCAAGCGCATTCATATTCAGAAATTCCAGATCAGTACTTATTTCATCGTGTGTGAGCCAGCGTTTGTTCGAAAACCCAAATTCAAGTTTATTTCGGTACCAGGTGGTTTTCATCGATCCCAGGATCGGTGAAATTTCGGGCAATTCAATCCGGCCAATGCGGCTTAACTGATCGGAAACCTGTTTCTGCTTGTAATAAAGTTGTTTATCATACGGAAGAAACTGCCATTTGCAGCCACCACAAACCTCAAAATGCTCACAGAAAGCAGGAACACGGTCAGGCGACTGTTTAACAACC
This sequence comes from Bacteroidales bacterium, assembly GCA_038251165.1. Lineage (GTDB taxonomy): Bacteria > Bacteroidota > Bacteroidia > Bacteroidales > Prolixibacteraceae > Aquipluma. Next base: position 65,191 of record JBBSBP010000009.1, on the reverse strand, counting down.
CGCACTACACGGGCTTCCATATATTTGGTCCGTTTTTTTGTCACCTGCAAATCGACCACATCGCCCGGAATCACATGTGTGGTAAATACAACCACGTCGTTCACCCTGGCAATCGCTTTTCCTTCGGAACCGATGTCGGTAATGGTCACTCCTTCGTAAAATGGCTTTTCTTTTCTGCCTCTTCCCATAATTTTCAAAATTTTCAACAAAAGTAATCAAAATAACAGAAGGCGAAGAAAAAGGCAAAGTCAGGGAAAAAGAATTCAATTGGAAACCGCCGGTCTTAATGTAATAAAAACAAAAAGGCTCCGGAATTTAAATCGGAATTTATATCTTCGGGCAGAAATAACCCAACTCTTAAACCTTATACCGGAATTATGAAACAGTCAATTTTAATTCTTTTCTGTATGCTTGTTATGAGCTCTTTTGCCCAGGAACCTGTTGGAATTTTTAAGTCCAATAAAGATATCGGTTCACCAAAACTGGCAGGCTCAGCCTCGTATGACAAAATTAACCAGACGTATACCATTACCGGAGCGGGATATAACATCTGGTTTGGGCGGGATGAATTTCACTACCTGTACAATAAACTTAAAGGAGACTTTATCCTGACTGCCAATTTTGCTTTTGCAGGTGACAATAAAATCCACCGTAAAATCGGCTGGATGGTACGTGCATCGGATAAAGACAACGCGGTTCATTGTTCGGCGGTTCTGCATGGCGACGGACTTACGGCCATGCAGTGGCGTATCGTGGAAAATGCCAATATGCGTGATCCTGAAGATGAAATTTTTGCCGCCAAACCTTATTACAATATTATTCAGCTGGAACGATCAGGTAAAACGATGATTATGCGGGCAGCCCACACCGGCGAACCCTTACAATTGATTGGCAAAACAGTGATGGAAAACCTGCCCGATGAAGTTCTGGCTGGTCTGATTCTATGTTCACATGATCCGGATGTAATTGAAACAGCTAAAATCTGGAATGTTCGTATTGATCAGCCTGTTGCTGAAACCTATAATCCAAACAAGGATGGATGGCTGGGTTGCCGCATGGAAACTATCAATGTGTTTCATGGCACCCGCAAAGTAATTTTCGAAAAAGACGGCCGTTTTGAAGCGCCAAACTGGATGCCCGACGGGAAAAAATTGCTCTTCAATATGAATGGTTCGATTTATAAAATTCCGGTTGAAGGTGGTGAACTTGAAAAGCTGAATACCGGCAGTGTCAATCACAACAACAACGACCATGTGATTTCATTTGACGGGAAAATGCTTGGAATCAGCAGTCATCGTGAAGGTTTAAATGGCGGCGGCTCTTCGGTTTACGTATTGCCCCTGGAAGGTGGCGAACCACAGCTGGTAACCCAGCATACCCCATCGTACCTGCATGGCTGGGCAGCCAACAACAAGGAAGTGGTTTATGTGGCTCAACGAAACGGAAGCAACATTTACAACATCTACAGAAACTCGGTTAAAGGCGATAAGGAAGTAGCTTTAACAGCCAATAAACCCGGTGAACACGTTGACGGCTGTGAATATTCGCCTGACGGAAAATACATTTATTACAACGGCAGCCAATCGGGCACCATGCAACTCTGGCGTATGAAACCGGATGGAAGTGAAAAAGAACAGATCACTTTTGACCAGTACAACAACTGGTTTCCGCATATTTCTCCGGATGGCAAATGGATTGCTTTTATTTCGTTTCAGCCTGACATTGAGTTCAATTCACATCCATCCTACAAACAGGTTATGTTACGTCTGATGCCAGCCTCGGGTGGTGCTCCGAAAGTAATTGCCTACCTGTACGGCGGACAGGGAACCATCAACGTACCATCCTGGTCTCCCGACAGCAGTAACATCGCATTTGTCAGCAATTCAGGAAAAAAGTAATTTACAGAAACTGAAAAAACTTATTCTCAGGGAATACAGCTTTATTATTCATTAACAGCGCATTATTCATGCAATAAGAAATCATTAACCAAATCAAATATCAAATGAAATTTATTTTTTCAATTTTTCTTCTATTCCTGATTTCGGTGCAATTTTCAGTTGCGCAAAACAATAACATCAAACAGGAAAAACTGACCCGGTTTGAACTGCAATCTTCCGAATTGATCCAGGCTTCCGGAGAATTAATTTCTACACCGGCATATCATTCCAATGTCTACTGGATGCCGGTGAATGTTCCTTCAACAGTACTTACCGGCCTGGTAGCCAACCGCATTTATCCTGATCCGTATTCAGGAATGAATAACATGCTGATTCCTGATGCTTCGGATGAATTCAATAAAACCTATAATCTGGAACAGTACAGCCACATTCCCAATGTTGGCAATCCATGGAAAAAGCCTTACTGGTACCGGACAAGCTTTAAAGTACCTGCTTCGGATAAAGGCCGCCATTTTCAGCTGATCTTTAAAGGGATCAACTACCGGGCAGCTGTTTGGATGAACGGACAGCAGATTGCCGATTCGACCCGGATGGTGGGTATGTTTGCTGAATACAGTTTTGATGTCAGTCAGAAAATCAAAGCCGGAGAAGAAAACATTTTAGCCGTGAAAATTTATCCGCTGGATTATCCCGGATTGCCTGCTCAGGAACAATTAAAGGCCATGGATGATTTTTATGCCAATGGGGGCCCCACCGGCGATATCGGCAAAAACGTTACCATGGTTTGTTCAGTTGGCTGGGATTGGATGCCACCTGTTCGCGACCGCAACATGGGTATCTGGCAACCTGTATTTCTCCGGACTTCAGGTGACGTAACGATTGTCAGACCACAACTCATAACCGATTTACCCAATCTGCCCGATACTTCTGTCGCCAGACTTTCATTAAACCTCACGCTGTCGAATCACAGTCAAACGGCAACAAAGGGAACCTTAAAAGTGATTATTCGTCCGGAGAATTTTACCGGGAATCCGGTTTCATTCTCGAAAGAATTATCCATCGCTTCCGGAGCAAGTTCACTCGTTGAACTGAATACCGGAAATACCAGTCAACTTGAGGTAAAACAACCTCACCTGTGGTGGCCAAACGGTTACGGAACGGCAAACCTTTACCGCATCAGGCTTCAGTATGAATCGGGTGGCGTGATTTCGGATGATACAACCTTTGTGTTTGGAATCCGGACTGTATCTTCAAAAGCGGTGGAGGTACCGAACAAATTTCTGCGCCGTGATTTCTATGTGAACGGAAAACGTATTCAACTGGTTGGTGGCGCCTGGGTTCCTGATATGATGCTGAACCGTGACTCTGCCCGTTACGATGCAGAATTGCATCTTTGCCGGAATTCAAATACCAACCTGGTGCGGATCTGGGGCGGTGGAATTACTCCTCCGGATGTATTCTTCGATCTGGCTGACCAATATGGATTATTGGTATGGTCCGATTTCTGGGTTACCGGCGATACACACGGTGAATTCAAAGGATCAACCGACTGGCCTCTGGAACCAGAGGTTTTTGTAAACAATGTGATCAGCACCATTTACCGCATTCGCAACCATCCCAGCCTTTTACTCTGGACAGGCGGAAATGAAGGCCATATCCGGAAGGATGTATACGATCGGATGCGCGAAAGTGTAATTACACTCGACGGAACAAGACCTTTTATCCCCAGTTCTTCCGGATTTGCCAAACTGCCCGAAGGATTAAAAGGTGCATGGCCGGATAACCTGGCATCAGGCGTTTACAGCGGAGGACCATACACCTGGCAGGATTCGAAACAATATTACCGTCTGGCCAACACTGCCAAAGACTGGGTATTTAAAGACGAAACCGGATTGCCTTCCCAACCAACTTATAACAGCCTGAAAAAAATAATACCGAACCTGGTCTGGGATACCAAATTACCTTTCCCTTTGAATAATTCGTGGGGCTATCACGATGCTGCAACCGGAAACGGCAAATACGATAAATATTATGAGGCCATGGTTCAAAGATACGGGGAACCCGTTTCGATGGAAGATTTTTCGGAGAAAATGCAACTCATGAATGCAACCGGTTACCAGGGAACTTTTGAAGCAGCAGGTAGCAAACTGAACGAAATCGGCGGGATTATGCTCTGGAAATTAAATGCAGCATTTCCCAGTGTCGTCTGGCAGATCTACGACTGGTACCTGGAGCCCAATGCCGGTTATTATTTTATGCAGAATGCCTGCGAACCGGTTCATGTTCAGCTCAATGCGCTGGACTATAATGTAACGGTGGTTAACAGGACTTACAAGTCTTTCGCTAATTTAACGGTACAGGCTGAAGTTTTTGATATCCATTCAAAATCGCTGTTCCAACAGACTGCCGTTGTCAGTCTGTCGGCTACCGATGTCAGGGAGCCGTTCTCCTTATCGAAGATTCTGGCTGACTCAAGGGAGGTGAATTTTGTGGTTTTAAACCTGAAAGATGCAACCGAAAAAGTGATTTCGCACAACGTTTACTGGCTTGCAGCAGACAACAATTACACGGCACTGAATACCATGCCAAAAACAACGGTGGAAACAGCAGTTATCAGCAAAGAACAAGTGAAAACAGAAACCAGACTGACCGTAAAATTCACCAATCGTTCCGGTCAACTGGCCTTTTTTATTCGTCCGCAACTCGTAAGCGACGGTGAAGAAGTTCTGCCTTGTTTTTGGTCGGCCAGCTATTTTTCACTGGCGCCAGGCGAGTCCATTACTGTTACTGCAAGTGTTTCTACCAATCAGTTGAAAAGTAAAAATCAGGAGATTTTACTTGAAGGCTGGAATATGGACCAGCAGAAAATTTCACTACAGAATCTGAAATAAAATTTGAATTGAGTAACCGGTAATCTTTTCATGTTTCCGGATGTTTCTACTATCTTTGCACCCTCAATTTCAGATATTATGATTTCGGTAGATCAATTAGTAGTCAGTTTTGGTGGTTTTGAACTCTTTAAAGGGATTTCTCTTCTTGTAAGTCCCAAGGACCGCATTGGGCTGGTTGGTAAAAACGGAGCGGGTAAATCCACACTCCTGAAAATTCTGGCGGGATATCAACAACCCAATGAAGGAGTGGTTTCAGTGCCTCCCGATGTTCGTCTGGGTTATTTACCTCAGCACATGGAGGTTTTCGACGGACGTACGGTATTTGAGGAAGCCGTTACTTCGTTTGAGGAAATTCTTGAACTGGAACGTCGCATCGAAGATATCAACCACCAGATTGCCACCCGAACCGATTATGAATCACCCGAATTCCATCGTTTACTCGATCATGTTACCGAATTCAACGAACGCTTTCATATGCTTGGCGGCAATAATTTTGAGGCCGAAGTCGAACGTACCTTATTGGGGCTTGGGTTCCTGCGTAAAGATTTCACCCGGCAAACTTCGGAGTTCAGCGGCGGATGGCGGATGCGTATTGAGCTGGCCAAAATCCTGCTGAAACGTCCCGATGTGTTCCTGCTCGATGAACCCACCAATCACCTGGATATTGAATCGATACAATGGCTCGAGGATTTTCTGAGAAATTACAACGGAGCCGTGGTTCTGGTTTCACATGACCGGGCTTTCCTGGATGCTGTAACCAACCGCACCGTCGAAATTACTCTAGGACGCATCTACGATTTCAAATCGAATTATTCGAGATACCTTATTTTACGTACGGAACTGAAGGAGCAACAGATGGCTGCCTTTGTCAATCAACAGAAAATGATTGAGGATACCGAAAAATTCATCGCACGGTTCCGCTACCAGGCAACCAAATCCATCCAGGTACAGTCGCGTGTGAAAGCGCTTGATCGCCTGGACCGGCTGGAAGTTGACGATGAAGATAACTCGTCACTGCGAATCAAATTTCCGACAGCATTACGCTCCGGAACAGTGGTTGCCGAGGCCAGGGAACTTTCAAAAAGTTACGGCAAACTTAATGTACTCCATAAAATTGACCTGATTATTGAACGTGGCGAAAAAATAGCTTTTGTAGGCAAAAACGGTGAAGGGAAAACCACCCTGGCCCGTGTCATCCTGGGTGAACTGGAACATCAGGGCGAGCTGAAGCTTGGACACAATGTTAAAATTGGCTATTACGCACAAAATCAGGCGAATCTGCTCGATGAGGACCTGACTGTTTTCCAGACCATCGATCTGATTGCTGTTGGTGAAATCCGCACTAAAATCCGCAATATACTGGGTGGATTTATGTTTTCGGGCGACGACGTGGATAAAAAAGTGCGTGTACTTTCAGGAGGAGAACGTTCGCGCCTGGCTATGGTGAAACTGATGCTCGAACCGGTAAATCTGCTGGTACTCGATGAACCTACCAATCACCTCGACATGCGCTCGAAAGAAATCCTGAAACAGGCGCTTATCGATTACGATGGAACGGTGATTGTGGTATCTCATGACCGTGATTTTCTGGAAGGATTGGTGAACTGTGTATACGAATTCAAAGATAAAAAGGTCAAACAACACCTGGGTGGTATATACGATTTCCTGATCCGAAAGAAAATGGAATCGATGAAGGAATTGGAGAAAAAGAACATACCTTTGAATCAGGAAGTTAAACCACAAAAAAAAGCAGAAGCAGAAAAAATCAGTTTCGACGAACGCAAGGAAATAAATAAAAATTTTAGCCGGATCGAAAAAAGTGTTGAGAGAAACGAGAAGGATGTTGCTGATCTGGAACGGAAAATTGCAGAAATGGATCGCGCCATGGGAGAAACCAACGGATCTGATCCTTTAATTTTCAAAAAATATGACCAGCTGAAAAGAGAACTCGAACAGAAAATATTTGAATGGGAGCTTTTACTCGAAGAGTTGGAAGAAATTTCGGTAAAGAAAACCTGGTAAGCGATCAGAAAAAACTGAAAGCATCCGAAGAAGGGAAAAGGTAAAATAAAAAAGCAAATCCTTCATCAGTTGTTTTTTCATGGCATATGAAACCCGGAATTTGGAATTTTATACTAATAATTCATCATTAAGAAATTGGAAATGTTCAAAAGAGAAGATAAACCCGCCGACGATTTGGTTTTTGGTATACGTGCCGTAATTGAAGCTATACAGGCTGGAAAAGACATCGATAAAGTTCTGATAAAAAAAGGATTAATCGGCGATTTATTCAAGGAACTCTTCGACCTGATACGCATTCGCCAGATTGCTTTTCAGTATGTTCCGATTGAAAAAATCAACCGGATTTCACGGAAAAACCACCAGGGTGTACTGGCTTTTGTTTCACCGGTTCCTTTTCAACGCATAGAAGATATTATTCCGGCGATATTCGAAGAAGGTAAAACGCCATTTGTGCTGGTACTCGATCAGGTCACCGATGTGCGTAATTTTGGAGCCATCGTTCGTTCGGCCGAATGTGCCGGAGTGAATGCCATCGTTATTCCCGACAAAGGTTCAGCCCGTATCAATGCCGATGCTGTAAAAACCTCGGCAGGAGCGCTTCACCTGGTTCCGGTTTGCCGAACACGCAGCCTGAAGGAAACCGTTTCATTCCTGAAAGAATCCGGATTAAAGCTGATTGCTGCCACCGAAAAATCAACAGCCATTTATACCAATGCAGATCTTACCGGCCCTATTGCATTCATCATGGGTTCTGAAGATACAGGAATTGATCAGCGATTGCTGGCACTTGCCGACGAACAGGTTAAAATCCCAATCCTCGGAAAAATCGAATCGCTTAACGTTTCGGTTGCAGCCGGATTATTGGTTTATGAAGTTATTCGCCAGCGGTCGCTGGGGGAATTATTATAATCAATTCCCTTTCCCTTCACCAATAAAGAAACAAACAGCCCTGCCATCCTGAGAAATTTTATGATTTTCCTTAACGGGGATCTATTGATGGTTTTGGTTTGATTCAGCTTACCCTTGGCGGCATTCAGTAATGCACTTCCCGGAATTTTACCGAAGACGTTGCTGTTAAAGCCTCTGCCCCGCCGATAGCCGGCCATTCAGGGCAAGGTGCGATTTTCCGGGTCAGGGCCAAAACCTTCAATCCCATGATCTTTAATAATTTATTAACCGAGATTATCCTCATCTTGCAGGGATTATACTACCTTTGCACCCCTGAAACGAATATGCTACGGCAAAAAAATTATTGATGCACGGCAAATTGAACGACAACCGATTTTCCCGCATTTCTTTTCCGGCATATCTGTTTCATTACAACAGGCTAAACATCAATTTTTTAGATCGATTAGCCTGGAATAAAATTTCAAGAATATAATACAACGCTCATGATTACAGTTTCAAATTTATCAATTCAGTTCGGGAAAAAAGCTTTGTTTTCGGATGTTAATTTAAAGTTTACACCAGGCAACTGTTATGGTGTTATTGGCGCAAACGGTGCAGGAAAATCAACTTTGTTGCGGATTATTTCCGGAGACCTGGAAGCTACCCGTGGATCGGTTCTGACGGGTCCGGGCGAACGCCTTTCTGTCCTGAGCCAGAATCACCATGAATTCGACGAACATACTGTATTGGATACCGCACTGATGGGCCATACTGAACTTCTTCGTGTGCTGAAAGAAAAAGATGCCCTGTATGCTAAAGTTGATTTCAGCGAAGCAGACGGACTTTTAGCTGCCAAACTTGAAGATGATTTTGCAACGATGAACGGATATAATGCTGAAAGCGACGCAGCCAGTCTGCTTAGTGGTCTGGGAATTAAGGAAGATATGCACGCAATGCTGATGAAAGACCTCAATGGTAAAGAAAAAGTACGCGTATTGCTTGCCCAGGCTTTGTTTGGAAATCCGGACAATTTGCTGCTTGATGAGCCTACCAACGACCTTGACCTGGAAACTGTGCTTTGGCTCGAAAACTACCTCTCCAACTGTCAGAATACAGTGATCGTTGTTTCGCATGACCGTCACTTTTTGGATAATGTGTGTACCGACGTGGTAGACATCGATTTTAATAAAATACGTGCTTTCTCCGGAAACTATACGTTCTGGTACGAATCGAGCCAGCTGGCTTTGCGCCAGGCAGCCAATGCCAACAAAAAAGCCGAGGAAAAAAAGAAAGAATTACTCGAATTCATTGCCCGTTTCAGCGCCAACGTTGCGAAGTCGAAACAAACGACCAGTCGTAAGAAAATGATTGAAAAGCTGAAGATTGAAGAAATTGAACCTTCAACCCGCCGTTATCCCGGAATCATATTTCAGCAGGAACGTGCTACAGGCGACCGGGTACTAACCGTTGATAACCTTTCGTATGTTCAGGACGGAGAAGTGCTTTTTGATAATATTTCGTTCACCATCGAGCGTGGTGACAAAACAGTATTCCTTGCCAGGGAAACACGTGCCGTTACTGCATTCTTCAAAATAATCAGTGGTGAACTGGAAGCCACCAGTGGTACCTACGACTGGGGTGTAACCATTACATCAGCCTATTTGCCTTCCGACAATACGGAATTCTTCACCAAAGACGAAACACTCTACGAATGGTTGGGAAACTATTCAACGGATACAAGCGAGAACTTTCTGCGCCAGTACCTGGGAAAGATGTTGTTCTCGGGCGACGACCTGCAGAAAAGTGCCCAGGTGCTTTCCGGAGGTGAAAAAATGCGTTGTATGATTGCCCGCATGATGCTTGCCCACCCGAATACGGTAATCCTGGATCACCCGACTAACCATTTGGATATGGAATCGATCCAGGCATTCAACAACAACATGAAAGCATATCCCGGACAGATTTTGATGGCCGGACATGACCATGAATTTATTGAAAGCGTTTGTTCACGGGTAATCGACCTGACAACCAAAGGAGCCATCGATAAATACATGGATTTTGAAGATTACATCACCGACGATAAAATCAAAGCGTTACGTGAAGAAAAATACAACCTGAGACCTGTCTTTCAATAATTATAGTTGCCGTTTCCGGAAATTTCCGGGGACGGTTTTTTTTAGAGCAATTCCATTATCCAACTAATCTCAGAGATCATCAGCCTTCCTTTGCAAACAGTAAACTTTCCCATTCGTACCGGTAAAAATCTTTTATCCTGATAACAATCCGGAACTTTTCATCTTGCAGACGATCAGAAATTCGATTCATGTCAGGTTTAATTCCTGACAAACAAACCGGCCGTGGCTGGAAAAAGAATACTGAATCTTTTAAACTCTTTGATGTTTATCTTCTTTTACTAATTTTGGGGTATTGACTAACTCAACCTAATAAGTGGCGAATGACACCAGCAACTCATCCCGAAAACACCAGGCGCAGTTCACAAACATACATTCTGGCCACTGCCTTTCTGGCCCTGTTTGCTATCGTAGGATTTGCCTATTACGGACTCCCGTTCTTTTATGACTTCATGACCAAAGAATTTGGCTGGTCGAGAGCAGTAGTAACCTCCGGAAATGCCGTTGGCAAATTGCTGGTTGGACCCTTGTTTGGCTTTTTAGCCGGCTGGCTCATCGATCGTTATGGTCCCCGTTCGCTGATGATGACCGGTGCATTAATGGCCGGCATTGCACTGATTGGCCTTAGCTTCGCCAGTTCTCTCGGCATGTTTTACCTGTTTTATATATTTAATGCGCTGGGATATGTTTTTGGCGGACCACTGCCTTCCCAGGTTTTGATTTCAAGATGGTTCGACAAAAACCGCGGAAAAGCGATGGGCATCGCCTACCTTGGCATTGGAACAGGTGGCGCATTGGTTCCCCTCGTTTCAGCCGGACTTGAAAAACATATTGGCTGGCATATGGCACTTCTGACGATTGGTGTATTGGTTATCCTGATCGCTTTTCCACTGGCCTATTTTATCAGGGATTCACCAGCCAGCAGAACCGAAGCAGCTAAAACAGAACCAATGATTCCGATAAAAACTATACTTCGGAACCCGAATTTTTACCTCCTGGCTATTGGCAGCATGTGCTCGATCGGAGCCGTTGGCGGAGTTGCCCAACACCTGAAACTTTACCTTCGTGACCTGGAATTTACACAGTCACAGGCTGCACAGGTCATGTCGTTTGTTTTACTTTCGAGCCTGGCAGGAAGGGTATTGATGGGATTTCTGGCCGACCTGATCAACCGAAAATATGTGATGATCCTGATATACATAATTGTCGCCTCGGCGATTCCCTTGTTATTGTTGCCTGATTTTCCGGGACGTATCTATCTGTTCGCTGTGATTTTCGGAATTGGCCTGGGTGGTGATTACATGATTATTCCGCTGATAGCCGGCGACTTGTTTGGTGTAAAAGCTTTAGGCCGAACGATGGGAATTATTTTAGTAGCCGACGGAATTGCAGAAGCAGTTTTCCCAATGCTGGTAGGCGGTTTGTACGATGCATCAAATAGTTATGCCACCGGATTTATCGTCCTGATCGGTCTTGCTGCCATCGGTGCGGTGATTGTATCTTTTCTCCCGAAAACCAAAATGTCCTGATGCAACTACAAATTAAGGCAGAAGGATTAATTTGAAAACATTGAAACATGGCTTTAAAGTATTGAATTTGAAATCTGAAAAAACAATTCCATTCTATGATCATTGATTACAACATCAGGCCGGAAGATTTAAAGATGAAACTCGAACGTTTCTGGGAATTGTCCGGCGAAAAAATATCCCTGATTGAATCGGAATACAATCAGGCCCTGGGAGCGCCGGTTTATACGGTCAACGGGAAATATTCGACCCGCGGCTGGACCGAGTGGACGCAGGGTTTTCAGTATGGTTCGGCGATTCTTCAATTCGAAGCCACGGGTAATGAACAGTTCCTGAAAACCGGCCGTGAAAATACAGTAGCAAAAATGGCTCCGCACGTCAGCCATATTGGCGTTCACGATCATGGGTTTAATAACATCAGCACCTACGGGAATCTTCACCGGTTGATGAAAGAAGGAAAAATACCTCACAATGCCTGGGAGAAAAACTTTTACGAGCTGGCCATAAAAGCTTCCGGAGCTGTGCAGGCCAGCCGCTGGAGTAAAACTGCCGGCGGAGGGTACATCTACTCTTTTAATGGTCCGCATTCCCTGTTTGTTGATACGATCCGGTCGTGCAGGGTTTTAATGGCAGCGCACCGCCTGGGTCATTTCCTTCCGGCCGAAAACGATACCCGGATTTCGCTTTTCCGCAGGGGAATTGAACATCTGCTTGCAACGGCAGACTATTCTGTATTTTACGGTGAAGGTCGCGACAGCTATGATGAATGGGGTCGCACAGCCCACGAATCTGTCTTTAATCCAAATGATGGAAACTTCCGCTGTCCGAATTCGCAGCAGGGATACACCGGGTTTTCAACCTGGACACGGGGACTGGCCTGGGCTATGCTCGGATTTGCCGAAGAACTGGAGTTTCTGGACACACTTCCCGAAGATGAATTTGTGGATACCGGCAGCAAAGAGCATACAATCAGCAAAATACTCCGGGCAGCTCAGGCTACCTGCGATTTTTACATCAGTCACACACCGCTTGACGGAATTCCCTACTGGGATACCGGGGCACCGGGTTTGGTTCATCTGGAAGATTACCTCGACCGGCCGGCTGACCCTTACAATGAACATGAACCGGTCGACAGTTCTGCTGCCGCAATCGGGGTACAGGGACTGCTTCGGCTGGGGCATTACCTGAATTCAAAAGGCAGGACAGATGAAGGAGCCCGATTCTGGCAGGCCGGATTAACAGTTGCTTCCCGTTTGCTTGAATCACCTTATTTATCAGTCCATCCCGAACATCAGGGCATTTTGCTTCATTCGGTTTATCACCGGCCAAATGGCTGGGATCATATTCCTGAAGGATATAAAATTCCATGTAACGAGTCCAGTATGTGGGGCGATTACCACATCAGGGAGTCTGCGTTATACCTGACCGGGATCATTTCAGGAAATTCTTATTACACCTTTTTTAATGGCATCCAATAGGCTATGGCATCCGAAATAAAAGATCTTTCGAAACTGTGTGTTCACACGCTGACCACCAAACCCTGGGGTATTGAAGAATGTGTGAAAAATTATTCCAAAGCAGGAATACATGGAATCACCATCTGGCGTAACGTTTTGGAGAATAAAAATCTGAATGAGGTTAAAACAATGCTGGATGATTCGGGCATGACGGTTGTTTCCCTTGCCCGCGGTGGTTTTTTCCCTTCGGTTGAGGCTGCCAGGCGTGAAGTTGCCATTCAGGATAATCTGTTGGTCATTGAACAGGCAGCCGCTGTGGGAGCACCTTTAATTGTGCTGGTTTGCGGGGCTGAAGGAGCCCAGTCGCTCCAAAAATCGAGGGAACAGATTGCAGAAGGGATTATGCGGATATTGCCTGCGGCCCAAAGTGCCGGAGTAAAGCTGGCCATTGAACCGCTTCACCCGATGTATGCCGGCGACCGTTCGGCAATTAATACCCTGAAGCAGGCCAATGATATGGCTGTTTCGATCAATTCGGAATTCGTCGGAGTTGCCGTTGACGTTTACCATCTTTGGTGGGACGAAACCCTTCAGTCTGAAATTAAACGATGTGCCGCTGATAAGCATCTGTTGGCTTTTCACGTTTGCGACTGGAATGTGCCGACTGTTGATTTTCTAAACGATCGCGGATTAATGGGCGATGGTTGTATCAACGTTCCGGAGATCAGAGGCTGGATGGAAGATGCAGGTTTTATTGGCTTTCATGAAGTAGAGATTTTTTCAGACAAATACTGGGCAGGCGACCAGAACGATTACCTGGAAAAAATAAAACATGCTTATTTAAATCATACCTGATATGAAAAAACTCCATCTTTTGCTCGTTTTTGCAGGAATTATACTGTCGTTTACAGCAGTGTCACAATTACCAATCGGTGAAAAGATTGACCGGGGAGTAGTTTCCCTCTCCCTTTCTGAAAATGAGGTTTATTTGTCGGTCAAGCTTAATGAAGAAATCAAAGCGAAGAGGATTGGTATCGGCGATCTGGATGGCGATGGAGCTTATGATTTCGTGATTCAGCACCCCGATTTTAATGTTGATCCGTATCATAAACCGGGTTACTGGAGGCGCAGTCCGGAAACATACAAGCTGGATGCCTATTCATCAACCGGCAAATTTTTATGGAGATACGATATGGGCTGGTCGGTTGAAACCGGAACCTGGTATTCTCCATACATGATTTACGACATTGACCGTGACGGAAAAGCCGAAATTTATGCCAAGGCCGGGGAAGGTGATCCCCGCGAAATGGATGGCCACGTACTTGACGGGAAGGAATACCTGGTTAAATTAAACGGACAAACCGGATTACCCGAAACAAAAACAGACTGGCTTTCGAAGGAAGGATTTGATTCGTACAATTACTGGAGCCGCAATTTTCTTACTGTTGCTTACCTCGATGGAAAGAATCCGGCTCTCATTCAGCAGCGGGGAACATACACCATTATAAAAACCCTTGCACTGGATAAAAATCTTCAAAAAATCTGGTACTGGGAAAGTTCGGGGAAATATGCCAATTACAAAGGTCAGGGGCAGCATGGCATTATGTCGGCCGATATTGATTTTGACGGCAGGGACGAACTGGTCATTGGCACCGCAGCACTCGATGACAACGGAGTTCCCATGTGGCGAACCGGATTGGGCCATAATGATGCCGGATACCTTGCGGATATTGATCCTTCCAGGCCCGGGATGGAAATATTTTACGGTATTGAAACCCGCTCGCCTAAAAACGGTGTTTGCCTTGTTGATGCCCGTACGGGAGAGATTATCTGGGGTTTTAACGGGAAAACAGTCCATGTACACTCCCAGGGAATGGTGGGCGACATCGACCCGGACCATGAGGGTATGGAGTGTTATGCCGGAGAAGCAAAAGGAGGTGATCAGTATTTCCTGTATTCTGCAAAAGGTGAACGTTTGTCGGATAAGGATATGGGCTCTTTAACACCGCGCCCGGTATGGTGGGACAACGATGAACTGAAAGAAATAAACATTGATGATAAACTGTATAAATACAAAGGCGAAACATTACTGAAAATTGAAGGGAAGGTAATGATGATTGCCGACTTGCTGGGCGACTGGCGCGAAGAGATTGTAACCAGTCTGCCCGGAGAACTGAGGATATATTCGACCAGCATTCCGGCCATAAACAGGAAAGTTTGCCTGATGCAAAACAGGCAGTACCGGCTGGGAGTTGCCGATGCAACAATGGGATATTTTTATCCCCCTCAATTGGGAATTGAGAAACAATAATTTTAAAAGACTTACAACATTAAATCCTGACGCATTATGATCATACACAAAATTGGAATTATCATGAACGGTGTAACCGGACGCATGGGCACTAACCAGCACCTGATGCGATCGATTGTCGAAATCATTAAACAAGGAGGCGTTCAGGTGGGGCCGGCTGAATTCATCGTGCCCGACCCGATACTGGTTGGCCGTGACGAAGTGAAACTGCGGAAACTATGCCAGATGTCGGGAGTGGATAAAATGACCACCAACCTGGATGAAGTGATGCAAGATCCATACTACCAGATCTATTTCGATGCGCAGACTACAGGGCGCCGGGCTGATGCCGTTAAAATGGCCGCAAAAGCCGGGAAACATGTTTACTGTGAAAAGCCTGTTGCCGTTGATACAGCGACAGCACTTGAACTTTACGAGGTATGCGAAAAAGCTGGAGTTAAACATGGTGTGGTTCAGGATAAATTGTGGTTGCCCGGACTGATGAAACTGAAGCGGCTGATGGAAAACGACTTCTTCGGAAAGATCCTTTCGGTCAGGGGAGAATTCGGGTATTGGGTTTTCGAAGGATTTAACGTTCCGGCACAACGTCCAAGCTGGAACTACCGCAAGGAAGACGATGGCGGAATAATCGTGGATATGTTATGCCACTGGCGCTATGTTCTCGATAATCTTTTTGGTCCTGTAAAGGCAGTATCTTGCCTAGGGACAACACATATTCCGGAACGGGTCGATGAGCAGGGGAACGTCTATCCATGTACTGCAGATGATGCTGCCTATGCAACGTTTGAACTTGAAGGCGGCATTATTGCCCATTTCAACTCTTCCTGGGTTACCCGCGTACGTCGCGACGACCTGCTCACCCTGCACGTCGACGGGACAAAAGGTTCTGCCGTAGCCGGATTGCGGGAATGCTGGACACAACATTACGGGAATACACCCAAACCGGTCTGGAATCCGGATATTGCGAATCCGATTAACTTTTACGAAGGATGGTCAAAGGTTCCTGAACAGGAGGTATTTGACAATGCCTTCAAGGCTGAATGGGAATTATTCCTGAAACATGTGGTGAAAGATGAACCTTTCCGCTGGAACCTTCTGGAAGGAGCCAAAGGCGTACAATTGGCCGAAAAAGGCCTGGAAAGCTGGGCGAAAAGAAAATGGGTGGAGATACCGGAAATTAAGTAATCTGCCGCAATGCATTGTAATCAGGAAAAATAAATTCAATGAAAAAAACTGCATTCATAACAGGTGGAACAAGAGGCATTGGTTTGGGTATTGCCATCGAATTGGCTAAAGCAGGATTTGATCTGGCGGTAAACGGAGTGCGCGGGGAGTCTCTGGTTAAACCGGTACTGGATAAGTTGAGCAGTTACGGAATCCAGGCTGCTTATTTCCAGGGTGATGTGTCGAAGAAGGAAGATCGCAGGCAGATGACTGAAGCTGTTCTAAACAAGTTCGGTAAGATTAACGTGCTGGTGAACAATGCCGGGATTGCTCCACCTGAACGGAAAGACATTCTCGAAGCCACGGAGGAGAGCTTTGAACAGGTCATGAATATCAATCTTCAGGGGCCTTATTTTCTGACTCAACTTGTTGCGAATAAAATGATTGACAGCAAACCAAAATATCCCGCTGATTTTTTCTGCATCATCAATGTTTCGTCGGTATCGGCCACTGTAGCTTCGGTAAACCGCGGTGAATACTGCATTTCAAAAGCAGGAATTGCCATGGCGACCAAACTGTGGGCATCCCGCCTCGGTGAATTCGACATCCCTGTTTATGAAATTCAGCCGGGAGTGATTCACACCGATATGACAGCAGGAGTTCAGGAGAAATACGACCGGATGTTTCAAAACGGACTGGCCATTCAGTCAAGATGGGGTACGCCGGCTGATATTGGAAAGGTTTCTGCAGCAATGGCTACCGGCAGTATGCCCTATTCAACCGGTCAGGTTGTAAAGGTAGATGGAGGAATGACGATCTCCAGATTATAATTGCATATACGATTTGTTTTACCAGGCAGTGAAATGTAAAGCGGAAATGAATCCATATGGAATTTATTGTATTCGCAGCTGTGTTCTCAGAAATTCAAATTCCTGCTCCAGCTGATTGATCAGATCGCTTGCAGAATGCCTTTCAGTCAACGGAAGTAACTCAATCTGTGCTGCAAGCCCGGCAAGAATATTAAAGCAAATGCTCATGGCAGAACCTTTTATTGAATGCGCAATCAGCTTGACTTCATTACTTTGATCGCTCCGGTGGGCCTCAAGAAGATCTTTGATTAAGTCAGGGTAGATTTCCAGGGCTAAATCAATTAATTCCCGGCAATTCGACTCATCTCCGTTTAACCGTTTCATCAGTTCATCTTTATGAAAATGGCGTATATTCAACGATTTGGTTTTCTTAATACGTACAACTGGATTTGGATTGATATTTAACAGTTGGACACACAAAATATTTTTAATGGTTTCCTCAATAACAGGTTTTGAAACATAATCGTCCATACCAGCATCCTTACACCTGATGTCTTCTCCTTTGACAGTTCCTGCAGTTAATGCTATGATCGGAATATGACGGTTGGTTAATGCTTCGAGTCGCCTGATTTCGCTTGTTGCATCGTACCCGTTCATTTCGGGCATATTAATATCCATGAAAATAAAATCAGGCTGATTCTCCTGGTACAATTTAACGGCTTCCAGTCCATTCTGCGCCATAATGAGAATTGAATCAGGCATTAACCGGTGAATGATGGCCTGGGCCAGTTTCATATTGGTAATATTATCTTCTGCGACCATTATTTTATAGGTTGAATGCAAAAGTGGATTTTCCTGTTCGGCAACCAGTAGATTATTTTCGGTTTCCTGGTCTCTGCCTTTGGGTTTTAATCTGGCCAGGGCATTAAAGAGCTGTGCCATTTTTACAGGTTTTACCATGGAGTATTTCACGCCCAGAATGAGGCATTCACTATGAATAGGCTCTGTATCAGAAGAACTGAACAAGAAAATAACAGGCTGTTGCTCAATGGGTAATAAGCTTTTCTCTCTGATTTTCCGAATTACATCCATTCCATTCATTCCCGGCATGTTGTAATCAATGATCAAAACATCGTATTCAGTATCTGATTCAATTTTAAGGATAGCCTGGTCTCCACTTTTAACCAAATCCACCTCAATATTCTGACTGTTAAGCATTTCCTTCAAAATAAATAGATTTTGGTCGTTGTCGTCAACGACCAAAACCTTTCTGATATTATGTAATTCCAGATAGTTATCCGGCAATCCGTGTTCTGCCTTAACTTTAACCGTGAAGAAAAACCGGCTGCCAATTCCATTTACGCTTTCAAGCTGAAGATTTCCTCCCATCATTTTGACCAGTTTCAATGAAATGGTCAGGCCCAGACCAGTGCCACCGTATTGTCGTGTTGTGGTTGAATCGGCCTGTGAAAATGATTCAAAAATCTTTTGCTGCATTTCTTCCGGAATTCCAATACCTGTATCCTTAACCGAAAATTCAAGTTCAGCATCTCCGGTTAAATCGTTGTAGGATATGACCGAGATTTTAAACTCAACTTCTCCTTTTTCGGTAAATTTAAGCGCATTCCCAAGTAAGTTTACCAAAACCTGCCGTAGCCTGACCGGATCGGTGTAGATAAAACGGGGAAGATCGATGGAAATATTCAGAAGCATCTCAAGCCCCTTTTCGTGAACTTTGTATTTTAAGATATCGATGATTTGTTCAGACAAGTCAATCAGGTCTGTTTTTTCAGAATTTAACTCAAATTTCCCGGATTCAATTTTCGAAAAGTCAAGGATATCATTAATTAAATCGAGTAACGAATTGGCTGATTGATAGACAGATTTCATGTAGTGATGCTGATTCTCTGAAAGTTCAGTTTTCATCAGCAAATCAGAAAAACCAATCACGCCATTTAAGGGAGTCCGAATTTCGTGACTCATATTGGCCAAAAAATCTGATTTTGCAAGATTCGCTTCTTCTGCAGCATCCCTGGCTTTAATCAGTTCTACCTCTGCCTTTTTCCAGTCACGGATGTCAACGAATGATTCTACAAAACATTTTCTGCCGTTAAACGTGGTGTGAACGATTGACTTCAAAATTGGAATCTGTTCGCCAGTCAAGGTTTTCAGCATATTTTCGCTGGAAACTACCGGAGAAATGGAGCCTTTGTATTTATACTCATTCAATAAATCAGCAGATACAGTTTCGTAAAAAATTCTTCCCGCAATTTCATCTTTTGTGCCTCCATACAAACTTGCGCCTTTTTTATTTACAAAGGAAATTTGATGAGTCTCAGAATCGACAATAATAACACCAACTTCCTGAGAATCCAATATTTCACGAAGATAAAACTCACTTTCCTTTAACGACTGTTCCATCTGCTTACGTTCTTCAATCATTCCGATTAAAGAATCAAACAGATAAGACGTATCATTTTTTCCCAACTCGTGATGAACTGTCTGACCCAAAGGATTTAAGGCATAAATAGCTTCTTTTATTTTATTGATAATTTCTTTCTGATGTTCAGAATCCTGCTTAAGCTTCAGGAAAGCTTCCCTCAACTCCTGAGAACTGATGTCCAATGCATTCTGAAATAATCTGGACTCATCCTCCCGGCTGTTGTAGGTATCACTGATATCAGCCAGCAATCCAAGCATATTTTCCGGAACATTTTCGAAAGGACCAAAATGCTTTTTTAGCTGACGGAGAAGAAGTCTGTTTAAATTATCATCCATAATAATGTGATTTAAATCTCCTTAAATACAGTAATTGTCATGGTTTGATTATGAAGTTCACAGTGTCTTTCGAACGGACTGATAGGACAGATTTCGCCGTATGAATAAAAACCTGTCATGGCAGTCTGTTTCCCGATAACCTCTCTGACGCTTTCCAACTCCTCTTCAACCCTTTGTTTTAACACCAGTTTGCGGCCAACACAACTTATTAAAATAGCCAGATCAGGATCAGAATCTTTCAGGCTAATACCTGACATTTCTGAAGCACCGTATGCGCCATCAATCAGTTTATCGAAACTCGCTTTCATCAGCCTGACATATTCTCCTTCAGGAATATCTCCGGCAAAAGTCATACTTCCATCCTGCTCGTTTACCGACAATACAGTACGAACCAGCGATACATCCGAATTACTGATTTTCAGGTTTAACGGAAACAGTAAGGCAGACGAAGGAAGATTCACTGCATGTTCGCCAAGATACTTCTTGTAAAGCTCAAGGGCAGGCAGTCCGTCGAGTTCATATAAGATATTGGCTTTGGACCTGGTAACCAGACGGTCAAGCCCGAATGAATCCCATCCGCCCATCGAGCCGAATCCGGTTTTCAGATGATCGCCATAAAAACCTATCCCGACAATGAGATTGGCTTCACCAGGCTGATTGTGTACAATTACGGTCTCATTGAACATGGACTGATCACCAGCCAAACCTCCCGTTACAGGAACAGAATCGTTCAACCGGAGATTTAAACCCTTGGTAAGTTCGCTGCCGTTGATATTCAAACCCTCCGATAAAATTAAAATATGAACAAGTTTTTCTTTTTCAAACTGATCAGCCAGCTTTTTCCCGATCAGGAAACTTTCATCCATCGATTGGATTTTTTCTTTGACAACCTTGATCTTCGTTTTCCCGAAATAAACGGCAGTACAAACAATACTGGTATTAAAAATTTCCGCTTCGCAGATTTCACCTGATGTTGAACACCCCACAATTTCTGCATTGGGATAGGCAATTCGGACTGAATCAAAATGATTTTTATCTTTCAGTAGATCAGTCTCGCCAAATAAGAATACCAGCTGGGCAGTTTCACCCAAACCTTCCCCCAACTTTTTCGTCCAGCCTTTTCCTTTGTTAAAAATCGATTGCTCCGTTTTCATTCCTGGTCTGATTTGATTTTTTCAACTATCCATAATAATCTTTAATTTTACCTTCATAAATATAGAAAATAATTTTTCTGAATACCGCTAATTGATACCTTCTTTTATTGCACCATTTCCATATCGAATTACAGTGAATCTAATCGTGGTGTTTATGATACCTCATACAAAGAATATTGTCGGCCCGAAACTTAATGTTGCAAAGCATGAAATTTAAGATTCAGTTAACGCAAATTCGTGTTCTACAACATATCTTTGCATCGTTATCACATTTCATAAGTTAGGTTTGATTAGTTTATTGGTTTAGTTAGGTTAGTTAGGTTAGGAAAAGGATAGATTGGAGAATCTGTCCTTTTTCCTTTTTTACAGAGGTCCCAATCACATACCCAAAAAATCTTTTTTCAGATGAATTCCCATAATCCTTGATCGAACAAGGATTAATGCCTTTTTTTTATATAAATTTGGTCAACTCTACGGTAAAACGAAATTAGGTTTGACTTTATGAAAA
This sequence comes from Bacteroidales bacterium, assembly GCA_038251165.1. Taxonomy (GTDB): domain Bacteria; phylum Bacteroidota; class Bacteroidia; order Bacteroidales; family Prolixibacteraceae; genus Aquipluma. The sequence continues at coordinate 43,653 of JBBSBP010000009.1, read as the reverse complement.
AAATACTTGTAGTCGATGACAAAACATCAATCAGCAACCTCCTTGTTCAGTTTTTAAACAATCAATATAGTGTTGAGACTAAAGAAGATGGGATGGAAGCACTTATCTGGCTTCAACAAGGAAATATCCCGGATATGATTATTACTGATTTACAGATGCCGAATATGGATGGTGTTGAATTAATCAAACGGTTAAAGGAAAGCGGGTTCTTTAAAAATATTCCTGTAATTGTATTAAGCAGTAAAGATAGCAGCGCTGACAAGGTTCAATGTTTAAAACTTGGCGCTGAAGACTATATTGTAAAACCATTTAATCCTGAAGAACTTTTAATCCGCATCGAAAAAATTTTACTTCGTTAAACTTTTGTCCAATGGGAACAAGTAATCCGGAAAAGTTGAAAATTCTGCACATCGGAGCCGATCCGGAGTTTATTTCTCCTGTTCTGTTCGAAAATTATGATGTGGAGATCAATACTGCAGATAATCCATTTTCGGCAAGTCAGTGGATATCAGTTAAGGGGCTGCCCGATGCCATTCTATGTGAACGGAAGCTTCCGGGAAATAATGGATTTGGATTTTATAATTTTTGGATTGAACAATTTGATCCCGAAAAAAAAATTCCATTTATTATTCTTGAAGATGAACAAAGTCCGGATACAGTATCCAAAGCATTTCTATTAAAAATTGATGATGTTTATCTCAAACCGGTCAAAGCTGAAACGCTAATCAGCAGAATTCTTATTCTGAAAAAAATTAAGCCGTTAACCAACATGGCAACGATTTCACGGACACCAGTATTTATTCCCTATAAAACACCTTTTTTTAAACGCACTTTTGATATTGTTTTTGCATCGTTAGGGTTACTTATTATCTCACCGATCCTGTTGCTGGCTATAATTGCCATCCGGCTTGAATCAAAAGGCAAAGTGTATTATATTTCGAAAAGAGTGGGATCCGGCTACCGGGTTTTCAACTTCCTCAAATTACGTTCGATGTATACCAATGCAGATAAACGGCTGAAAGAATTTGCGCACCTGAATCAATACATTAAAGAAGCTTCAGCTCTTGCAGCAAAAACTGAAACTCATAATCATTCCCTATTTCATCAATCAAGTGCTGAAAGTTCAACCCTGGTCGGTGATGACAGTCTGGTGAATGAATCGGACCATTTGCAATCCAAAAAGGAGAAGCAGGAAACCGCTTTTGTGAAGTTTGAAAATGATCCGCGAATTACCAGGGTCGGCCGCCTCGTCCGGAAGTTGAGTATTGATGAACTGCCGCAACTGATCAATGTTGTCAGGGGTGATATGTCGATCGTTGGGAACAGGCCTCTGCCCATGTATGAAGCCGAGTTGCTAACGACCGATGACTGGACCGACCGGTTTCACGGGCCAGCAGGAATAACAGGGCTTTGGCAGGTTGAAGCCAGGGGAAAATCGAGTAAAATGTCGCCCGAAGAACGCAAAAGCTTAGACAACAAATATTCAGAAATTTCGAAAAGTAAATTTTCATTCTGGAAAGACATTTGGATTATTTTGCGTACTATTCCGGCCGTATTTCAGAAGGAGAATGTATAGTTGATATCTGTAAAAAGAAAAAATGCAATTTAATCGTTTAAAAAAAGCCGGGTTTGTTTTACTATTTTTAGGAATAAACGTTTTATCATTCGCCCAAACTCAGGAGATTTCAGCCATCAATGTATCTCAGGAAGAATTCAGGAATAAGATCCCTACCCTTGAGGCCTTAATCGACTCCACCTGCATAAATTCGCCCATATTAAAATCCCAGCAGGCCAACATCGACATTAATCTGTTGCGGTTAAAAATTACAAAAAACGATTGGGTTAAAAATATCAACATCGAATCATCCTTTCAATACGGTATGTTTGGGAATATACTTCTTAGTCCGGACGCAAACGATCCGCTGGCAAACAGTGTATTAAGCACAAACAAACAAACACGTTATTCAACCGGATTGTCAGTCAAACTTCCCATTTCTGAAATACTCAGCCGGAAACACGAAATTAAAATCAGTGAGGAATCCCTGGAACAAACCAGGCTGGAAAAAGAAAAATTGGCCGAGGAGTTGCGAAAACTCGTCATTATTCAATACAATGATTTGATGTTAAAGCATAAAATCTTATTAATCAGCAACAACAACCTCCAAACACAAAACCTGCAACTCCTGATGAATGAGAAGGAATTCTTGAACAATAAGGTTGATGTTGGTGAGTTGGCCAGAATCAGGGAAATGCAATCCAGTTCTGAAATCGAATTTGAAACGGCAAAAACGGCATTTAACACTTCATTTCAACTTTTGCAGGAAATAACAAGAGTAAAATTTAACCCTTAAATACCAGTCAGTTGAACCTAACCCAATTTATCCGGCTTTTACTGCGAAATATAATCCTGTTGCTGATTGTCCCTATCTTCCTGGCAGTACTGGTTTTCGTACTGACCAAGAACCAACAAAAAAAATATGCATCAAACACGACAATCTATACCGGTATTGCGTCAGGATACTCCATCGAATCTCAAAACAATTCGAATATTGATTATTTTGCGGTAAACAACGCTTTCGACAACCTGATCAACATCATCAACAGCCGCAGTACGCTCGAAGAAGTATCGCTCACCTTGTTTGCCCGTTGCATGATGTTGGATAAAGCTGATCAGTATATCATTTCAGACCAATCCTATCAGGAAATGCAATCCATTGTACCTGCTGAAGTTAAAGTCCTGATCGACAAATCATCACTTGAAAATTCTATAACCAGGCTAAAAGAGTTGATGAATAAGGATGCCATTAACTTTGTTTATGAATTGGTAAACCTGGATCATCCGTATTTCAGTGTTGATGCTATTTCCGGTATCCGGGCCAACCGGATTGCTTCAAGCGACATGATTGAAATATCGTATGAATCAACAGACCCCGGGATTTGCCGGGCTACCCTCGAAATACTTTCGTCTGTAATCCTTAAAAATTATTCAGGCATAAAAGCCAATCAGACTGATGCGGTAGTTTCCTATTTTGAAAGTCAGCTAAATAATTCGAACATCCGGCTCAAAGATGCCGAGGATAGGTTACTGCGGTTTAATCAGAAATATAGAATAATCAACTATTTCGAACAAACCAAATCAATTTCAGGTCAAAAAGCTGATCTTGAATTGCAGCAACAAAACGAATTGATGGCATTAAAAGGCGCTGAATCAATCATTCAGAGTTTGGAGGAGAAATTAACAAATACCCAGAAAATTATTCTGAAAAACGAAGAGATCACAGCTAAACGTAATGATTTATCGAAAGTTACCTCGAAAATCGCATTTCTGGAAATATACTCTGACTCGTTGGGTTCGAAAACCTCAGAAATTCAAACACTTCGGGCGCAGGCAACGAAATTAACCGAAGATTTAAACGCTTCGGTACAAAACGTTTTCCTCTACAAGAATGAAAAAGGCGGACTAACCTCTGATCAGATTCTGGCTGACTGGCTCAGTAACACGGTCGCATACGAAGAATCGAAAGCCCGAATCGTGGTGATAGAAAAACGCATCAATGATTTTGAAAAGGTATACGATACATTTGCTCCGCTGGGAGCCATGCTGAAACGCATCGAACGTGAGATCAATGTTGCTGAACAGGAATATCTTTCACTTCTGCATGACCTTTCGCTTGCCAAACTCAAACAACAGGATCTGCAACTATCGTCGAACATCAAACCTATCGATCCACCATATTTTCCAATCATTCCTGAGCCGTCGAAACGAAAAATACTGGTTCTGATAGCCGGAATGTTCGGTTTTTCGCTGGTTGCTTTTATCATCATTCTGATGGAATACTTTGATTCCAGCATCAAAACACCAGGCAGGATTGAAAAATTAACCGGTTTAAAGGTGGCCATGTCATATCCTGTCCGTGGTTTGACCAAAGGATCAGTTGATCAGGCCTTCATTGAGAAAAGAGCTGTCGATTGGCTGGCCCAGGTCGTAAAGCAAAAAGCTGCAGACCATCCCGTTTCCGAAGGACCTGCCCATATTTTGTTTTTCAGTACGCAGGCAGAAGAAGGTAAAACCATGCTCGGAAACGCCCTGGCGGAAAAGCTGTTCTGTTATGGCAGGCAGGCGCTCTATCTGAATTATTCATCAGTAATTAATTCAACTGACCAGACTCATATCCTGAAGAACATCCGGCCTGATGGGAAATTTACAGAAATAACTGACTATCAGAAAGATTCAGGCATATCATCCGGGGAAATCATGAATTTCGATTTTGTACTGATTGAAATTCCCGATATCATGTCGGTTAGTTTCCCTGCCAACCTGTTAAAAATGGTTGATCAGGCTTACCTGGTATGCAGGGCCAACAGGGAATGGTCATCAGCTGACCAGAATTTACTTGCCCTGATTCAGAAATCATTGATTAAAACCACTCCTCAAGTCGTTTTAAATGGTGTTGATTTATCAGTCATGGAATCCTATGTGGGTGAAATTCCAAGGAAAAGATCAGCGATCAGAATTTTTATCAAAAAACTTATCCGGTTTCAGTTTCGTTCCTATTCAAAAGTCAAATAATGGTCCACCTGATAAAAAAGCTGGTTAAGGAAAACAATTTTCTGTCATTGATCGGAAACATGAGTTTTTCAGTTTTCGGCCTGCTTAGTTTTATCCTTTTAACCAGGAGCTTAACCAAATCAGACTTTGGCGATTTTGTGCTTTACACTGCCATCGGAACAACCATTGATTTATTTCGGTTTGGCCTGACCCGAACAGCAATCACCCGATTTATTTCCGGATCCAATGAAGCAGAAAAAAGGCGATTTCTAGGTTCAAGTTTTTTTATCGGGCTCATTATGGTAGTTGCCTGTTTCGTGGTATTAACGCCGGTATTCCTGTTCTTTTTCGATTCTATTCCCAATAAAGGATTCGCTTATTTTTTCAAATGGTATCCATTCATGGCATTGGTTAGTCTTCCATGGAACAATGCCGTTTCATTTCTTCAGGCTGAACAGAAATTTCAGAAAATATTGTCGGTTATGACCATCAATGTTGGCAGTTTCCTGATATTTCTACTCCTGAATTATTATTCCTTCCATTTTGGAATTGAAGAAATTATTATCGCTCAAATTGGTTCAAACATTTTATCTTCAGCTATTTGCATGTATCGGAAATGGGATGGAATGACAGATATTTTTAAAACAACCCGTGAAACAAGCCTGAAAATATTTCATTTCGGTAAATACTCGATGGGCACCAGTTTAGGCAGCAGCTTGCTGAAAAGTGCCGATACTTTCATCATCGGATTAAGTCCGTTTCTGGGTTCGACCGGAATTGCCCTCTATGCCATCCCCATGAAGTTTACCGAGTTTTTTGAAATTCCGCTCCGCAGTTTTGTAGCGACAGCATTTCCGAAATTATCGAAAGCCAGCATGTTAAATGACATGAAAGAATTCAAGGAAACATTTTACACCTATTCAGGAGCTATCACCCTTATTTTTATCCCATTCCTGACCGTGGCATTTTTGTTTGCAGCTCAGTTCATCTGGATTTTGGGTGGAAGTGAATACAAAGATTCTTCCGACCTGATCGGTAATGTTTTCCGCATCTTTTGCATTTATGGCCTGCTTCTGCCTATCGACAGGCTTACAGGAGTTGCCCTGGATAGCATTAATAAACCAAAAAGCAACCTGTACAAGGTCTTTCTGATGCTTACAGCCAATGTGATTGGCGATTTAATCGCAGTTTTTATATTCAAATCCATTTTCTTTGTTGCTCTGGCCACGGTAGTTTTCACACTGATTGGCATGTATTCCGGATACTATTTTCTGAACCAGGAAATTAAGATTGAACTTCCGGAGATCTTCAAACATGGATGGAAATTCTATCGTAATGCCTACCACAACCTAGTAAAAAAGAAAAATGGATAAGTTTAATCCTTTATTTGGTTCCGACAGAATCAGGAGTCCGTTTTTTATCGCGGTAATTCTGATTGTTTCGCTGATTTCAGCAAACCTGATGGCCAAAGGAGGATTGATCGTTTCCCTTTTGATCCTGATCATTCCTTTTGTTCTGATTGTTCTGAACCGGATTTTTAATGCACCTTATTTTGGAATTATCATCGTATTTTTTGCAAATTTTTTCATGCTTGGCATTAACCGGTATGTCCCGGGACCACTGGGTCTGAGCGTTGACGTTTTGCTGATTCTCACTTATTTATCCCTTTTCTTCAGAAGCTTTAATCAACCGGTTGACTGGTCGCTGGCAAAGTCTGATCTCACGCTTCTGGCCCTGATATGGTTTGGTTATTCCCTGTTTCAGCTGGTTAATCCCGAAACCGTTTCCCGTGCGGCCTGGTTTTATGCCATGCGTGGTCTTTCACTTTATATGCTGCTCACGATTCCGCTGACCTTTATTATTCTGAACAGGGAGAAAGATTTAAACCTGATACTAATTCTTTGGGGTATTTTCTCCTTATTGGGGACGTTGAAAGGCGTGATGCAGCTTTATATCGGAGTGGATCCTTTTGAACAGCAATGGTTAAATGAAGGCGGCGCTGTTACGCATATGTTATTTGGCAAACTTCGTGTTTTCTCTTTTTATACCGATGCCGGACAATTTGGGGCTTCCCAGGGGCAGGCCGGAGTTGTTTTTGGAATTCTGGCGCTTCATGTAAAAAATGCCAAACTTAAACTATTCTATCTAGTCGTAGCTCTGGCAGGGATTTATGGCATGATGCTTTCGGGTACACGCGGAGCTATCGCAGTTCCGATCATGGGTTTCGCGCTCTATTTTATTTTGAAAAAAAATATCAAGATTATGATCCTTGGAGCATTGCTTGGGATTTCGGTCTTTGTATTTTTCAAGTACACGACCATTGCCCAGGGAAACTATCAGGTCAGACGTATGCGATCGGCTTTTGATCCGAATGATCCTTCACTACAGGTAAGGTTCGAAAACCAGCTGAAATTGAAGACCTACCTGGCTACACGTCCTTTTGGCGGAGGACTTGGATCTGCAGGGAACTGGGGAAAAAGATTTTCGCCCAATACATTTTTGGCGAACACCGCGACCGATAGCTGGTATGTAGCCATTTGGGCCGAGAATGGCATCGTAGGTTTGCTCCTGCATCTTTTTATTCTTTTTTATGTGCTCATTAAAAGTTCTTATACGCTGATGTTCAAAATCCGTAACGACTGGCTGAAATACCGGATGTTTGCCCTGGTCTGCGGCTATTTCGGGATTATGGCTGCTTCGTATGGGAATGGCGTGCTGGGGCAAATGCCAACAGGAATCATTATCTATATGAGTATGGCATTTTTATTTATGTCAAAAAAATTCGATAAAGAATTGGAGGAACAATCCGATCACAATTCAAAACTTTTAGGTTAAATTTAGAGCGAAGGATTCTGATCAATGATCAGTTGAAGTATCTTTAATTTACAAACAGGACTTGATGGAGAAGAATATTACCACAGCAGACCGGCCAACTGTTTCGATCATAACAGTAAACTACAATCAATCGTCGGTAACCTTCGACTTGCTTGAATCTTTACGAAAAATAACTTACCCCAATATCGAGATTATTGTGGTCGACAATGCCTCACCCGGTGATAATCCGGATTCCATTAAACTGAAGTATCCGGAAATCATTTTAATCAAAAGCAGCGAAAACCTCGGTTTTGCAGGAGGGAACAATCTGGGTATCGAAAAATCGACTGGTGATTACCTTCTTTTTATCAATAACGACACCGAAGTTCCTTCCGGATTTCTGGAACCTTTGGTTGACTTTTGTCAATTGCATCCGGAAGCCGGAATGATCAGTCCCAAAATCAGGTATCATCACACTCCTGAAATGATTCAGTTTGCTGGTTACACCGACCTTAATCCATATACCATCCGTAATCGAAGCATTGGCTACAGGGAAACCGATAACAACCAGTTTAACGACAACCGTGCAACAGCTTTCGGACACGGAGCTGCTATGATGGTTTCCCGAAAAGTGATTGAACAAGTCGGGATGATGCCCGACATCTACTTTCTGTACTATGAAGAACTCGATTGGGGCTGGAAAATCAGGCAGGCCGGATTCACCAATTATTACATAGGGAATTCCCTGATTTTCCACAAGGAATCCATTTCAACAGGAAAAAAAAGTCCGATGAAAACATACTATATGGCCCGAAACCGGATTTTATTTACCCGGAGAAATATGAAGGGTATTCAGAAATGGATTAGTCTGGCCTATCAGATCGGGATTGCAGGAACCAGGAACTTGTTCCTTTACCTGATCCGTGGCGAAAAAAAACACTTTCAATCCTATTGGAACGGTCTCGCCTGGCATTTCAGAAACCTTCGGAATACTGACATTCATAAAAACCCGGGATTAAATCTTTCAGAACGATGAACATACTTCAACTGATTATCCATTTTCTGGAATACCTGGTGGCCGGTTACCTGGGCATTACGGTTCTGTATAATCTGATTTATGCATTGGCCGGATTATTTCCAATCAGGAAACGATCGGTAAAGGAAACCAAACTTCGTAAAATAGCCGTGCTGATTCCGGGGTACAAAGAAGATAATGTCATTCTGCAAACTGCCCGGGTTTCCCTGGAACAGGATTATCCCAACGATCTGTACGAGGTCATTGTGATTGCTGATTCATTTAATCCTGAAACCTTACAGAAGCTCAGGGAAATGCCTGTCAGAGTCGTTGAAGTGGCCTTCGAAAACAGTACTAAATCCAAAGCTTTAAATAAGACCATGTCCATAATTCCTGAAGATTATGATATTGCATTGATCCTCGACGCTGACAACCTGATGGCCAATGATTTTCTGACCCGGTTAAACCAGGGATTTAATCTGGGATTCAGAGTGATACAGGGACACCGGGTTGCAAAAAACACGAATACATCGTTTGCCGTATTAGATGCCATCAGCGAAGAAATAAACAATCATATTTTCAGAAAAGGTCACCGGGTTTTAGGTCTTTCATCGGCACTCATCGGATCAGGGATGGCCTTTGAATATTTGCCTTTCAAACACGCCATGGCTGGCATACAGGCTATTGGCGGATTTGACAAAGAGCTGGAATTAAAACTCCTGCGTGATAAACAAACGATTGGCTACCTGGAAGATGCATTGGTCTACGATGAAAAAACCCAAAAACCGGATAATTTTCAGAAACAACGAAAAAGATGGCTTTCTGCCCAGTTTATCTATTTTTCAAATTACCTGGGAAGCGGAATTAAACATCTGATAACCAAAGGAAACATTGATTTTTTCGACAAGGTTATTCAACTGGCTTTTCTTCCCAGGGTTTTACTTTTAGGAATATTATTTCTTTTCAGCGCTGTTTCAATCACGTCGAATTTACTTTCAATTCCATTTATTGAAACAAATATGGCCACCAACTGGCAGCAATGGACCGGACTATTCATCGTAACTGGCTTAACGCTGGCGCTGGCAACGCCCAAAAAGTTTTACAACCTTCATACACTTCAGGCAGTTTTAAGTTTGCCAAAAGCGTTTATACTCATGTTCGGCTCCCTGTTCAAATTAAAAGGCGCCAATAAAAAATTCATACATACGGTTCACGGTGATGATCAGATTAAGCCATAACCGGGAAATGATAAAAAGGATAAATTTTCAAACGTTTGGAAAATGAGAATAGCTATTGAAGGACAACGGATTTTCAGGAAGAAAAAACACGGAATGGATATGGTTGCTTTGGAGCTTATCCGTAACCTGCAGTTGATCGACCACGAAAACGAATATGTAATTTTCGTGAAACCCGATGAAGATGATCAGATTATTCAGGAGACAGCAAATTTTAAAATTGTCAAACTGGATGGCGGTTTTTATCCCCTCTGGGAGCAAATTGCCTTACCTAAAGCTGCAGCCCGTGAAGGCTGTGACATTTTACACTGCACATCGAATACGGCGCCAATTTTCACCTCCATTCCGGTAGTTGATACCTTGCATGATATTATATACATGGAGCAAGGTTACCTGAAAATCCTGAAAGGAAGTGGAACGCCCTATCAGAAATTCGGGAATGTTTACCGGAAACTTATCATTCCGAGGATTGTGCGGGAATGTCGTAAAATAATCACGGTTTCCCATTTTGAAAAAAACCGGATTGCTGAGTTTTTTAATCTGAAAGGCGATGACCGGTTAACCGCTGTTTACAATGGTGTCGGCGAACATTTTAAACCGGTAACCAATCAGGCCGGGCTTTCGCGCGTAAAAGAAAAATACCGGCTGCCCGACCGCTTTTTCTTCTTCCTGGGAAATACCGACCCGAAAAAAAACACCAAAGGGACTTTAAAAGCCTATTCCGATTTTGTAAAACAAACCCAAAGTGATATCCAGCTTTTAATGCTCGATTACGATTTAAAAGAACTTGAGAAATTGCTCCTTGACATCGGGGATCCGGAATTAATCCGGAGAATTCATTTAACCGGGTATGTCATTAATACTGATCTTCCGGCCATTTATAGTCAATGCGAAATTTTTCTTTATCCTTCCCTGCGCGAAAGTTTTGGGATACCCATCCTGGAGGCCATGGGCTGCGGTGTTCCGGTTATCACATCGAATACCTCTTCCATGCCTGAAATTGCAGGCGAAGCTGCACTTGTTATCAATCCTTTTAATCCTGAAGAAATCACAAATGCAATGATTCAGCTCACTTCAGATGCAACACTCCGGAAGATCAAAATAAAACTTGGATTCGAACGTGCTGCACAATTTTCATGGAAAGCGATGGCTGAAAATTGCCTGAAAATTTATCAGGAAATCGGTCCCGGGAAAAAGGTCAATAATCTCTAAAATCTTTATCATGCTTACAAACCGGGATATTGTTGTAGTCGGAATTCAGGCCTGGGATATTGAAATTGGCAGTAACTGTAAAAACATTGCTGAAGAACTGGCGAAAAACAACCGTGTTCTGTATGTAAATGCTCCTCTTGACCGTATTTCGAGGTATCGTCACCGTAAAATGGAGAAAATTCAAAAACGGATCAGGATCGTTAAAAGCGGAGAGCCGCAATTAGATGAAATCTCCCGAAACCTTTGGAACCTCTATCCGGCAAGCCTGATTGAATCGATCAACCGGATTGGTTCACCCATGCTGTTCGACTGGCTGAATAAAATAAACAACAAAAGGTTTGCAAAACAAATTTCGTGGGCCATACGGGAACTTGGATTTAAAAACGTGATCATATTCAATGACAGTGACATGTTCAGGAGTTTTTACCTGAAGGAAATCCTGAAACCGGAAACCTATATTTATTATACCCGGGATAACCTGATTGCCGTTGATTACTGGAAAAAACAAGGCGTGCGACTCGAAGCCCTTCACATGAAAAAGGCAGACCTGGTCGTAGCCAATTCAACCTATCTGGCAGCGCTGGCCCGGGAATTTAACCCCAATTCATTTTATGTGGGACAAGGCTGTGATGTGAGTTTATTCGACAGTAGCCGGATTACTTCAGTACCTGCTGATATTCAGGATATTCAAAAACCAGTCATCGGTTATATCGGCGCATTGTTATCGCTGAGGCTCGATATACAGGTTCTGGAATATATTGCCGGGAAAAGACCGGACTGGAGCATCGTCCTTGTTGGGCCGGAAGACGATCGGTTTAAAGCGAGCAAACTTCATGAGCTGGAAAATGTACATTTTTTAGGCAATAAGAACGGGAATGAACTTCCCTCCTATCTCCATCAGTTTGATGTGGCGATTAATCCGCAGGTTTTGAGTCCGGTAACCATTGGCAATTATCCCCGCAAAATCGATGAATACCTGGCCATGGGAAAACCAACCGTAGCAACCAAAACTGAAGCCATGAGTGTTTTTGCTGAATACACTTACCTGGCCGAAAACAAGGCAGAATATGTCGCTGCCATTGAAAAAGCACTTCAGGAAGACAACGAACAGGTACATCTGAAACGGAAAGAATTTGCCCGGAAACATACCTGGACAAACAATGTAATTGAAATTGCCAGCGCGATTGAAAAAGTAAAATCTTCAACACTTTAAATTCTACCCCATGAGCATTGTTGAAAAAATAAAAGCCAATCCGAAACTCAAAAAACTGGTTCTATGGGCCATGATGCCTAAAAATCAATCCAGGCCAAGGCTTTGGGTGAAATTATTTATGAATCCGTTGAAGCATAAAAAAGGTAAGAATTCACGCATTTGCAGGTACACCCGGATGGATGTGATGCCGTTTAACAATTTTGAACTGGGGAATGACTCCACGATCGAAGATTTCAGCACCATTAATAACGGAGTTGGCGATGTACTGATCGGTGACCGCACACGGATTGGTTTAAGCAACGTGATAATCGGTCCGGTAACCATTGGCAACGATGTCATGTTTGCCCAAAACATCGTTCTTTCCGGACTCAATCACGGTTATGAAGACATTCATACAGTACCCCACCTGCAAGCTCTTACGAAAAAGAAAATTACGATTGAAGATGAAGTCTGGATCGGAGCCAACTCGGTGGTCGTGGCAGGAGTGAGTATCGGAAAACATTCGGTCGTTGCAGCCGGTTCAATTGTGACCAAAGACATTCCGTCCTATTCTGTTGTCGCCGGAAATCCTGCACGTATCATCAGGCAGTATAATCGTCTGACAGAAACATGGGAAAGAGTAACCAATTAAAAAATCAGAAACTTCTAATAGGTTATCGTATGACGGCAATTAAAATTTTATTCTGGACCTTACTGTTTATCGTTTTCTACGCCTATGCAGGTTACGGAATTGTGCTGTATCTGATGGTGAAAATCAGGCGAATCCTGGGATTAACAAAGAAACAGGTTCCCTATCCGGATTATGAGCCAGATGTGACTTTATTTATTGCGGCATACAACGAAAAAGATTTTGTAGAAGCTAAGGTTAAAAATTCGCGTGAACTGGATTATCCTTCCGGAAAACTCCACCAGGTTTGGGTTACTGACGGATCTGACGATGGCACTCCGGAACTGTTGAGACAATATGGTGACATTAAAGTATATCACCTTCCGGGTCGAAACGGTAAAATCGGTGCGATGAACAGGGGAATGAAACTGGTAACCACGCCTGTTGTTGTTTTTTGTGATGCCAATACGATGTTGGGAAAGGAATCGATCCGGCGGATTGTCAACTTATTCAGCGATCAGAAGGTAGGCTGTGTTTCGGGCGAAAAACGCATTTTCGGAAAAGATAAAGATGCGGCAGCAGGCGCCGGCGAAGGACTCTACTGGAAATACGAATCAAAATTAAAAAAATGGGATGCTGAACTTTATTCGGTCGTTGGCGCTGCCGGCGAATTATTTGCTATCCGTACCGCGTTATTTCAGGAAGTTGAAAAAGATACCCTGCTCGATGATTTTATAATTTCGCTTCGGGTGGCTCAGCAGGGATATACGATTCAGTATGATCCGGAAGCTTATGCCATTGAAACAGCTTCGGCCAACGTAAAAGAAGAGCTGAAACGTAAAGTCAGGATCTCGGCCGGTGGTATTCAATCAGTTATCCGCCTGAGAAGTCTGCTTAACATTTTCAAATACGGAACTTTATCGTTTCAGTATATTTCACACCGTGTATTGCGCTGGACACTTGCACCACTATCGCTTTTGTTCCTGATCCCCGCCGGATTAGTATTAGCCCTTGAAGAAGGGATTTTCGAATTCGGATTTTACAGCATTTTATGCTGGCTTCAGTTATTTTTCTACTTTAGTGCCTTGCTTGGCTGGTACCTTGAAAACAAGTCGGTACGCATTAAAATCCTGTTTGTTCCGTATTACTTTTTCATTATGAATTTGTCGGTTTTCCTGGGATTTAAACGATATATGAAAGGATCACAATCGGTTAACTGGGAACGCGCAAAACGTGGAAAATAAAATATATTCATGTAAAAAATGGTTAAAATCCTGAATCTGATCTTCACTTTAATCGTATTGACTGGTACACAGCTGGCATTTTCCCAGAAAAGTTTCCGGATCAAGCCGGAAATAATTTACCTTGACGCCAATGATGAAGCCTATCAGGCTGTCGGACCTGGTGATACGTTGTTGTTTGAAGCGGGAAACCGGAAATATCTGTTAATCAAAAATTTTAAGGGACAGGCCGGGAAACCGATTGTGATGATGAATACCGGTGGAGAAGTAATCATTGACACCGATCATTATTTTGGCATTTCCATTCAGAATTGCCGGTACTTCAGGTTTACCGGAACAGGAGGCACACCCGACAGCACCTATGGATTTAAAATTAAAAGGGTTTCCAATGGCGGGGGAATGGGCATCGGCGAATTAAGTTCTGATTTCGAAATTGACCATGTTTCGGTTGAAAACTGTATGATCGGAGGCATCTATGCCAAAACAGATCCTGATTGTTCGCTGACTTCGGTAAGAAATTCGTTCACACAATTCAATACCAGTATTCACGATAATTATATCGCCAATGTCGGCGACGAAGGTTTATATGTCGGAAGCAGCAAATATTACGGACAGAAAGTCCTGTGCGATGGCAATGAACTGTTATTGCTGCCCAGCCTGCTCGATGGAGTGAAAATCTACAACAACATCATTAAATATTCCGGATGGGATGGGATTCAGGTCGGTTCGGCATCCGGAAACTGCCGGATTTACAACAACACGGTTCTCTACGACAGCCAATTGGAAACGGAATCACAAATGTCGGGCATCATCATCGGCGGAGGCTCCAAATGCGATTGTTACAACAATTTCATCAGCCAGGGCAAAGGAGACGGCATCGAAAGCCATGGACTGGGTGGATACCGGATTTTCAACAACATCATTCTGGATGCCGGGCGAAGTTTTAAACCGACCGACATGAGTAAGATGAAACACGGTATTTATGTTACCGATGTCTCCGTTCAAAACGACTCGGCCTTTTACATTGAACACAACGATATTATCAATCCAAAATCAGAAGGCATCCGGTTTTCAAGCGTCAGGAGTAAAAATAACAGTATTGCATCCAATGTCATCATTAATCCGGGGAACTTCGATTTTTACGAAAACGGAAATACAAGCTTTAAAGGATCAGATTCCTACATCATGTTTCAAAATGTGTCTGCAGATGTAATTCTTCGGAATAACTACCTGGCCCGAAACAGCTCTGCTGCAGGATTTTCCACAACAAACATCCAATCAGCCGGTGATCTCAAATTAGTTTCAGGTTCACCGCTCATTAATGCTGCTGATCCGGATAGCAAAGTAACTTTCGATTATTCAGGTTTTGCCCGTCCATACGGACCAGCATCTGATATCGGAGCTTTTGAATATGACATTACCGGAGCAGAAAGCATTCATCTTCGTGATCGTCAGTATGAAACTTTTTTGGCTGAAAATCCGGTAAAAGATATTCTGAGAATATACTTTCCGGAAGATTATCCGGATGAACTGGTTCTGAATATTTATGATCTGAACGGAATTAACATTGGGCGCTATAGAAAGCCTGAACTAAATGCAGGGAATCATCTTCTTCAGGCTTCGGTTTCCGCAATAAGATCCGGTATCTATTTTTATGTACTGAGTGCGGGGAAGTATTCCGGATCCGGCAAATTTATAAAACTTTAATTTTGTATCACATTGTTATACAATTCCGTATGTGAAAAAAGCAAATCGTCTCCGGTCAAATATCCGGTATAAGATTAATGCAGAATTTCAGCTAATTCTGTTTCAAAAATTAAAGAAGAAATAAAATGGAAAATCGGGATAAAATAACCTGCATCATTGTTGGAGAAGGCAATCTTCCACTGAGATGTATTGGAATATTGAAAGAAAATAATATTGTCATTCATTCATTGATTTCCGGCGATGAATGGCTGCTTCACGAAAATGCAGCTGAAAGTTTTCCGAAGTACAAAAACCTGAATGATTTAACCGTTTTTGAATCGGTTGATTATATTTTCAGCATCAATAACAGTTTAATCCTGAAAAGCCCGTTCATTTCCCTGGCACGGATCATGGCCATCAATTACCACGATGCACCACTGCCCCGGTATGCAGGGATGTATGCAACGAACTGGGCCATATTGAACGGAGAAAAAGAACATGGCGTTTCGTGGCATGAGGTGGTGGATCAGATTGATGCCGGCGATGTTGTTGCCAGTCAGTTAATCTCTGTAGAGCCTAACGATACAGCCTTATCGCTGAATACCAGGTGTTTCGAAGCAGCACTTAAAAGTTTTGAAGAACTGGTTCATTCGATCGTTAATAACAGGCTAAGCCCGGTTCCCCAGAATTTGGAAAACCGTAGCTATTTTGCCTTTGCTGCCCGTCCGGAATCCTTTGGCCTGATCACTCCTGAAAAAACAGTCCGGTCGGTGGATACTTTAATCAGGGCCACCAATTTCAGCAGCCATTATGCCAATGAATTTACCCTTCCGTTACTTTATCTCGAAAACGAATACCTGGTTGTAGCCCAAGCGTCAGTCAATTTCGAACAGACCGGAAAACCCGGGCAGGTAGTTGATTTTGAAGGGAAAAGGGGATTTTATTGCCAGGATGGACTGGTTTTGCCCGAAATTATTTACGACAAAAACGGGAACAGAATCCTGATCGAAAACCGACTGAAAATCGGCAGTCAACTGGTCATTCCGGATAAAATTCTGGCTGACAAAGCACTGATTCACTTTGGCAGTATGGCCAGGTTTGAACCTTTCTGGAGAAAAGAACTGGCCAAAACAGAATTCATAAGCTGGCCTGGACTTTCCGGGAAAGCCGGTATTCCAGTAATAAAGACGAACCTGGCAGAAGATACCATTGTCAGTCTCGAAACCCTTTTCCCGGAACAAGAGACAGAAGATATTCTGGCGGCAGCTTTGATGCTGTTCTTTCTCCGCTTGTCAAATCTATCGTCCGGAACTTTAGGATTTGTATCTGCTGAACTTCCCGGAAAAAATAAAGGGTTCGAAGATTTTTTTCAGACCTGGGTACCATTTCATGCCGAAATTGACAGGTCAGAATCAGTAGTACATGAACTTGAACCAATACTGAAACAAATCCGGAGAATCGGAAAATCAGAGACATTTACGCGCTCAACCCGCATTCGTTATCCTGAATTGCGAAACAATGCTTCGGTTCAGCCGGATATTATCGTGTCCAGGGCCCCTGTTGAAACGAATGACCTGAATCCTCAAAGCATAATCCTTAATGTTTGCAACAACCAATCAGCTATTTCATTCCCCGTGGATTGAATGTCGCCGGACTTGATACTATTGCAGAATGTTTTGAAATGTTCCTGAATAACCTGGTTGAATCACCTGAAAAAC
Organism: Bacteroidales bacterium; assembly: GCA_038251165.1. GTDB lineage: Bacteria > Bacteroidota > Bacteroidia > Bacteroidales > Prolixibacteraceae > Aquipluma. The sequence goes on along the minus strand of JBBSBP010000009.1, from coordinate 26,363 downwards.
CTGTTAACCAAATCAAACTGGTTTCTGCTGAAAAAGCGCTTGAAATTACCAGATCCGTCAATCGGGAAATTTGTGAGCCGGTGAGGATAGAGGATGTGATAAACCAGTTCAAAAAGGTCTCAGTTCAGTTTTCGGACCATACAGTCCTGTTCGATTCAGGAAAATCCTATTTGTACAAGACCTTTGCCGGAGATATTGATAATCTGGCGGCCAAAATGATTTGGACGGGCCTTGAGCAGGATCAGACTGTTGCCGTGTTTATTGGCCGTAATTACAATTATTTTGTTTCGATTATGGCTATACTCCGGTGTGGGGCAAGTTTCCTGCCAATCGATCTGACAATGCCATTGGAACGGAAACAATTTCTCTGCACCGATGCCGGTGTTTCAATGATTCTGGTCGATGAAGATGTGCATGATCCGATTGAAAATATTCCGGTTTTGAATGTTTCGCAGGTTGAAAATTTGAATTCGCAAAACCTGCCTGAAATAAAATACAATCAGGATGGTGTGGCATATATCATTTACACCAGTGGCTCAACAGGCATACCGAAAGGTGTGAAAATTTCACGCAGAGCCCTGGCAAATTTCATTTCCGGAGCTCTTGGAATCTACCAGATTACACCCTCCGACCGTGTATTGCAGTTTTCGAGCCTCGCCTTCGATGCCAGTATGGAAGAAATTTTTACCTCATTTTGCACGGGAGCAGCCATTTACTTAAGAACTGCTGAAATGTTGATGGCTGACGAACTATTGAAATTTTCACACCAGCATCAGATTTCAGTCTGGGATTTACCCACTGCATTCTGGCGGCAGGTTATTCAATCGGATGTATACCTCAATGAACCGCTTCCGGCGGGTTTGCGATTGGTAATCATTGGCGGGGAAGCAGTTTCGGTTACTGATGTGGCACTCTGGAATAAAAGGGATCCCGGACACCGGCTCCTTAATACATACGGGCCAACCGAAACAACGGTGGTTGCACTCGCTTTCGAAATAAAACCAGGCTACAAACCCGATACTTCAGTGCCCATTGGCCAGCCATTGCCCGGATATAAAATCTACCTGACCGACGCCAACCGGCGCCTGGTTCCTGAGGGCATTGCCGGAGAATTGCTGGTGGCCGGAGATAGCCTGGCGCTTGGTTACCTGAACCGGGAACCTGAACAGAAGAAGGCATTTATCGAATTCGAAACGCCTGATTCCGGAATCCAACGGTGTTACTGTACAGGCGACCTCGTAACATTTGGGCACGACGGACTCATCTATTACCAGGGACGCGTTGATTCCCAGGTCAAAATCAGGGGATTCCGCGTTGAACCGGGCGAAGTTGAACAACAGATTGGTGCATTAAACGGTGTGGAAACCTGTGTCGTTGCTGTATCTGAAAATACTTCAGGTGAAAAATCACTTTATGCCTTTTATACCGAAAAAAATGCAGGAATCGATGCTCTGGTAATTAAAGAAGAACTTAAGAAAAAAATTCCAGCATATATGATTCCTGAAATCATCCTGAAAGTTGATGAAATACCCCTGACGGGCAACGGCAAAGTCGATAAAAAAAGTCTTCTCAACACTGCCAAAGAAAAACAAACCCGATCCGGCAAACAGAAAGCAATGCCTGCCAATGAAACGGAAGAATTTTTACTGGGCCTCTGGAAGAAAGTGCTTTCAGCTGAATCGATCGGGATTGACGATGATTTCTTTGATCTGGGCGGACATTCCCTTAAAGCTGTGCAACTCATGTCTGAAATCAGAAAACTGAAAGGAATCAATATTCCTTTGGCCTCACTGATTCAGAATTCGACTATCCGCACTTTTGCTCCTTTACTTACATCGGAAGTCCAGAACAGCTTCTGGCAATGTTTGGTTCCCATTCGCCCCGGAGGCACCAAAACGCCTTTATTCCTCATCCACGGAGCCGGGCTCAATGTTCTTTTATACCAATCACTCACTCGCCACCTGAAAGCCGATCGTCCGATTTATGCCTTCCAGGCCAAAGGGTTGGACGGAAGCAGCGAACTAAGCAGCAGCATTGAAGAAATGGCTGATGATTACATTGCTGAAATCAAAAAATTACAACCCCAGGGGCCTTATATGTTGCTTGGATTTTCACTGGGAGGTTTTATTGCATACGATATGGCCAAAAAATTAACTGCCAGGAATTCTGAAGTTAGTTTTGCCGGAGTTATTGATTCGGTTTCATCGATGGCTAAACACATTCAATCCCCCTGGGGGCATAAATTTTTCCAAATCAAAATATCACTGATTAAACCCTTCTACGTTATCTGGTTATTGCTGAAAGAACCCATGTCCGGGAAAAAACAACTTCTGAAATATAAATACAACAGTATCCGGTTCATTACCCTTTACAGTTTAACAAAACTTGGAATCCTGAAAGCAAAGGAAAAAAGGATTCAAACGGAAAGCGGAGAACCGATGTTTTTGTCGGATAACGTGGAAATGGTTATGACTGCTGCGCTTGATAATTATGAAATCAGGCCGGCGCCAATTCAGCTTGATTTGTTCAGGGCCGGGAAACCGACCTTCTATGTTCCGAACCGAAAAGATTACGGCTGGTCAAGGTTTGCACAGAAAGGTGTGGTTGTTCATACCTTGCCTAGCGAACATTCACGTATTTTTGCTCCGCCAAACGATAAAAATTTCGCTGAAATTCTGGATCAAAGACTGGATGAAATAGAAGCTAAACTTAAAAAGAAGTGATCAACTGGGAAAAATCAGTCCATATTCCGGTACTGACCGGTAACCGACAGGTGCTTGTCGTTTACGGTACCAATAAGCTGGCAGAGACATCAGCTGTTCATGAAATATTAACTCCGGAAGAACTGAAATATGCTGAGCGGTTAAGAGGTGAAGGACAAAAGAGTACCTGGATCGCTTGCAGGACAAACCTGCGACTGATCCTTTCAACCTGCCTGGATAAAACACCGAAGGAAATTGAATTCAGAAAAAGCAGGTTTGGCAAACCTTACCTAGTCCATCCTGATTTATGTTTCAATTCAAGTCATTCAAAATCGGCCTTCCTGCTGGGCTTTAGTTTTGGTGGAAGGATCGGAATTGATATTGAACTCCTGAACGGATCGGAAGATTTGCCTTCCATGGTTCAGTATGCCTTTTCGGAGTCTGAAACAGAATATTGTCTCCAGGGTAAAAGTCCTGAACGATTTACTGAAATCTGGACTTTAAAAGAAGCTTTTTTAAAAGCAGTGGGAATTGGTCTGGTCAATGATTTAACTGCTGTTTCAGTGGCTGGCACTTCTTCAGAATCTATTGAACGGTTCAGATTGAACCAAAAATCATTTCGGTGTCCGAACGGAGAGACCGGTGCTGTGGTTTACCGGAATAATCAGCCGTTGAAGTTTACCTGGCTGGTTTAATGGGGCGAAATCAACCAGCAACTCATTCATTCACTGACAGGTAATCTGAAACAAAACCGGCTGCCCTGCCCTATTGTACTTTCAATCGATATAGTACCCCTGCTTTTTTCAATGAAATCTTTACACAACATCAGCCCGATACCACTTCCTGTTTCATTTTCGGTACCAAATGTCCTGACCTGTTTCGATGCATTAAAAAGCATGTTTAGTCTTTCCGGTTCAATGCCAACTCCAAAATCGGTGAAAATAATCTCAACTTCAGATTCAAGCCGATTTGCCGAAAGCATAATCTTCCCTCCGCGATACGAATATTTTAAGGCATTTGAAATCAGGTTTTTCAGAACGGCTTTTATCATCGATGAATCAGCCCAGGCAGTTACCGATGAATCAATCTGATTATCAATCACAATCTCCTTTCCCATAATTCGTGGACTAAATGAAGCAAGCAGCGAATTTACAAGCTCACTGATATTTATTTTTTCGGGCACAATTTCCAAAGTTCCGCTTTGCGACCGTGACCAACCAAACAGATTTTCGAGCAGGCTGAACATCTCATCCGTTGTTTTGGACAGTTCCTGTATTGTCTCATGAAAATCAGGACTGGATGGATCGATTATTTTCCGGAGGATAAAGTCGAGGGTCATTTTCACATTGCTTAAAGGCGATCGCAGATCATGGCCAATAATGGAGAAAAGCCTGTTTTTTAATTCATTCAATTCCTGCAGGTGAATGGAAGTACGGATCAGTTCGTCGCGGGTGAATTTAAAATCCAGATGTGTTTTCAACCTGGCCAGCAATTCAGCTTTGTTAAATGGTTTAGCCAGATAATCGACTGCCCCGGATTCAAAACCTTTCACAATATCAGCCACATCATTTCGGGCCGAAAGAAATATAACCGGCATATTCGCATTCTTATCCTGTGATTTAATGATCCGGCAAACTTCAAATCCGTCTATTCCGGGCATCATCACATCCAGTAAAACCAGGTCAGGTCTGATCGTCTCAACCATATCCAAAGCATCCAATCCATTATTTGCTTCGGTAATACGGTAGTTCTGGTTGCTCAGAATGTGTCTGAAAATCCTTAGGTTAATGGGATTATCATCTACAATTAAAACAATCGGTTGTTTTTCCAGAAATTGATCAGACATATATTCAACTATTTTACTTTCATTCAGGTTATTTGCTATGGATGACAGAAACAGTGCACCAGGTGGTCGTTAACCATACCGGTTGCCTGCATGTGGGCATAAACTATGGTTGAGCCTGCAAATTTAAAACCTTTTTTTTTCAAATCAGCACTAATGCAATCCGAAAGTTCTGTTTTTGCAGGTAATTCTGCGATTTTTTCAGAATGGTCAAGCAGCTCAATCCAGCCTGCATACCTTCCAAAATGAGGAATTCAAATAATTTCTGATCATCATGCAATGGTTTCCCCCATTCTTCGTCGTGATATTTCGACATGATTTCATTTTTATCAGCCCATTCACACCGTGTTTTCATAATCAGGTCTTCCTGTTTAATCATTCATTTTGTGATCATTGTATCTATAAACAAACCTACTGATAAAGAAGTTTTGTTTCCCATCTTGTATTTTCAGGTTAATGATTTGAAAAAATAATTAAAAACCCTGAAATGAAGGTCGTTCGGGCTAATATATTATTTTTGCTATGTTTATATTGCGCCTGATTGTGGCCTGCCAACAGTTGACACGAAATGGATACGCCATGAAACCGGGATATGAATATCGATAACAGAATCTTTCAATTTAAATTTGTTCGAGTGAAAAAACTGATTTTTATACTTTTTGTCCTGTATTCAAACCTGGTTTTCAGCCAGTTGAACATTGACCATTTTATTCGTGTAGGAGAAACGCGTATACAGATCGGCAATTATGTCGGGGCAATTGAAAATTTCAACATTGTGATTACGTTTAAGCCTCATTTGCCCGAACCGTATTATTTCAGGGGAGTCGCCAAACATCAGCTGGAAGATTACAGGGGTGCTATCCAGGATTACAATGCAGCCATAGAGATAAAACCTTATTATCCGGATGCATTTATGAACCGCGGACTGGCCTACCTGCAACTCAATGATTATTCAAATGCGATTGAAGATTACAACCATGCCATCGGGCTCGAACCCAATAATGCAAACATTTATAATAACCGGGGTATTGCAAAGGTTTCGATGAAGGACCTTGACGGCGCTATTGCTGACTATGACAAAGCGCTGGAAATCAATCCGAAATTCACCAACAGTTTGATCAACAGAAGCAATGCACGCCTCATGAAAAATGATATCAGAGGGGCCATCTCCGATTTAAATGAGGCCATCATGATCAGGCCTCACTTCGCCAACGCCTATTTGCTAAGGGGATTGGCCCGCTTCGAACTGAATGATTATGCATCAGCTCTGCGCGATTTCGACCAGTGTCTCAAACTCGATCCGGCCAATGCTTATGCATTCAGCAACCGTGGTATTGTCAAACAAAAGCTTGAAGATTTCAGGGGAGCCATCATGGATTATAATATGGCTTTGCAACTTGATCCGACTCAGGCCAATTCGTATATGAACCGTGGTATTGCAAAGGAAATGCTGAAAATACCCGGCTTTGAAGAAGATTATGCCATCGCAGCAAAACTCGACCCAAAATTTGCCTTCAATCCGGGTGATGTTGATTACAACTCTCTTGCCCAGGCGAAACAAAAAGCGAACCAGGCAGCTCAACAAAATCAGTCCCAGACAACGCAGACAAATTCAACACAGAATCAGGCAACTTCATCCCAAAATAATTCAAACCAAACGAATACCACTGCAGCCGAAGAACCTGCCACGGCTCAAAATGCCGAACCAAAGAAAGAGACCAAAGAAGAACGTGATCGCAGAAGATTTAAATTAGCGCTGACAGATGCAGGCAACTTACCGGCATCAAACGAGGAAGTTGTGGATGACGGACGCATCCAGAATAAAAATATCATTATCGATCTGCAGCCCATTTTTATGCTGTCTTCCTACGACAAGTATTCATCCGATTACGAACATCCCCAGTATTACAACATGGAATTGGAAACGATTAATAATTACAACAACTACAATCCCGTGATTACCATTTCGAACAAACCGGTTGATAATATGAAGGAGGTATTTAAAAACCACATTCTGTATTTTAATGAAAAGATTAAAGTAAACAGCAAAGAGAGCCAAAATTATCTGAGCAGAGCAATTTTTTATTCTCTGATTGATGATTATAACAGTTCGTTGAACGATTTAAAAACAACCATCGAACTGAATGATAAAAATTTACTGGCTTATTTTACCCGGGCCACTTGTCGTTTGAAGATTATTGATCGGATTGAACAGCTAAAACAAAATTCCGGATTAATGAAGATTCCTATCAAAAAGGAAGCACAACAGAATACAGAAACTACAGTTGAAACAATTACCGGCTACACAGAGGTTCTGAACGACTATGCCCAATGCTTAAAACTGAATCCGAAGTTTCCGTTTGCCTATTACAATGAAGCCTACGTAAAATGTAAAATGCGTGATTACAAGGGTGCAGTTGAAGACCTGAACAAAGCGATTGCCATTGAGAAAAATTTTGCTGAAGCTTATTTTAACCGTGGACTGACCAAGATTTACCTCGACGACATTGAAGGCGGCGCCATGGATCTGAGTAAAGCCGGAGAACTGGGTATTCAGGATGCATACAATATTATAAAGCGGTATTGCAATTAAGCGTATCTTTGCAGTTGTTTTCAAATCATTCCCAACGCTATGCAGTTTGCCAACCAACCACTTGCTGAACGATTGCGCCCGGCAGCTTTAGACGAGTATATCGGGCAGGAACACCTGATAGGTGAAGGAGCTGTTTTGCGCAAAATGATTGAATCCGGTAAGATTTCATCGTTTCTGCTGTGGGGCCCGCCGGGAGTAGGTAAAACAACCCTGGCCAAGATTATAGCCAATACACTGAACCGTCCGTTTCATACCTTAAGCGCCATTAATTCGGGGGTAAAAGATATCAGGGATGTCATTGAAAAGGCACAACGAAATCAATTTTTCAATCACCCTAATCCAATCCTTTTTATCGACGAAATTCACAGGTTCAGCAAATCACAGCAGGATTCGCTGCTTGGTGCAGTCGAACAGGGAATTGTAACGCTTATAGGAGCGACAACAGAAAATCCCTCATTCGAGGTGATCTCGCCGCTCCTATCCCGTTGCCAGATCTATATACTGAAACATCTGGATAAAAAAGATCTGCTGAAAATCGTTGATATGGCCCTGACCCGGGATTCGTATCTCAAGACCCGGGACATCCGGATTGAGGAAGATGAGGCTTTATTGCGCTTTTCGGGCGGAGATGCCCGAAAACTGCTTAATGTTCTGGAATTGGTTGTAAACTCGGAAGAAATTGATCCTGTTATAATTAACAATGATAAAGTTATCGACAGGCTTCAGAATAACATGGCTCTATACGATAAAAACGGAGAAATGCATTACGACATTATCTCAGCTTTTATCAAAAGTATGCGCGGGAGTGATCCCGATGCCTCGGTATACTGGCTGGCGAGAATGATTGAAGGTGGCGAGGATGTTAAATTTATCGCCCGGCGAATGTTGATTCTTGCCGCTGAAGATATTGGACTGGCCAATCCCAATGCATTGCTTTTGGCACAAGGCACTTTCGACGCTGTACATAAAATCGGCTATCCCGAAGCCCGTATTATTCTTTCACAATGCGCCATTTATCTGGCAACCTCCGCAAAGAGCAACTCTGCTTACTCTGCTATTGATGATGCGCTGGCCCTGGTCAAATCAACCGGCGATCTTCCGGTACCGCTGCATATCCGGAATGCTCCAACGAAACTGATGAAGGAACTGGGGTATGGAAAAGATTACAAATACGCACATTCGTTTAAGGATAATTTTGCAGAGCAGGATTTCCTGCCCAAAGAAATAAAAAATCACCGCTTGTATACTCCACAGAATAACCCGCTTGAACTGAAAATTCTCGAAAGGCTAAAAAGTCTTTGGGGTAAACGTTACAACAAGTAAGTTTTAAGCTCTGATTTGCCTGCAAATGACTTATTTATTACATTCTTGTTGCAAAATTATTGCAGTATGCTGCGATAAAAAGATTAGTTTCGCATTACTTAATTGCACCCAATGAACCTGATCAGGAATTTACTGCAGACTTTCAATAAAGTAACTTTGCCAGATCTGGACAACGTGAAACTGATGAACAGGACTGATCAAAAGTATTGCCTGCACCTGACACAATTACCCACTATACTGGAAGCTCTCCGGGCTGATTATTCGCTTTTGGAAATTCAGGGTGAATCCATCTTCAAATACGACAACACTTACTTCGACACTCCGGATAATCAAATGTATCTGAACCACCATAACGGGAAGCTCAACCGTTTCAAAATCAGGTTACGCAATTATTCCCGGTCAAATGATTTCTTTCTGGAAGTAAAATTTAAAAACAACAAAGGGCGGACGAATAAGGAAAGAGTTGAAAGGTCTGATTTCACACCGGTTTTCACTCCTTCTGAATTAAATTTCATCAGCGATTCAACACCATTTCCGGGTACCGGTCTTGAACCAAAAATAAATAGTTATTTTAATCGCATTACCTTGGTAAACAATCACTTCACCGAAAGAGTAACGATCGACATGTCGCCAGGATTTATGAATCATGAAAATGAAGTTATACTTGGAAATTTAGTAATTATTGAAGTCAAGCAGGATAAAGACAGCATATCAACTTTAATTGCACGAACATTGAGAGCACATAAAATTACCAGACAAGGTTTTAGTAAATATTGCATCGGAAGGTCCTTGCTCGAAGAAAAAATCAAAAAAAACAATTTTAAACCTCTCCTGATGAAAATCGCGAAAGAATATACGAATTAAACCAGGCAGCATGCAACTCTTGAACTTACTTTTACAAATTGCCCCAACAGCCGATGAATTAACGCTTTTCGGTATCCGGTTAATCAATACGGAGGATTATCTCTCACTTTTATCCAGGTTTTCACTAAACCTGATCGTAATAATAGCTATCGTTGTCGGTTTATATGCTCAAACCAGCAAGCGGAAGGACTTCTACTTCAGCTACATTGCTGTCAGCATGGTGATATTTTTACTTTGTTTCATGCTTGCCAGTGTGAAAATTGAACTGGGGTTTGCTCTCGGGCTCTTTGCTGTTTTTGGCATTATCAGGTACCGGACCGATGCCATACCTATTAAAGAGATGACCTATCTGTTTGTTGTCATTGGCGTATCGGTCATTAATGCCCTGGCCAACAAAAAAGTGAGTTATGCCGAACTGATTACCACTAATTTGCTTATTGTGGTTGGCTTATTTATTCTTGAAAAAATACTCAATTTGCGTCAGGAAATTTCGTACCGGATTATTTACGAAAAAATTGAAAATGTACAGGCGGGTAAGGATGAGGAATTACTGGCTGACCTGAAACTAAGAACCGGCAAAAACATCAAACGATTCGAAATTGAACGCATTGATTTTCTAAGGGATGTTGCTTACATCAATATATTTTTCGATATCAACGGCAGAAAAAAAATTGAAAAATGATAAAAAACAAAATCGTTCTGCTCATTCTTCCTTTATTTTTTGCCTGTTCCTTATTTTCACAAAATGGACCTTCAACATGGGTAGAACTTGAGTTTAGCAAGAAAATCATCAAAAATCTGAAAATCGAATTTAATCCGGAATTACGGTTGCTTCCCGGGTTTGATATGGATACCTATATTCTGGAAGGTGGTCTTTCATACAAACTAAACAAATACCTCACCGTTGCCGGCTTTTACCGGTATGAAAATGACTATAAGTACAAAAAGAAAACCGGTGAATATCAATATCAGGTAGCATCAAACCGGGTCGCATTCGACGTAAAATCAGGATTTGATCTGAACCGCTTTGATTTCCAGTTGAGGTTAAGGTATACCAATGGAGCCGACTTTGACCAGACTACCGATGATAAAGCATCTTATTTCAGATATCGGGCGAAACTGGACTACGACATTAAAGGCAGTAAACTTGCTCCATACCTGTCGGCCGAAGCTTTTCATGATTTGATTCTGAAAGAAGTTGACAAAATAAGGTATACCGGTGGACTGGCATATCCGATCAACAAAAGTAATGAACTTAGTTTGTTTTATCGGATACAGGATTATTCCGGAGTAAAGGAAAGTATACAAATTATCGGAATTGGATATCGTTTAAAGTTTTAGTTCAATTTCAAAACTATCATCCAAAATATTAGTTCACTGATGCCAAAACACTCTTTGGCAAAAAAAAATGAATTATCTTCGTGATAAATATTCATACAATGATCCCTAAATTAAAATACACAAACGCTAATTTTCTCTTGTTAGCCGGACCATGTGCCATTGAAGGAGAAAAAATGGCCCTCGAAATTGCTGAAAGAATCGTTGAAATTACAAATAAACTGCAAATTCCATATATTTTCAAAGGCTCGTACCGTAAGGCCAACCGATCAAGGCTGGATTCCTTTGCCGGAATTGGCGATGAAAAAGCATTAAAAATACTGCGAAAGATTAGCGAAACTTTTGATATCCCTACCGTAACTGATATCCATTCGGCACAGGAAGCGGCCATGGCGGCCGAATATGTGGATATGTTGCAGATTCCGGCTTTTCTTTGCAGGCAAACTGATATTCTGATTGCTGCTGCACAAACAGGGAAAGCAGTAAACATTAAAAAGGGGCAGTTTTTATCCGCTGATTCGATGAAATTTGCTGTGACCAAAGTCCGGGAAAGTGGAAACAACAATGTATTCTTAACGGAGCGCGGCACAACTTTCGGGTACCAGGATTTAATAGTCGACTACCGTGGAATTCCTGAAATGCAGAAGAACAATTGCCCGGTTATCCTGGATATTACCCATTCACTGCAACAACCCAATCAGGCAGGCGGAATAACCGGCGGACAGCCTCAACTGATCGAAACCATTGCCCGTGCAGGAATTGCAGTAGGTGTTGATGGAATTTTTATCGAAACCCACCCCGATCCGGCCCATGCAATGTCGGACGGAGCCAATATGTTACAAATTGATTTACTCGAAGGATTATTAACCCGGCTTGTTCATCTCAGACAAGTTGTTAAAACATTCTAAAAATGGAAAACAGGAGAAATTTTGTAATGAAAATTGCAGCCGGTATGGCAGCAACAGGTTTTATGTCGGTTTCAGAAAAAGCTAATGCCAATGATGTTTCAATTAAAAATGTATTTATTCATCATGTATTCTTCTGGCTAAAAGAGCCTGACAACCAGGAAGCCAGACTACAATTCGAGAAAGGTCTCCAGGAGCTTGTTGCAGTTCCACTGATTCAGTCAAGCCACATTGGAACTCCGGTAACATCACCCCGTGAAGTGGTTGACGATTCGTTCACCTATTCCTACCTGGCTTTATTCCTGAGTAAAGAAGATCAGAGTATTTACCAGACACATCCGATTCACCTCAAATTTATAGAAGACTGCCAGCACCTTTGGGAAAAGGTCATTGTTTACGACGCCATGGATTGAGGAGTCTAAACATATTTTAATGAAAAAACAGGTACGCCATTGAGATGGCGGCTACTATGCCCACAAAATCAGCAATTAATCCACATGTTAAAGCATAACGGGTATTCTTTATTCCAACCGAACCGAAATAAACGGCCAGGATATAAAATGTTGTATCAGCCGATCCCTGAATGGTGCAGGCAACACGTCCGACAAACGAATCAGCACCATAAGTAGTCATTACATCAACCATCATGCCCCGGGCACCGCTTCCGCTCAGAGGTTTCATCAGTGCAGTGGGCAAGGCCGGTATAAAATCGGTATTGATACCCATCTGCTGAAATGCCCAGCTAACTCCTGAAATAAACCATTCCATAGCTCCTGAAGTCCGGAAAACACCGATAGCAACCAGGATGGCAATCAGGTATGGAATGATCATGACGGCTGTTTTAAAGCCGTCTTTGGCTCCTTCAATAAAAGCATCATAAACGTTCACTTTTTTACGCAAAGCAAGAAGAATAAAGCCGATGATGATCGAAAAAATGAACAGGCTGCTTGCTACACTCGAAACAGTTTGTATCTGTTCCTTTTCCAGACCGGAGAAATACCAGATTATTGCGGCAATCAGGCCTGTCAATCCACCAACATATGCCAATATGGTTTTATCGAGCAGATTGATTTTCTGATGCCAGGCTACAGCCATTAATCCGGCAAGCGTTGAAAAAAAGGTCGCGAGTAATATGGGTATAAAAATATCAGAAGGATTTACAGCTCCCAATTGTGACCGGTAAACCATGATACTGATCGGGATTATGGTTAAACCGGAAGCATTCAGAACCAGGAACATAATCTGGGCATCTGAAGCGATATCAGGAGTAGGATTAGTTTCCTGCATCTCCTTCATTGCTTTTAAGCCCATGGGAGTTGCAGCATTGTCAAGGTTCAGCATATTGGCAGCAATATTCATGATGATTGACCCGTATGCCGGATGGTCCTTCCCGAGCGATGGAAAAAGCTTGTTGAAGAACGGACCAACTAATCCGGAGAAAATTTTTACGACACCACCCTCCTCGCCTATTTTCATAATGCCCATCCAAAGCGTCAGTACACCGGTAAGTCCGAGTGAAATTTCGAAACCGGTTTTAGCCATATCGAAAGTTGAATTCATCATCTCCGAAAAAATGGTCATATCTCCGAAAAAAATAAGCTTAACCAAACCAATCACGAAAGCCACCACAAAGAAGAAAATCCAGATATAATTGAGAGCCATGCAAAGTCAAATAGGTAATTCGGACTAAATATATACAAAAAAAACGGCTGCTCCATATTTGAATGAAGCAGCCGCTTTAATAAATTAAATCAGATAACTAGTATCCAGGATTTTGAGTTAAAACACCTGGTTGCAAATCTAATTGTACCTGAGGAACAGGTTGATATTTATCCTTTTCATCAAACGTAGCACCTTTCATTACGTTAGGTCTGATTCTTTGATCTGCGGCTGCAAAAGCTTCCAAGGTTGCTTTCATATTAACCCTTTGACCTTCAGGAAGTTTATCCCAACGTCTCAAATCGAAAAAGCGCATCCCTTCAGTTGCAAATTCTAAACGCTGCTCCCACTGAACGGCTTTCATTGCTTCATTCTTATTCGCAAAAGCCGTATAAGTTCCAACTTTATAATTGGCCGCAGGTTTGGTAAAGTCTACATATTGTTTCCATGTATCCCCGGAATTTACACTTACAGGTAGTTTATATAAATTAACTTTACCCATAACCACTTCGTTACCTGCTCTGGTACGAAGTTGATTGACATACTTTAGCGCAGTAGGCAAATCACCTTCAAAAGCAGCAACTTCAGCTCTCCACAACAGAATATGACCAAAACGGAGATAACGGAAGTTGTTGGCATTGATACCTGTCTGCCAACCAGTAGTAGTTGACAAGCTATTACGTTCAGATTTGTAAAAGAACGTTTTTTCTACAGTTACATAAGGTCCTCCCCATGACTGGTCACGAATCCAGTCCATACCGCGCATGATACCCCAATCCATGTATGGAAGTCCTCTGCGGCCCATCGTAAAGTCAATACGAGGATCAAGCAAATCGGTAGCAGGAATAAATTCATCGGTAGATGCAATTCCCTGGTCATTCTTTAAATCGGTTTTGTTGAAAGTGTCAAACAATGGCAATCCGTTAGCATCTACTTTAAAAGCATTGGCCAGGTTCTGTGTTGGCTGGTGGAAACCGCAACACATACCCAATTCAGGTGCATAAGGCGCGTTTAAGCCTATACCCATTTCACCATTTAAAGATTCGTCGATGTCATTCACATTCCGCTGGATTTCAAAAATTCCTTCTACATTGTTATTTTGCGCAATGCGGAAGTTGTCAAAGAATTTAGGGGCGAGTGAGAATTGACCACTGGCTATGATTTCGTCAAGCAAAGGTTTGGCTGATGCATAATCGAGAACCTGCAAATATGCCCTTGCAGCCAGCGCTTTTGCAGCCCATTTGGTTGCGCGTCCTGGTTGTGCCTGTTTTGCAGGAAGGTTAGCGGCAGCAAATGCCAGGTCATCGGTGATGAATTTTAAAACTGCACCGGGTGCATTGTCATTGGTAATATCCTTGGCAACATCAACCTTATCTTCAGGTATAAGAGGAATTTTATCACCAAAGACCAACCATGATTCAAAATAATACATGGCTCTCAGAAAACGCGCTTCAGCCTTAAATTTAGCAGCTTTTGCTTCAGAAAGATCCGGAGTTTTTGCAATCACATTCAGCACAATATTGCAACGGTTTACACCCATTCCAAGATTTAACAGCCATTTATCTGCAGGGTAATTGTTGGTTGTTTGAACTGACCATTGTTCAATTTCATTGATTGGAATCTGGTCGCCTTCATTTGAACCTTTGGCGCCATCGTCAGATGCCACAGATCCATAAGTCCAGTTTGTGATTGAGGCACCCCAGCTGACGGTCCATAATGCTGACCCTTTAACCATACTGTAAGCTCCTGTCAACAAGGCATCAACACCTTTTTCGCTGTAAAATACGTCTTCGGAAGTCGAGCCCATAGGCTTTTTATCCAAAAATTCTTTCGAACAGGAATAAGACATGGCCATTAAAAGAAGAACAGCCATTATTATTGATAATTTTTTCATATCATTCTTTTATTTAAAATTAAAAATTCTTATAACAGATTACAGACCAATGGTTAAACCCAATGTTATCTGACGTGGTGTTGGCCATGACCCCTGGTCAATACCCATAGACATCCCTGATGAATCAAGTTCCGGATCGAGACCCCGGTACTTGGTAATCGTGAATAAATTAGTTGCCTGCAGATACAAACGCAGGCTTTTCATATTTACCTTATCAAGCATACTTTTAGGTAATGTATAACCTAATCTCATCGTCTTCAATCTCAGGTATGATGCGTCTTCGATAAAAGCAGTGGAAGCTTGCTGTGACGGAGCTGCTCCATCGAGCATAGGCAATCTGGCTGAAGTGTTTTTTGGGGTCCATGAATCGTAGAGCGCATCATGGCTTAATCCACCGGTAAACTGACCATAGTCGATCCAGCGGCTGACATAGTTGATCATATCATTGCCATAACTTCCATAAAAGAACATATTCAAATCGAAGTTGGAATATCCAAGATCAATGTTTAAACCTCCGGTAAAGTCCGGATGAGGATCGCCTATATAGGTCCGGTCTTTGTCCAATGTAATTTTACCATCACCATTTAAATCTCTGTATTTGAAGTGACCTGCTGTGGTATAGGTGTCAAACTGAGGAGCAGCAGCAGCTTCAGCAGGAGTCTGTATAATACCATCCGCAATCAAACCATAGAACATCGGATAAGCCTGACCTGTGGTGGCACGGGTATATTCCACCTGACGAGTTGACCATCCGACTACTTCTTTTAAATTATCGGAAAGTGATACGACTTCGTTTTTGTAATGCGACCAGGTAGCATTGACAGCGTATGTCAATTTACCGGCCATTAAGGTATTGTGGTATCCAAGTTCGATATCAATACCGGTATTTTTCATCTTACCAATATTCACATAAGGAGGTTGTGCCAAACCCATTACCTGAGGTACGCTTAAACGGTAAAGCATATCAGAAGTATTTCGTTGCCAAACATCAACAGCTAAAGAGACTTTATTTTGAAACATATTCGAATTGACACCGACGTTTACAGTTTCGGTGGTCTCCCATCGTACATCCGGGTTACCCCTTCTTGATGGCTCAAATCCGGCAATAGCGGAACCTGTTGTTCCGTTTAAATTATAAGCGGCGGTATAACCATTCGTTCCAAAGGTTGAGTACATGTTGTATTCTCCGATCTGGTCGTTACCAGATCTACCCCAGCCTGCTCTCACTTTAAGCATGTCTAACCAGTCGTGTGAACTTGTCATGAAGCTTTCTTTACTGATTTCCCAGGCGGCGGATCCAGCCGGAAATATTCCATAGCGGTTGTCTTCACCAAATCGGGATGAACCGTCACGACGTGCAGTAGCTTCCAGAAAATATTTCCCCATCAGGTCGTAATTGGCACGGCCAAACTGAGAGAATAAAGCCCATGAAGATCCGTTTCCTCCGTTAACTTTATTAAGCTCTCCGGAGTCAAGTTGCATATAATCAGGCGCCAATGAAAAGTACTGACTACGACCGGCACTCATACTCTGATAAGTGTTCTGAACAGCTTCAGTTCCTAAAACTACATTGATCCGGTGAATCTCTTTAAAGGTCATATTGTAATTCACTGTATTTGACCAGTTCCATAAAATTGAATAGTTTGAATCAACCGACAAACCACCAACTTTATTGGGTTCTGCGTTTTCGTATGTTGGCATGGTATAATTTTTGGCATTCCACTGACCCAAATTGTACCCAAATAAACTCTTAACAGTTAATCCTTTCATGAGGGTTGCTTCGCCGTATATATTGCCGAGTACCCTGAACCATTTGCCATCATTATTTTTTGCATGATCCAGCATGGCAACAGGGTTGGCTGCATTTCCGGTACCGGGAGCTCTTGTTCCTGCAAAATTACCATTAATATCATATACCGGAACGATTGGTTGCATACGGTAGGCCATTGAAACGGCATTACCTTCACCATTGTTACCGAAGTCACCTTTTTGATTAATATAAATGGCCTGAAGTGATTGTCCGACTTTAAGCCAGTTACCAAACTTGGTGTCAGCATTGACGCGGAAATTGTATCTTTTGAAATCGGTATTGACCAGGAAACCTTGTTCGTCAAGATAATTTGAAGATAATGAATAGGTTGATTTAGCTCCACCGCCTGATATTGAAAGATCATATTCCTGAACAATACCTGTCCGATAGATTGCATCATACCAGTTAGTACCTTGTTTGTTGGCTTTATAAATCTGGTAATCCGGATAATTATATAATGCCGGATCGACAGAAGGATCACCTTCCATGGTACCTTTGGGTAAAACATAATCTGGAATTTTAGGAGATGAACCATTACCATAAGCATTTTGTTGGGTTGGGTTACCCAAAAGCCACAGAGCCTCACCGTATTGAGCTGTATTCAACATGTCGTATCTATTGGAGGCTTGAGAAGTACCTGTCCGGACTGAAAAGGTTATGCTTGGTTCCTGATTTACACGTCCGTGTTTGGTGGTAATTAAGATTACACCATTAGCGCCCCGGCTACCATAAATAGCGGCAGAAGAAGCATCCTTCAAAACAGAAATCGACTCTACATCGTTAGGATTGACATTATTACCTGGTCCTACCGGAACACCGTCAATCACATACAATGGATTCGGATCGTTAACTGTTCCAATACCATGGATACGAATAGTAGCCTGGCCACCAGGTACGTTTGATGAGGTAACAGTAATCCCTGAAACCAGACCCTGCATACGACTAACCACACTCGGTGCAGTCGAAATTTTCATCTGCTTTTCAGAAATAGTTGATATAGACCCGGTTATTTCCTCTTTCAGACGTGTGCCATAACCAACTACTACAACTTCATCAATACCAAAAACATCAGCCATCATTGTAATATTAAAACTGGTCTGATTTCCGATAGTAATTTCCTGATTTTTCATGCCAATGTATGAAATACTGAGAACCGCTGCATCGGCAGGAGCTGAAAATAAAAATTTACCGTCCATATCGGTAATAGCACCGATTGTTGTTCCTTTTACAATGACAGTAACCCCGGGAATCGGACCACCATCCTCACCAATGATGGTGCCGGATAGAGATTTTTCTTGCGCGTAAGACGTAAGAGCTAAAAAGCAGGAAAAAAACAGCAGAACTGAAATTCTCCAGATACCTTTTAATTTACTTTTTTTCATAAGTTTTAAAGTTTAATTTGTGATAATTTCGTGATTAGAAATAACTTGATTAAAGAAAGTCGGTTAGCAGACTTCAGGATTCCTTAATTTAAGAGATTTACATAGGCAATGTATTTATATGAATAATCTGGTTTGTTACCTGTTTGTTCAAACTTAAATGCAAACAACAATGCATGAAATAACAACCGAAGTGGCCTGGAAGTTTTGTAAAAGAACAGATTAATTACATGTAGCAGATAAATATGTAAAAAGCCCGATCATAGAAGATAACCAGATTTTCGATCTTGTTTGTGTTTGCATGTGTTAATCAAATGTTGCGTGATTAAATTAACGATACTAAGTTAAAGCAAATAATTACAGATTATTCAATGTTAAAATGTGTTAAAGAATACATACTAAGGACTAGTAGAATTTTAACCGTTGTTTTTCACACTTCAATATACTGTAAATTATATTCCATTTATTTGATTTATTGAACTTTAGAATGAGTTACATCCTTAAAATCGCAACATATATGATGCGCCGGAAGGTTCGTAAATTCATGCCGGAGGCGATTTTCATCATTTTTTTCACTGTTTTTTCAAGCAAAAAGGGGTACTAATCAGGTTGAAATTACCTGATTAGTACCCCTCGAAAAGGCCGGTTATGCTATTTTTAGTCGATAATAACCGGATTACTTAAAAATTCTGCTTCCGAAGTAATATATGCTTTGAAATTTTCGACGTTTTTCCATTTTTCGTTTTCAAGGCCCCAAACAGCGAAGAAATAATGACGGGCAGCAACATCGGGAGTAATTTTCTGAGCAACATAATAGGTTTGTGAAATCACATTACTGAATTTCTTTTCATCAACTGTTTTATATCCAAGACTGTAAAAATCGATATCTGTTGATCGGGCAACTTTAGTCACTTCATCGTTCTTCAGTAATACAGCCATTCCCAGTTCATCGGTATTTAACGACTGAACATCGAGTGTGGCAATTGAGCGATAATCAGCGTTGGCCTCAAAATCGACCGGCTCATTTTTAAGTAAACTGGTAACAATGCCGGTAACAAGTTGTTTTTCTCCGGAAAATCCGGATACAGTAACATCAGACTGAAACCAGTATTTCCCCGGATAAATTGAAATTCGCTCTACAGCCGACAAGTTTTGGTCAGCAACATTCCATCCGGTATAGATCAGGTCGAAAACTGAACGGACTGGTCCTTCCAGCACTTTTTTATACTCATATCCATCGGTAGAACCAAGCCGGTATAAAGAATCAGCTTCCAGCATGGCCAATCCACCGGATCCAACAGAACTTCCACAATGCAGAATATCCATTCCCCAATCGGAGAGCACATGATAATTGGGAATTTCAGGAGTATGAATTTTATCAATGATTAAACCTGGTTTAAGTTTTCCGAACAGATCTTTGACGTTCCGGCAATCGAAATAATTACGAAAACCCATTTTGTCATTCTCCCAGCTGACACTTTCACCCTGAGCAATGATTTTGAAACTATCTTTGCACGAGGGAGCCATGTAATGATCAACTTCGAGGTAACTGTGGTCTGCCTGCAAAATACCTAAACGTACATTTGTGCGTTTTTCAAACACAGGATATTGAGCTAAAGCTATTTTCTCAACAGTCAGGTTAATGGTTTCCGAAGCTTTGAAATGAACTGTAAAAGCGATTTCATCCCAATTTCCATCTCCGTTCAGATCATCAGCCTGCGAAGGAATATTTTGTCCGTTTAATTTTAAGACAGGAGCAAATCCTTCCGGAACAACTCCAACTTTAGCTTCCAGATCAGCCCGTTTCAGGATAATGGTTTCATCAGGCCTGTCAACGGCCAACGGATTGGTCAGTACCAGCGAATTATTTTTGGTACAGGCAGTGATCCCTGTCAGGATGACTGCACACATCAGTATTAAATTTTTCATAATGGAAGATCATTTTCACCTTTCACATAACCAAAATTGGCCAGAATACCACCATCCACATAAAGTACATGTCCGTTTACGAAGTTGCTGGCTTTGGAAGCGAGAAAAAGTGCGGCGTTACCGACATCTTCCGGTTCACCCCAACGTCCGGCAGGAGTACGGGTCATGACCAGGTCATTGAACGGATGACCGTTCAGACGGATATCAGCAGTTTGTGAAGTAGCGATATAACCCGGGCCAATGCCATTAATCTGAAGGTTGTATTTTGCCCATTCGCAGCACATGTTGGCGGTTAAAAGTTTCAATCCTCCCTTGGCAGAAGCATAGGCAGAAACTGAGTTTCGGCCGTAAACGCTCATCATGGAACACATGTTGATGATTTTACCACTCCGTTTGGCAATCATTGAAGGAGCGACACGTTTGGCAACTATCAACGGAGCGATCAAATCAACATCGATCACCTGTTTGAAATCTGCAATGGGCATATCCAGAATCGGAATGCGTTTAATAATACCGGCATTGTTCACCAGGATATCAATTGTACCCACTTCCTTTTCAATAATTGAAATACCCTTGTCAACATCAGCTTCGTCAGTAACATTAAACACTACGGTAAATACATCAATACCTGCAGCCTTGTATTCAGCCTTGCAGGCTTCGAGTTTTTCTTCATTCAGGTCGTTTACACAAATTTTGGCTCCTGCCTGCCCAAGGACTTTTCCAATGGCCATTCCAATGCCATGAGTACCTCCGGTAATCAGGACAACTTTTCCGTTTAAATCAAATAATTCGTTCATATTCTGTTTTTTAAAAGTTTTAGTATTTCCTGATCAATAATATTTTAAATCCTTTTTATCAGTCTTTGATGGCATGATCTGCCGGGAAATTCTGTCCGCTCCAGATTTTACGGGAAGTCCAGTCAAGCGGAGCATCAGCCCAGAAAGGATCATCAGCCGGTAACCCGAGTGGCAACAGGCCGACAGAACAGAGAAACAAACTTCCGGTTGAAATGTAGGATTCAGCGATATCAGGTTGATGGCCATAAAAACCAATCGTCAACCAGCCGTTCGCATCAAAAACTCCGGGGGCTTCAATCATTCGCTGAATAACTGCAGACAGAGCCGACCTGACTTGTGCCGGTTTTAAATTTTCCGGCAGTTCATGGTTTAAGGTAATCTGAGCCAAAAGCTGGAAAGCTCCAAACCGATATGGCAACGAACGGCCAATGGCAGGAAATGTTCCTTCAGGAGAAATCAGTCTCTCCTGAATCTCAGCGTATCGTCGTGCACGTTTCATGACTGTTTCGTATGTATTCTCATACTTTTTACCGTGCTTCACCAGTTCCTTCAGCACATCGATCAGCATGGGCTGAATGACAAAACTGTTGTAATAATCCCAGTGAAAATCAGGCCCGTCGCCATACATTCCATCGCCTTTATACCATTCCATGTGTTTTCGGATGGCCAGATCCATGCGCAATTCATCGTGTTCTTCGCCGGCAAATAGCAGAAAAGCCTCAACCATCGCACTAAATAAAAGCCAGTTGTTATAACCCGGTGTAATTGTCCGGCTGCTTTTCATTGCTGTAACCAGCTGTTGTTTGGTTGTACGGTCTAATTGTATCCATAAAACGTTTGGTGCACGTAAAACAGCATGTGCCAGAAAAGCAGCATCGACCAGGGGCTGTCCGCCTTCCGTGAAATTCATAAAATCAGGAGAATTCGGATCAACGGCCATTTTCATGCTTTTCTGAGCAAGCAGAATGAATTTTTTCCGGATTTGTCCCTCTTCTGATGCATCGGCGCCCAACTCCAGCCAGGGCGACATGCCAGCCATCAGGCGACCGAAAGCTTCCAGGTAGGTAACTTTTCTGCGGTCGGCTTCCAGTCCCGGTTTGCATTCAACCGGCATATTTTTCCTGAGTTCACCTTTGCTCAATGCGTCCAGTAAAGGAGAGGCAATCCGTGTCATCACTTTCAGCCAGTATTTGCGGTCAGGGATTTCAGGATTTGCCGGATATGTTGCAGCTGAAAGTTGATTCGTCAGCGGAGCCAAACCCAGCAAGGAGAGGTATTTAAAAACACTTCGTCGGTTCATCATGAATTACTTTAATTCATTGGGTTGAACTACATCCATATCGGTATAATCCATGTTTTCGCCGGCCATTCCCCAAATAAAAATATAGTTGGCGGTTCCTGCTGCCGAATGAATCGACCAGTCAGGCGAAATCACAGCCTGTTCGTTTACCATCCAGATGTGACGGGTTTCCTGAGGCTGACCCATAAAATGACAAACAGCCTGACCTTCCGGAACATTAAAATAGAAATAAACTTCCATTCTGCGGCTGTGGGTATGAACCGGCATCGTATTCCAGACACTTCCGGGACGCAATTCGGTCATTCCCATCTGAAGCTGGCAGGTTTCAATTACTTTACTAACCAGCAACTGATTAATCTGACGCTCATTGGAAGTATGCTGCGAACCCATTTGCAGCACGTTGGCGTCTTTCAGGGTAATGTGGCGTGTAGGTAATTCTTTATGAGCCGGAGTTGAATTCAGGTAAAAACGAGCGGATTGGGTTTTACTATCTGATTTAAAGATGATTTGTCTGGCACCTTTCCCAACATACAAGGCTTCTTTTGTATCCAGTGAATATTCAGTACCATCCACAACCACTTTCCCTTTGGCACCAACATTGATGATTCCCAATTCGCGGCGATCGCAAAAATGTGCAGCCTTCATAGGATCAATTGCTGTAAGTTCGAGCGGACCATTGGCAGGCACGGCACCACCGGAAATAAAACGATCGTAATGTGAATATACCAGGTGAATCTGATCTTCTTCCATTACTTTTTCGATCAGGAAGTTTTCACGCAATTGCGTGGTATCATACTTTTTCACATCCCTGGGATGTGCAGCAAAGCGTTCTTCGTAAATTACTGACATAACTTTTCTATTTAAGGTTATAATTATTTATCGAATACAAAGCAAAGATAAGAAGTAAATCAGAAAATGCGCAATCGATTGCATATATATTTTTAATCTGATGGATGAAAAAAATATTATTACCATATTTGTACCTTATAGCAATCGAAAATGAATAAGCACTCCGAACCAACAATCCATGACATCGCCAGAGAATTGAATATTTCAGCATCTACCGTGTCGAGAGCATTAAATAACAATCCCCGAATCAGTCTAAAGACCAAAGAAAAAATTAAAGCAGTAGCTGAACAATTGGGATACCGTCCGAATACGCTTGCTTCAAACCTCCGGAATAAAAAGTCGAATACCATCGGAATTGTTGTGCCTCTGATCAACCGGCATTTCTTCTCATCGGTTATCAGCGGCGCCGAAGATGTAGCATACAAAGCCGGCTACACGGTTGTCATTTCACAATCGAACGACCTCGCCGCGAAAGAAATAAACATTGTACAATCCATGTTTTCGAACCGCGTCGACGGACTGATCATTTCAATCGCCATGCAGACTGACACCTTCGGTCATTTAAAACTTTTCAGCAATAAACATATTCCGTTGGTATTTTTCGACCGTGTAGTACCCGAAATTGAAACAGATAAAATTGTGGTGGATGATTTTAACGGAGGCTTCCGGGTCACGCAACACTTGATTAATCAGGGATATAAGCGAATTGGTCATATAGCCGGACCACAAAACCTCATGACCTATTTTGACCGTAAAAAGGGTTATACTCAAGCGCTTCATAAAAATAACATTCCATTCGATGAATCCCTGATTGTGGTCAACACACTTACCAGTGAGGATGGCAAAACCGCTGTTAAACATCTCCTGAACCTGCTGAATCCGCCGGATGCAATTTTTTGCGGAAACGATACAACTGCCCTCAGTGTAATGATTTACCTGCGTGATAAAGGGATAAGAATTCCACAGGATCTGGGAATTGTTGGATTTAGTAACGAACCGTTTTCAAAAGTTGTCTCTCCTTCTATTTCAACCATTGCCCAACCCGGCTTTGAAATGGGGCAAAAAGCGGCTGAATTGATTATCAGGAAAATAGAAAACAGGGAAAAGACCTACCAGACCATCGTTTTACCAACGGAACTGATTATCAGAGATTCGTCGAACAGGAAAGGTTTTCAGATGCAGCAAACAGTTGCAGTTGTTGGAAAACAATAGCTATTGCACAGGCACAGAAAGCACTATAATACAATCCTGGAATCCGGAACATGCAACAAAAAACCTGATTACCGGATCCTGTCAAGGGAACGAATCAGGGCTTCATCTTTTCCGATTCCACGAATTGCCAGGTAATCGAAAATGATAGCAACCAAAGGAAAAACCATACTGATTTTGAAGTTGATATCTGCGTCACTGAAGGAATTGTAGATGAAAAAGAAAAACATTCCAAACAAGCCAAACATAATCAGTATGGTGAAAACGATTATCCTGATTTGCCGGATCCGGTTTTTGTAACCCAGAATGGCAAATCCGTGCAGGGTCAGGATGATGCCAATAAGGAGTGAAATAGCTGTACCATTTTCCGTCAAAGTGCCATCCAGTGTGATTCCTTTGTAATTAAACAGGTATATGGCTCCATCTTTTGCAATTTCGGCAAAAGGCAAAACAAATAATAAACCAATAAGGATGGCTGAAACCAATAAATATACCGATTGAATACGTTGTATCATAATTTTATATTTTTTGTGCAAAAATAAGATTATTTCATAGGTTTGATCAAAAAATAATCAAGTTAGGTTCAGTTTTTTTATCTTGCCCAGGATTTCATAAAAAAGATTGGATTTAAGTTTTTCATAATGACTTTCGTTTGAATTATTTAATACTTTTGAGAATCAACTTTACCAATAATTCCGGAATAACGCTTTCAACCTGTGCAATGAAGAAAATAATTCTGATATTCAGTCTGATTATGGGGTTTTGTCATTTGCTTCAGGCACAGGATCTTTATTTTTCGCAATTCTTTCTTAACCCGGTTTAC
This sequence comes from Bacteroidales bacterium, assembly GCA_038251165.1. Taxonomy (GTDB): domain Bacteria; phylum Bacteroidota; class Bacteroidia; order Bacteroidales; family Prolixibacteraceae; genus Aquipluma. The sequence goes on along the minus strand of JBBSBP010000009.1, from coordinate 1,146 downwards.
CTGAATCCGTCCTATGCCGGGAGCATGAAGGTTCCTCGTGCCGGAGTGCAGTACCGGAATCAATGGCCGGCAATGGGAAATGCTTATTCCACCTATTTTGCATCATTTGACACCTATCTTCCCAAAATATCAAGCGGGATAGGATTAGTTTTATACAATGACGTTCAAGGCGACGGAATTTATACTGAATCAAGTTTTAAACTTATTTATTCCAAAGAAATAAGGATTAACAAGGATTGGACCATGTATGGAAGTATGTCTGCCGGAGTACAGATTCATTCACTCAATTTTAACAATTTAATTTTTCCGGACGGATTAGATCCTATTTACGGACAACATCATCCTTCAGCTGAAACATCGCCTGATAACAACAACCGCCTTTTTCCTGATTTTGGAGCAGGTTTACTTATTTTCAACGATAAATATTTTCTGGGGCTGGCCGCTGATCACCTTTCTGAACCGGATCAATCCATCTATTCGGACTATTCGAATCAGTTACCACGGAAATTCACAATGCATTGTGAATTAAATCTTTCATTGTCTAAAGATGGTCGCTTGCGGAAATATTTGAAAATCAATCCAAACTTTATCATTCAGTCACAGGGAAATGAGCAAAACATTACTTATGGAGTTTATGTCAACCGGAAAGGGATTTCGCTGGGAATCTGGAACAGGCAAACGACCCGGAAAAGTACGGATATGATCGTGATGGCAGGTTTTATGGGGAAACAACTTAGAACAGCCCTGACTTATGACCTCAACCTGTTTGGACTCGGTCTGCGCTCGCAGGGTGCAGTCGAACTATCGATATCATTCCTGTTAAAGGAACCCGGCAATAAAAGTATTTTTCCATTTTATGAAATTCCGGGAGAATGGAATATCAGGTAACCGGATTTTATACTACTGTGATTTGTTTTTAATTGTCGTATGGAATTGCCCGGATTCTGAAACTGCTGCTCATTTTGGCAGGCGTTTGCCAAATCATTTCAGTTTCAAACAATCCTGGTCTATCGCACAAGCATCACATTACCTTTTTGCAGGTGTTTGTATCCCTGAATGTCGGAATAGCTGACAATCCATACATAAACACCCGGTTCGGCGACGTATCCGTTTTTCATAGTACCGGTCCAGCCTGTTTCCGGGTTT
>JBBSBP010000008.1:0-100849 GCA_038251165.1 Bacteroidales bacterium | reverse complement strand
TGATTGTCAGCCTGTTATACAACATCAAATTAAGTGTGCTTTCAGCGCAACCGACTTAAACAGGCAATAAACTCCTACTCCTGCTTCCAATCCCAACTCGTTCGCCGAACTGCGGGTGACCTCGACAATCAGAATAAAACCAACATCGACCAGGCATAAAATATGCGCTGAAGAATCAATTATACGGACAATTTTACCCGGAAGTTGGTTCTGAATGGAAATATTTGCAATACGATTCAACGAAATAGCGATATCCTGCGGACGTAGTGAAACACTCAGATAACTACCCGGCTTATGGGCTAACAGGCAGGGTTCACAAACAATTCCTACAATTACTTTTCCTACCAGAACCTTCAATACCGAAATATTCTCTGCCGGTTCATGAGCCAGGACTTCGGATTCAAATACATTTAATAAGCCGGCACCATACATGGCCGCACAGCATTTCTCATTCAGCACCAGATCGGTATATTTACCCTGGCCTATTATTTTCCCATCAGAAACCACAATGAGAGAACTCGTTAGCTGCAATAAATCAGGAAGATCGTGACTGACAACAAGGATTGGCAAACTGTATTTACGGTTGATCCGGATTAAATAAGGTATAATGTTTCCGCGCAGACGAACTTCAAAAGCGCTGAATGGCTCATCCATAATCAGGATCTGCGGTGAACTGAGCAATGCACGCCCAATGGCAATCCGCTGTCGTTCACCACCGGAACATCCATTCGGTTTCCTTGCGAGCAGGTGTCTGACCTCTAAAATGTCGATCACTTCATCAAAGGAAACGGTTGAAGAATCTTTATCCATGCCAAAGCGAAGGTTTTTTTCAACAGACAAATGCGGGAAAAGTCGGTGATCCTGAAAAACGTAACCGATTCTCCGATCTTTAACAGGAACACAAATATCCGCTATACTATTATAGATAGGTGCCGAGTTCAGTGTAATTTCACCTGAATCAGGTTTTACCACCCCGGCAATGGCATGAAGTAAAGTAGTTTTACCGCTTCCGGAGGGACCAAATACACCTGTTATACCCGCAGGGACATTTCCTTCCATTTCGAGAACAAATTTGTTCCGCTTTAAAGAGAGTTGAAAATGGATGATCGGATTCATGGATTATTTCATTCGAAAATAAAAGTGTTAATAAATTGAACTTCTGTGCGTTCTCATGGAACTCCATGCCAAGAGAATTCCGGGTTGAACTATATTTTCATACTCTTTTTGCGCCGCCACCTTTGAAATTTTTCCGCGGCATGTTCGTTTCATCTGTTTAGATTTCGTTTTTTAATGGGCACATGCCTGCCTCGCCGGAAAGGCTGGGAACCCGCCATCCGCCAATGGAGGATCATTCGCTTGTGTGTGATTCATTCTCATGGCTCGTTTCGTTTTATCACCCGTTTATTTAATACCTCTGCTCCGATCATTGCCGCAAGTGAAATGATTACAGAAACCAATACGAGGCGGAATGTCAGCATTTCCTGTCCGGGCATCTGCATGGTAGAATAAATGGCCAGTGGCAATGTCTGGGTTTCACCGGCAATGTTTCCGGCAAAGGTAATGGTAGCGCCAAATTCGCCCAGGCTGCGCGCAAAACAAAGGATAAAACCACTGATTACACCTGGTAATGCCAATGGCAGTGTGATGGTGAAGAATACTTTCAGATTGCCCGCCCCTAATGTACTGGCTGCTACTTCATATTTCTGATCGACTAACTCAATGGCCAGTTTAACGGCACGGGTCACCAAAGGAAAGGAAACCACAATGGACGCAATCACTGCAGCATAAAACGAAAAAGCAATCCGAATCCCTAAAAACTCATTCAGGAACGAACCCAGGAAACCGTTTGTCCCAAAGACCAGCAGCAAAAGATAACCTGTCGTGACAGGCGGCAACACCAGTGGCAGATGAAGTATTCCTTCGAGAATTGATTTTCCGCGGAAATTTTTACGTGCCAGAAACCAACCTGTTGCAGTTGCCAAAGGAATAGCAATCAATGTACACCAAAGGGCCACCTGGATTGAAAGGCCAATTGCTTCAATTTCCGCTTCTGTATAATTAAATAATTCAGTCATTTATGATTAAGGTTTAAACCCATTCTTAATCCAGATTTGTTTTGCCTTGTCCGAAAAAAGAAACCGGTAAAAAGCCAGAGTTTCCGGATTCTGATGTCCCGTGATTACCGATGAATAGTATTCCACCGGATCATGAAACTCATCAGGAATTACGGCTACCAGTTTGACCTTGGCGGATTCCAGCGCATCGGTTTTAAAAACGATGCCGGCTTCGGCTTCACCCAATTCGACAACCATCAATGCTGAACGAACATCTTTGGCAGGCAGCAGGCGATGTGAAAGTTCAGCAAAACAACCCATATTTTCCAGCGCCTGTTTGGCATAGGCTCCCGCAGGAACATAGGCCGGATCGCCGATTGACAACCTTCCCTGAAAGATATCAGGAAAATGGAGCTGCCTGTTAAAGATAACTGTATCAATGCTACTGTCAAAAGGAACAACTATTGCCAACGAATTACCAGCCAGCCTCTTTTCACTTGAAACTACCGTCAGGTTTTTCCCGGACAGATAATCCACCCAGTTTTTGCTTGCTGAAACAAAGACAGCCGCATCAGCTCCTTCTTCAATCTGTCGGGCCAGCGTTCCGGATGAAGCTGCATTCAACCGGTATTGCACCTTGCTTTCTTTGGAATATTCATCAAGGATCTCCTGCATCACATTGGTGAGGCTCGAAGCGCAAAATACCTGCACTGATTTTTCCCCAGCTTTTTTCGCGGAAGAAGAACAGCCGGCAATTGTAATTAAAAGCATCAAATAAACGATCCGTTTCATGGCCCGCAATTTAGCAAGTTTTCGCCTCACTTGCCAGACTTGTGCTTGTCCAATCTCCAAAATCAGTAACAATTCCAACCAACCGGCATATTTCTTCATTACCCGCCATTTTCACCGGAACTACTTCCGGCGAACCCGAATTCATAAATAAGTTCATAAACCGGCCTTACTTTCATCTGTTGAAATCAGCAGCAGGTTTCCCTTCAACATCCTGCCAGTCCCGGTTGAAGCCGATACCAGGGGTGTTCCCGGGTTTAATTTCGAGGTTATTGCCGAAGACCAAAACGGCAAGCTTTATATTGCCTACGAAAAATCCATTTTTAGCTACGACAAATCGCAAAACCTGTTTACAAAAACAGTGGAATTAAATCAAGGCAAAATAAACGCACTGATTTTCGATGAATTGAATAACTTATGGATTGCATCTTCAGTGCATGGTGGATTGCACTATTTTGATCAGCAAAGCCATCAGCTACATTCTTTTCAGAATGATCCGATGGATAAGCAATCCATTTCGAATAACGAAGTAAATGATATTGCCCTGGTTAAAGGAACCCTTTGGATAGCAACCTATGGAGGTGGAATTGATGCTTATCAGCTTAAATATAAAACGTTTAAACACTATTTTTCTTCCAACTATTTCGAAAACTTTGGTCTCAACATTTTTACCGACAGGAAGAAAAACATCTGGATTTGTACCCTGGGAAGTTTAAAGTTATATGATCCAACGGCAGACAACTTTTACAATTATTATCCTCAACCAGACAACCCCAGATCATTAGGGAAAAACCTTTCCGGATTTTATGAAGACAACCTGGGAAATTACTGGACTGTTCATTTAACAGGAGGAATCAGGGTGGTCAAGTCTAAAAATAAATTCAGACACTTTCATTCCTCCCCGGAAAGCTTCTGGTATACAACAGAGAAAAACATCACGACCATTTCAGCCAATTCTTCAGGTCATTTATGGATCGGCAACTATTACAACGGGATTGATGTCTTCAATTGGAATGAACACCGGATCGATCGTTATTTTCATCAGGAGAATGATCCTAAAAGCCTGGGAAACGGAAGTATATTTTCCATCTTTCGTGATTCGAAGAAACGAATGTGGGTAGGCAGTAATATGGGTGGACTTCAGCAATTTAACCCGGAATCAAAATCCTTTGACACTTTCATGAACAAACCCGGCGACACGCTTACAATTGCAGGCAACGATGTGCGGTCGATTGCCGAGGGTGATCATGAGGATCTTTGGATTGCTGTGCATGGAAAGGGAGTGGATCATTTTGATCTGAAAAGCAAATCCTTCCATCATTACAATTTGAAAAACAACCGGCTCAGTAATGATTTTACCTTTCAGGTACTCAGCGATTCCCGGGGAAATTTATGGGTAGCAACTGGCTGGGGCCTTAATTTACTCCGTAAAGGGGAAAACGTATTTGAAAATTTCATGTTCAGCAAAAGCGATTCGGGTACGGTTAACAACAATTATATCTATTCGATACACGAGGATGGGCTACATAACATCTGGGCCGGTACTCCTGAAGGACTCAACAAGTTTGATCCTGTTACCCAAACTTTTTCACACTATTCTTCCGGTTTAAAGAATACACAGGTAGTCAGTATTAGAAGCGACAAAAACAACAACATCTGGGTTGGCACCAAGTCCGGAATTTCAAGATTTGATCCGCTTACTCAACGGTTTACCAATTATAATCAAAGCGATGGACTTCTGTCGAGAGAATACAATGTCAGGTCAAGCTACAGAAACGAACAAGACGAATTGATTTTCGGGGGTGCGGAGGGGATTGATCTGTTTAATCCTGATAGCTTAACCGTTAAAACAAACCGGCAAACCGTCGTGCTGACCGACTTCAAACTCTTCAATAAAAGTGTTTCCCAAAAAGGCGACCATCCAATCATTCAAAGGCACATCAATTATACCAGGCAACTTGAACTGAACTACAAAAACAACTCGTTTACCTTCCTTTACCAGGCAGTCGATCTTCCTAAACCGGACAAAATTACCTATGCCTATAAGCTGGATGGATTCGATAAGGATTGGGTTCATGCAGGAACAAGAACCGAAGCCAGTTATACCAATCTGAATCCGGGGAATTATACGTTTAAGGTTAAAGCCAGATATGACAACCTGGACTGGAGTGATAAAGAAACGTCCATTAAAATCAGTATTGTTCCTGCCTGGTGGATGACAACCGGATTTAAAATCCTGTTGAGCCTGCTTATCCTGAGTGTAACATTTGGCTTGCTTTACTGGAGAATTAAACGATCACGCCACCGGGAGGAAATACTTGAAAAACTGGTGGCTGAGCGAACTGTAGAAATTCTAAGTAAAAATGAATTGTTAAAATCACAGGCATTGACCTTGCTGGAAAATGATGATCAGCTTAAAAACCTGAATTCAACCAAGGACAAACTGTTCTCCATCCTTTCACACGATCTCCGGAGCCCTTTTAATGGTATTCTTGGGTTTCATGGTCTTCTCATCAATAATTATTTCGATTATTCTGATGCCGAAAGGATCGACATGATTAAGCAAATACATTTGACAACGAATCACGTCTATTACCTGGTCGAGAATCTGCTGAGTTGGGCCAGAATTCAAACCGATGATATTCAGCAATTCCCGGTGAAGTTTGACGTCAGGAATGAAATCCTTCTCAAGTTCAGCATGTACCAGGTCCTGGCCAAAGAAAAAGGAATCATTCTGAATCATCAGATTCCTGAAAATCTGTTTGCATTTGCCGATGTTAACCTGATGAAAACCACACTCCGCAATCTGATCAACAACGCCATTAAGTTTACTCCGGTTGATGGGACCATTCTCCTTAAGGTCAGACCTGAAAATGATTCGATAAAAATCTCGGTGATTGATAATGGAATTGGAATAAGTCACGACAAAATCAATACGTTATTCAATCTTGAAAAAATCCAGGTAACCTATGGGACCCAAGGCGAAACAGGCTCAGGGTTGGGGCTTGTGCTCTGTAAGGAATTTGTCGAAAAAAACGAAGGTTTTATGACAGTCGAAAGTCAGGAAGGAGAAGGAAGTACATTCAGTTTTACAATTCCAGTTGCCAGCCCAGACCGACTTTAAATTTCAAACCGGATCATCCGGACCTGCTGCTCATTTGGAATTGACATGGAGATGTTTGCTATTCCAGGTGTAAAACTGACCGAAATTACCAGACTGGAAAAAATCGGTTCCCATCATTACCTGGGAGATCCGGGCGAAGAAAACGGAATCATTTATACCCGGCGGGGCGGATTTATTGATATGGGGCATCTGCGCGATCAGAGTGACTGGATGGCCTACCTTTACATTAAATTGTGTGAGAGCAGGGCATCAGGCAAGCTTTCGCTGGTTTTGGGGCACAAGGGATGCGAAAAAATATTCACAGCCATCGTTCCGCCGGCAATGACAAATTCAGACCTGATTCAGCTTGCCGGAAAAATTGCATACGGCCTTTCGGTTTGGCACGAAATTGCGACCTGGTTTGGTGCCTCGACCATCGCATTCGTTCCGGAGCGCTATTCCAGTTTTTCGTTTGAAGATGCCTATTCCAACCTGTTGGGAGTCATCATTGGTGTACAGGCTTTAAAGAGTGAATTACCATACGAGGAAGCCGTTACAGGAATTATTACCAAAACCCTCAAAAACCTGGATGTGGTTTTGGACGAAGCTGAAACATACCTGGCCATGGAAGCTGTCCGCAATATCTGGTGGACCGGAGAAAAAAAATTGCCAAGCAGTAAAGTACTGCTTCATCGGCAACTTCGTGTTTATCCCTGTCTGCAACCATGGCTGGTTCCCGGCTGGACCAGTCTAAACAAGGAATCCTCAGAATTAAAAGTTCCTGAATATGCCTCAACAGGAGAAAAACTTACGAAGTTCTACCAACTCGAGTTCAGGCTAAACCATAAATTCCCCTTTCATAAAATGTTTCCGGAGCGCAAGGACAGAAGCATTCAAAACGATTTTGAACGATTATTGGCCCGTGTTGCTGATGAACTCAACAAAAAAGAAAGCAAGTCCAGATAACACTATAGTTCTTCAAGCCAGGCTATATCCGGGTCAATCAATTTATTTCGCTGGATGCGCGACTGAATTTCGAACGTCCGGATGCGGTCTTTGTACAGATCATTGATATTCTGTTTGGCCACGTCGAGTGAGGCATCGGTGTTATCCTCCCAGCGACGGCATAAATAGATGGGCTGATAGATACGTCCGATTTTATACTTCCCCGAAATAGCCAGACCAACCGCATAATCTTCACCATAACTTACATTTGGCACTCTGACTTCGCGTAATACCGGCGTATAGAAAGCCCTGGGAGCACCCAGTCCATTGATACGCAAAGCATTGTTCGGCCCATTGTCGTCAGTCCATTCGCGGTGATCGATCACCCCCGGGGGAATTTCTTCCCTGTTAAAATTGATCATCCGGTAACTGCCAATAACCATCGCACAGTTCTCTTCATAAAACCGATCCACGATAAGCTGAAGGGTATTTTTATCGGAATACAAATCATCGCTGTCGAGTTGTACGGCAAACTTTCCGCAGGCAGGATGGAATACAGCCTCATTCCAGCATCCTCCAATTCCCAGGTTTTTCCACTTCGGAACCAGATGAATCAGTTTCCCGGCCGAAGCATATTCACGTAATAATTCGGTGGTTCCGTCGGTCGAATAATTATCGACCACCAGGAGATTAAACCTGAAGCTTGCTTTTTGTTTCAACACCGACTCCACGGCATCCCGAATGGTTTTTATCCGGTTACGCACGGGAATAATCACTGATGCTTCAGTTTCGAAAGGTTCAGCCAGCATCGTTTCAGGGAATGGCGCCAAAAGCAGGGCCCCGATATCACGCAGATGAGCGGTGCATACCTGCTCCATTTCAAGTTGACGTTCACGGGCAGCAACTTTCACATAATCAAACTGTTTTTCGCCCGAAGTACGGATGTCGCTTTCAACAACAGTGAATAAACACTCCGGAATGTGAACCAATTCGCCCATCCGGCTGGCACGAAGCCGCAAGGCATAACAGCCCGCGTATTTTAACATTTCATAATTCTCGTACCTGAAAGCTTTCAGGACCTCGGCTTTGTAAAAACGAACCGGGCCGAAATTAAAATCGTCACGTAAGCTGCCGAGCTGATAACCAATGACCGGATGTGGAGCAGACACTCCGTTCCTGGTTTCAAAATAATCAGCATATACCATCGGGGCATCCGTTTGATCAGCAACCCGGATGAGACGGTCAACAGCATATTGCCCTATTTCAAGGAATGATTCGCCCAGTGCCAGGAGCGCAAAATCGGCACGAACCAGCTTGGCAATCTGCCTGATGGTTGAACATGATCCATTCTCTTCGACCAGCACCTGTTCGCAGTTTTCAAGATTTACCGGAAATTTGGAAAGAACATAAACCTGTCTGACAAGGGAAGATTTCCGGAACTGATCGATCAGTTTCTGGCTGGCTTCTTCATTGCTGAAGACAAAAAAACAATCAACACTTCGATTCATGACTGACCTTTTTAGAGTTTAATTATTTTCAGCTTCGTAGTCTCACTTTCGTTCTGGAGACGATCAAGAGCAGAAATCCGCAGTTCATATTTCCTCTGTAATTTACGTGAATTTGGTTTAAAAACGATGCTTTTATCCCGGGTAATTGTAAAAATATTTTCAGCATTTTCAGCATCAAATTTTTGTCCGACCGGATTCAGGTAAACCAGGTAGCTGATCGTTTCATCCATCTCATTTTCTGCCCTGGCAGGCTTCCATTTCAGCTTATTTCCACGTTTTCTGAATCGCTTTGGACTTTCAGGCGCTTTGTTGTCGATCCATGACATCGGCGGAATCAATGCCGGCAAATGATACAGTTTATTCTGAAGGGTTTGATCGAAACCAAATAAATCGCGGCTAAAATGGATGCTGCTGTAAAAAGCACTTCCGCCTAACGGAGGAATCTGCCGGGTGATTTGAATTTGTTTAACCAGTTGGCCGGGATCTCTCCATTCGGGTATCGCTGAATTGCTGTCCAGCTTATAGACTGCATGACCAATGTACATGGCCCGGTTGTATGCATGGGCTGCCCACCATATGCTGAGCGTCAGAAAATCGACCGATGGGTTGCCAATCTGCCAGTACAACTGCGGCAGACAATAATCAATCCACCCATTTTTTTGCCATTTGAGTATGTCGGCATACAGTTGATCATAATTTGTAGTTGAGGCCGTAGTTTTCGAACCTTCCGGGTCATCGGCATTATTTCGCCATACACCAAAAGGACTGATCCCAAATTTCACCCAGGGTTTAGTTTTTTTTATTCCTGCTGAAAGCATCCGGATAATCAGATCCACATTTTCGCGACGCCAGTCAGCCTTTTGCCCCGGTTTATAACCACGATTGTATTGTGCAAACGAATTCCCGTCAGGAAAATCTTCCCGCAGCGGATACGGATAAAAATAATCGTCGAAATGAATGGCATCCACATCATAACGTGTAACAATATCGGTTACAACTTTCGTTACAAATTCCCGGGTTTCGGGCAGTCCGGGATCGAAATACAGTTTACCTCCGTAGTTGACGATCCAGTCAGGATGTTTAAATGCAATGTGATTCCCAGCCAAAGGCTCTTCAGCATTCTGGGCCACCCGGAAAGGATTTAACCAGGCATGAAATTCCATATTGCGCTTGTGGCATTCTTCGATCCAGAACCGGAGCGGATCATAAAATGGGAAAGGCGCTTTTCCCGGTGTGCCTGTTAAATATTTCGACCAGGGCTCAAGATCTGATGGATAAAAAGCATCCGAAGCTGGCCGAACCTGCATAATCAGGGCATTGATTCCGTTTTTGGCATGCCTGTCCAGAATAGCCAATATTTCCTTTTTTTGCTGATCAGTAGAAAGACCCGGTTTGGATGGCCAGTCGATGTTATTGACGGTAGCTATCCAAACTGCACGGAATTCGTGTTTCGGGGCATTTTGACCATACGATTCTGCGGCCAGGATCAGAAATAAAAGAACCCAATATAGTTTCATGCAAAATGGTTTGATTTTACTGACAAATTAAGGATATCTGGCTGTATAAATGACATAAGTCCGGCAATACTTATTAAGAATCGGTTGTTGAAAAGTGTAAAAGGGTTCAAAACGCAGGCATAATCTACGCGCAGAATGAATCAGGAGTGGAATTTATTTTTGAATATCCGGAGAAAGAAAATATTCTGTTCCCGATCTTTCGTTCAGTTGTTTGTTTCCTGTTTTTTTTGATATCTTTGGCTCATTCAGTTCACTGAAATATCCGCTTTGAAAAATTATATTTAAAAATATAATACACTTGGCGAACCAAAGCCCTGCTTTGATGGTTATTTAGGTAGCTTCAAAGTTGATTACTTTGGTAAGCTTATGGTTTATTAGGTTTAGTTGGTTTAGGTTAGTTTCCCGTCGTAACGGGTGAAAAGGCTGTCAGAGGACAGCCTTTTCTATTGATATAAACTCCTGTTTTGCAACAACATCCATCACTTTCAGTTACAGCTCAATGTTTACAGATTTACCAACCGACCGGATGTAATCAGCAGCATGGATGTATTCCTGTTCCGTTTTTAAATGCTCCATCATCAACGGTATATCTTTCAGCTCAGTCAATTCGGTTAAAAACACCCGGTAATCAAGTTCTCCTTTGCCTGCGATGATTTCATCGAGCTGGGGAATGTAATTATCTTCACGCAGTTTAATGTCTTTGGCATGGCAACTCCGGATATGCGGACCCAGTTTCCGGAAACAATCGCGGATCATATCCCCGTTCCGGTAATAAATTTGCGGACTGGAGACCAGGTTCACCGGATCGAGATGAACCCCAAACCGATCTCTATCGATGGCTTTGATCAGCCTCACATACGAATCAGCTGAATCGGGATAAGCCCAGGGCATGGCTTCGAGCGCAAACCAGGTATGAGTTGGTTTTACGGCATCAATAATTTTCCGGGTCGTTTCTACCACCAGGTCAAAAGTTGCTTCGGTCAGGTTGTCTTTGTGAGGACCGGCCCAGTGATCCGGATTTCGTGAGCCGCTAATATTTACACAACAATTGGCGCCAATCTGGTCGGCCAAAGCAAGCGAATCGATACACTTCCCAATGGCCTGTTCTGCAATTTTTTCATCCGGACAAACCGGATTACTCCATGCCCCAACTTCTGCAATAACAAGGTCGTTTTTTGCTGCTGCAATCCGGTAAGCGTTAATCAACTCCTGGCTTGCCCCGGGAGAAACAGGACAATAAGCTGCGCGGTAACCCAGTTTTTTGAGTGATGAAATCCATTCATCAGGCGAATTGTATTTTTCGAAAACCGGCCCTCCCAAACGGACTTTGGATTGAATATTTGTGCTGGCTGCCAATCCCGCGGGCATCACTGAAAGTGCCGCCATTCCAGAGGCGGATAAAGAAATGAAGGTTCGCCGTTTCATAATTTTTACATTTAAATGAAAAATACATAACAAGGAATAAAAACAGAAACCCGGCAAAGGGTATTTTGATGAATGTTATTTCTTATTCAAGGTTCGCTATTTCTATTTTTCTTCAACAATCAGCACATCCCACGACTCAATTTCAAGAGAAGCACCTGAAGAAACGGCATTGCCTCCGGTTAATTCGGTTCCTGCCTGGTGCGGATAAACCAAACTTGATTTTTGCGATGTATAATTGTAATAATAATGCACCTTTTTGCCGGCATCGTTCACCCCGCTTTTGGTAACAAGCGGCCAATGCAAATCCTGGTCTGCAGTTTTTATCCCCGCCTTTTCCATCTCCTGCAAAATAATTTTCTCCTGAATGAGATCAGAAACAACAGTTCCTTCATAAAGTAAAGTTCCTTTTCCAAAATTATTAATGGTAATAGCCGGGTATTTCCCGAAATTCGGATGATCGTAATAGGCCAATGGTTTGGCTGTTTCAGTAATCAGGTAGTTTTTCATTTTTACAGAGCGGAAAAAATCTCCTGCAAAAGCAATTTCGTCGCCGGTCAGGTTATCCTGCGAACCATGATAAACATTCACAGCCATAATATCCATCTTTTTCGAACTGGCAATCTGGTCGATATCCTGAACCGATGGCATAAAACAATGCATGACAAATTGGTCCGGACGTTTGTATTCTCCAACAATTTCGGATTGCCAGGTGAGATAATCGGCCACTGACTTGCGTTTGAAACGTTCCCATTCCAGTTTATAAGCGGTATTGGTCAAGCCATCCCGTGGGGGAAATTCGTCCCAGTCGTTCAAGGTCATGCCCCAGTAATTCAGGCCCCAGATTTTATTCAGGTTTTCGGTTGTCCCGAATTTTTTCTTCAGGTAATCCACAAAGCTGATCTGGAAATCGTAATTATTTACATAATATGCTTTATTCCCTTTTTCGTAATTGACCAGCACTTCCGGATGTTTGTGCCAAAGCCAGGCGGGCATTGAATAAGTAGGAGTTCCGAGAATCACTTGAATACCGTTGGCATACAACCCGTCAATAATCCGGTCCATCCATGCAAATTCAAACTCACCTTCGCGGGGTTCGAACAAACTCCAGGTCGATTCTCCAAGCCGAACCACCGACATACCCGATTCTTTCATCAGCTTCAAATCATCGGCCAGACGGTCAGAAGGCATATATTCCTGGTAATAAGCTGCTCCGTAAAGCACATTGTCCATTTTCGGGAGTTGAGCCGAAATATTCATGGCAAAAGTCAGGAGTAAAAAAAGGAAGATCAGGTTTTTCATTGGTTATACGTTTTAGTCAGAGTTGTTACAAATATACACTATAGACGTTAAATGTTCGCCAAACACTTATGTGTTTATCATTTATTCAGATTAGGGAACAAGTTCTCACCGATAATATAAATCCGAAAACCGGGATAAATACCAATCTACGAAGTAACCGACGATTCGATGACTCGTCTGAATTTTCTGAAACAAGCCCTTGCTTTCAGCATCAACCTGGCTGCAGCCATATACTTTGCTTTCTCCGGAAAAGTGGATTGGATGGTAGCTTTTGTGATGGTTTTTGGATCCATTTCAGGCGGTTTGTTAGGCGGGAATCTTGCCGGGAAAATAAAACCGGAGCTGCTTCGGGGAGTAGTTGTTGCTGCCGGATTGATTGCCGCAACGATTTTCTTCCTGAAAGCATAGCTTTTACGGGCTTATTCATTTGGAATAAAAAAATCGGGGCACAGAAATAAAATTACATAAAGACATATTCCAATCTATCTGATATCCAATCAAAGTTTTACCTTTGGGATTAACAAGATCTGTATTATTTTATGAAGAGATTAGCTACATATCTTTTACTATTGCTACCCTGTATTGCGTTCGGCCAATTATTTCCTACGGTCCCGGATTTTAAAGGCAATATTAAAAAGGTTGTTGAAAAACGATATGGTATAGAAGTAGATTATAACAATATCTTTAAAGGAATATTTCGCCCTGAAGTTTATACAGGCTGGGAATATTATTATATGTTTGACACGAATGCAAATCTTGTCAGTCGAACAAGTACCTTTTATGAAAAATTAAAAGCAGATTATTTGTACCAGAGAGACTCAATTGAAAACCGGATTATTGAACGTGAAATCACAGCAGATCAAACGGCCGGCCACGAAGGAGACTATCTCGAATATGAAAATTTTACCGATTCATCGGGACGGATTGTAAAAGTTAATTACTGGTGGTTTGATGCCAAGGAATGTACCCGGGAATTATTCCAACTCGAAAACAATGCCAAATACCGTGAAGGTAAACTCATTGAATTTATCCGCCGGAATATAAAAACAAACGGCGACACTGCCATTGGTGAAAAATGTACCCTGCACTACGATTCTTCAGGTAATCTGATTCGAATTGAACGCAATGATATGGCTACAGGTTTAAAAACTATTCTGGATTATACATACAACGATCAAGGATCAGTTGATCATTTTTCCGTTGACTATTTAGTCGGTCTGGATAAATACGGAGAGAATAAAAAGCAGGAGATTTACTATAAATATGACAAACAAGGCAACTGGATACGGAAATACTGGAATACAGGGAGTAGAAACCGACTGGAAGCAAAAAGAAAATATATCTATTATGACCCAAACTTAAACGAAGAAACTGAGTTTTAGGATTGCCAAATCTCCGGACTTTTTCTGACACCCATGGTTTGGCTTCCATAATAACAGGTACAAATGGCAAGTTTATCACCCGGCCAGGTACCTTCTGCTGGTTAATCAATAACATCATCCGTACTACCGAAAACGGATTTATCAGCTGTGAAAAACCTGCAGGATCGGCTATACCGCCATTGCTGAACCGGATGAACAGAGCATGATGCGATATACCAATGAAACCGGGGAAAATCAAAGTACATGAACCAGAACATTCAAATTCTGTCAGACAGATTAATCATACGTCCCATCAGGCTGGAAGACTCCGGTTTAATTTTTGAATACCGGTCAGATTCATTGGCCAATCGTTACCAGGGCTGGATTCCCATTAGCCTGGATGAGGTACAGGAATTTATCAGGCACAGAGTTTCGGCTGAAATAAACAAGTCAGGAACCTGGTTTCAGCTCGTATTGATCAAAAAGGACAGCAGCGAATTAATCGGCGATATCGGGATTCACTTTCTGGATTCAGAAGGCTTTCAGGTTGAACTTGGGTGTACCCTGAACCGGAACCACCAGGGGAAAGGGTATGCCACGGAAGCCCTGACGAAACTAATCAGTTTCCTGTTTGAAGAGCTGAACAAACATCGCATCATTGCCTCCATTGATCCGCGAAATGAAAAATCAACCGAACTTTTCAGGCGAATGGGTTTCCGGAAAGAAGCACATTTTAAACAAAGCTTCCTGGTTAACGGCGAATGGGTTGATGATCTGGTTTTTGCAATTTTAAAAGACGAATGGATCAGCAACGTTCGCCCGGTCATATAAGATAATAAAGCGAAAAAACCTTATCCGGGAAACTGGAATACATGAACCAATGGAAGATACATCAAGAAATCACATCGAAAGTCTGTTGCAGGAGCAACGGAATTTCTTTATAGGCCATCAAACAAAAGACCTGAACTTTCGGATTGAAAACCTGAAAAAGCTTAAGGCTGCCATTCTTCGAAACGAAAAGAAAATCACTGACGCGCTTTGGGCTGATTTGCATAAATCGGCTGAAGAAACTTATCTGACCGAAATAAGCATCGTACTTCAGGAAATCAATAATCACCTGAAACATCTGAAGGGTTGGACAAAACCCAAACGGGTAAAAACGCCCTTTCATCTTTTGCCATCGTCGTGCAAAATTTTATACGAACCATTGGGTATTGCACTGATTGTTGCTCCCTGGAACTACCCGTTTC
The DNA here is from genome assembly GCA_038251165.1 of Bacteroidales bacterium. Taxonomy (GTDB): domain Bacteria; phylum Bacteroidota; class Bacteroidia; order Bacteroidales; family Prolixibacteraceae; genus Aquipluma. The sequence continues at coordinate 85,598 of JBBSBP010000008.1, read as the reverse complement.
AATTGCTGATGAATTCGGTGGTTGGCGCCATTTCATCCGGTTGTTGTGCCATACTGAAACCATCGCCTTATGCACCGGCAATAGCAAAGGTAATGGAAGAGCTGATCGGTGAAATCTTTAAGCCGAACTACATCGGAATAGTCCAGGGTGGCAGAAAAGTGAACGCCATCCTGTTGGAACAACGTTTCGATATTATCTTTTTTACAGGAAGTTCTTCGGTTGGAAAAGTGTTTATGAAAGCGGCTGCAGAATACCTTACACCGGTAGTTCTGGAGCTGGGCGGTAAAAGTCCGTGTATTGTTGATGCCGGAGCAAACATCGGCATGGCAGCCAAACGAATCGCATGGGGGAAAACCATCAATGCCGGCCAATCCTGCATTGCCCCCGATTACCTGTATGTCCATCGTTCGGTGAAGGTGGAGCTTTTGTCAAAAATTGCGGCACATTTTGAAACGATGTATGGCACTGATGTCCGGCAAAGTCCCTGGTTCCCGCGCATCGTAAACCAACAGGCCGTTGAACGTCTGCAGAAACTAATGCAGCACGGAACAATTACTTATGGAGGTGATGTAGATGCTATGGAAAAGTATATCGCACCAACCATTATCGATGATGTAAAACCCGATTTTCCGGTTATGCAGGAGGAAATATTTGGTCCTATCCTTCCGGTTCTTACATTCGACGATGTATCCGAGGCTATCGGCTATGTAAATTCACAGGAGAAACCACTGGCATTTTATTATTTCGGACCCAATGCCCAAGCCAGGGAAATCCTTTTGAGAACAAGTTCCGGAGGTGGATGCATCAACGATACCATGGTGCACATTGCCAACCATCATATGCCGTTCGGAGGAGTGGGAAACAGCGGAATGGGCAAATACCACGGGCATACCAGCTTTTTGGCCTTCAGTAATGCACGATCGGTTGTGAACACGCCCGTCTGGATCGACATGCCGTTTAAATATGCACCTTTCAAGGGCTTTAAGTTGCTGAAAAAAATAATATAGTTGATTTCATTTGCGTCTGGCTGGCCGAAGAGAAGACCGGATTAACCTGCGGATTCAGGAAAATGTTGTACCAACTGACCGGATGAGCCGGGTGCAGCTTGTAAGCTGAAACAAGAGCAAATTTCTGTTATTCTTCCCCCACTCCCTGCAAAATCTCCCTGGCCTGCCTGACACTTTTTACCTTTTCGAAGCGGAGCGAAAGCCGGTTATTGCCTTCTTTTATCCGACAGGTTTGAGGATGGGTCTGCACGTAATGCAACACCTTCCCAAATACCGGCGACTGATAAAACGGCGATTGCGGATCAGAAATAAACTGGCAAATCATCTTCCTGTTCTTCAGGATGATTTTTTCCATTCCCAGCTGAATAGCCAACCAGCGCAGGCGCACCACTTCAATCAGTTCAATACTTTCAGGAGGTAATTTACCAAAACGGTCGGTCAGACCGGCTTCGAACTGCACCAAAGCTTCTTCACTTTCCAGGTTGTCCAATTCACGGTAAAGCAGCATCCGTTCCGATATGCTTGAGATATATTTATCCGGGAAAAGTGATTCCATGTCGGTATCAATCTGGCAGTCGCTACCGAATTTTACATTCAGGAATGCCCGCGACGAATCTTCCTTTTCGTCCTTGAAAAGTTCTTTAAAGTCGGTTTGTTTCAACTCCTGAATGGCTTCGTTCAGAATCCGGTGATACGTTTCGAATCCAATGTCGGCAATAAAGCCGCTTTGCTCGGCACCCAGTAAGTTTCCTGCGCCACGGATATCCAAATCCTGCATGGCAATATTGAATCCGCTGCCCAGTTCCGAAAATTCTTCAATGGCTCGTAAACGGCGGCGTGCTTCGGGAGTTACGGTTGAAAGCGGTGGTGCCATCAGGTAACAAAAAGCTTTTTTGTTCGAGCGCCCCACCCTTCCGCGCAACTGGTGCAGATCGCTCAGTCCGAAGTTCTCGGCATGATTGATGATGATCGTATTGGCATTTGGAATGTCCAGACCTGACTCGATGATGGTGGTTGCAACCAGTACGTCGAATTCACCATTGATAAAGTCCATCATCAGTTTTTCGAGCTTTTCGCCTTCCATTTGCCCATGCCCTACCACCGTGCGAACACCCGGCACAATCTTCCGGATCACAGTTTCAACCTCGTAAATATTCGCGACCCTGTTGTGGATAAAAAACGTTTGTCCGCCACGCGCCATTTCATACTGAATGGCTTCGCGGATAATTTCTTCATTAAAGCCGTGCAGTTCAGTGGCTATCGGGTAACGGTTTGGTGGTGGGGTCAGAATAATCGATAAGTCGCGGGCGCCCATCATCGAAAACTGCAGGGTACGCGGAATAGGTGTAGCTGTCAGTGTAAGCGTATCCACGTTCACCTTCAATTGTTTCAGTTTTTCCTTTACTGAAACACCAAATTTCTGTTCTTCGTCTACAATCAGCAAGCCAAGGTCCTTGAAAATCACCTGCTTGCCAACCAGTTTGTGTGTCCCGATCAGGATGTCCACTTTCCCGGCTTTGGTGTCAGCCAAAACCTTTTTCACATCGGCCGCTTTCCGCAACCGACTGATATATTCCACTTTTGCCGGGAAATCACTGAGCCGATCGGTAAAGGTTTTAAAATGTTGCAAGGCCAGAAGGGTGGTTGGAACAAGCACTGCTACCTGTTTACTGTCGGCCACTGCTTTAAACGCTGCACGGATGGCAATTTCGGTTTTCCCGAAACCCACATCCCCGCATACCAGCCGGTCCATCGGTATTTCCTTTTCCATATCTTCCTTCACGTCAATGGTCGATTTCATCTGGTCGGGTGTGTCTTCGTAGATGAACGAAGCTTCCAGTTCGGTCTGAAGGTACGAATCGGGCGAAAAGGCAAATCCCCGCTCCTGAAGTCGTTGTGCATACAACTCAATCAGTTCTTTGGCAATGTCTTTGACCTTCAGTTTGGTACGGTCTTTCAGCTTCTGCCAGGCACCACTGCCCAACTTGCTGATAGGAGGTTCCGCCCCGTCTTTTCCCTTATATTTCGAAATGCGGTGCAGGTTGTGAATACTCACCAGCAAAACATCGTTGTCACGATACGTTAGCCGGATGGCTTCCCGAGGTTTGCCGTCGATTTCGGTTTTTACCAGACCGGCAAATTTTCCTATCCCATGATCAATATGTACCACGTAATCGCCCTGATGCAGTTTGTTCAGCTCTTTAAAAGTGATACTGTCCCGTTCGGCCTTGCGCGATTTGATTTCGACGCGGTGGTAGCGTTCAAAAATCTGGTGATCGGTGTAACAGCAAATCTTCCGGTCATGATCGGTAAATCCTTCGTGCAGGGTGAAATTAACGGGCCGGAAATTAACCTGTAGACCTTTATCCCCGAAAATTGCTTTCAGCCGGTCGGTTTGCGACACATTGGTTGAAAGAATATAATTGGTATATCCTTCCTTTTGATTACCAATGAGTTTTTCAGCCAGCAAATCAAAATTCTTATTGAAAACAGGTTGGTGGCTGGTTTGAAATGTAATGATCCGGGAGTTCTTAAAATAAAACTTCTGCCCGAATTCAGCGCAGGTAAAACGCTCAATTTCTTTGGAAAATTCTTTTCCGGAGAGCAGTCTGGCAAACCAGGCTTTACGTTCTTCTTCGGTTTCGGCCTTTTCGATAGTCTGCCTGAAATTGTGCTCCATCTGATCGGCAATCAACTGAATATCATTCAGGAAAAGCAATGCATTCGCCGGAAGAAATTCCAAAAAGCTGATGCGTACCTCGTTCTGCAAATCTTCCTGAATATTGGGAATAATACTTATCCGGTTCAACGACTCTATTGAAATCTGGTTGTCGATGTTGAAACTGCGTATCGTATCTACTTCATCACCAAAAAAGTCGATGCGAAAGGGATCTTCGCTCGAAAACGAATAAACATCAACAATACCACCGCGAATTGAATACTGGCCGGGTTCGTATACAAAATCAACCCGTTCAAAACCGTATTCGAAAAGTACTTCATTGACAAATTCAATGGAAAGTTTATCGCCTTTCGACACCTGAAAGGTATGCGAGTCGAGTCCTTCTTTCGAGATAACCTTTTCAACCAGGGCTTCAGGATAAGTTACAATAAGCTGCTGGTTTCCTTCTTTCAGCTGGTTGAGTACCTCGGTTCTCAGAATGATGTTTTCCTGTTCGATGGTTTCGTAATGCACCGACCGTTTGTACGACGAGGGGAAAAAAAGTACCGGAACTTCGGGAGCCAGAATATTCAGGTCATCGTAGAAATAAGCTGCTTCTTCCTTATCGTTCAGGCAAATAATGAACGTTTTTGGTATTTCTTCGGAAAGCAGACAGGCAAGAATGCTTCGCGACGAACCAACAAGTCCCTGCAGGTGAATCTTTTCACCCGGGGTATTCAATAAACCGCACAATTCGCCAATCAAACCGTGCTTTCTGAACAAATTCCTGAAATCCTTCCGCTCCAAAATCAAAAAATATTTGGCTGCAAAGGTACACATTAATGAGTGAAAGTGTTCCGTGGAAGATCAGGCAATAAGGAATTGTTTCAGGAGGAGGGAAGCAGGAGAATGAAGACCGTAAGAATGCCCGGACTTTGGTTCACCGGTAATGGTTCACAAACCTGTTGGTTTACTGCCTGACATTTTGTATTTTTCGAATTCAATTATTACGGGTTTAAAAACATCACTCCCATGAGTAAAGATTCAGAAAAAAAACACCCGAAACATGAAGGGAAAGACCTTAAACATGTTGAAGATGAGAAGAAGGACCACCGATCGATCAGCAAAAAAAAATATAAGAAAGAGCTCAGTAAGCTGAAAATCGAGCTGATCAGACTTCAGGAATGGGTAAAATACAAACAACTTAAGGTGGTTGTTATATTCGAAGGCCGCGATGCTGCGGGTAAAGGCGGAGCGATTAAGCGAATATCCGGGTCCCTCAACCCGCGTATTTGCCGAATAGCAGCCCTCGGCACTCCTACCGAAAAGGAAAAATCACATTGGTATTTTCAGCGCTATGTCGCCCAGTTGCCTTCGGATGGAGAGATCGTCCTGTTTGACCGAAGCTGGTACAACCGTGCAGGAGTTGAGCACGTTATGGGCTTTTGCACCGACGAACAATACCAGGAGTTTTTCAGAAGCTGCCCTGATTTTGAGCGGATGCTCATCCGTTCAGGTACCATTCTGATCAAATACTGGTTTTCGGTTTCTGATGAAGAACAGGAAAACCGGTTTCAGGACCGGTTAAATGATCCGACAAAATCCTGGAAACTCAGCCCGATGGATATTCTCTCGCGCGAAAAATGGGTTGAATACTCCAAGGCCAAGGACGAAATGTTTAAATATACCGACATCAAGCAATCGCCCTGGTTTGTTGTACCTGCTGACAATAAAAAGCTGGCCAGGTTGAACTGCATCAGCCACCTGCTAAGCCTGATTCCGTATCAGCCGGTTCCCTCTGAACCAATCGTTTTGCCGCCACGAATAGAATTTCCGACCTATATCCGGCCACCCATTTCCAATCAGACTTTTGTTCCCGACCGATACAGCCGGAAAAAAAACAAGCATGACGGGGAAGCCGCTGAATCGATCGATTAATGAATCGTTCAGAAATGAATTATAAAATGTATTTTTGGCAGCTAAGTTTGAATACCGGATAAATCTGCATTTTATTCATCCAATTTTCGCAAATGGCACGATTTCTAAACGACAGAAAGCAATCTTCAGGGAAAATCCCTGGTTCGCTTATCCATCTTGGGACCAAAAAAATTGACCGACCCAAGCTTCGGCTCATGCACTATACTCCGGATGAAATGATTGAGAAAGAGCCGGATAATCTGGACGACTGCCTTTCGTATATTGCGGAAAATTCGGTTACATGGATAAATATTGATGGCTTGCATGATGCTGATATGATTCAAAAATTAGGCAAACTTTTCAATATACACGAACTTTTACTCGAAGACATGCTTGACACGGGTCAACGTCCAAAATTTTCCGAAACGGATGAACTCATGGTAGTGATTGTAAAGGCGCTGGATTACGATGAAAAGAACCAAAAACTCAGTTCGGAACAAATTACGATGATTCTGAACGATACCTATCTTATTACTCTTCAGGAAAGGGTTGGCGACCAGTTTGACCATATCCGCGAACGAATTCGAAGGGGAAGCGGGCGGGCGAGACGAAAGAGTTCTGATTATCTGACATACGTTTTGTTGGACACAATCGTCGACAATTACCTTATAAATATTGAAATACTTGGAAATATCATCGAAAAAACTGAATCACGCATTTTCTCTACTGAAAAACAAAAAGGTTTAATGGAGGGGGTGTACAAACACAAAACCGAAATTAATTTTCTTCGTAAAAACATCCGTCCGGTGAAAGAAATTATGCACCACCTGATTGAAAATGAATCGGGATTTGTGGCCGAGGACAACATGAAATACTATCGCGATCTGAACGATCTGGTAATGCAGGCTTCGGAAACCATCGAAATATACCAGATGATGCTGAACGACCAATTGAATATATACCATGCCAGCCTCGACAGCAAAGCCAACGAAATCATGAAAGTACTGACAATCTTTTCAGCTTTCTTCATCCCACTCACATTTGTTGCAGGTGTTTATGGTATGAATTTCGACATTCTTCCTGAATTGCACTTTAAATTAGGCTATTTGTTTTTCTGGATATTTATGATCATTATCACCTTGGTTTTGGTTGTGTATTTCAGAAGAAGAAAATGGTTTTAAACAAAGTTTTAATTCAAGGGATAGACTCCGGGAAACATCTCCGGAACTTTTAATACGAAGCGATCTGATTTAAATCCCCTGTTTCAGTCCTGTATTTTCAACTGTTTAAGGGAATGGTAAAATAGAACGTACTTCCTTTTCCCTCTTCACTTTCCGCCCACAGCTCTCCACCGTTTTTTTCAACAAAATCTTTGCAGATGATCAATCCCAGGCCAGTGGTGGCTTCACCCTCTGTACCTCTGCGATTTATCTGCTCATCCAGGTGAAAAAGCTTATCAAGCATGGTATTATCCATTCCGATACCATTATCACAAATAGAGATTTCGACCATGTTGTCATTCCTTAACTTTGCTTCAAGTAAGATTTCCCCACCTTTGGGAGTAAATTTGACAGCGTTTGCGGCCAGGTTACGAATGGTTGATTCCAGCATGTTTGCATCGGCGAAGACCTTCAGATTTTTCGGAATATGAATGCTGACCTCAATCCGCTTTTTCTCAGCTGATTCCAGAATCGATTGCATACATTCTGTAATTTTATTCATCAGCGGGAACTGTTTGGGTGTATAGCTGGTCAAACCCCGCTGTATACGTGACCATTCGAGAAGGTTTTCCAGCAGGTTGAACAAGTTATATGCTGATCTTTTCATATCCACAGCCATCTCCTGAATATCTTTCAGGCTCATGCTGTATAGTTCTTCAACCATCAGTTCAGTATATCCCAGAAACGAATTAAAAGGGCTACGCAGGTCGTGGGCAATAATGGAAAAAAACTTATCCTTTTCAACATTTAACTTTTGAAGTTCTTCATTTTTATGTTTAATTTCAAGTTCTGCCTGCTTAAGCTCGGAAATTTCGAAGCAGTGACCTATGTAACCAATGAATTCTCTCCGGATGTTGTAATTTGGAATACCTTTATCCAGTAACCACCTGTATTCACCACTGACATGACGCAGCCTGTATTCCATATTATAAGATTCCTGCTTATCAAAAGCATTCAGATAAGTTTTAATACAGTGATCACGATCATCGGGATGAACACCTTCTTTCCATCCGTCACCCAACTCTTGCTCCAACCGGCGTCCCGTAAAATTTAACCAGGGTTCATTAAAATAATTACACAATTTATCAGTGCCTGAGGTCCAGATAAGTGCGGCACCTGAATCTGCCAGGTTACGATATTGCATTTCCTTTTCCCGCAGCTTAATTTCTGCATGTTTACGGTCGGTAATGTCTTGACCCTGGGCAATGGTGGCAATTGGTGTATGACTGTCGGGTGCAAAAAGGGTCGCAGAATTCCACAAAACCGTTCGAATCGATTCATCCCGGTGCAGAATTTCAATCTCAACAGTCTCCCAACGCTCCCCGGTCAGCGTTTTGCGAATCAACACCATCGATTGTTCGGCTGATTCGGAAGGGAACAGCATTTCCAGCGATTGCCCCAGAACTTCCTTCTCACTACGTCCGGTCAGGAACTCAAAGGCGTGGTTAAAGCGGGTGATGCGAAATTGCGGATCCCAAACCATGATTGGCGCATTGGCACAATTGATCAGATTTTCAAGATAGGCATTGGTCTCCTTCAAGGTCTCTTCAGTACGCCTATGTTCACTAATATCAAAACCTGCACCCATGATATATTTCTGACCCATATCTAACTTAACACCGGAGAGGATAAACGGAATGGAACGCCCATCTTTCGCAAACAGATCAGATTCAATCAGGAGCTGACCTGTTTCCATCGTATGCGCCAAAGCCTTTAGGACCATTTCTTTTGCTTCAGGTCGAAGCCAATCCAATACCGTTCGGTATTTAAGTTCTTCCGGACCAAAACCCAGAAGAATCTCATGATTCTTATTCCAGCGTACAAGTCGCAATTCTGGATAAGTGAAAAGGTAGAAGATCCCCGGAAGGCTGTCTAAAAAGGAATTTGAAAATACTTGTTCCTGTATCAGGGCATCTTCAGTCGTCTTTAATATTGTAAGCTTATTGCTATCAACAACATGGTTCTTCTCAATAAACTTTTCAAGTTCGAGAACTTTTTTTTCTAATTCCGCATACGTTGTTTTATCTTTCTTCACACGAAAAAATTTAAGTTACTGATAAGAATATCTGCATATACAGAGCCTCTTCCGATATATGGGAATAACTTCCCCGATACATCGGAAATCGTGTCACCGTTCATTATTTTTATCATAACGAAAACGGTTGAACATATGAAATACATGCATTTCCCTTTTACTACTTAATATATTCAGCCACGCAGCTGCAAAACAGGTATCGCAATTTTAAGAAGTTGTTCCCGAAAGACCGGACTCAATAATTTCTTATTCAGAAAAAGTCATCAGTTTACCGATCTGACGCTAAACAATTTCCGAACAAGATAATCATTTTCTTCATAATGATCAATACATCATAAAAAAGTTTTTTCCAGCGGTATTTTCGCTGAAATTTATCATTCACAGATTTGCCAAATGATTATATCCAAACATTTCTCCTGATTTTAATCATCTGATCTTATTATAGTTTAACTGTTCCTTTAAAGGGTCAACTGAAAGTCCTGTTGAAATCTGAACTGCTAATAATTGTTAATTTATTCCAATTTATGAAACAATGAGACATTCTTAACGTAACTTAAATTGACTTTGCAAATTATATTTTTTTTGACTTATTTGGGTTGATTGGTTTTTGGTGAAAAGCAGAGTTCGTAAGGTAATTTTAGTTGTTTGTTTAGTGAAAAGCGGTGGAACTCCACCGCTTTTCACTTTTTTTTAGAAATTATCCGCTTCAATAACTACCCTTAAACTTTCTCCCGGGGCAACTGTCAGGTTAAGCACTTCATATTCCAGCTTCAGTTTGGGCTGGTTTTTTATTTCATCCGAAGTTCCGCTAATTTCAATCAAAGTAGTCCGGTGTGCCTTTAAAACGATATCTTTATCATAGGCATATCCAACGCCGTCCTGTGTTCCTTTCAGAATGAAATCAATATCGGAGGAATTATGCACATGCAAAAATCGGGATACCAGGTTTTCCAACCCGACATAATCATTCATGATCCGGATAGAAGCATTGAAGATTGGGCTTAGAAATTTCCGGTCTCCTACCAGCCTATCATCAAAATAGATGGCAGTTTGTTGGTTTTCCAGTGCATACCTGATCGATTCAGCTTTACGTTCGGTCGCAAAAACCAATGTTACAGGCCGGTGTGAACGATCACCGGTATAACTCTCCTGCTCCGAATCGTGTAAATCTGAATTGCAAAAAAGGGTAAGTCGTTTTTCTACCGCCCATTTCAAGGCTTCCGGATAATATTCATGACTGTTAAACACTTCTATACCACCCAGAATTCCAGCTTCATACAGGCGGGTATGCTGACTCCACCAAAGTGTTTTTTCAGGCTGTTGTGATTTCCATCCCGGATGATTCCAAAAAACAAAAGCACCCTGATCTTTTGCTTCCCGGCAGGCATCAAACCAGTCGTCGCGTTCAATCAGATTGGCATTTTTTATAAAAATGGCATTCAAATGACCCGGAGGCATTTTACGTGTAATCTCTGTTCCGCGAATCAGGATGATTCCTTTCTGATCAGCCATTGGTTTGGCAATTTCATACGATCGGTTATGGTCTGAATTCAGTTCCTGTAAATGTGGCCGGTATTCAATGTGGTCGGTAATGGCTATCGCATCCAACCCTTGTTCCCATGCTTCACTGACGCGGACTGTAGGCCAGACATCACCATCGGAGAACACGGTATGCATATGGAAATCACATTTTAGAGTGTAATAACCCGGAATATCCGGAATTTGAATCTCCTTTCGTGATTGCGCATCTAACCGAAGTATAAAAAACACTGTCAGTAAGGCACTTATAAAATATCGGATCATAGCTGATTCCTTTTTGATTTGGTGTACAAATTAATGATTTCGAACAGAAAGACAATTATTCATTTCAGTTTCTTCAACAGAAATTTAATTTATTTCCAAAACAAAAACTGAAATTTATTACGTGTTTAATGATCATTTCAACCAGGATGCTGATGAATAATATTCAGAATAAAACAGGATGTTTGAGCGGCTCCGATTATTCAAATACTTTTTAATTTTTTCGTGTAAGTGGCCTGGTAGTTATAAATTAAATAACATATCTTTGCGTTATTCAAATCCGGGAACCAAAAATTATCCAATGCGTTTTTCCTCAGCAAATTATTCAGCAGAATGCGACATGAATGTCGTGGAACTGAAAAATATTTCGCAGAAACGAAAGATTGTTAAGCATTTGTTTCTGTATGGAGCCATGACCAACACCGACCTCGGCAAGTATGTCAAACTAAGTACACCCAAAATTATCAGCCTGCTTAATGAACTGAAGAGTGAAGGACTTATTGAAGAACTCGGACAGGGTAATTCAAGCGGTGGCCGGCGACCAAACCTATATGGCAACAGGGAAGATGCATTTTACATCATCGGGATTTCAATCAACATCTATAAAACCTCTGTTTCGATTTTCAACGCTAAAAACCAAAAAATTACCGACGATCATATCCTTTCGCTCACCATTTCGCATGGAACTGCAATCATCGATCCGATTGTTGAATTCACCGAGACTATCATCCGCGAGAAACAGATACAACGCGAAAAAATCATGGGAATTGGAATTGAAATGCCCGGCATGGTCGATTCTGAAACCGGGATCAACAAAACCTACATGGTATCCGACCTTCCGGTAGCTGAAGTATTCAGTCATAAATTCGGATTGGAAGTACTGATTGAAAATGATGCCAAAACCCGTGCGTTTGCAGAACTTCGGTTTGGTGCAGCACGAAAGAAACGAAATGTACTGGCTATTCATCTCGACTGGGGCATTGGCCTGGGAATTATCGTGAACGGCAAACTTTACAAGGGGAGAGATGGATTTGCCGGCGAGTTTGGGCATTTACCGATGGTTGACAATGGAATTCTATGCAAATGCGGCAAACAAGGCTGCCTCGAAACCATTGCATCGGGAACCGCGATTGTACGAATGGCAAAAGAAGGACTCAAAGCCGGACGCTCATCGTTCCTTGGTCAACTGATTGCTGAAGAAACGGATAAAATCGAAATCCGGAAAGTGGTACAGGCTGCTCTTATGGGCGATCAGTATTCCATTTCGATACTTGCTAATGTCGGACATTGGCTGGGAAAGGGTTTTGCCTACCTTATCCAGATTTTTAATCCGGAATTGATTATACTGGGAGGCCGCATGTCGGAAGCCAACCAGTTTATTTTACCACCCATTCAGCAATCGATTCAGATTTTCTGCAATCCTGAATTGAGCAATGAAATTGAAATTCAGGTTTCAGAACTGGGCAGTCAGGCCGGCATTCAAGGTGTAGCAGCTTTGCTGCTCGAGCATGTCCTCGATAAAAACTAATCTTAAATCACGGACCGGCATAAACATTAAAAAAGTAACTAAACTCTTAAAAATAGAATACCATGAAAACAAATCAGTTCAGTCAGGTTGAAAAGATTTTTCTGCAACAGGCAGGGATCGATCGGGTGAGCACAATGATGCCCTACATTACCGTCGAAAATTTTCCGAAACTCGGGATGTTTGCCTCCCTTCGTTTTCTGGAGTGGGCAGCGCAAAATCCCAATGGCGTTATCAGCTTGCCAACCGGAAAGACATCGGAATATTTTCTTAAATATACCCATTATTTTCTCGAAAACTGGAACACAAAAAAAGGACAGGACTTGCTGAACGCTTACGGACTGCAAGGAGTAAAAAAACCTGATCTGCGCGGGCTTCAGTTTGTTCAGATGGACGAATTTTACCCGATTGCGTCGAAACAGCACAACAGTTTCTACAACTACGTTGAAAATTATTACATTAAAGGTTTTGGGCTCGACCCAGGCAAGGCTTTGCTGATTAATTCGGATATGATTCCATTGGTTGATGGGAAAATATATAAAGAAGTATTTCCAGATCTGACTATTGATTTATCCCTGCGATACCGTGATGCCAAAACGCCTGTTGAACGGGTACAGCAAAAATCCATATTCTGTATCGACGACTGGTGCTCGGAATATGAACAAAAAATACGTGAAAAAGGCGGTATCGGATTTTTCCTGGCCAGCATCGGGCCCGACGGTCATATCGCATTCAATACCCGCGGAACCGACCATTTCTCGACTACCCGCCTGACAGCAACAAACTTCGAGACTCAGGCAGTGGCAGCCGGTGATTTGGGTGGAATAGAAGTTTCACGCACGCGTCTGGTTATTACCATTGGTCTCGAAACAATTACCTATAATCCTGATGCAATGGCCATTGTTTTTGCTGCCGGGGAAGCGAAAGCCGATGTGATAAAAGATGCTCTCGAAAATGAACCATCCAATCAATACCCGGCGAGCTGTTTGCACAAATTGCCAAATGGCCGTTTTTACCTGACCAACGGAGCTGCGGTAAAGCTGACCGACAGCGTCGATAAATATTACCAAACCGGCGAATGGACCCATCAGAAAACAGAACGCGCTGTAATCGATCTCTGCCCGAAAATCAACAAATTCGGCCCGAAAATAACTCTGGAAGATTTAAAAGCCGACAAATACTGCCGGTTAATCCCTAACCTGAACGATGAAACCGTTCAATCGGTCATTGACTCAATAACCGCCAAATTAAACAAGGGGATGGAACACGAGTCGAACCAGGTTTTTTACCATACCGGTCCGCATCACGACGACATTATGCTTGGTATTATGCCGCATATAAGCCGTCAGCTGCGCGATGCCAGTAACAAATTCCATTTTTCGGTATTGACTTCAGGATTTACTGCCGTAATCAATCAGTATGTTGTTGATATACTGAACGAAACACTTAGCCTGCTAAGCGACGGGAAAATTGAGATGATTAAATTCCCTGACTTCTTCGATGAAGGATATAAATACAAATGGGACAAAGATATCTATCACTATCTCGATAACGTTGCGGCTAACAATGAAGATGGTAAAAGGCGTGGGGTTTGTCACCGTGTCGTCCGTGCAATTGTTGAAATCTGGAAAGTAAAAAACGAAAAGCAATTGGTTTCAGTCATCATCGAAATTCTTGACAATCTTCGCAACAGTTACGACGGGAGTAAAAATCCGCCCAAAATTCAGGTATTAAAGGGAATGATCCGTGAGATGGAAGAAGAACTGGTTTGGGCACATTTTGGTGTTCCTGTAAGAAATGTCCGTCATCTGAGACTTGGATTTTACCAGGGCGACACTTTTACCGAACAGCCTGACGAAAAGCGCGACGTGCTGCCTATTCTGGAGGAATTCAGAAAATACAAACCAACCGTGATAAGCCTTGCCATGGATCCCGAAGGAAGCGGACCCGATACGCATTATAAAGTTTTGAAAGCCATTGCAGCTGCCGTCAGGGAATGGAAGGGAGAAGAAGATTTGTCGAAATTACGGGTGATTGGTTACCGCAATGTTTGGTTTCGCTATCATCCATCCGATGCCGAAGTAATTGCTCCTGTATCGCTGAACGCATTGTCAATCCTCGATTCGTCGTTTACCGATTGTTATCTGAGCCAGGTCAATGCGTCGTTCCCAAGTTATCAGCTCGACGGGAAATTCAGTCAGCTGACTCAGCGAATCTGGGTTGAACAACTGAAGCAAATCCAGCTTCTGTTGGGTAAGAATTTCTTCTATCAGCATGAAAAACCACTGGTAAGAGCAACCCACGGGCTCATTTATTTCAGGGAATTAACCGTCGACCAGTTCCTGCAACAAGCCGACGAACTTGAAAAATCGATGGAAGGTTTCGGAAATTAGTATCCGGCTGCATTGCATTTACCGGTATTATCCGAAACAATAAAGATTATCCGGAGTGATGAATATTTGGCTTTAAAACTGAAAATTCATATCTCCGGATGACTTTCCTGATATGAAATAAAAGAATCATGAAACAAATCATATTTGGAATGCTCTTTTTCGTAAACAATAAAATTCGCATTAAATCAATTCTAAAATCCTTCTAATGAAACTAATTGGCGTTGACCTTGGCGGAACAAAAATTACGGCTGCCCTGATCGAAGATGATAAAATCCTGAAACAATATACCTGCGCAACTCCATTTGATCAAAGGAAAATGGTGGTAGTTGATTCCATTTCAAAGGCAATCTCAGAAGTTTATGACTCCGAAATTCTGGGTGTCGGAATTGGTGTTCCTGGTTTGGTCGATCTGGAAAACAATATGGTTCTGGATGTTGTGAATATTCCCTCATGGGATGCAGTACCTTTGAAACAAATGCTTGAAGACAGGTTCCTGAAACCGGTTTTTGTGAACAACGATGCGAATTGCTTCGCGCTGGGCGAAAAACATTTCGGAAAAGGAAGACCCTATCGTAATTTTGTTGGCGTAACGCTCGGTACCGGCCTGGGTGCTGGTATTATCATCAATAATCATCTTTATTCGGGCAGATATTGCGGGGCGGGCGAATTCGGGAACATTTACTACCGCGAAAGTAATATCGAAAACTATTGCAGCGGGATGTTTTTTAAAAATAAAAACCTGAGTGGAAAAGAACAGGCAGAAAAAGCTATTGCCGGAGATGCTAAAGCCCGGAAACTGTTCGACGAACTGGGCAACCACATCGGCCGCGGACTCGCCAATATTTTGTTTGCACTTGCTCCCGAAGCCATCATCCTGGGAGGTTCGGTCAGTCAGTCATTTCCGCTATTCGAAAAAAGTATGCGGAAAACTTTCGAGGATTTCCCCTATCAGAAATTGTACCGGAACCTGAAAATCGAAATATCTGACGAAACCAACCTGGCTGTTTTGGGCGCTTCTTCGCTGGTGATTGATGCAATGATTTAAATTCAAAATCACGGTGAAGCTCCTTTACGAACATCACTTTATTTTTTATACCCAACACAACGAACCGAAATTTCATCGTATATTTATTGTTGAGTTTCATAACTAACCAACTAAACAACTATGACTACAAACCGAAGATCTTTCATCCGAAATTCAGTTGCAGCAACCGCAGGGTTAGGAATTGCAGGCAGCTTTCCAGGGGGCCTTCAGGCTGCACAGAATTTAGTTGCTCCAGGCGACCAAATCAACATTGCCCTGATTGGCTGCAGAAACATGGGGTTTGGCGATTTGAAGAATCACCTCAATATTCCGGGAGTTAATTGCATTGGACTGTGCGACATTGACCAGAACATACTGAACGATAAAGCTGCCGAAATACAAAAAACCTACAATCAAAAACCAAAGCTATATGGCGATTTCAGAAAATTACTCGAGAATAAAGATTTACACGCGGTAATCATCGGAACACCCGATCACTGGCACTGCCTGCCTATGGTTTATGCCTGTGAGGCCGGTCTGGATGTGTATGTCGAAAAACCAATGGCCAACAGCATCGGAGAATGTAACCTGATGGTGAAAGCTGCCAACCGGTACAACCGTGTGGTCCAGGTGGGGCAACAGCAACGGAGTGGTTCACATTGGAACAAAATCAACCAGATGATAAAATCGGGCCGGATAGGAAAACTACGCAAAACCAATGTCTGGGGTAACTTTAATTATGGTATTGGTCAGCCAATTGTTGCTGATACTGCCGTTCCTGCGGGAGTTGATTTTGACATGTGGCTCGGCCCTGCTCCTTCCCGCAGTTTTAATCCAACACGGTTTCACGGGTCATGGCGCATGTTCTGGGATTATGGCGGCGGACTGATGACTGACTGGGGTGTTCACCTCATTGATATGGCGCTCTGGGCCAGGGACATTACCACTCCACCACAGAAAATACTGGCCTCCGGAGCCAATAGTTCGTTTCAGAACAACAACCACGAAACCTTCGATACCATGTCGGTAATTTTCGAAATCGGCGAATACCAGGTGACCTGGCAACATACTGCCGGAATACAAAACGGCCCCTGGAATAAACCTTACGGAATAGAGTTCATCGGCGATCTGGGAACCATAGTTGCTGACCGCGGCGGCTACAAAGTGATTCCTCAATGGGACGATCAGGAGACAAAACAAAAAACAGAACCGGAAGAATTCTACAAAGGTGGTGAAAACCACCAGGAACATGCCCGGAACTTTATCGATTGTGTTAAATCGCGGCAAAAACCTGTTTGTACCCCTGAAATCGGACGTGCGGTTGCCATTGCAGCCCACAGTGCAAACATTGCCGTTCGCTCCGGCGATAACCTGTTGCTCTGGGACGAAACGAAAAACCGGTTCTCCAACTCCGAAAAAGCCAATCAATACATTGTTCCGGAATACCGGAAACCCTGGGAGTTGCCAAAAGTTTAGCCTCCCCTCAGAGAAGAAGAGTTTTAACATGGATATCCAAAATATTCGCGCTTTAATGTGGAGGTTTTCAATCTTCCATTTCCGTTTTTATAGAATCAAAGGAGTCCCAAAGCCCCTGGTCAGAATCGACAGGCTTATGTGAAAAAGTATGTAAATTACATTTATTTTAAAATTCATATGCTTCACAATACAGACTCTACCATATCAGGAATAAAATGTTTAAATTACGGTCCAAATCGACGACAACATGAATGATGTAACCCGAATGAAACAGGCTCTATTTAGAAGTTCAACATGGAAAATACCAGGTGTTTTTAATACATTTTCTTCTTAATTCAGCTGATCAGAATGAAAGAAACAAACGCTCCAATAAAAATTCTCCATCTCGAAGACAACCGCAGCGATTCACTTTTAGTGCAACTCTGGTTGAAAAAAGAGAACCTTGATTTTGAATATTTCTTTACCGACAATGAATCAGGCTTCCGGTCTTTTTTAATGAATCAGGATATTGATATCATTCTTTCTGATTATAATCTTCCCGGTTACAGCGGTTCAGACGCCTTGTTACTTGTAAAGAATTACTACCCGCATATTCCTTTTGTATTTGTAAGTGGCGCCATGGGTGAAGAAACAGCCATCGAATCACTGCTAAATGGCGCCATTGATTATGTTTTGAAAAATAAACTTGAAAGGCTGGGTTCTGCAATTAAAAGGGCATTGCGCGAGTCGCGACTGCAACAGGAGTACAAAAAAGCCATCGACACCCTCAGGCAAAAAGAGGAACAATACCGCACACTCGTTGAAGGAATGAACGAAGGAATTATGCTGGTTGATTTGAACGATAAAATCGTGTTTGTCAATCAGCAAACGTGCAACATTACCGGATATACTGCCGGTGATCTGATTGGGAAAAACTGCAGTGAAACCCTCTATGATCCCATATCCAAAAAAATAAACCAGGAAAAGATCCTGCTGCGAAAAAAGGGCATCAAAGACATATATGAAATTGAACTCCTGCGAAAAGACCACAAAAAGATATGGATCCGCATCAGCGGTTCTCCTGTTTATGATACCAGCGGAGATTATTCCGGATCGATAGGTGTATTTGAAAATATCGATAACCGGAAAAAAGCTGAAGAGGAACTTCGGAAACTAACCCGCGCCGTCGATCAAAGTCCGGATTCGATTGTGATTACCAACACCGATGGAATTGTAGAATATGCCAACCCAACAACGGTTAAGTTAACCGGATATACAACCGAAGAATTAATTGGCAATAAAACCAATATTTTCAGCTCATACAAGAAGTCAACTCAGGAATATGAGCAACTCTGGAAGACCATCAAATCCGGGAAGGTCTGGGAAGGGGAGTTTCAAAACAGGAAAAAAAACGGTGAACTTTACTGGGAATCCGCAACCATTTCCCCAATTCACAACAACAGCGGAAACATAACTCATTTTCTGGCTATTAAAGAAGATATTACTGACCGCAAAAAACTGACACAGGAACTGATCATCGCTAAAGAAAAGGCCGAAGAAAGCGACCACCTGAAGTCGGCTTTTCTGGCCAATATCAGTCACGAAATCCGTACTCCAATGAATGGTATTCTTGGTTTCGCTGAACTGCTGAAATCACCTGAACTCACTCCCGACGCAAAAGACCGGTACCTCCATATTATTGAACAAAGCGGAACCCGAATGTTGAATATCATCAACGATATTGTCGATATTTCAAAAATTGAAGCCGGACAGGTAAACCTCTATTTGCAAAAAACCAATATTAACGAGTTACTCAAGAATTTACTGGTGTCTTTTACTCCTGAATCCCGGTTGAAAGGATTAAAATTATCATTCAGCACAACACTTCCTGACGAAAAAAGCAACATCCTGACTGATCAGGCCAAATTGACACAGATCATGAGCAATCTGATCAAAAATGCACTTAAATTCACCGAATCAGGATCCATCGAGTTTGGATATAACATTGATCCGGCAAATTCACCAATCCAATCGGGGGAACCTTCCCGACTGGAATTTTATGTCAGGGATACAGGTGTCGGCATACCGGCCGAACAATCCGAAATGATCTTCGAACGCTTCAGGCAAGGCAGCTTTTCACTGACAAGGGCCTATGAAGGCGCCGGCCTGGGATTGTCCATTTCGAAAGCATTTGTTGAAATTCTGGGAGGGGAAATAGGTGTGGAATCAACACCGGGAGAAGGTTCCCTGTTTTACTTTCACATACCTTTTAAAACGCCGGACCAGGAATTGTCCGCACCCGATGAAATCCATGTCGCAGAAACATCTTCGCTTTCGATCCGTGTTCTGATTGTTGATGACGATGAAACGGGGATGCTGTACCTGAAAGACATCCTGGAGCCCGAAGATGTAATTGTATTTGAAGCAAAAAATGGGAAAGAAGCTGTTGAAGCCATAAAAAATCACCCGGAAATTGATCTGGTGCTGATGGATTTGAAAATGCCGGTAATGGACGGATATGAAGCTACCCGTCAAATAAAACTGCTACGACCGGTTATTCCGGTTATCGCTCAAACCAATTATGCTTCAGTTGAAGATGAGGAAAATGCAAGGCTTGCCGGATGTGATGCCTACATCGCAAAACCAATTAAGAAAAAGGTATTACAGGAATTAATACTTAAACTCATGTAGCGAATCGATTTACCTGTCATGTATAAAAAACTGAGTATCAAAGAATGGGCGGTCGAAGATCGTCCGCGTGAAAAAATGATGAAGAAGGGAATCCGTTCCTTATCGGAAGCTGAACTGATAGCCATCCTGATTGGCTCCGGAAACCTGGATGAATCAGCTGTTGAATTATCACGCCGGATACTGGCTTCCGTGAACAACAACCTCAACGAGCTGGGAAAAAAAACAATCAATGATCTGCAGAAATTCAAGGGAATCGGGGAGGTGAAAGCAATCAGCATTATGGCTGCCCTCGAACTTGGACGGCGTCGAAAAGAAACAGAGCCCGATGAAAAACCTAAAGTTTTAACCAGTTCCGATACTGCCAAAATCTTCAAACCCTTGCTGAGCGACCTTCCCCACGAAGAATTCTGGGTTCTGATGCTCAACCGCAACAACCTGGTTATCGATAAGATGATGGTAAGCCAGGGAGGTCTTTCGGGTACGGTTATCGATGTTCGCATCATCCTGAAAATGGCAATCGAAAAACTGGCCTGTTCAATCATTTTATGCCACAACCACCCTTCGGGCAACCTGATACCCAGCGATGCAGACAAGGAAATTACCCGGAAAATCAGGGAAGCCGGAAAACTCATGGATATTCCGGTACTCGATCACCTGATTATCGGGAATGATGCGTATTTTAGCTTCGCCGATCAGGGACTCATCTGACTTCAGAATCATTCCTTAACCCGGAACCTGAATACCTGTAAATCCGGACTTTGAACGTCGGATAAAAAATGGACCCTGAAACTCGAAATTTGGAACTTAGTTTAGCTTGTGGAAAAAAAAGAACATAGAAAGGTTTTAGTCTTTGTACCCGAATTAACATCCCGGGTGGAATATACATTTGGATTCATCTTTCAAACTATTCTCGGGATAGAACCTGTATTTACGACGAAACAAAATGAGTTTCTTGAATCCGGCCTTCCCGGAATCAATTATTCACAGACCAATCTGTTTTCCGGATTATTTCTGAAAGCTCATCCGTTATTATTTGAAAAAAAAATTAAAGAACAGGAAATCTCCGAAGTTGAATACAATCAGTTTCGTTTGTTTTTTCCTTCTTCGGAAGACTCTTTCCTTCCTTTCGATCCGTTTGCCTGTATTTTTTATCTGATTACCCGTTATGAAGAATACTTTTCGGAACCCACTGACGAACACGAACGTTTTGCCGACTCTGAAAATATCCTGGTCCGTCATGGATTGCATCAGAAACCGGTAGTTGATCTCCTGGCTTATAGGATTGCAGAAAAACTTCAGGAACAATTTCCGGAATTGAAAATACGGAAACGTGCTTTTCAGTTTGTAACCACCATCGACATCGACAATGCCTGGGCATTTAAAAACAAAAGTTTTCTGATTTCATGGGGCGCTGTTTTAAAAGCAGCATTTCACTGGCATTGGAACGAACTCCATCAACGGCTCATTGTTTTCCTGGGTCTCAGAATTGACCCTTACGATACCTACAAATACATTCTTGAAACCTACAAGGGACTGATGAATCATATCCTGTTCTTTTTCCTGATCGGTGACAGGAATAAGTACGACAAAAACATATCGTATACGAATAAATCATTCAGGCAATTAATATACAGTCTTTCATCGGTTTGCGAGGTTGGAATCCATCCATCCTATGCTTCAAATCAGAAGCCCTGGCTGTTCGAAAAGGAGAAAGACCGGCTGGAAAACATCATTCAGAAACCGGTAGTGTTAAGCAGACAGCACTACCTGAAACTGAGATTCCCGCAAACCTATCAAAGTCTTCTGAAATCGGGCATTACCGACGATTATACCATGGGTTTTGCAAGCCTGACCGGATTCAGGGCCGGAACCTGTACTGCCTTTCCATTTTTTGATCTTAGCCAGAACAAATGTACTGAACTGATTATTCATCCGTTTCAGGTCATGGACGCGACTTTAAAAAACTACCTGCACCTCAGCCCCGAAGAAGCCATGGAAATGATTCAGGAACTCATGCTTGAAGTTAAAAAAGCAGATGGAACATTCATCAGCCTGTGGCACAACGAATCATTGAAAGATTCGGGACAATGGCTGGGGTGGCGCCAGGTATTCGAACAAATTCTGGAAACAGGATTAAATTTTACGAATGAGCAATCCTGAAATTAACATCATCAGAAATAAAGACATTGATTACCGGAAATGGGATCAATGCCTGGCCAGTTCAGCCACGCCCCTGGTATATGCCCAATCAGCATACCTCGACATCATTTCTCCCGGGTGGGATGCCTTGATCGCAGACGACTATGCCTTTATTATGCCACTGATTATCAAAAAAAAACTTGGGGTTTTGTTCCTTTTACAACCGATTTTTGCCCAGCAGCACGGCATTTTCCCCGAACCGGATCAAAACATCCAAAACATTTTCCTGACCTATATCCGTGATCATTTCAGGTATGTTACGATTCATATCAACTCCTGTCACCCGGAACCATTTCCTGAAGGATTTGAAGTTAGCCACCGGAAGAATCTTATCCTGAACTTAGCTCCTTCGTACGATGAACTTAAGATAAATTATTCGAAACATGCACGGCGGCAAATCCGGAAAACGGATGAAAATAAAGTTTTCGTCATGAAAGGAATACAGCCCAAAGAATACCTTGATCTGAAGAACCTGGCATCCGAAAGTAAACTTTCCAAACAATCGATGCAAACGCTGCACCGGCTGATTGAATACGGGTACAGTCATGGGAAAGGAATGATTTATGCGGCTTACAGCGAGAACAATTCACTTTGTTCGGCAGCATTTTTTTTCTTTGAAGGCTCACGGGTAATTTACCTGAATGCAGCTTCTACCGAAGAAGGAAAAAACAACAGTTCGATGTTTAAAATAGTCGACCTGTTTATTCAGGAACATTCAGGCTCATCGTTAACGCTTGATTTTGAGGGATCATCGATTCCCGGAATTGCACGGTTTTATAAAGGCTTCGGTGCTGAGCAGGAACAATATTATGGTCTTAAAATGAACCGTTTACCGATACCTTTCAGGTGGTTAATAAAGTAGCATCCGTATGAACAGCAAACGAGTCAAACATTTTCTATCCCCTTTTACCGGTTTAATGCCTGCTGAAAAGTTAAGGCCTTTCCTCGGGCACCGGTTTATATTCCCGTTCTGGCATGCTGTTTCCGATACTCCCCCACCTCATTTATCTCAATTATACAGCATTCCGACCACTTCAGGCTTTGAGCATGATCTGGATTTTTTCCTGACGAATTACAATCCCGCTGCAATCGAAGATGTTTGCAGGCTCGCGATTCAAGGGGAAAAAACAGGGGAAAACTATTTCTTTCCGACTTTCGACGATGGACTTGCTGAATGTTATTCTGTAATTGCTCCCATCCTGAAAAAAAAAGGAATTCAGGCCGCCTTTTTTATAAACCCTTCGTTTGTTGATAACCAGTCACTTTTCCACCGGCACAAGGCAAGTCTTATTTTACACTTCCTCAGCAGTCAGCGATCAAAACCGGCCGAAATAAAAGAAGCAGAACAGCTGTTGAAACAAGAAAAAGGATATAAAAGTCCGTTCAGGTTTCTTCATGATTCTGTTTTTACCGACCACCTGCTTCTCGATCGGCTTGCTGCTGTTTTCAGAATTGATTTTAATCAGTATCTGGCCCGGCAACAACCCTATATGACCCTTGGTCAAATAAGGGAACTACAGGATGATGGATTTTTAATCGGGGCGCATGGCATGGATCACCGCGAATTTTTCCTTACTTCGGAAGATGAAATAGTAAATCAGATTTCGTCCGGCATGGAATATCTGAATCAAAACATAAACCCGCCGCTGAAACTTTTTGCCTTCCCCTTTACCGATTTTAAAGTGCCTGATTCAGTTTTTGAAAAAGCCAGCCAATCGAAAACCTGGGACCTGAGTTTTGGAACTGCCGGAATAAAGGATGAAATGATGCAAAACCACATCCAGCGAATTCCCATGGAGTCGGGCCGGATCAGGAATGGAAAACAGGTTATCCGGACAGAATATATTTCGTATTTAATAAAATCACTTTTGGGGAAAAATAAAGTTCGCCGACAATGAGCCTTTGGGAAAGATTCTATACCAGCTTCAGTGAAAATGCTTCTGAAACGGCCTTCTGTATTGGAAACCGTTATTATTCCTACAGCGAATTCACCCGATATACCGGAGGCAGCCAGCAATTGCTCCTGAATTATTCCGGCGGAGCAACCGGCTTGCCGGTGGGCGTCATGTGCCACGATACGGTCGAAACCTTCGCTGCCATATTCGCGATCTGGTTTTCAGGATGTCATTTTGTGCCTCTTCATCCGCTTCACCCGGTCTTTGTCAACCAGGAAAAAATCCGGCTCGCCAAACTTCAAATCATCATGGATTCTGATCCGGATGCGAATTCCACCGAATTAAAGGCAGAATGCATTTGCACTAAAAACGTAACAACCACGAATTCCCTGTTTCTGATTTCGGAACAGGAAAGGGCTTATATTCTTTTTACTTCGGGAAGTACCGGCAAGCCAAAAGGAGTCCCGATCAGTGTCAAAAACCTGGATGCTTTCACCACGGGTTTCCTGGAACTTTATCCTGATCTGACTTCATCAGATCGTTTCCTGCAAACCTATGACCTTACCTCCGATGCTGCTTTCACCGGCTACCTGATCCCTCTGCTGTTGGGAGCTACTGTTTTCACCATCCCGGCAGGAAGTTTCAAATACCTGGCAATCGTGAAAATTCTTCAGGAACACCGTATTACCTGGACCCAGTTTACGCCTTCTGTCCTCAATTACCTCCGGCCGTATTTTAAATCCATGCGTTTCGACTCCCTGAAGCACACTCATTTCGGAGGAGAAGCATTGCCTTTTGAACTGGTTGCCGAATGGGCTGATTGTGTACCGAATGCAGAGCTATCAAATATTTATGGTCCAACCGAAACAACCATCACCTGCACCATTCTCCGGACAAACATCAGACAACTGAAAGAAAGTGTTTACAATGGAATCGTATCCATCGGGAAACCATTGAAAGGTGTAAAGATTCTGATCATCGGTGAAACCGGTCAGATCGTGGGCGACGATAAAAAGGGAGAACTTTGCATTGGCGGAAGTCAGGTGATGGAAGGCTATCTTAGCCGGACTGCTGATGATAACAAGACCTTTTTTATGCATGAAGAAAACGGAAACCGTGAAAAATATTACCGCAGCGGCGACCTTGTTATCCGCGACAGGAAGGGATATTTGCACTTTTGCGGACGAAAAGATGATCAACTGAAGATAAGCGGTTACCGGATTGAACCTGCTGAAATTGAATGGGCCGTAAGTCAGGTTACCGGCGGATCAAAATCGAAAGCCTGCGGTTACCGGAAAACCAACGGAACAGTGGCCATCGTTGTATTTACCGAAAATCAGGACAGTCAGCCCGAAATACTGAAAGATAAACTCCGTTCCATCCTTCCACCGGCTTTAATTCCTGAAAAAATAATCAGCATCCGGCAATTCCCGCTTAATTCGAATGGGAAAGTGGATCTGCCAGGCCTTATTGAAGAATTTTCAAACCAGCTTTATGATTAGCACTGAAAATCTTATCCGGAACAACCTGTATGAATTTTATGACCTCATCGCCCGTGTGGGAGGTTTAACCGCTGAAAAACACCATCACTGGTCGGTCTCGGAGAACATTCCCGGATTCTGGCCCAGGGTCATTTACAGGATCGATTCCGGGATACTTTCACAACCAGCTGCTGTGCTTTTTTCAGAAAAAGTCAAATCCGGCCAATATCCTGAACTGCTGATCGCCGGAGATGAAAACATCCGGCAGATCGATCCTTTTCTGAGGGAACAGGGTTTTTATCCGTTTTCGGCATGGAGGGGAATGGCCCTTGGCAGTTTGAAAGACCATATTCCTACCGGCTTACCCGAAACGATCGATATTGTTAAAGCCGAAAGTTCAACCGACATTGATCAATGGCTGAAAATTGTTTCTGCGGAATTGATTGCCCCCTCGCTAATGAACAAAACGCTTCCGGAAAGTTTAATTGCCCAGCCCGGTGTTGATGCCTATCTGCTGAAATACAAGGGGACAGGAGTATCAACCATCCTGGTTTTTGAATCAGCAGACACAACCGGCCTGTACCTGATTGCTACCGATAAATCAGCACAAAGGCAGGGATTTGCCAGCCTGTTGGTGCAGCATATCTTATCGGATAATGCCCGTAAATTAAAAAAACCTGTAATTTTACACGCAACCCGGCAAGGAGAAACGCTTTATTCCAAATTGGGATTTTTAACTTTTAATCAATTCTTTTTGTACCGGAATTTAAAACCAAATCCATGAACAGACTTGAAATATTCGCTAAAGTCGATAAGATAAGCCGGAATATATTTGGAGAAGATACCCTGATTACCGAAAAAACGGCCGCTGCCGACATTGAAAAATGGGATTCGATGAACCATGTTACACTGATCGCAACAATCGAAAAAGAATTTACGGTTAATTTTGATATCATGGAAATTATTGAAATCAGCTCGATCGGCGATTTTATTGACCTGATTGAAAAAAAACAAGCTGAATGAAGCTTATCGAAATTAAAATTGCCGAATTGCCTGATTTTATCGCGGGCAGCCAATGGCAGCTTCTAAGCCCCAAACCGCTGACTTTACTGAGGGCAGTCTCACAGTTCCAAAACCCCAGGGCCAAACCCGACGATACTGCACTGATTATTGCCAGCGAAAACAATACCTTACTCGGACTTGTCGGCCTGTTGCCCGATTTCATCAACGGCCAGGCTGATCAGCCGGCCAGCTCAAATTCATGCTGGTGGGTTAATCCTGAAAAAGGGAAACATCTGGCGGTTCCCTTATTTCTGAAAGCATTTGCAAATTGCAGTCAACGAATGTTCATGACCGATTGCACACCCCACACCCGGAATATCCTCGAAAAAACAAATTGGTTCGACTTTCCCGAAACTGAACCCGGAATCCGTGGTTTTCTGAAATTCAACCTTCAGGAAGTGATTCCGGCGAAATTTCCTGCAACCCGAAAACTGAAATTTCTCCTGAAATTTTCCGACAGCATTCTGAATTTTCTATTGATTCCATACCATATCCATATGCATTCAAGGATCATGAAAGATGGACCAACTATGGAATATCCGGATGTACTGAAACAGGAAATGCAAACATTTATTGAAATCCATTCGCAGAATGAGTTTACCCGCCGGTCGGCTACCGATCTGGAATGGATTATTCAGCATCCCTGGATTCGGGAAAAACGCAGCGACCAATCCGGTCATCCAATTGATTATCCTTTTTCTCATCTGGTCGAAAAATTCGAACAATACTTCCTGAAAGTTTCCACGTCGGGTCAAACAGTCGGATTGCTGCTGATTTCGGTCAGAGATGGGCACATGAAAGTTCCCTATGTCTATTTCAACGATCAGCAAGCACCTTTAATCCTTCGTGCAATTTATCAGCAGGCAATTCTACAGAATGCAGTTACCCTGACTGTTTTTTCACCCGGATTGGTTTGTTTGATGAATTCGGATGTTCATCCGTTTATCTTCAAAAAGAAAATAAACCAGCTAATTGCCATTTCCAAACAACTTTCCGGATCCTACCTGAACTATCCTAAAATACAGGATGGTGATGGTGATGTTGTTTTTACCTGAAATTAACAAATCTACTTATCGATATTTTAGTTACTTTCGCCGAAACTTTACAAATCATGAAGGTAAATATAGTTGGGGAATCAAATTCAATTTTCAATCAGTTCATTGCAGAAATCAGAGACGAAGTTATTCAAAAGGATCCGATGCGATTCAGGAAAAACCTTCAACGGTTGGGTGAATTTTTCGCATATGAGATCAGCAAAGTGATGGAATACGAATCAACTGATGTGATAACTCCGCTTGGAGTTGCCAAAGTTTCCACCCTGGTTCAACAACCTGTTTTAGCAACCATTTTACGTGCCGGCTTACCTCTTCAGCAAGGATTACTGAATATTTTCGACCGTGCCGAAAATGCATTTATTTCAGCTTACCGCAAATATGACTCAGCCGGTGAATTTCACATTGAATTCGAATACCTGGCTTCTCCTTCTCTCGATGGCAAAGAAGTTATTCTTTCCGATCCCATGCTGGCTTCAGGTGCTTCGATGGAGATTGGATACCGTTCGTTAATGCAAAAAGGAAATCCCAAACATGTTCATCTGGTGGCGATCATAGCAAGCCGGCAGGGTGTTGAGTATGTAACCAATCACATTACCGAAGAAAACGTCACCTTGTGGATCGGAGCAGTTGATCCGGATATGACTTCCATGTCGTATATCGTTCCGGGACTGGGCGACGCCGGTGATCTGGCCTTCGGGGCAAAGATTGATTCGCATTAAAAACCCATACAATAGCCGCATAGAACGAGACTGAATACAATTCCCACCCCGAATAACAAGGTAAACAGTAAAGTTGTCAGCGATAATTTTTTGAGAAAAGGATCAAATTCCCAGGGTTCCCTGATCCTGTTAATCTGAATCAAATCGCGAATAAACAGCGGGAATGCAATCAAAAACAACCAGTTAAATCCGTAGTTACCGTTTAACGCTGTAAAAATAACCGGAGACAGAATTCCGAAGCAGATCAGCAAGGTATGATAGATTTTTGCCTTTGCACTTCCCATTCGAACAACCAGTGTGTTTTTTCCTGAATTCCTGTCGTTTTCAATGTCCCGCATGTTATTGAGGTTCAGAACACCTGTGCTGAAGAGTCCGATAGAAATTGCCGGAAGAAAAACTTCAGGACTGATTTGATTACAATTCAGAAAATAGGTTCCGGCTACAGGCAAAATTCCGAAGAACAGAAAAACAGCTACATCGCCAAATCCTGCATATCCGTATGGATTACTCCCGGCGGTATAACGAAATGCTGCAATAAGGGCAACAATCCCGAATGCCAGAAAAAGCAGGAAAGTAGTCAGATGGAGGCCTCTCGTTCCTTCAGCCACCAGCCATATCCCGCTGGTCAGACTGAGTGCGGTTATACTGATCATGCCCAGTTTCATCTGTGCCAGACTAATTTCGCCGCTTTGCACGGTGCGAAGTGGTCCCACACGATGCCGGTTATCAGTCCCTTTTTGGGAATCGCCGTAGTCGTTGGCAAAATTCGAAAAAATCTGAATAAACAGTGCCGTCACAATGGCCAGAATGGTCACCCGTGCATTAAATCCTTTATCCAGATATGCAAGAGCCGCTCCCATCAAAATGCCCGACATGGCCAAAGGAAGTGTTCGCAGACGTGCTGCTTTGATCCAACTTTTTACTGATGCCATTTTTACGTCCTTAATTTTTAATAAAATACCGGGTTACCAACCAGTTTTTGTACATCGGGTCGAGCACCAAAATGTTTCCCGCCATTATGTCGATGATCTCTTTATTTTCGAGCGCTTTTTTGATCCTTGCAACATTTGCCGATGATGCAAGTTGGTATTCATCCAGTATGTTTTTCGAACTGAATTTTTCAACTCCATCCAACAAGGCTTTTAAAAAATTAACCTGGGGTGTTGACAATTCTTCCGTTTTTGATTGAAAAAGCAAACTCAGTTGCGACACAACTCCTTCGTGCGCTTCATAGATGATTTCTTCTGAACAATCAGTCGCTGTTCGGAACCAGCTTTGCTGTGCAAGCTGTTGCACGTAATAAGGATGGCACTCAGCCAAATCAGCAATCAAAGCTGCATTATTCTCATTAATATGTTTCTGTGTATCTTCAAAACGACTGCAAATAAATGGAATCCAACTATCCCGATGTATCTTTTCAAGAAAAAGGATATCGCCGAATTTATAAAATGGCATCGACGAACTGGTAAAAACATCCATCAGCATGTGCCGCTTGCTTCCGTACAAACAATAGGCAACATGCTGGTGCTTTTGCCAGTGCGACCTTAGCTTTTTCTGAAATGTCAATTGATTTTCGAATGTTGAAATGTTCTGAAATTCATCGATACAAATCACCAGTTTCCATCCTTTTTCCGCAGCTACTTTCTCGGCCATATCCAATATGGCATCAGGGTGTTTCTTCACTTCTTTCCAATCGAGACTTAACGCCAATTCGTCCTGATTACCTGGACTGAATGAAAGCTTTGGCAGAAATGCGCCCATAAAACGTTTCGCATTTTCAATTAGAACTTCCAGCTTTGATGCAGAAATCTTTAAAACTTCGCTTGCCAGCGCCAGGTAAAACTGTTCTTCTGTTCGAATATTAAAGACATCGAGAAAGCAAAAGTGCAGATTTTCGTCCGCCGACATGGCATCAATTGCAGATTTTTGCACCAAAGATGATTTCCCCCAACGACGTGGCGAAATTAGAACCGTGTTAACGAGTCCTGAAAAATTCCCGGTCAATCGTTGTCTTTCCTTGTCTCTGTTTGTGAAATTTTGTTCAACAGCTAATTTCCCAAATATGAAAGGTGTTTCCATGTTGAATATTTTCTACAAATATAGGTAACAAAGTTGTTAGTAACAACTTTGTTAGTAACAAAGTTGTTACATTTATAAAATGCTGATATTAAGGAAATTTAGGGTACTTTTTGAAGTCAGGCTTGCGTTTTTCGAGGAACGCGTTTTTACCTTCCTGGGCTTCTTCAGTGAGGTAATACAGCAAAGTCGCGTTTCCGGCAAACTCCTGAATCCCGATTTGTCCGTCGAGTTCGGCATTGAGTCCGAGTTTCAGCATGCGCAAGGCCAGCGGACTATGTTCCTGCATTTGCTGAGCCCATGCAACTACCTCATCTTCCAGCTGACCGAACGGAACCACTTTGTTGACCAATCCCATTTCCAATGCTTCGGCAGCTGAATACTGGCGACACATGAACCAGATTTCGCGGGCTTTTTTTTGGCCTACAATACTGGCCAGATACGACGAACCCAATCCGGCGTCGAAACTTCCGACTTTAGGTCCGGTTTGCCCGAAGATAGCGTTCTCGGACGCAATCGTGATATCACAAACCACATGCAGGACATGACCACCGCCAATGGCAAAGCCGTTCACCATCGCGATTACCGGTTTTGGCATCGAGCGGATTTGTTTCTGAACTTCCAGAATGTTCAGGCGCGGAATGCCGTCTTTGTCGATGTAGCCACCTTTGCCTTTAACGGTTTGATCACCTCCGGCACAAAAAGCCTTGTCGCCCGCCCCGGTCAGGACGACCACGTTAATCCGCTGGTCTTCACGGCAAATGCGTAAAGCATCCGACATTTCATTCACCGTTGTTGGTCGAAACGCATTGCGGTAACGTTCGCGGTTGATGGTTATTTTTCCTATTCCGTCGAAATAATCAAAGAAAATATCTTCATATTCCCGGATTGTTTGCCAAGTTCTTGTTGTGCTCATATTTTATTTCTGATAAGCCCCCTAAATCCCCCGAAGGGGGACTTTCAGGAGCGGTTTATAATATTTATTTCTCGTTTTCTTCGAGTCCTGTATTTTGCGGACTGAAAGCCCAGTTCAATTCAGCCCAATGGCAACGCCTTGGGTAGAGAATCAACGCCTATTCTTGCTGCGCCCTGAAAGGGCATCTTAATCTGTCCACAAATATCGTTCATCATATTCAATTTCGTATTCCATTAAAAACAGAATCAACTCTTCCTGAAAAGTCATCTTTTTGTGGTGTTCTTCCTGATTTTCAATATAATGCTTTGTCTTATCATGCAACGATTGGCTCACGGAAAATCCGGCATATCCGCCTTGCCATGCGAATTTTTCGTAATTTGTTCCACGTGTTTTAATCCATCTGCTACTATGCCGTTTAATTTCTTCAATTAACTTGGCAAGTGCAATATTTTTCGACATCACACACAGAATGTGAACATGATCACCTGTTCCGTTTATTAATATCGGAATAGATTCGTTGTCTTTTATGATAGAACCGATATAAGCATATAAGCTTTTTTTATCCTCTTTGTTTATTGGCACAAGCGAATCCTTGATGTGAAAAATTAGATGCACGTACAATTTTGATAATGATTGTGACATATTCTACTTTTAATAAGTTGCCCTTTCAGGGCGACCAACAACGGTTTTTGACCAAGTATCCCAAGGCGTTGCCGTTGGGCTGAATTAAGCTGTCCCTTCAGGACGGGAACAAAATATTTCACTCATATTAATCAATTATTTTACCTTCTTAAACAACTCCCGAAAAACCTTCACATTCACCTCCGCATCTGTAAAAACCTCCAGCAGAGCAATTTTCTGTTGTCCAGGCGAATAAAACTCCTTCAACGCTTGAGTCAGTTCTGCTTCGTTTGTGGCTTTGAAATAATCCAGACCAAACGCTTTGGCCAAGACTTCGGCTTTGTGGGTATTTCCGGCGAAAAAATGTTCGGCAAATGCTGGCGAATTGGATGGTCCTTTGATCATCCCAAAGATGTTGCCGCCACCGTTGTGAATAACGATGATACGCAGATTTGAGCCGATGTATTTGTTCCACAATGAGTTTGAGTCGTAGAAAAACGACAGATCACCCAGAATGATCGTATTCAGTTTATCCGATTCACTGGCAAAACCTACGGCAGTTGAAAGGCATCCGTCGATTCCGGCAGTTCCGCGATTACTGAAATATGTTGTGTTTTCAACCCGTTTGTGCATCAACGCATAACGCACCGGAGAACTATTGCCCAAATGGATAACCGAATTTTCAGGAATGTGTTGGCCGATTAGTTTAAATACTTTCAAGTCACTGAATTCGACGCTTTCAACAAATTTATCACTGCGCAGACTCACTTGAGTTTCCTTGTTTTTCCAGTTTTGCAGATAAGTTTTGTCGGTGAGCTGAACGCTTTCAGAAACTTTTTCAAAGAAATCAGCAACATCAGCTTTAACAACTTTGGTCAACGATTGATAGGTATCGAAATGTTCGCCGCCCAAACTTAAATGCCAATGTTCAGCCGGATTGTTTTTCCGCAGAAACTGTTTGAGCGCTTTTGAAACGAACTGTCCGCCAAAACTGATCAGCAAATCGGGTTTGTACAATTCAATGTTTTCATCCAGAATGCCGGCCATCATCAAATCAATTCTGGCGCAAAACTGTGAATCAGTTAAATTCGATAAATGTTCGTGCAGAACTACGGCGCCGGTTCTTTCGACAAATTTTGCCAGGCTGTTTTCAAGTGCAGGATTCGGGTTTAGTTGCCCGACCAATATCAATATTTTTTGCGATTGATTGATTGTTCCTGCAAGTCGTACTAATTCACTTTCAGTTACTTTATATTGAATGTCAGTAAGTTCAATCACTTTTACCTCTGGCAATTCTTCCTGAACCAGTTGATGCAATGGTTCTTCAAGCGGAATATTGATATGCACCGGAGCCGGGTTGCCGGAAACAGCCAGATTCAGGCATTCGTTTATTTGCCGGGCTGCAAACCAAAGTTCTTTTTCCGTTTCGCCCAAAGGCAGACTCATGCCTTTTTTTGTGAAATTCTGATAAATATTTTCCTGACGGATACATTGACTTTCAGCCTGATCAATCCAGTAATCGGGGCGATCGGCGGTGATAACAATCAATGGAATATTCTGGTAAAAAGCTTCGGCAACAGCCGGAGTGTAATTCAATGTTGCTGTTCCGGAGGTACAGACGATCGCTACCGGTTTCTGTTTGCTCAAAGAAAGTCCGAGCGCAAAATAAGCGGCGCTGCGTTCGTCCACAATATTCAGGCAATTAAATTCTGGAATACCAGTGAATGTGTTTATCATTGGGGCATTGCGGCTCCCCGGAGAAATTACGATGTCGGTAATTTCTTTTTTCTGGAGCAAGGCTGCAAGTTGTTGAATATGTTTTTTATTAGAAATCATCATTTAATCCGGATTAATCACCGAAAGCAGTGTTTTTGCTTTTTGGTTGGTTTCTTCCCATTCGTTTTCGGGAACTGACCTGCCGGTAATTCCACCTCCTGCATAAAGGATAAATTCTTTTGGCGTAACCTCCATACAACGCAAATTTACGAAAAGGGACACTTGCTGATTCAACCGCCACGGACCTAAATAACCGGTGTAATATTTTCGGTCATGAATTTCATGTGAACGGATAAACTCATCCGCCAGATCCTTGGGTAATCCGCAAACGGCAGGAGTCGGATGCAAATCGGCAATAAAGCTGCCTAAACAATCCGAAATTATTTCAGCAGAAAAAAAGAACGAGGTTTTTAAATGAACTACATTTCCGCTTTCAAGGGATTCAGGTCCAGTTGTTTTATATTTATGGATATTGAAATTAAAGAAAACATCGAGCATATACCTTGAAACAAATGCCTGTTCTTCAATATCTTTTGTACTCCAATAGTATTCTTCAGACACAGATTTTCGCACCTGAGTTCCGGCCAGTGATACGGTTTCGAAGTTTTTCCCTTCTGATTTGATCAGAACTTCAGGCGTTGCCCCCATCCAGGTTCCGGCAACCGGTAAGTTTACCAGGTATGTGAAGGCGTTGGGTATCTGATCATGTAACTGGAAAAATGTGGTGCCCGGTGAGGTATCAGTTCGTTTTACAGGGATCTGCCTCGAGATGATTACCTTGGAAAGTTCTCCCTCCCGAATGGCAGAAATTGTTTTTTCAATGAGATTAAGGTATTCAACTTTTGACTGGGGAGTACAGTGTTCTTCCTTCACTTTCTTCTCAAAAGGTTCAAAACCATAGATTTCCAATTCATTTTCAGCATTGAAATCTTCAAAATACTTGTTTGGCTTGAGCAAAATAACCGGACTTTGTCCGGCAATACGGTAAGGGGCAAATACAAATCCAGCTTCCCCGTTGAGCTGATCGAACTGATTAAAAAATACCACATCCGACGCATTGCCTGCAAGAAGTCCCAAACGGGATTCGCCGGGATTATACCAACAGGCAAATGCAATTTGTTTTTCGATTAATTGATCCAGAATATCAGCGATACTTGTATTATTTCCCATTCCTTTTTACAATCATGTTGGTCACTCTTCCGGTTGAAATCAGTTTACCGGCTTCATTTTTAATTTCAACATTCCATACATGGGTTTGGTTTCCGGAATGGACAATTTCTGCACGCGCGTAAACCATACCTCCTTCAGCACTACCTGTGTGGTTCGCACTCACCTGGATTCCCCGGATATCGAATTCCCGGATATCAACGGTCAGCATCGAGCCCAGGCCTGCAACAGTTTCGGCCAGGACCAGATTAGCACCTCCGTGCAATAATCCTCCCGGACGAGAGGTACGGTGATCAACAGGCATGCTGGCTTCAACCCATCCTACGCCCAGTGCTGTAAAACAAATTCCAAGATGTTCAACCAGGGTATCTTTGGCGTATTGGTTGATAAACTCCAGGGGAGTATCAATGGTAAGTTCAGGAAACATCATCCGATTAAAAATTTAAAAGCGTGAAATTAGAAAAATGCAGGAAAGCAGCCAATTTTATCTTTAAAATTGCCTCTTTTGCTGCATATTTGAGTAATGAATCATTCAGTTGAATATTCTTGCCCCGAGATCGTCAGGTTTAAAGATGGATTTTCTTTTTCTTCGGCTATATAATAAAGTTTCGATTCATGACTGCTGAGAATGACTGAGATTCTGTTTCCCTTTCCTAATCCCAGGCTGAATCCCGGTTCCCAGACAAATACCCAGGCTTCCTTTTCACCGATCAGATCGTACATCAGGTAGGTTTCAGAAACGGGTTGCCCGGTATCATTCAGGATTAAAACGGCCCAGGCCTTTTCTTCTCTGAACCTCCTGACAGCGACCTTATTTTTTATATTAATTCCCCAATACGGCAGGATGGCACTTTGCGGTCTTTTCGAGGGTTCAAGGAAACGCCATAGTTGCAGTTTCTCACTTTCCATCATTTTAAAGTTGTCGGAGATTCCGATCGATCCTCCCATAAATCCGGTCCAAAGTGCAAGGCTCTTCTGTTCATCGTCCGTAAAATCCGACTTGTAGTTTCGCAGAAAAACTGCATCCGGATCGTTTTGCCAGAATACATTGTTGAAATACTGGGTGTTATAACTTTCCTGGAGAATGTGTCCGGTTGTTTGTTCGTCCCATTTCCAAGTATGATCCTTATCAATCCTGACCGCATCAACATAACCGATCAGAGGCGAAAACGGTGCCCGGTTGGCTGTAATAAAACTGCCGGCTCCGATTTCTTCCCTGATGATATCCATGACTGCCCTGAACACCTGAACCGAAGATTTGCCTTTTTTAGCTCGCTGTACTTCGGAGGCATCCTGTAGTCCCCAATCCAGATAATCGATTTCGTAATAGGTGAATCCCATCTTCCGAAAATTCCGGAACACTTTTCCGATGTAATCCTTAACATCTTCATGGCTTCCATCCAGGGCATAAAGATTACCCTCCGAATCATTATCCATGATAATTGGAACACCACCAGTATCTTTTAAAATCCAGTGTGGATGATTTCTGAATATTCTGCTCTTTTCGTGAGCAACAAACGGAGCCACATAAATTCCGGCCCTGTAGCGGCGTTGAAAAATCTGTCTTGCCACATCATCCATTGATTTAGGCCAGGCATCCACGGTGTCAAGCCAATCGCCCGGAATACAGTACCCGGGCCCAACATGTAACGTTTGCAAAGGAATTGACGGTTTTAATTCATCGAGAATCTTTAACTGATCGAGTAAATATTTGTAGCTGAAGGAAGTTCGAAAGTCTTGAAAGGAAGTCCAGAAATAATTGGTGTCTGTATCGCGGCGAGCCTGATTTTGCTCAGAAATGCTCCATGCCAGATTCTGCATGGTACCATAAGGCTGATTACCACAATAAATGAATAAGTCGGGCAATTTGATAAATTCATCCTTTAGCGGAATATTCTCGGTTGCGAAACCTGCTTCAAAAAATACAGATTCATTTCCGAACCGACTATCATTAAGCCCTTTTCGACGCGGGCGATTGTAAATGGAACTTCGCTGAATAAAATCGGTTTGTTCATAAGCTCCAATGGAGAGTGTATCGCCATTTTCCGCCAGTAAGCCTGTCATCAGGAAACTATCATACGACCAGGCTTCTTCTTCCGGGTATAAAACAGCTTTTTTACCTGTCGATTTGCGGATCTCAAAAATGCCCGATTGTCCACCTGTTCCGAACCCCTGTTTAATAAACCGGTAGGCACCTGTCAGATTACCTTCGCCTAACGGATTAAACCAAGTTGGTGCATTCCTCATGCCACTTATTTCGGCGCCAATCGAAATGGTATTTGAGTGGGTTCTCAGATCAAGCATCACAAATCCACCGTCAACTTCATATATGATTCGTTTCCCTTTGGGTGAATCACCCATAAAGGTATTTCGGACAAAGATACTCTGTCCGTTAATCGTAGGACGGCAATTGGTTAAACGAATGCTGCCGGCATAAATATCAAATGTACCATCCTCATGCAAAATCCATTCAGGTTTGCCGAGTTTAAAATCAAGATGAATTGAATTGGGTGTAAGTGAAAATGCCTGTGCAATCCGGGGATACGAGAGCAACCCTGCCCCAAGGCCGGCACCAATCAATTTCAGAAAAGCTCTTCTTTCAAAAGATGTATAGGGCATATCACTCGTTAGGTTAAAAAGTCATGTCAAAAAAACAATTTCAGGCTAAAGTACAAAAACAATCATCTGTTTCCTGCTCCTGAATAAGAAATCTATTACAAGTTCCGGATGGTCTCAACCTCTTCAATGGTTTTTGGCTTTGCTTTCCCTAAGAGTCGGTATCCGTCAGAAGTAACCAAAAAATCTTCCTCATTGCGGATTCCTCCTAAATTCCGGAATTTATCTATCTCGTTCCAGTTGAGGAAATCATTAAATTTCCCTTCTGATTTCCACAAATCAATTAATTCAGGAATAAAATAAATACCGGGTTCGATGGTAAAAACATGCCCCGGATGAAGTTCTTTGGCCAATCGCAATGACTTCAATCCAAATTGAGTGCTTTTTGCTTCTCCGTCATAGCCAACCCAAACCTCGCCCAAATCTTCCATATCGTGAACATCAAGTCCCATCATATGCCCGGTACCGCAAGGGAAGAACAACGCGTGAGCACCAAGCGCCACTGCCTCGTCAACATCTCCCTTCATCAGCCCCAGCTCTTTCATGGATGAAGCGATTGAACGACAGGCTGCCAGATGGACGTCTCTGAACCGGATACCGGGAGCAATCGTTTTGACTGCAGCCTCATGAGCAAGAAGACTTGCCCTGTATATGACTTTCTGAATTTCGGTAAAACGACGGCTTACCGGGAAAGTACTGGACAAATCACCTGCATAATGCTCCCGGGATTCTGCACCTGCATCGAGCAAAAATAAATCACCTTCTTTTAAAATATTATGATGTGAATGATTGTGCAGGGTTTGTCCATTTATGGTTGCAATAATTGGGAACGAAAGGTTACAGTTCTGAGCCAGTGCAATTTCATGCACCCGCGCAGCTACCTGTGCCTCCGTCATCCCTGCACGTGCAAATTGCAGGGCAGTCTGATGCATATCAACCGACAGGTCAACAGCTTTTTCTATCTCCCCAATTTCTTCTTCCGATTTAATTTCACGCTGACTGATCACCGCTTTAACCAAATCAGAGGAGGTATTGACATTCATCTGTTCAGGTCTGATATTCAGGAAACGCAGAAGTTTAATCTTATTTTCAGGGCGGTAGGGAGGCAAAAAATGAATGTCTTTTCGGGAGGCCTGAGCTTCCTTCAGGATAGCGTATAATTTAACCATCGGCTGAGATTCTTCGACACCGCTTAAGATGGCCCATTCTGCCATACATGGCTGTGGCCCGCGCCAAACGATATCATCTATGGTAAAATCTTCGCCAAAAAGGATCTGGCGCTGGTTATCAATATCAATAATGGCAGCCAATGCTGGAATATCAATTCCGAAATAATATAAAAATGAACTGTGCTGCCTGAAAGGATAGGTATTTTCAGGATAATTCATCGGACTTTCATCGTTACCCAAAAAAAGGATGAGACCGGAGCCTACCTTGTCGCCAAGTATTCGTCTGCGTTGTTTATATACTTCGGAATGAAACATAATTGATTAAACTGGTAGTAGGCTATAAAGTTACAAATATGATTTGAATTTTCTGTTTCATCCCTGTAATTGTGTTTCCGGCAGGCTTCTACTCTCCTTCCGGCTGAATCAAAACTTGTGAATAGTCTTAACAAATTATTAAAACTAAGCATATAAAATAAAACCGAACCCGTTTACGGATAATTAAATACATCTTTGTCCTTTATTATTAAATATCTCAATCAGCAGCAACAGTTAAATTGTTGTATTCATTAAGTTCAAATTCAGATATCATGAAAAATTTAGTTTGTCCCATATCAGATCAGCGGGTGAATGAACAAGTTACACGCTTCAATGCCATGTTTACAATTGGAACAGTTATACTGGCTTTTGTTTTGAATTCGGTCATTCTGATAATTTTCCTGATGGCTGATTTCTTTATACGGGCTTTTACCGAAATAAAATTCAGCCCTTTAAACTATGCGAGCCATTACCTGAGCAATACCCTTAATTTGCCGGTCAGGCTGATTGATAAGGCTCCCAAAATTTTTGCTGCACGACTTGGATTTTTAATGACAACAGCAATTGCAGGATTGTTTATCTTAAACCTTCAACTTGCATCTTTCGTTGTTGCCGGCATGTTGATTTTTTTCGCGGGCCTGGAGTTTTTGTTTGCAATTTGTGTCGGATGTATGATATACACCTACCTGGTTCTTCCCTTCTATAAAAAATAGTCATAACTATTGCTTTACTTTCATCAGCTGTTTCAATGAAAATTGGAACAGCTTTTTTTGTTAACATTTTCAGGATTACCATCTTCGGATAAATCCAATATCTTTGTTGTCAGGATTTCAAAAAAAATGGAAAGATTATTTCAAGATAGTGGGGAGGGCAATCAACAAAGTAACGAATTAAGCCACAATCGAAACGCCT
Source organism: Bacteroidales bacterium (assembly GCA_038251165.1). Taxonomy (GTDB): domain Bacteria; phylum Bacteroidota; class Bacteroidia; order Bacteroidales; family Prolixibacteraceae; genus Aquipluma. Next base: position 45,893 of record JBBSBP010000008.1, on the reverse strand, counting down.
GTTGCCAATTATTCAGAAGAAATACTTTCGTGGGGACCAATAATTGGCGCCAGCTTGTACGCCTTGCTAAAAAACGGAAAGGTTATTCAGCAAACATCAAAGATTTCACTGGAAATGCCGGAAGCAGGTTATGCTGAATATCAGGTAATCTCAGTAGATTCCAACAAAGTTTCATCTTTCGCCTCCGAGCCTGTGCTCGCGAACCTTCAGAAATAGTTCAATTTTCAAGGCATAAAAAAAGCCCCGGCATAAATGCCAGAGCTTCGAAGTAGCGGGAGCCGGACTCGAACCGACGGCCTTTGGGTTATGAGCCCAACGAGCTACCAACTGCTCCATCCCGCAATATATTTTCAGAAATTATTCTTTCTTTTTGTGAACTTTGCTTTGCCATATTACTGCTTAGCGGCTGCAAATATAGACGTTACTTTTAGATTTTCCAAATCTGTCTGTATGTTTTTTACATTAAACAGGCGACGCTTCGTTAAAAAGTATTAATAAACCGGGTATCGGCTTAAATTTCTCCAAATTCTTCTAATTTTGTGGTTCGAAAAATTCGAAAATGAACAGAAAGGAACTTCGGAAAAAAATATTTCAGATGCTGAGAGACCATTATCGGCTGATCATTTACAATGATTCATCGATTCAAACGGTCTGGAGCATCAAACTTACACCGATCAAGGTATTGACTCTTGGTAGTTTAGGCGCAATCCTACTGATTCTTTTCACTACGGTTATCATTGCCTATACGCCTCTGCGCGAGAATATTCCGGGCTATCCAAGCACCAAAGTGCGCCAGCAGATTATTTACAACTATATAATGGTCGATTCGCTGGAAAATGAAATCAAAACCAGGGATAATTACTTCGAAAAAATAAAGACTTTATTCCAGGGTGAAGTTCCGGTGGAAGAAACAGCTGCTACTGACTCCGGTATAAAAACCTACAATATCAAGTTCAAAAACACCAATGTCGATTCTATGTTTCAGGATAAAATCCTGGAAGAAAAGCTTAATCTGTCGATTTCAAATAACACCAAACGATTGCCGAGTATCGCGAATATCCATTTTTTCACGCCACTCCGCGGATTAATTACCAATAAGTTCAATGCAAAAACCGATCATCTGGCAGTTGATGTAGTAGGGCGGCAAAATGCCCGAATATCGAGTGTACTGGACGGAACAGTCATTTTTTCAGGCTGGACAATGGATACGGGATATTCGATCTTCATTCAACACGAGAGCAATATTATTTCGATATACAAACACAATGCTGAATTACTGAAGGCAATGGGCGACAGGGTAAAAGCGGGCGACGTAATTGCCATCATGGGAAACAGCGGGGAACTGACTACCGGACCTCACCTCCATTTCGAACTTTGGCACAACGGAACTGCTCTTGATCCTGAAACTTATATTGATTTTTAGATTTATGAGAAAACGTATCGCCATCCTGGGATCAACCGGATCAATAGGCACTCAGACGCTTGAAGTTATAGCACAAAACCCGGAACATTTTGAAGTTGAGGTTCTGACGGCAAACAATAACATCGGATTGCTGATTGAACAGGTGAAACTTTTTCAGCCCAATGTGGTGGTTATTTCCAATTCGTGCCATTACGATCATCTGAAAGAAGCTCTGAAAGATGAACCGGTCAAGGTTTATGCCGGCAGTGAAGCGATTCAGCAGGTGGTTCAGATGGATACCATTGATTTGGTTGTTACGGCCATGGTTGGTTACTCCGGACTGATTCCAACCTGTAATGCCATAAAAGCCGGCAAGCACATTGCACTGGCCAACAAGGAAACGATGGTCGTTGCAGGTGAAATCATCAACCAGCTTGCAATTGAAAACAAGGTGAATATTTTTCCGGTCGATTCGGAGCATTCGGCCATCTTCCAATGCCTGGTGGGTGAATTTAACAATGAAATCGAAAAAATCTACCTCACCGCATCAGGAGGCCCATTCAGGGGATTTTCGATGGAACAGCTGGCAAAAGTTACCCCGCAGGATGCCTTAAGACATCCGAACTGGAATATGGGAGCCAAAATAACCATCGACTCGGCAAGCATGATGAACAAAGGCTTTGAGGTGATTGAAGCCAAATGGCTTTTTGGATTAAAACCTGAACAGATTGATGTCATTGTGCATCCGCAAAGTATCATTCATTCCATGGTTCAGTTCCGCGACGGATCAATAAAAGCCCAGATGGGCCTGCCCGATATGAAATTGCCGATTCAGTATGCCCTGAGTTTTCCCGACAGGCTTCCTTCATCGTTCAACCGATTCAGCTTCCTTGATTACCCGAAGCTCACTTTTGAACAGCCAAATACAAAAAATTTTCGTAACCTTGCACTCGCTTTTGAGGCCCTGAATCAGGGCGGGAATATGCCCTGCATTTTGAATGCAGCAAACGAAGTGGTTGTTCAGGCTTTTCTGAACGATAAAATTAGTTTTCTTCAGATGCCTGAAATCATTGAACAAACAATGGGGAAAGCTACTTATATAAAGACCCCAAATCTGGAAGATTACATTCAGACAGATAAGGAAGTACGCATAACGACATCAGCAAGGGTAAAAACCCTCGCAAAACAAACGTAAAAAACTGAAATAATAGTCGATGGAAATAGTATTGATAAAAGCTGCACAACTTATCCTGAGTTTATCCCTCTTGGTTATAATACACGAATTCGGGCATTTTTTATTCGCCCGCCTTTTCAAAACCAGAGTTGAAAAATTCTATTTGTTTTTTGACCCATGGTTCTCGCTTTTCAAAGTAAAAAAAGGAGATACTGAATACGGAGTTGGCTGGTTACCATTAGGTGGTTATGTGAAAATTTCGGGCATGATCGACGAATCGATGGATAAGGAAGCCATGAAGTTGCCTCCGCAACCTTACGAATTCAGGGCAAAAAAAACGTGGCAACGTTTGCTGATCATGATTGGCGGAGTGTTGATGAACTTCATCCTGGCATTTATTATTTACATCGGTGTTTTGTATGCCTGGGGCGAACAATATCTTCCGACGGAAAATGTAAAATACGGTATTGAGGTCAACTCTGTTGGAGAGAAAATCGGTCTTCAGAATGGAGATAAAATTCTTTCCGTTGGCAATCAGAAAGTGGAGAACTTCATAAAAATAATTCCTACTCTTATTCTTGATGCTGCTTCGGACATTCAGGTTGAACGCGATGGTCAAAAAGTAAATGTAGAGATTTCGGAAGAAGATGTAGTCTTGTTGCTTAAAAGTAAAGGGGTAATGACATTCCGGACTCCGTTTGATTATAAAATTGTGAAAGTGTCTAAGAATTCGGCTGCCAAGGATGCCGGATTGGAAGCCGGCGACCGGATTATCGGGATAAATGGTCAAAAGTATGAATACAATGATCAGTTTAAAAGTGTCTTGAAAGATAGTATTGGTAAAACAATTGCCATGAATGTATTGCGAAACAATCAGGAAATGACTTTTCCACTGGTTGTGCCCGAAACGGGCATGCTTGGCATTCAAATCCATCAGGATTTAGAGAAGATATTCGAATTCAAAACCATCAAATACGGACTGCTGGAATCCATACCTGCAGGGATTAACCGAGGAATTACAACGGTCCAGGATTATCTGAAGCAATTTAAACTGATTTTTTCGCCTAAAACAAAGGCATATGAAAGTTTGGGCGGTTTTATTGCCATCGGCAATATTTTCCCGGGAGCGTGGAACTGGTCTTCCTTCTGGGATATGACCGCATTACTCTCCATTATACTGGGAGTCATGAATCTGCTTCCTATTCCTGCCCTGGATGGCGGACACGTTATATTCCTGCTTTTCGAAATGATTACCGGTCGCAAACCAGGTGATAAGTTTCTGTAATATGCCCAGATTGCCGGAATGGTACTATTACTTTCGCTGGTTCTTTTTGCCAACTTAAATGATATTTATAAACTCTTCAAATAAAGATCTGAAGTTATATTTTTTGTTACTTTTGCAATAACCATTTAAACTTTTATATTATGAACTTATTCATTATCGCCGGTATGATTGGTCCTCAGGAGCTTATTATTGTATTGGTTGTCGTTGTACTGATGTTTGGCGGAACTAAAATTCCTGAATTAATGAAAGGATTGGGAAAAGGAATTAAGGAGTTCAAAAATGCATCGAAGTCTGAAGAAGAAGACGCGAAAAAGGACGCTGAGAAACTCGAAAAATAATTTAAAAAAGAATCCCGCCTTTCAGCGGGTTTTTTTTTGATTTTATTTGTCAGTTTTCTGATAATGAGCACCCATTATACTTTATTCTGGTAAGGTTTTTGATAATTAAACTTTTGCATCAAAAAAAAATCCCATGAAACGAATCATTCAAAATCTGATCCTTCCAATCGCCCTTTCGATTGTCATGCTATCATGTAATTCACCGGGAGCCAAAATGGAAACCATTACCGGTAAATCCGGCGACGTAGTTGTTATTATTGGGAAAGAAACATGGAAAGGACCAGCAGGTTCAATTATCCGGCAAATTCTGGCCCAGGCACAGTCATCACTTCCACAGGAAGAACCTATGTTTAATCTGATCAATGTTCCTCCGGAAGCATTTGTCAATTTATTCAGATCGAGCAGGAATATTCTGACGGTCAAAATTTCCTCCACCTTTACCGATCCAAAAGTGGAATTCACCAATGATACCTGGGCTTATCCTCAGGCTGTGATCAATATTCAGGCACAATCACCCGAAAATTTCGAAGAACTTTTTAAAGCGAACAGCAATAAAATAATTGCTTATTTCCTGAAAGCTGAAAAAGACAGGTTAATGAAGGCCTATAAGGATGCCTGTGAAAAAGGAGTATATAAAACAATGCTTGATGAATTTCATCTCCAGCTTTATGTACCAAAAGGATATAGTATCGTTAAAAAGGATTCAGATTTCGCCTGGATCAGGTATGATACCCCGCTGATTACCCAGAATATCCTGGTTTATTCCTATCCTTACGACTCAGACAGTGCATTTACCGAAAATTACCAACTGATTAAACGGAACCTGATTACAAAAAAATATGTTGCAGGCGCTTTACCCGGAAGCTATATGACTACAGAAATGGAATTGCCTTTTGATTTTAACATCCTGAAATTCAACGGAAATTATGCTTCTGAAATGCGTGGTTTGTGGAAGGTTGAAGGTGATTTTATGGGTGGTCCATTTATAAGTCTTTCGGTTTTGGATGCCAGTCGCCGAAGGGTTGTTACGGTTGAAGGTGATGTTTATGCACCGAAAAACAATAAACGAAACTATCTGAGACAGGTAGAAGCCATTGTTTATTCGATGGAATTCCCGGGTCAAAAGGTTAATGATAAAATTACCAACCAACTTGAAAGCGGAAATTAGGTAAATTCCTTTTTAGAAAAAATCTTCCGAATCATCCAGACTTTGTTCGATACTTTCGGGATCATCACAATTGACATCAATCGTAAAATTGGGCGGTCGTTCAAATTCCACCGCATCACTGTATGTCAGGCTGCTGTCAGCATATACTTTTCGCATGTAATAGCCCCAGATCGGAAGGGCCATATTTGCCCCCTGCCCCGTATGTAAATCTTCGAAATGGATGCTTCTCAGTTCGGCCCCGGTCCAGGATCCATTTACAAGTTCAGGCGTAATTCCAAAAAACCAGCCATCCGAATGATTTTGTGTAGTTCCTGTTTTTGCCGCAATCTGACCTTTGAATCCCCCGTATTCAGGTTTCCAGCGCAACCTGCCTCCTGAACCTGCATCGACTACCCCGCGCATTAAATCGATCATGAGATAGGCTGTTTGCTCATCAATGGCATCATGTCTTTCTGACCTGAAGGTTGAAATTAAATTTCCATGCCTGTCTTCAATACGGGTAACAAAAATAGGTTGGGTAAATACACCTTTGTTGGCAAATGTACCATAGGCTCCAACCATCTCGTAAAGTGTAACATCCGAAGTCCCCAAAAACATGGATGGAACCGGATCAATGGGACTGTAAACACCCATTTTCTTCATGATATCGGCAACCGATTGCGGATTAAACTGCTTCATGACCCAGGCTGAAACCTGGTTCACTGAGTGTGCCAGTCCCCATCTCAGGGTTACCATTTTATCATCAAATTTGGTCGGATTAGAGTTTTTTGCTTCCCAGATCCTGCCATCCGGCAGAATAAACTGCTGTTTCACGTTGGGAACCTTGCTGCATGGCGACATACCGTTTTGCATGGCCAGCGTGTATAAAAAAGGTTTAACCGTCGATCCAACCTGTCTTTTACCGCCTTTTACCATATCATACATAAAATGACTGTAATCCGGTCCGCCGACATATGCTTTTACATGACCAGTTTTTATTTCCATCGACATGAATGAAGACCTGAGAATGCTGTAAGTATATCGCATGGAGTCGAGCGGTGTCAAAGTGGTATCCCGGTCTCCCTTGTATGAAAAAACGGTCATTTCAACCGGAGTATTAAATATTGTTTTGATTTCATCCCACGATTTACCGCTAAGTTTGGCCAGGCGGTAACGTTCCGTTTGTTTTATGGCCTGATCCAGAATTCCATTCACGGCTTCAGTGGATAGCTGATTTGAGAAAGGTTTGTTTTTTAAATACTGCAGGTGCTTATCAAAAGACGGTTGTAAATTATTCTTCAGGTGTGTGATTAATGCCTCTTCAGCATACCCTTGCATGCGCGAATCGATGGTTGTCACAATCCGGAGACCATCACGGTATAAATTATAGGAGGTACCGTCTGCTTTTTTATTCTTGTTGCACCATCCATAAAGAGGATTGGTTTCCCAGTCAACCGAATCTTCCTTGAATTTCTGTATTTGCCAGGCCCCGTAATCCGATCGTACGGGTTGTTCAGCATTCATGGCCTGGCGCAGATATTCCCTGAAATACGGTGCCAAGCCGGTTTTGAAATCTACTTTATGGAAATCAAGAAGCAAAGGCAGAGCCTGGGCTGAATCACATACTTCACTGGAAATGTAACCATATTTTTCCATTTGTGACAACACCACATTTCGGCGTTTAAGTGTAAGTTCGGGACGTCTGACCGGATTGTACAGTGAAGAATTTTTTGCCATTCCTACCAGCATGGCAGCCTGTTCGAGCCTTAACGAATCAGATGTAGTATTAAAATAGATGGCTGCAGCCGACTTAATTCCAACCGCAAGATTCAGAAAGTCATATTTATTCAGGTACATGGTCATGATTTCTTCCTTGGTATAACTTTTTTCAAGTTTTACCGCAATCACCCATTCTTTAAACTTCCTGAATATCAGTTGCAGTTTATTGTCCAGAATATCACGAGGAAAAAGCATTTTGGCAAGTTGCTGGGTAATGGTACTTCCTCCACCTGAATTGGTATCTACGGTAAGAATCCCTATTACAACCCTGATCAGTCCTCTTATATCTATTCCTGAATGTTTGTAAAAACGCACATCTTCAGTAGCCACCAAAGCATTCACCAATTCAGGATTAAATTCATTGTAATTGACAAAACTTCGGTTTTCTTTGAAATATTTTCCGAGCACTACCCCATCCGCCGCAACAACTTCAGAGGCCAGCAGACTTTCCGGGTTTTCAAGATCTTCAAAAGTTGGCATAAAGCCCAGCCAACCCTGAGCAAGCATAAAAAACATCAAACACATAGCTACAACGCCCGAAGCATATACAATCCAGAAAATCCGGATGTATTTTTTATAGACTGAAATATCCTTATCCATTCAGAAATGATTTCGATTAAAGACTGCAAAGATAATGAAACACATCCGAATTTCATTTGCCTTAAATCAAACCATTAACTGTTCGCAGGTAAAGGGCAAAAACGGGAACTTGATCACGAAGGAAGTTAACCGGATTATTGCCTATTAATATTCTCATATTGTGTGTATTAAACAAAATGCAAAAGGAGTGTTTTAACTCATCAGTAAGGACCAAAACCAGGCCTTAATTCAGCGGTTTAGATGGTCGGAATGGAATAAAATAATCATTATCAAATAAATATGATTTTAAAATATATTGGATTTAATTTTGAACTTAGCGTTTCATTTTCTTTAATTTGCACAAAATTTCATTTTCAGTACAAAAAAAAATAAACCTGTATATGCACGAAAATCTGGTTATTGTTGAGTCACCTGCCAAAGCAAAAACAATTGAAAAATTTTTAGGAAAAGACTTTTTTGTTACTTCCAGTATGGGGCACATCAGGGATCTCGAGAAAAAAGATTTTGGAATCGACATTCAGAATAATTTCACGCCCAAATACGAGATTTCTTCCGACAAGAAGAAACTAGTTACAGAACTTAAAAAGCTTGCTAAAGAATCAAATACAGTCTGGCTGGCATCTGACGAGGACCGCGAGGGAGAAGCCATTTCATGGCATCTGATGGAAACCCTGGGATTGGATCCGGAGAAAACCAAACGAATTGTATTTCATGAGATTACCAAAGAAGCCATCCTGGCTGCTGTACAAAATCCACGCCCCCTTGACATTAACCTGGTTAATGCACAGCAGGCCCGAAGAGTACTCGACCGGATTGTTGGATTTGAGGTTTCACCGGTTTTATGGAAGAAAGTTAAACCTTCACTGTCAGCCGGCCGGGTTCAGTCGGTCGCTGTGCGAATGGTCGTTGAACGGGAACGTGAAATCATCAACTTTACTTCAACTTCATCATTCCGGGTGACTGCAAGTTTCCTGGTTCCTGATCATGAGGGGAAAATCACGGAGTTAAAAGCCGAATTGAATCGTCGTTTCGACACCAGGGATGAAGCATTTGCTTTTCTTGAAAAATGCAAAAATGCTGAATTCCAGATTAGTGATGTCGTAAAAAAACCGGGAAGGAGATCACCAGCTCCACCATTTATCACTTCAACCCTGCAGCAGGAAGCCAGCAGGAAGCTGGGATTTTCGGTAGGTCAAACCATGAGCGTAGCTCAAAAGCTTTACGAATCAGGAAAAATCACCTACATGCGTACCGACTCCGTAAATCTTTCAGGATTGGCCATTAACGCAGCCAGACAAAAGATTATCAGTACTATGGGCAAGGAATATCACCAGGTACGTCAGTACAAGACCAAGTCCAAGAGTGCCCAGGAAGCTCACGAAGCCATTCGTCCGGCATATCTTGATCAGGAAGAAATTTCAGGAACAAATCAGGAGAAAAAATTATACGATCTGATCTGGAAAAGAACAATAGCTTCACAAATGAGTGAAGCAGAACTGGAGAAAACCACGGTGACCATCGATAATTCGAATGCTCCCGAAAAATTTATTGCTGCCGGAGAGGTACTGATTTTTGATGGTTTCCTCCGCGTCTATATGGAATCAGATGATGAAGAGGAACAAAACGGCGGGACCAAAGGGTTACTGCCACCTTTGGTTGTGAATCAGATTCTTCGCAGGGATATCCTTCAGGCTACCGAGCGATACACTCAAAAGCCACCACGTTTCACCGAAGCCAGTTTAGTTAAAAAACTTGAAGAACAGGGAATTGGAAGGCCTTCAACCTATGCACCTATTATTACAACCGTACAAAATCGTGGTTATGTCGTAAAAGAAGAACGCGCCGGAGTTGAACGCGAATACATGGATCTGATCCTGTCGGGTCAAAAAATTTCCGAAAAAATCAAAACAGAACTCACCGGGGCTGAAAAATCAAAACTCTTCCCGACAGATATCGGGATGGTTGTCAATGATTTCCTGTGCAGGTACTTTGATCTGATCATGGACTATAATTTTACAGCCAAAGTTGAGAAGGAATTCGATGAAATTGCTGACGGAGAACTCGTTTGGAACGATATGATCAGGAGCTTTTATGATCCCTTTCACTCAAAAGTTGAAAGTGCTTTAAATGATGCTGAACGAACCAATGGCGTCAGGATTATTGGAAGTGATCCGGTTTCAGGAAAGGAAATATCGGTAAAAATTGGCCGTTTTGGCCCCCTGGCTCAACTTGGCGAAGTTACCGAAGAAGGTGAAAAACCTCAGTTTGCAAGCCTGCGGCAAGGTCAGCATATCGAAACAATTACCCTTGAGGAAACCCTGGAATTATTTAAGTTACCCCGTAATCTGGGCGACTTTGAAGGGAAATCAGTCACTGTTGCGATCGGACGGTTTGGTCCTTATGTCAGACATGACAGTAAATTCATTTCCCTTGAAAAAGATGTTGATGATCCGTACACGATTGATCTGGAAAGATCCATCGAGCTGATTGAGGCCAAAAGGGAAAAAGATTTGAATGCTGTTATAAAAATATTTGATGAGAATCCGGAAATTAAACTACTGAATGGAAGATGGGGTCCATATATCTCGTACAAAAAAAATAATTACAAAATCCCCAAAAGTACCGATGCTTCCGCATTGTCGTTGGACGATTGTATGAAGCTGATTGAAAAACAGCCGGCACCAAAGAAATCAAGGAAAAAATAAATTTACAGGCAAACCCGATTTTTGGTTGCCCGTCTATTTAAAAACGTATTTTTAGATCCTGATAAAAAACCACTGATGGACTTGATACATTATTTCGATCCTGTCGATTTTGAAAAATATGAATATGCTGACTGGGTCAATAAAAAACACACCTTAGGTACTCTTCTGCAAAAGAATCAGGAGAAACTTAAACCTGAAAAAGCGGATCTGATCATTATTGGTGTAGCAGAAGATCGAAATGCAATTGGATCAGGTGCAGGTAAAGCTCCTGATGAGATCAGGAAACAGTTATATAATCTGAACCGGATTGCTCCCCGATTTAAAGTTTTGGATTTGGGGAATCTGAAAACAGGCCATACAGCCAATGATTCTTATTTTGCCTTACGCGATATTTGTGAGCATATACTGGAGAATAAGCAATCCTTAATTGTTTTAGGTGGAAGCCAGGATTTAACATTTGGAATGACCAAGGCTTTTGATGGACATCTGTTCAATTTGGTAACGGTTGATCCCAAACTGGATTTCAGAAAAGGAATAAAAAATATTAATTCAGAAAATTACCTGAATCTGATCTTTGAAAAGCAAAAAAACCTATATTCGTACACTGCACTCGCTTATCAAAACTATTTTGTTGATGCAACGGATATTGATCAATTTAATAATTATCATTGGGATGTGAAAAGATTAGGCCAGATCAGGTATGATTTAACTTCGGTTGAGCCTATTCTGCGCGATGCACAGGTTTTTAGTTTTGATATGAATGCAGTCCGGGCTATAGATGCGCCGGGACAATCGATGGGCTCTCCGAATGGATTATATTCCGAAGAAGCCTGTCAGTTAGCCCGGTATGCCGGAACCAGTGACGAATTAAAGCTTACCGGTTTCTTCAATCTGATTCCGGATAATGATTTGACTTCCAATTCAACCAGCCTGATGGCTCAGATTGTCTGGCATTTTATGGAAGGATTTTTTAATCGCAAACCCGAAGATCCGTCAGAAGATTCGGAGGATTTTAATCAATTCATGGTCGATATGTCAGATGTCGGCATGTCCCTGGTGTTCTTTCAGAGCCGGATATCAGGCAGGTGGTGGATGGAAATTTCTGATTTGGAAGACAGAAAAAGTGAAATGTATATAATACCTTGTGATGAAGATGATTACACAAAAGCTTCACATGGTGATATTCCTGACAGGTGGTGGAAAAACATACGTAAAATGTCAAAAAGACAAAATAAATGATGTAAACCTGCGTTCATTGACTTTAGAGACTATCGCTTATTTGGAACAGTAAACAATTTTTCATTAATTTACTGTCGTTTAATTGGGCGAAATTGAGTCGCAACAGTGCTTTTATGAAAAAAATATTTTCCTTTTTATTTTTATATATAATAGCTATCTTAGCCGCAATTGCCCAACAAGATCCGCAGTTCAGTTTTAACAGATTAACACAATTAACTGTAAATCCTGGATACGCGGGAAATGATGGGTCAATAAACGGACTGATATTAAATCGTTATCAATGGGTTGGCATGGAAGGAGCACCAAAAACACTGGTGTTCAGCGTGGGTGCAGCAAGCAATTTATTTGGATTAACAAGTGGTGTTGGCTTGAATGTGATCAGCGATGAATTGGGTTTTCAGAAGAATATTTCTGTTAATCTCGATTATGCCTATCGAAAAAAGACAGGAATTGGGGAGTTAGGCATTGGACCCAGTCTCGGATTTTACAACATGTCAGTGAATGGCGATTGGTATATTCCCGAAAGTGAGTACCACGGAACAGTTACTGATCCGGGAATTCCGCAGGGAGAAGCCAGCCAGTTGGCTATTGATTTAGGTTTTGGAGTATTTTTAAAGTCAAATAATTATTTTTTCGGTGCTTCGGTAACACATTTAAATCAGGCATCGATTATACTTGGAGATCAGGCACGTTCTTTTTTAGCAAGGCATTATTATCTTTCGGCAGGCTACAATATTAGCCTGACTGATCCGTTGTTTGAATTAAAGCCAGCGGTCTATTTTAAAACCGATATGGCCGCATACCAGGCTGATTTCACGCTGGATCTGGTCTATAAAAAGCGGTTTTCGGCCGGTTTAAATTACCGGATTAATGATGCGGTTTGCGTGCTGATCGGTGTGGAAATGAATAATGGGTTGAAAATTGGATATGCCTACGATATTATAACATCAGCTTTGGCTGGTTATTCAGGTGGTTCACACGAACTATACCTAAGTTACAGTATCGATCTGGGTAAAAACAGGAATAAAAAATATAAAAGTATAAGATACTTATAAAGAATATCAGATGCAATATACAGCTGTACTATGAAAAAACTTTTTTCAATTGGGTTAGTTATTTTGGCCGTTGTTACTCTTTCCAGTTGTAGCAAGTCAGGCAATGGCGAACTTACAGGAGTTAGCGGGAGAGGAAAATGGTTTGAACCAACACCTTACGGGATGACTTTCGTCCATCGGGGTTCTTTTAATCTAGGGCCAAACGATGAAGATGTTACGGCATCAAACACGCCTTCCAAAACGGTATCGGTTGATGCCTTTTGGATGGATGATACTGAAATCACCAACAATGAATACCGGCAGTTTATTCAGTGGGTCAGAGACTCCATTGCCCGTACTTTATTGTCTGAGCAATTTCCTGAGTTCATGATCACTGAAGACCGCAAGGGAAATCCGATTGATCCGCCACGGATTAACTGGGATGAAAAGCTCGAGTGGGACAATCCGGACTATATCGAAGCTCTTGAACCAATGTTTGTTCCCGAGAACGAACGTTTTTTCAAGAAGAAAGAAGTTGATGCCCGTAAGCTCTCTTACGAATACCACTGGATTGACCTGAAACAGGCCGCCAAAAGAGTAAACATGTATAACTACGAAACTCAAAGTTACAGTGGTACTGTTATTGATCCGAAAGGCGAAGAAGTAGCGATTCAAAACCGTTCTTCGTTTATTCTGCGCAATCAGACAAATATTTATCCTGACACGTTGTGTTGGATTCGTGACTTTACCTTCTCGTATAATGAACCCTGGGCAACCCGTTATTTCTGGCATCCCGGATTTGATGATTATCCCGTTGTGGGAGTTCAGTGGGAGCAAGCCAAGGCATTTTGTCACTGGAGGACCAAACTTCATAACGATTATTTGTCAAGCCACGGAGAAGCAACTTTGCATGACTACCGTTTGCCGACCGAAGTTGAATGGGAATATGCAGCCCGTGGCGACCGTCAATTATCGATGTATCCCTGGGGAGGTTATTATACCCGTCAGAAAGATGGCGTGTTCCTGGCTAACTTTAAGCCTTTAAGGGGTAATTACGTCGAAGACGGTGGTATGGCCACCATGAAGGTTGGAAGTTACGATCCCAACGACTTTGGCCTGTATGACATGTCGGGTAACGTTGCTGAATGGACAAGCACAGCATACGACGAGTCAGCCTACATGTACATCAATGATTTTAATCCAAACTTTGAATACAATGCGAGACCAGACGATGCCCCTGCCATGAAACGCAAGGTAATCCGGGGTGGTTCGTGGAAAGATATTTCTGAATTTCTTCAGGTATCAACAAGAAGTTTCGAATATCAGGATACGACCAAATCGTATATCGGGTTTCGTTGTGTTCGTTCATCGTTTGGCAATGAATTTTAATTTTCTGCTTTAATTCTGATTGCAATAACCGGTCTGGCCCTGAGAACCAAGGTTTAAGTGATCAGATAAAAAAGAAACAGAACAATAGAAGGGAAGGATTGTACTGCCAGCCGATTCTTTCAAACGTTCAAATATTCAATTAATTAACTAAATTATTACCGAATGAATATTGGCGAAATACTTAAGTCACACAGGTGGAAAGTTATGATGGGCTATGTTTATGGCTGGGGAGCTGCCATTGTACTTATTGGTGCCTTATTTAAACTACAGCATTGGAACCACTCCGGGATCATGCTTACGATCGGGTTAATGACAGAAGCATTTATCTTCTTTATTTCCTCCTTTGAACCACCGATGGAACAACCTGACTGGGCCAAAGTTTACCCTGAATTGCAGGAAGATTTTGATATTTTGGAACCAGGCCGCGAAGTAAAAAATGAATTTAAGGGAAGTATTGATGCAATTCTGGGCAGTACAAAAATCTCTCCTGAACTACTGTCCAAAATAGGGAAAAGTCTTGCTGACCTATCGAATACCGCGTCAGGAATCAGTGATATTACTTCAGCAACTCTGGCGACAGAGGTATATGTAAGGAATCTGAATACAGCCTCTGAATCGATGATCGCGTTTTCAGACACCAATTTGCAGGCTAATTCAACCCTTAACGTTTCGATTAATGAATTGGTTGATACCTACAGCACTACTGCGAAGAAGATTTCGGAAACCGGTGATGGTATGCTTACCAATCTCAGCGAATCGAGTATCAAATTCTCAAAACAGATTGATGAATCAGGGAACAAACTGATTGAATCCTATCATAAGCTTTCCGGCTCAATCGAAAAAGGATTCAAAGAACTGGATCTGAATTCTGCTCATTACGGCGATAACCTTCAAAAACTCAATAAGAATATCGAATCACTTAACTCGACCTACGAAAAACAATTAAAAGGTACAAATGACCAAATTCAAGCTTCAGTCAAGTTCTTTGAGGATTTGAACCAGATGAACCAAATCATTGCTTCATCTGCTCAGGAAATGAAGAAATACAAGGATAACGCCGAAAAATTGAATTCACATCTTGATGCTCTTAATTCAGTTTATGGAAATATGCTGGGAGCCATGAATTATAAAAAGAAGTAATTAACAGAGAGAATACCATGTCGAGTAAGAATTGTCCGGAAACCACAAGGCAAAAAATGATCAATATGATGTACCTGGTGCTGACAGCTATGTTAGCGCTGAATGTTGCATCTGAAGTCCTTGAATCATTTCGGATTATTGATGCCAGTCTGGTACAGACACTGAACAACGTTAACCGGAAAAATGAACAGATTTATGGCGATTTTGATGCGGCATACAGTCAAAATCCTACCAAGGTACAGGAATGGAAAGATAAATCAGACCAGGTCAGACTAAGAACAAAAGAAATGGTTACCAAAATCAACAATCTGAAAGAAGAACTGGTTATGGCTTCGGGCGGAATTCCGTTGAAAAATACAGAACTGGATTTTATTTTGTCCCCGGACGAACCAATCATTGTTAACAGCGTGGGAGATACCATCCTGGTAAAAAAAGAAGACGACCTGAATACGCCTTCTGAAATCATGATTCAGCAGAAAAAAGCAACCGATTTGAAAAACAGCATCAAAGATTACCGCGATTTTCTGGCTTCATACCTGGAAGAAGGATCTGCCTTACACGAAAATATCATCAAACAACTGGATGTCTCAGATCAGCGGATTAATCTGCTGGAAGGCGGGGAGAAAAAATCCTGGGAAATTCTGCACTTCGAAAGCAAACCCTTAATCGCTGTGATCACCCTGCTTTCAAAAATACAGATCGACGTTCAGAATGCGGAAACGAATATTATCACATCACTGTTTGGTCAGATCGACGCAGCTTCTTTCAAATTCAACAAACTGGGCGCACGGATTCTTGCCAAATCAACCTATGTTCTTGAAGGTGATCAGTTTGAAGCTGAAATATTCCTTGCAGCGGAAGACACGACCCAACAACCTGAAATCTACGTGGGTAATACAAGGTTAACCATGCGTGACGGGAAGGGAATCTACCGCGTTCCTGCTTCAAAGGTTGGTACATTTAAATGGGGTGGATTAATTAAATACAAAACTCCGGAAGGAAATATCAATGATTACAAATTTGAAGGAGAATACCAGGTAGGCAGTCCAAGTGTGACCATTTCACCCACCAAGATGAATGTTTTTTACCTGGGAATTGCCAATCCAATCAGCGTATCGGTACCCGGCATAGCTTCCGAAAATCTTGAAGTATCCGTTTCCAACGGCCGTATCGTTAAAAGCGGTGAGGATTATTTGGTTTATCCCGCCAAAGTAGATATCCTGGGTAAAAACACATCCATATCGGTAACGGCCAAAATGAACGGTGAAAGCCGGCCAATGGGATCTATGGTATTCAGGGTAAAAGAAGTTCCGGATCCACTTGCTACCATTGGCGGAAAAAACGGAGGCAATCTGCGGAAAGAAGAAATAATGGCTGAAGATGGAATATTTGCTGAATTAAAAGATTTTGACTTTGATTTAAAATTCAAGGTTACCCAGTTTGATGTGAACTTATCAGGAGCAGGAGGTTATGTGAAATTATATAAATCGTTAAGCAATAAGTTTACCACTGAACAGAAAGATCAGTTCGGCAAATTGGCACAGGGAAGTTTAATCTATATTGATAATATTATGGCGAAAGGGGACGATGGAACAAACCGTCCATTAGCCCCAATCAGTTTTAAAATTAGATAGTCATGAGAAAAATATTTGTATTCTTGGCAGTATTTGCTCTTTTGGTTGTAGCAACCAAACACGAAGCAAAAGCACAGATTATTGATGGTGCCTTTAAACGGACAGACCTCAACAATCGCAAACCAACTCCTCTACCCTATGTTCGGGAAGCCGATGTGATGTGGAGAAAAAAAGTATGGCGGATCATCGACCTTCGCGAAAAAATGAATCAAACCTTGTATTTCCCGACGAAAGAGATTGAAGGAAGAACCAATTTGGTAAATCTTTTGCTCGCAGGAATTGAAAACGGCAAACTGACGGCATACGATGCCAAAAATGACGACGAATTCAAGGTTCCGTTGACTTTTGAACAAGTGAAGGAGTCATTTGGCGCCACTACCCGTACCCGAAAAATCAGGGACATTGATACCGGTGAATTGGTCGAAAAAATTGTGGCCGGTGAAATCCGCTCAGAAGAAGTCAAACAATTCATGCTGAAAGAAGAATGGTATTTTGACAAACAGACTTCAACATTAAATGTCCGTATTATCGGGATATGCCCGATTCAGGAGTTCTACCGCGATGAAGATACCAATCAGGAAGCAGTGCAACGTCGTCAGGTATTCTGGATTTATTATCCTGAAGCCCGTGATATTTTTGCTGCCAATGAAGTCTTCAATCCAATAAACACTGCTCGAAATTCTTCTTTCGATGATATTTTCCTGAAACGAAGATTTAACTCTTACATCGTGAAAGAGGAAAATATCTACAACAACCGAAGTATCAGCCAGTATTTAAGCGGCAAAGATGCCATGCTTGAAAGCAAAAAAATCGAAAATTCAATTTTCGAATTCGAACAAAATTTGTGGGAGTATTAAGAACTTTTAACATAAGCTAAAGCCTTATGGGGAATTCCTGATAAGGCTTTTTTTTTGAAACCTTCCAAATTTGACAATAGAATCCTGATTCGGAAGTTATTCTGAACAGGATGGTATATAGCTGTTAACCGGTATTTAATATGTATAAGATTCTGCTCATAAGTATGCTTGCCGCACTCCTTCTCGGTTCATGTAATCGCGACTGGACAAGTCAGCTTACAAGTGTACAGAACAGAAAACCCTATTTTGAGCCTATCCCCTATGGAATGAATTTCATCATGCAGGGGAGCATCAATATTGGTCCTTCTGATGAGGAAGTGGATAGATCAGGCACGCCGGTGAAAACAGTATCTGTTCCCTCATTCTGGATGGATGATACCGAAATCACCAACAATGAATATCGTCAGTTTGTATATTGGGTCAGAGATTCCATCGCACGTCAGCTTTTATCCGAATCTATTCCGGAATTCATGATTACCGAAGGGAAAAAAGGCGCATTTATCGAAACGCCCCACCTGAACTGGCTCGAACCCATCTCGTGGAAAAATCCGGATTATCAGACGGCACTGGAAGAAATATATATTCCGGAAACCGAACGATTCTTCAATAAAAAAGAAATTGATACCCGTAAACTCCTCTTCGAATATTACTGGATCGATTACCGGCAGGCTGCCATACGAGCGAACGGCTATAATTACCAGACTCAAAGTTATGGAGGTTCTGTAGTCGATGCTGCAGGAAACAAAAGTCCGATACAAAACCGCTCATCGTTTATCATGCGTGAATCAACGCCGGTTTACCCCGATACCCTTGTCTGGGTTCGTGATTATACCTTTTCGTACAACGAACCGCTGACCGAAAAATACTTCTCCCATATTGCCTACGATGATTATCCGGTTGTTGGTGTAACCTGGGCTCAGGCAAAGGCATTTTGCAGCTGGCGAACCAAACAAATGAATACATTTCAGGAAATGCTGAAAACAGCAGGTGTGATGGATTATCGTCTGCCTACAGAAGTAGAATGGGAATATGCAGCCCGTGGTGGTCATCAGATGACACTTTATCCCTGGGGCAGTTATTATACCCGAAACCAGGAGGGAAGTTATATCGCGAACTTCAAACCATTGAGAGGAAATTATGTGTCGGATAACCAAAATAACGTTACGACACAGAAAGTGGCCACTTATATGCCCAACTCGTATGGCCTTTACGATATGGCCGGTAATGTTGCGGAATGGACCTCGAATGCCTACGATGAAACGGGATATGAAATGATCAGCGATTTTAGCCCGGATTTTCAGTACAATGCCAAACCCGACGATCAGCCGGCCCTGAAACGGAAAGTAATCCGCGGTGGCTCCTGGAAGGATATCGCCTATTACATCCAGGTATCGACCCGAAGCTTCGAATACCAGGATTCAGCCAAATCCTACATCGGATTCCGATGTGTCCGCAGCACATTTAAACCCAAATATTACGAATAGGAAGAAGGTTGACGTTTCAGACGAATTGTTCACCTTTATTCATCCGGACATCATTCACAAACTGCCTGATCTGTTGTTCGTCTTCCTTCCTGCAAACCATCAAAGTTCCTTCCGACTCCACAACGATATATCCTTCCAATCCGTGCAGCACAACGAGTTTTTCGTCAGGCATGTTAACGATACAGTTTTTCGATCCGTAAAGCAAAACATTCTTGCCTGAAATTACATTTTCATTCGGATCCTTACCGGAGATTTCGTACAGTGAGCCCCAGGTGCCCAAATCGCTCCATCCAAAATCAGAACACAAAACATATACATTGGCGGCCTTTTCCATAATGCCATAATCGATGGAAATGTTTTGACATTCGGAATAGGTTTTATTCAGAAATGGAATTTCGTCGGCAGTACCGTATAGCTTGTTTCCCTTTTTAAACAGTTCGGATACCGAATTCAGATGAGTTTCGAACGCTTTTAAAATCGACTTAAGCGACCAGATAAAAATCCCGGAATTCCAGAAAAACTCACCGCTTTCCAAAAAGATTGTTGCCAGTTCCAGATCAGGCTTTTCAGTAAATGTTTTCACCTGGTGCAGATTAGCTACCGAACCAACCGGGTTGGTACTTTCGATCTGAATGTAACCGTAACCCGTTTCAGGACGGCTCGGTTTTATGCCAAGCGTAAGGAGTACATCGTTCTTACTGACAAACTCGAGCCCCTTTCTGACCTGCTCCAAAAAAATTTCCTGCTGTTGAATATGATGATCGGAAGGAGCAACAATGATATTGGCATCAGGATTTACTGACTGAATTTTGTAACAGGCATAAGCCACGCAGGGAGCAGTATTCCGGCGTAAAGGTTCAAGCAATACCTGACTTTCGAGCAGTGCAGGTAATTGTTTCAGAACAATATCTTTATGATCGACGCTTGTAACCACATAAAAGTTCTCATCGGGGCAGATTTCTTTAAACCGATCGTACGTTTGCTGGATAAAAGTGCGCCCGCTTCCCAGTATATCCAGAAATTGTTTCGGTCTGTTGCACTTACTCAACGGCCAGAACCGGCTGCCAATACCACCTGCCATTATTACACAATACGTATTATTCATTGGTTATCTTTTTACTGTGAGTAAATCTGCGATTTATCGAAGGGCTTCCTTTCACGCCTGAAAGTTACAAAACAGGTTCCCAAATCCTTTATCAAGATAATGAGTTTAAAATTAAAACCATCGAAAAAATACCTGTTTTTGTAATATTTGTACCTTTAGACTCTACTAACAACAGGACAACTACAGATCATCAATACATTAAGTCACTGATTTTTAATCGATTGATGGATTTATGAATCAGAATAAGCAGGAACAGGAGCTATAAAACAAACCGGGAATGAACATTTTTAATCTGGCAGGAAGATATTTTGCGTTGCTGATCAAGGTTTTCAGCAAACCTGAAAGGCATAGCCTATACCTCAGGCAAACCTTTAATGAAATCGAAAATCTTGGCATCAAATCAGTTGGCATTGTGGTCGTTATATCTATTTTCATGGGTGGAATCATGACCTTACAGGTTGCCTACAACATGACCAACCCTTTATTGCCAAAAACGCTGATTGGTTTAGGCAACCGCGATTCCCTGATTCTTGAGTTTTCGTCAACCATCATGGGATTAATCATGGCCGGAAAAATCGGATCGAACATTACCTCCGAAATCGGCAGCATGAAAGTAACCGAGCAAATTGATTCCCTCGAAATAATGGGCGTTAATTCAGCGGGATATCTCATATTGCCCAAAATAATTGCGGTAGTTTTAATGTTCCCTATCCTGTATATTTTAAGTGTATTCTTTGGAATAATTGGCGGAATGATCGTGGGACCTGCTGTTGGAGCAGTAACACTGACCGATTACCTAAACGGGATTCAGTATGCGTTTAATCCGTACTATGTTACATTCTCACTGATTAAATGCGTGGTTTTTGGTTTTCTGATCGCCTCTGTTGCCGCATTTTTCGGATACACCGTCGAAGGCGGAGCCTTTGATGTAGGAGCTGCCAGCACAAGAGCCGTGGTAAACACCAATATTCTGATCCTGGTTTTTGATTTAATTTTAACCCAATTGCTGCTGTAAATGATCGAAATTAAAACCATATTCAAATCGTTCGACCAAAAAGAGGTTCTGAAAGATATCTCCATGATATTTCATGAAGGAGTTACAAACCTGATAATCGGGCGAAGCGGATCGGGAAAAACAGTCTTGCTAAAATCGATTGTTGGCCTGTATGATATTGACCAGGGACAAATTTTTTACGATAACCGTGATTTTACCCTGATGAGTCAAAAAATTAGAAAAAAACTCCGGCAGGAAATGGGTATGGTTTTTCAGGGTGGCGCTCTTTTCGATTCCTTAACCGTTGAGGAGAATATTCGTTTCCCGCTTGATATGTTTTCCGAGTTATCGCCGGCAGAAAAACAAAAACAGGTTGATTTTTGCCTCGAACGGGTAAACATCTTCGATGCCAATCGGTTATACCCAGCCGAAATTTCTGGAGGTATGCAAAAACGGGTGGCTATTGCACGCGCCATCGTCCTGAACCCCAAATATCTGTTCTGTGATGAACCAAACTCCGGCCTCGATCCGGAAACCTCCATGGTGATTGACGATCTGATTCATTCCATTACCGTTGACCTTAAGATAACAACCATCATCAATACCCACGACATGAACTCCGTGATGGAAATCGGTGATAACATTCTGTTTATCTCTCAAGGTGAAACGTGCTGGGAAGGTAACCGGAAAGAAATTTTACACTCCGATAACCAGCAACTTCAGGAATTTGTATTTGCAAACAAACAGTACCAAAAGATCAGGGATGACAAGATGAAAGAATAAATCATTTCCAGTGTTACCGGAAACATATCCACCTGTTGCTCAAGCGGCTCACCTCCGAATACATCCCCGAAATTTATGAGCTTCCCGCCCAGAGATTCAGGGAGCTTGACGGCTTTTTATATGTTGCACTTCTCGAAATATGTGAAATATTCAACGTAGCCGGTACAGTCGAAGCATGATTCATGGCATCAACGGCTGTCCGGTTTTTAAGGAACCAAACAATTATGAACATTTCCCCGGACTTTATGATACTTATATTTCGCCGGTTGCCGATACCTTTGCATGGGTTCTAATGGGGAATCATTTTCATCATAATCCTGTCCACCATGGTTTTTGTGTACATCCGGTTGAATATCCCTGGAGCTCTTACCTTACCGGCATTTCAGAGACCTCCTCTCCTACTCCTTTGGACTTAATGTCACCACCGGGATAATCATTTCCTCGAGCGAAATGCCGCCGTGCTGAAAGGTATTACGGTAATATTGCGCGTAATAATTGTAGTTATTGGGATAGGCAAAAAAGTCGGAATTGGTGCTGAATATATAGGATGTGCTCATATTCCTCGATGGCAGGCAAATCGTTGCCGGGTTTTTGATCTCGTAGATCGCCTTGGATTTGAAATTTAGATTTCGCCCCGATTTGTACCGCAGGTTGGTATTTGTTTCGCGGTCGCCCAGAACCTTCAGTGCCGTATCGACCCTGATGGTGCCATGATCGGTGGTCAGAACCACCTTAACCTTGTTATCGGCCAGCAGTTTCAGCAGATCGAGCAGCGACGAATGGTTAAACCAGCTCAGTGTCAGCGAACGGTAGGCCGCCTCATCACCCGCCAGTTCCTTGATCATATCCATCTCGGTCCGCGCGTGCGAAATCATATCCACAAAATTGAAAACCATAACCGCCAGGTCGCTTTGCAGAATGCTTCCCAGGTAATCGCTCATCTTTTTATCACCTTTAACATTGGTGATTTTTTCGAAAAAAAGTTTGTAATTTTTGCCCAGCCGGGCCAGTTGTTTTTGAAGCAGATCCTTTTCGAAGCGGTTTTTATGTCCTTCGTTGTCGTCATCATCCCAGTATTCAGGATAAAGTTTCTCAATTTCAGTGGGCATTAAACCGGCAAACATGGCATTACGTGCATACATGGTTGCCGTGGGCAGAATACTGCAATAAAGGTCTTCCTCCTCGATGTGGTAATAATTATTCAATACGGTGGCCAGAACCCGGTACTGATCATACCTCAGGTTGTCAATGACCAATACAAAAACTTTATTGCCCTGGTCGACCAGGGGAATAATTTTTTTCCGGAAGATATCGGGTGAAAGCATCGGACGATCGTTTTGCCCTGACCCGAACCACGACTGGTATGAATTCCGGATGTAGCGGGCAAAGGAATTGTTCGCCTCCGATTTCTGCATTTTCAGCACCTCATCCATGGCCGAATCTTCCGAGTTACTCAATTCGAGTTCCCAGAATACCAGTTTTTTATACACTTCGACCCATTCGTTAAACGAAAGCCGGTCGCTGATTTGCATGCCGATTTTTGAAAACTCACTCTGGTAAGCCGAGGTTGTACGCTGGGTAACCAGGCGACGCTGATCTACATTCTTTTTAATGCTCAGCAGAATCTGATTCGGATTAACCGGTTTAATCAGGTAATCAGCCATTTTTGAACCAATGGCCTCATCCATGATATCCTCTTCTTCACTTTTGGTAATCATGACCACCGGAACATTCGGATCGATGGTCTTTATTTCGTTCAGCGTTTGCAACCCACTTAATCCCGGCATATTTTCATCCAGAAAAATAATGTCAAAAAAATCATTCCGGACCAAATCGATCGCATCGCTCCCGTTATTGGCCGTTACCACTTCAAATCCCTTTTCCTGCAGGAAAATGATGTGAGCACGCAATAAATCTATTTCGTCGTCGGTCCATAGTATTTTTGTTTTTTTCATATCAGTATGATTAATGGATTCATTTGTTTAAACGGATGAAAGACCCAAAGGGTCGGGAATAAGGCAACTATTTTCAATTTGTTCATAGATACATTGTTTATCCATTAACAGCCGATCAGGCTGAATCAAACCACATCAGGGCAATTTATCCGGACCGGATTACTGTTATAAACAAACCCAAAGGATTTATAGTATGGACTTAACAAAATTTAACGGAATAAACTCCGCTTTACCGGGTTCAGGAACAGCAGGAACAGGAAATCTGAAACTATTTCAGGTAAAACTGTTTGTAAAATTCCATGTAGGTCAGGATGTTCTTGTTTTGCCTGAAGAGGATTTCATTTTCAGGAGTGATGATAAAATTCCGGTAGTTGGCCTCCTGAATCGGGCCGTAAACCTGCTGATCCTTTGCAATTGCCCTCAGGTAATCCAGTCCGGATTGTTTATTGCTCAGTCCTTCAACTTTTATCATTACCCTGAAATCGTCGAGCATGCCGTAGGATGCGGTCAGTGTTTGCTTCGGGTAGTTCAGTATATTAAAGGTACGGATGGCTCCGACGAGCTTTTCCGCGTTAACCTCCTCCTTCGGAAGAATCAGTGTGAAATTTTGATTCACATCCACATTGGTACTGTAAGGTCCGTTATATTCCGCTGCAGCCTGACTTTTTGAATCAGTCTCCGGATTCCCTGTAATGTATTTGGTATTGAAAAAATTCAGGTATTCGGCTATCCTTTTGGTTTCAGTCAGTTGTTTCAGGTTGGCATCGGTGATGATAAAAATGCGGTAACTTAAGGTATCCAGGCTCCTGAACAGTTTTCGTTCAGCGACCGTATTGGTAAAGTAACTGATCGCTTCCTTTTTGGTTTTGAATGTACTGACGATTATAAGCTGGTAATCGGCTACCTGGCTTTGACGGATCGACAGGTTTGACTGCCGGAACTTATCGCGGTTGTGAGAGGTGAATCCAGCCGTAATCGGTCGCAGGTTGACTCCGGGTAAATTCACTGCAATCACAATATTCTGATGTGCAGTTTCCTGGTCGGAGTATATATCCAGGCCTGAACCGGTTGGAGCTACCTCTACAAAAGTTCCTTTTTCCTTCAGCAATTCTTCTTCCTCACGGGCTTTGGCAAGCAGTTCTTCAGGTTCAGGAAGAATTTCATCTGAGAAATCGCCGGCTATAAACTGGCTGTAATTCTTGATAAAGAATTTCAGGTATTCTGACGGATCCTTATCCGCTATTATTTCCCTGAAATTGGTTGAAGAGGCAATGAAATTAACGTATTTGACATTTTGCAGGGCTTCGAAAACAATTCTTCGCCTGATGATCGACCTGAAATAGATCAACCCCTGCTCTTTGTTGTTTAGCGAGCGGACAATCAATAACGAAGTATTGTTATTCAGGCTTTGTGTTTCAATGTCAAAATCAACTCTGGTATAATGGTCGATGTTGTAGTTGGCCAGGTCAAATTTCAGGCGGTTCAGATCAATCGTGGCATTTTTCGGGTAGGCGATCACAAAATAATGCAGCAGATCCTCATCGTAGGAGAACTTGCCTTCAAATTCATCGTTCCCTTTTTTGGTCCCCGCCAATATTTCGTTGTTTTGAATCTGATCGTTCAGGTAACCTGATGCCACCATTTTCTGGTAATCAACCAGTGTACTGTCCTGAATCAGTTTCAGAATCTTCTCGGCCAAAGGTTTGGGTTCGGCTTTTGGAAAAGCGGATATGTAATTGGTGAGCAATTTGCCGAAGTTTTCGCGTGTTGAATCGGTGCCATCAGCAATGGCAAGGAAAAACCTGATTTTCGGAATCAGCGCGCTGTCGGGCTGCATGGCCAGAATCTGATCTGATATTTTCCCGGACTGCGAATACTGCCCGGCCTTAAACTCAAGAAACGCCTGCTGATAAAGCCTGTTTACACTATCGGTCCTGGCTTCTAGCTCGATAAAATAATTTGGATTCAGTAAGTATTTGGCATATTTCGATTCGGGATATTTGCCTGTAATCATGTTCTTGTAATAACCGGCCTTTTCCGGATCATCCTGTTTGGTATACAGATCCCACAGTTCGAACCACGACGAAAGTGTATATAAATTCTCCGGGTAGCGTTTGTTCAGGTCCTCGAAAGATTCGACGGCCCGGGGATAATCGGTAAAATCGGTTTTAAAGATACGACCGGCAGTAAACAAGGCATTCCGGATTTTGGTATGAGAAATATTCATCAGCGAATCGTTCACCGGCAGGTCCTGGGTATAAAATTCGCGGTTCTTCGGGTCCTTGATTTTGGAGGGTTGTGAGGCCGTCATCAGCGAATCTTCTTCCTGTTCGGCAATTCCTTCCATGGTCGATCGTTTATCAGACCTCCGCCAGCCATCTTCCAGCTTACGTTTACCCCAAAGCCGTTCAAATTCAACCTTCCCGTAGGCAACCGTTGTAGGGCTGTAGAAATACCAGCCTACACCTTCCTGTTGCTGGCTCAGGCCAAAGCGGCTTTCATTCATCCGGAAATAATTCCGGTCCATCATATTGGCAGCTTCAGCCTGTTTGGCTTGCAATTCCTTTTCGCTGTTTTCCCTGATCCATTTATCGATCAGGATATTTCGTGAAGTCTCATCCATCAGGGCGATGCGCTGAAGACTATCTTCACGTTCTACCGCGTATATATTGTCGGTTAAGCGGGTAAGACTCTTGTACCGTTCCGAAATCTGCTCGTAATTCGGGTATTTGTCATCAATCACAACCATAGCGCTGTCGTAATAACTCTGAGCTCTTTTGTATTCAAGTTCGTCAAAATAGATCTGAGCCAGTGTGAGGCAGGAAAGGGCACGCTGATACAGGTTATCGACACTCATGGCGGCTGAACGGGTATATTCTTCCCTGGCCAGCTTTTTATTGCCTTCTTTCATCGAAATATTACCCATCGCGAAATAAATCTGGTCGCGGAACTCCAGGTTCTTTTTATCGCGGAGCATTTTCTTCAGTTCCTTTTTCAGCTTATCCACATTGCCCTTCCCGGTAAAAGTTCCGGCAGCATTGATGTGGGCATTGAAGGCCATTTTATAGGGTGGATTCATGCGGGTAATCTCCCTGAAAACCTGGGAGGATTTTTCAGGATTTCCGGTTTCCTGGTACCACTGGGCCAGAACATATTTGTACCGCAGACGATCCTGTTTTTGTCCGGTTTGTTTAACCGCGATCGACAGGAAGGGTATTCCCTCGGTATAATAAAGTTGTCTGGCATAATAGGCGGCAGTCACGGCTGCCAGTTCTCCCTCAAGATGATGCGGGAAGTTTTCATCAGCCTGCATTTGCTGAATCAGTTCATACGCTTCAACGTATCGTTCCATTTCCGTGTAACTTCGTATCAGCCAGATGCTGGCGGTATACCGCGACGGATCATCCGCAAATTTACGGATCACGTAATTAAAATTCTCAATTGCCGAAGCAAAATTATGCTTGTAGAAATAAGCTTTGCCCATCAGAACATAGGCATTGTCGACCCAGTTGTTGAATTCTTCACGACTGGCAAACTTGATGTATGATTTACTCCGGTTTTTCCGGCGTCTGGGTTTTTTGGTGATGGAGTGGGACTGAATGAGCTTGGAACCTTTTAATATGGCGTTTTCCATTTCGGCATTGGCCGCTGTGGCCGTGGAGGGATTACTGGATTCAAACAGGGGTAATATCTTGGAATAATCGTCCTCCACCGAATTGTTTATTTTTTCGGCTCCAATCCGGAGACTTTCCCTGCCATTGAAATAAACATTGTAATGGGCTGTAATATTGTGATATGTACGTGACACAACCGTATTTTTCTCGGTCGTACATCCGGCCAGAAAAAACAGTACTGCAATGAAAAAATAACGATATAAATAGTGTTTGCCCAATCTCAGAATTTTGTTGACTTAAGGATAAACTTCCAATTTGCAATAATATTGTATCACACTCCTTTAAAATACAGGATTCCTGAAAGATTACCGTCAATTTTTTACGGGTACAATATTACAAACTTTCAAAGGAATTCCGAAAGAAAGCCTTAAATTGGGAAGCTTAAGTTACAGAAATAAAATAAGCACAGATCGATTTGATATTTAACCCTGAATTTACCACAGGATACTTTTTATATATGCCTGATTACCAGCAAGGAGAACATTCGCTCCCTGAAAGGGATCGGGAGCTGGAATGCATCCTGGAAACAACGAATTAATTCATGACGTGAACCGTGCATAGGATACAACATAAAATCCGCTCCATATTTCATCCGGAACAATTTCAGGGATGGACCCGGAATCGCAATTATTTTGAAGGCTGGTACTTTAAAGTGGTAAATCAGGCTGAAACCAGGGCATTTGCTTTTATTCCCGGAATTGCCATCGATGACCGGGGGGAACGACATGCCTTTATCCAGGTATTGGACGGCAAAAAACAAACGGCACATTACCACCGGTTTGAATCTGATTCTTTTATTCCTGCGACTGACCGGTTTGAAATATCCATACACGATAACCGGTTTACGGAACAACATCTTCAGTTAAACTTACCGGAATTGAAAGGGAACCTGCAGTTTTCGGGTAACGTGCCCTGGCCCAACAACTGGTATTCGCCCGGAATCATGGGACCTTATACCTTTCTCCCGTTCATGGAATGTTACCACGGCATAGTCAGCATGGATCACGCGGTAAGCGGCCAGTTGGAAGTGGAGGGCGAGATGCTCGATTTCGGAAACGGCCGCGGATATACCGAAAAAGACTGGGGCCAATCGTTTCCCAGCGCTTACATCTGGCTTCAGTCGAATCACTTTAGCCGGCCCGGAATATCACTCAAAATTTCGGTCGCCAAAATTCCCTACCTGGCTTATTCATTTGTTGGCTTTATTGCCGGCATATGGCTCGGCGACAGGCTCATCCGTTTCACCACTTACAATCAGAGTAAATTGGTAAAGTCTATTGTGAGTAATGAAAAAGTTGAACTGGTGATGAAGAATAAGAATTACACCCTTGAAGTCAGGGTCTGTCGCGAGGCAGCAACTGTACTTGCATCGCCTATCCTGGGATTGATGGATGGACGTATTGAGGAAAGCATGAATGCCATGGTCGAGCTTATCCTGACCGACCACAAAACAGGGAAAAT
The DNA here is from genome assembly GCA_038251165.1 of Bacteroidales bacterium. Lineage (GTDB taxonomy): Bacteria > Bacteroidota > Bacteroidia > Bacteroidales > Prolixibacteraceae > Aquipluma. The sequence continues at coordinate 16,714 of JBBSBP010000008.1, read as the reverse complement.
CATTTTTAATGATGTTGGCCGGAATGCAGGACTGGAAGTTGCCGGTAAAATCGAGGAAATTATTATTTTCTAAAATACACAGCATAATCCCGCAATGTGTGAAAGATGTAACTTTCTTCGAAAGTTATGTAACTTTCATTTCACTGAATCTCACTAACTTTACACTTTTAAAAGTTTAATTCCCAATAACCGGGAAGATTATACCCGCCCATCGATACAACCTGGACGGAGCAGATTAATTTAAATCAAATCATCCTGAAATCAAGTTGATTGGAAAAACCCATGGATCTGAAACCCAAACCATATAAATTTGGAATAGCGCTTAGCGGAGGAGGCGCCAGAGGAATTGTGCATATTGGAGTACTCGAGGCGCTGCATAAATACGGTATCCGTCCCGGGATCATTTCAGGAGCAAGCATGGGCGCCCTGGTGGGTGTTTTTTATGCCGCCGGTATTGAACCGCTGCAGATCCTGGAACTGGTGAAATCAAATAAAATGGTTAAAATGTTCAAGTGGCAACTGCCTTCGGGTGGATTGGTCGATATCAAGAAAGTTTTATCCATTCTGGAAACCTCCATTGAAACTGACGATTTTTCGAGCCTCAAAAAACCATTCCATTGTGCGGTGGTAAACCTGAACAGTGGTCACTCAGAAATCAAGAGTGAAGGAAAGCTTTTCCAGTGGGTTTTGGCTTCAGCCTCCATTCCGATCCTGTTTGAGCCCCAGGTTATCGACGGGAATACATACGTGGATGGTGGTTTGCTCGATAATCTGCCAGTCGACTGTATTCGCGATCAATGCCAGATTCTGATAGGCGTTCATGTGAATCATAACGGTTTTGAGGAGAATGTTTCGGGAATAAAAGCTGTTGCAGAACGCACATTTCGCCTGGTTATGGGCCAGAATGTAAAGAATAGCCTGGCAAAATGCGATTTTGTGATCGACCCTCCCGATACCCGGAAATTCAATACCTTCGATTTTAAAAAAACCGATGAACTTTTCCGGATCGGGTTCGAAGAAACTGAAAAGCGAATCCTTGAAATGTTTGATTCAATCGATTTAGACCGTCTGATACAGGAAAAAAGTACTATGCAATAAAAGAAGTACGATTCCCGTTTTTACATTTATTCATATAACTGTTTTAAAAGCAAAAGCTGTTTATCTTTGTGAAATCTACCTAAGCCATCCGGATTTATTGAGCCAGGAAAATTGTTATTTCCAATGCTTAAATTTTTAATCATCTTAAATTCAATCCAATGAAAAAGTTATTGTTTATTTTATCAGTTACTGTTTTGGTCTCGTGCGGACAACACAAGAAAGAAATTGCACAGATGCAGGCCAAACAGGATAGTATTGCACAGTTAAATGCACAGAAAGATAATTCCATTCTGGAATTTTTGGGTGACATGAACGAAATTCAGGAAAACCTGGATTCGATCAAAACCATTGAAAAAATCGTTTCAGTCCAGACAGCTCCCGGTCCTGAACTAAAATCAGAAGCCAAAAAGCGCATTATTGAAGATATTGCCCAGATTAACCAGCTGCTTGAGAAAAACAAGACGTTAGTCAGATCTCTTCAGTCAAAATTCAGGGCTTCAACTGTAAAAATCGCTGAACTCGAAAAGATGATTTCACTGCTGAATAATCAGTTGGTTGAAAAGGACGGCGAAATTGCCAGTTTGAAACTGCAGCTGGAGAATCTGCACGTCGATGTTGCCAGCCTGAACCAGAGAATTGCCGAAAGCGAACAAGCCCTCAGTGAAAAGACGGAAACCAATGAAGCGCAAACCCTAGCCATGAACACAGCATACTATGCTTTCGGAACAGCCAAAGAACTGGAAGAAAAAAATGTGATTGAAAAAGAAGGCGGACTTTTGGGCATAGGTAAAACCATCAAAATGAAAAAAGATTTTAACCGCGACTATTTTATGAAAATCGACATCCGCGAGTTTAACCAATTGCCGCTGAATACGAAAAAAGCCAAAGTTGTAACCTATCATCCGGCCGATTCGTATCACCTCACCGGTACAAAAACCGTTGAGAGCCTGGTTATCGACAAACCGGAACAATTCTGGAAAGCATCTAAATACCTGCTGATTGTAGTGGAATAAAACATCAATCTGATAAAAAAAAGAGGCTCCGTTTTGCGAAGCCTCTTTTTTTTATGCCTTTCCCGGATTTCAGGTTTATCGTTTGGGAGTACAGTTGACGATACGGCAACTGAAAATGATGGCAGTCAGCAACTTACATGAATTAAAGTTTCGTTCTCATGCTCCGTTCAATCTACCTTCGGATTCATTAATAAGATGGTGGCGGGCCTGACCGGAAATAAACCTTCCTGCAGGCCAGCGGATAACAACAATTTTACCGGTTAAACAGCAGGCGTTTCCCCTGTTTCATGGAAATCACGTCACCATGGGCATAAACCAGTTCACCGTTGACGAAAGTGTTGGTTACCCGGTGTGAAAATTCATTACCCATGAAAGGCGACCAGCCGCATTTGTATAAAATATTTTCAGGAGAAACTACCCACGATTGAGCCGGATCAACCAGCACCAGGTCGGCATAATATCCTTCGCGAATGTATCCGCGGCGATCGATCCGAAACAGATCAGCCGGTGCATGGCACATTTTTTCAATAACCTTTTCAACCGAAATTTTTCCTTCCCGGCTCATTTCAAGCATGGCCGTCAGTGAATGCTGAACCAGCGGACCGCCCGAAGGAGCTTTAAAGTAAGAATGATCCTTTTCAAGGAGCGTGTGAGGGGCATGGTCGGTAGCCACTACATCAATTTTATCGGCCAGTAAAGCTTCCCATAGCGCAGCTTTGTCGGCAGCCGATTTGATGGCCGGGTTCCATTTGATAAAGTTTCCGTAGGTAATGTAATCGTTTTCGTCGAACCACAAATGATGCACACAAACCTCGGCGGTAATAAGTTTCCGGTCAACCGGGCCTGAACTGAAAAGCTTCATTTCATCAGCAGTTGAAATATGCAGGACATGCAGGCGTGTTCCGTATTTTGCAGCCAGTTCAACAGCTTTCGAGGATGATTTAAAACAGGCTTCAGCACTGCGTATTTTCGGATGTGCGGAGAGCGGAACAAATTCTCCGTATTTTTCACGGTAAACAGCCGTATTCCGGATGATGGTCGGCTCGTCTTCACAGTGAGTTGCGACCAGTAATTTAGTATTCCGGAATATTCCGGAAAGAACATCTTCATTGTCTACCAGCATATTTCCGGTCGAAGAGCCCATGAAAATCTTAACTCCGCAAACGTTAGAGCCGTCGGTTTTCAGCACTTCGTCCAGGTTATCGTTGGTAGCACCCATGTAAAACGAGTAGTTGGCTGCTGAAACTTCGGCTGCCCGCATATATTTTTGTTCGAGCAATTCCTGGGTCACTGCCTGGGGATTGGTATTCGGCATTTCCATGTACGAAGTAACCCCACCGGCTACAGCCGCCCTCGACTCAGTGGCAATTTCACCTTTGTGAGTCAGCCCCGGTTCGCGAAAATGAACCTGATCGTCGATGGCCCCGGGAACCAGGTATTGACCGGCAGCATCCAGAACAGTTGCTTCTCTGGAGACTTCATCCGGTATATTTTCGCTCTCGAACACTTTGCTAATGAGCTCACCATCAATCAGTACTGCTCCGCTGAAAATCCGTCCTTCGTTGACGATCCGTGCATTTTTAATGAGTGTCTTCATATCTGGATTTTTTATTTGCAACACATTGGATTCAAAATTACTGATTTTTTTGGTATCGGATAAACCAGCTTCTGATCTTCATTTTCAAAACTCCCCAAAGTGCTTCGTTGAAAATACCTCCACTCATTTTGGAGGATCCTTCGGTCCGGTCTTTAAAAATGATGGGTACTTCAACAATTTTGAACCCGTGTTTCCAGGTTTTAAATTTCATCTCGATCTGGAATCCATAGCCTTTTAGCCGGATATTGTCAAAATCAATGGTTTCAAGCACTTTACGATGATAGCACTTAAACCCGGCGGTGGTATCCATGATTTTCATCCGCGTAATTGTCCGCACATAAACCGAAGCCATATACGACATCAGTACCCGTCCCAGAGGCCAGTTAACCACATTAATTCCTGAAATATAGCGTGATCCGATAGCCAGATCCGCGTGCTGATTAACGCATGCCGCATATAATTTTTCCAGGTCCTTTGGATTGTGCGAGAAATCGCAGTCCATCTCAAAGATATAATCATAGGGTCTTTCCAATGCCCAGTGAAATCCGGCCAGGTAGGCTTTACCCAGCCCCTCTTTCCCGGCCCTTTTCAAAATATGAAGTTTATCCGGAAATTCAGGTATCAACCGTTCAACAATTGCAGCAGTCCCATCCGGCGAATTATCGTCGATAATCAATATATGAAATGACGTTTTTAATGAAAAGACCTTTCGAATCATTCGTTCGACATTCTCTATTTCATTGTAGGTTGGAATTAAGACCAGGTTCTGATGCACACTTATTGTTTTTATATTTTGTACGAAAATACGTCTTTTTACGGACCACAACCGGAATGGGGTACATGTTTAACAATTATTATAGATAATAATATTCCGCTTTGTCTGAAAATTCCCTTCCCATGGACCCGGTTGTTATTTTTTGGCAATGAATAAACCGCTATCTTCAGGCTCTCTAAATAACCGGATGCCATGAATTTTAAAAATTTATTCCTGCTTTTTTTAATCCTGATAATCAATCCTTCCTGCACACAAACCTCCGGTTTGAAACTGAAAGTCGTTTCCTCTCCCTCCGGAAGTTTGTATACCCGGATTGACAAAAAAGGAATTACTGTTATTCCCAATGGCCGTTTATTGACACCCTACGGAAAATCGGTTGAAGTTGCACCTCATCCGTTCGGATTAACATTAAGCAGTGATGGAACTGTAGCCGTAACGGCCAATTCCGGGACCTCACCCATCTCTGTTTCGATCATTAAAAATCTGGCCTCTTCCAATCCATCGGTTATCCAGGTTCCTCCAGGCCCGTCAACCGACAAGGGTGTGCTGGCTTCAGCATTTATGGGACTGGCCATTTCTCCGGATAATCAGATCGTTTATGTGTCGGGCGGTCAGGAAAATAAAATCTACCTGTTTTCGGTCGAATCAGGAGCCAAACTCGATTCGATCGACTGTTCGCTGGACGAAAACGGGCAAAAAACTCCGGACGGATACATCGGTGATATGAAACTTAGCAAAGATGGCCGTTTTCTTTACGCGGTCGATCAGACCCTGTTCCGGATGATTGTAATTGATACGCAACTGAAAAAGATTACCGCGAGTGCAAAAACCGGCCGGTACCCGTTTGGAATCATCCTTTCGCCCGACCAGCAAAAAGTTTATGTAGCCAATGTCGGCATGTTCGAATACCAAAAAATCGGGACCATCGAAGCCGGTAAAGATTATAAAAAAGCGCTGAGTTTCCCGGCGTTTGGTTTCGGAACCGATGAGATGAAAAACGGGACCCGCATCGATTCCCTGGAGATTCCGGGCCTGGGTGATCCGAATGTGCCGGAATCGTTTTCGGTGTGGTCCTTTTCGGTCATCAATCCGGGAAAACCCGAAATTCAGGCTAAAATAAAAACCGGTGTACTGGTTGGTGAAACGATTGAAGGTATCCCGGCTGTCGGCGGATCGAGCCCCAATTCGCTGGCAGTGACCGACCGGTATGTTTTTGTAAGCAATGGAACCAACGACAATATTTCGGTCATCGATCTGGTGCAGGACACGATAGCAGCTGAAATTCAGCTTGTTCCAGATCCGGCTGTGAAACAGTTCCGGGGCGTTATTCCATTCGGACTGGCGGTATCACCCGATCAGAAAAGGCTGTATGTCGCTGAAGCCGGGATTAACGCGATTGGAGTTATCGATATTCCTGCACTGAAAGTCATCGGACACATTCCCTCGGGCTGGTTTCCTTCCAAACTTGAAGTTACACCGGATGGCCGTACACTGGTGGTAAGCAATGCCAAAGGTTTTGGCAGCGGGCCAAATGGTGGCCACACATTTCAGGAAGGAAAAGAAGGCAGCTACATTGGCAACCTGATGAAAGGAACTGTTTCGGTCATGGATATTCCGGATGACAAAAAACTGGCCGCTCTCACCCAAAAGGTGATCAGCAACAATTACAAGATTGAAGACTACCGGAAAGTGCAGAAAAACAGGGCCGGTAATCCTATCCCCGTATTTGGCGGCGAAAAGGAATCACCGATTAAATACCTTGTTTTTATTTCGAAGGAAAACAGGACATACGATGAGGTTTTTGGTCAGATGAAAAAAGGGAAAGGTGACCCTTCGATAGCGCGTTACGGTCGTCAGGCCACATTTACCAACCGGAATAAAACAGTGAAAGTTGAAAACGCAACAGTAATGCCCAATCACCTGAAACTGGTTTCAGAATTTGCCATGGCTGACAATTTTTATGTCGATTCGGATGTTTCGGCCGATGGACACCGCTGGCTGGTGAACACCTATCCCAACGAATGGGTGGAGTCTACCGTTCCTGCAAGCTACGGTGGAAACCGCTCCTACAATCCGAAGTCGAAAGCACCGGGCAGCCTGGGAATGAACGGATCGGCAGGAGCCATTTACCCGGAAGATTACAACGAAGCCGGATCGATGTGGGATCACCTGGAACGCAACAGCATTGAATTTTTCAATTTTGGTTTTGGAACCATGTTTGAACCGGCTTTTTACGAAGAAAGCTTTAAATACACCGGGGTAAAACATTATGTCAATTTTCCGGTGCCACTGCCCATGTTTTCACGCACTTCAAAGATTTATCCAACCTACAACATGGCCATTCCCGATCAGTTCCGGGTTAACCAGTTCATCAGGGAATTTGACGAAAAATGGATCAGTCCGGGAGTTGAAATGCCATCCATGATTACCGTTATTATTCCAAACGATCATGGGGCTAATGAACGTCCGGAAGCCGGATATCCGTTCAGGGAAAGTTACATGGCCGATAATGACCTGGCAGTGGGACGAATCGTGGAATACCTGTCGCACACTCCTTTCTGGAAAAAGATGGCAATTGTCATTACCGAAGATGATGCCCAGAATGGAGTGGATCATGTGGATGCGCACCGGAGTGTACTGATGGTCATATCGCCGTACGTCAGACGAAATTATGTCTCAAAAGTACATTACAGCTTCGGAAGTATTTTTAAATCCTTCTGGAATGTATTGGGAATACCTTATCTGAATCAATATGACGCCGCGGCAACCGATTTTGCCGACCTGTTTACTGAAAAGCCGGATTTTACACCGTATCGTGCCACAGCGGTTGATTCCCGGATCTTTGACCCGGGAAAAGCCCTGACTCCGCTGGACGAAAATTTCGACTGGAAAGCAGTGAATGAATCACCACTGATTGATGATGTGAAGGATATGCAGGATGATCAGAAAGAAAAACCGGAATACCGGCTGGAAGATCAAAAAAGGAAATAAACCAAAAATACAGGTTCCATCCGGGCTGAAGGACAGGTTCCAGGTTCAGCTCTTTCAGATTTTTCATTCAATACTCCATATTCCTAGTCATTCTGCTGTTGCAAACTGGCAGACCATCACCTGAATACTTTGATCTTCACTGAAAGTTGACCGGGTGGATCCAGTCTTCACAGGATCAGGACAAATACAACATGTTGTTTCATGGCTGAATATCAGGTTTTAAGTTCCGGATTTTAGTTCCAAACGATTTTCTTCCGGAAAACAGGTCGATGTTAGTTCATTCTACTTTTGCACACCATCCCGGCAATAGTCCTGCTTACGATAATTAAATCTGCTTTGAAATACAGGTTTAAAAGGACTTTGCACGTTTACAAACATTAACAAGAGTTTTTAAAAGTCCGTTAAACTTTTGTTTTAAACCCCTGTCTTAGGAATATTGAAGGGACGATTATCAATTTACACCTTGGAAACAATTAAACATAGAGAGATGAAGATTACGAATTTAATGATGATGCTTTTTTTAATACTTTCAACGGCAGGAGCTGTTTTTTCGCAGGTACCTCCGGGGACCAATCCAGGTGGCATGAGCGCTTTGCCCAAAAACGGGAAAATAACCGGTAAAATTATTGATGCTGAAACCAAAACCCCGATGGAATATGCCAATGTAGCAATATACAGCAAGAAGGATTCCAAACTGGGAACCGGCGACAAATATGGTACGGATCTGATGCTGAGCTATAAAACCAAAAAATACAATGTATTTCTGGGCGGTAACTGGAATGATGAAACCAATTACGGAACCATGAACATGACCCGGGAGACTTACCTGAATGACACCACAACCATCCTGAATACTGACGGAAGGCGCGACCAGGTCAGAGGCGGCAATCAGCTCAAGGGAGGATTTGATTATTACCTGACAGATAAAACTTCGCTTACCCTTTCAACTGAATTGGGAAATTATAATTTCGACAGTTATGGTGGTGGAAACCTTCATAATTACCAGCAACCGGGAGGCCTGAATATTTATTCGGTACAGAATAACAAGTCCGGAAGAAGCGGCAATTATATGAGCGCCAATGCCAGTTTCCAGACTAAATTTGATGAAACGGGATTGCACAAACTGGACGGTTCATTCAATTTCCGTACCCGGGATTCAAAAGAAAACGAAACCATTGATGAATATGAATCGGATGCCAGTTACCGCCAAACAACCAATTATTTATCGCGTATTATTACTGCCGGTAACAGTACTTCGAATGATTACCGGATGAAGCTGGATTATACCCTGCCGCTGAAAGAAGGCGCCAGGTTTGAAGCCGTATGGAACGGGAAAAGGAAGATTTGAATTTCACAAATTTCAATACAACAACCAATCAATTTGAAATCAATCCGCTATATACCAGCGATATGGATTTCAAAGAAGATATTCATTCCGTGTACTCCACCTATTCCGGGAAATTAGCCGGAGTTCAGTATATGCTTGGATTAAGGGGTGAATACAGTAACCGGTCGATCGATCATTCGAAAGCCATTAAACCATATACCCTCGAACGGTTTGATTATTTTCCATCCTTACATTTCTCTTACGATTTAGCCAAGCAGAGTCAGCTCATGACCAGCTATTCACGACGAATTAACCGTCCTGACAGACGGAATCAGTTACATGACTATGGACAACCTGAACCGTGATCATTCACTGGGAGGTGAACTGATGGGTAACATCAATTTTACCAAATGGTTGCTGGTCAATACCAGTTTCAGTATTTACAGGTACCAGTTAAAAGGTGAATTGCTCGGTAAATCGGTCGACCGGCAAAGTACCAACTACTCGGGAAGGTTAAACGGTACAATCAAATTTTCACCCGACAGTCGTTTACAGCTAACCGGATTCTATCGCGGTCCATCCGTATCTGCCCAGGGAGATATGAAAGCCATGATCTACACCAACCTGTCTTACCAACAGGAATTCATGAAAAAGAAATTATCAGCAACAGTGAGTATCCGGGATGTTTTAGGTACCGGAAAATATGAAGGCACATCGTATGGCGATGGATTCAAATCGACCTTTAAAATGCAACGCGAACCACGTGTTGTAATGCTTACCTTAAGCTACAAAATCAACAACTACAAAATGGAGAAGCAGGCTCCCCAGGAGCAAGTTACTCCATCAATGGATGAAGGATTCAGATCGGAAATAAAATTTGAATGCAAAACAAAAGCGGAACCCGTTCAATCGGGTTTCGCTTTTGTTTTTTTATCTGACGAATGCAGTTCCAAAAGGGAGCAAGGTTTTACCGGAAACATCATTAATAATGATGGCTGCCATCATATACCAGGCAGAGAATGCGCAAACAATAAGTTCATAACCCGCGACTTTATTCCATACCGGATCGACGAAATGCCCAAAATCCAAAAGAATGAACCCCAGCAAAAGAGTCACAAATGTTACAACCATCGCTTTGTGAATCCACAGAGAGGCCACAAACATGATGGCCGTGTAAAGTGTCCAGGCAACGAGGTAGTAACCAACATCAGAAGTACTTGATTCATAAATCCTGAAATAATTCAGTATCCAGATAATTCCCAGGCCAATCCAGAAACTGCCATAGGCTACAAAAGCGCTGAAGCCAAAGTTATTTCCCATTTTCTGCTCCTGAAATCCGGCGATCAGCTGAGCAAGGCCACCAAAAATAAATCCCATTGATACAACCGGTCCAAGCCCCATAATTCCGATGTTGTGAAACTGAAGCAAAAGAGTTGTCATACCAAAACCTGCCAGGCCTACAACTGCAGGATTACCCATCTTTTTTTTCATAAGTTTAATTTTTTTGTTGAAACGTGCAGAAAGCGAATAAGTTCATCAGGGGTTCAACGACTTCCGCGATCCGGAAAAGAGAAACAGCTGCAAGGCCTTTTCAGTGAAGAAAAGCGGATACCATAAAAAAGGCCACCTCTTCAGGTAGCCTTTAATTATATTTCCGGTTTCAGTATGATTACAAGGTAGCCTGACCGGGAACCCAGTCACATGGAGTTAATTCGCCGGTTTGAAGGGCATCCAGGATTCGGATAATTTCATTCACATTTCTTCCAACATTCAGTCCGTTAACCGAAACATGCTGAATAGTTCCTTCGGGATCGATAATAAAGGTTGCGCGGTAGGCAATTTTATTTACAGGTTCCAGGATACCCAGGTCTTCAGAAAGTGATTTGCTGGTATCAGCAACCATAGGGAATTTCAGCCCTTTCAGGCCAGCATGGTTGTTGCGCCAGGCCAGATGCACAAACTGTGAATCGATGGAAGCACCGACAACATTGGCATCACGTTTGGCAAACTCTTCAAAATGTTCGTTAAATGAAACAATTTCCGTAGGACATACAAAGGTGAAATCGAGTGGCCACCAGAAGAATACGGTCCATTTACCGGCGATATCGACATTCGTCAAAGTTTTAAACTCTTTACCTGCTTCCAGTGAAACAACTGCTTCTTTGGTAAATTCCGGAAATTTTTCTCCAATAGTTTTCATGATATGTGTTTTAAAAATTAAAATTCTAAAAAATAATAGACAAATATACGCTCAGTTTGTTCGCCAGTCAAATCGAATTTTTCAATCCTGAATAGACAAAAACTATCCAAAAAAATTCATTTACATGATTTTGCGTTGAAGTGTCAGTTTTACGCTTATTGAATTGTTTTTGTGCTTTTCACAAAATCCCGAAAGATTGAACATTCAGGCTTGCTGTTTCAGGAAGATAATTTTACCTTTAGGAGATTTTTTTGATCAAAAACAATTTATTCAATACCTAAATCAAAATTTATAACCAATGGAAAACAAACTTAACAGAAGATCATTTCTGGCAACGACTGCGACAGCTGCTGCCGGAATTACTATTCTTCCAAGTAATGTTATTGCAGGGATGGGGCACAAAGCTCCAAGTGACAAATTAAATATTGCCGGAATCGGAGTTGGCGGCATGGGTCACGGAAATCTCAAAAATCTCAAATCGGAGAATATTATTGGCTTATGCGATGTTGACTCGAAGTATGCCGCAGGATGTTTTGCCGAATTCCCGGGAGCCAAAAAGTACAAAGATTGGAGAGTTATGTACGATGAATTGGGAAAATCCATTGATGGAGTTTTAATCGCAACTGCCGACCATACTCATGCCATTGTTGCTTCTCATGCAATTACAATGGGCAAACATGTTTACTGTCAAAAACCTTTGACACATACTGTTTATGAATCCCGTTTACTAACCAAACTGGCTGCAAAACATAATGTTGCAACACAAATGGGAAACCAGGGTTCATCTGGCGAAGGTGTAAATCTAACCTGCGAATGGCTGGTCAATGGCGAAATCGGTGAAGTAACCAAAGTAGAAGCATTTACTGACCGGCCAATCTGGCCACAAGGTCTAAATACTCCAAGTGGACAGTGGGTTCCTGATAATTTGGATTGGGATTTATTTACCGGGCCAGCAAAAATGCGTCCTTACAACGAAGTTTACACACCCTGGAACTGGCGGGGCTGGTGGGATTACGGTACCGGAGCATTAGGTGACATGGCCTGCCATATCCTGCATCCGGTTTTTGTTGGTCTCGATTTAGGATATCCGACTAAAGCTCAGGGAAGTTCTACCTTATTGTTGCAGGATTGTGCACCAAGAGCCCAGTCGGTAAAACTTACATTCCCTACCAGAACACCAAAACGTGACTGGAAAGGATCGAAAAAAGGAGCTCAACTTCCCCAGGTTGAGGTTTTCTGGTATGACGGTGGTATTAAACCAATGCTTCCTGACGGATGGCCAGCTGGAAAAGACCCAAACAATGCGGGTGGTGGAGTTATTTTCCATGGAACAAAAGACAAACTGATCTGTGGATGTTATGGCAAAGATCCATGGTTGCTATCGGGACGTATTCCGGAAGCTCCGAAATTCCGTCGCCGTGTGGAAGCAAGCCATGAAATGGATTGGGTGCGTGCCGCAAAAGAATCTGCCAATAGCCGGGTAAAAACTGCTTCTGACTTCAGTGAATCCGGACCATTCAACGAAATGGTTGTGATGGGAGTTCTCGCAGTTCGTTTACAGACACTCAATAAAGAATTGGAATGGGACGGACCAAGCATGAAATTTACAAACCTTACTGCTAATGACAAAATCAAAATCATTACTGAAGACAAATTTTCAATTCATGATGGTCATCCAACCTTCAATAAAACATATACTGATCCGGTGCCTGCTACCGAGTTTGCCGCTGAATTAATTAAGCATACATATCGCAAACCATGGAGCTTACCGGATATGCCGGCATAATGTTTTTTTAATGGATATATAGAAGGTGGATTCACAAAATCCACCTTTTTTTATGCTTTCTTCAACGTACAACTTTCAATTTTGAACGGATAAATTCATGTTATCGTAAAGCAGCATAGGAGAATACATTTTATGATCGCTTAAAATGAGCTATTCCTGATTTTCTTTTTGAATTTAGTTTGGAATGTCTATTTTCACGGAATTATTTTTGTCGGTCAATTTCAGAATCTATAGTCAAATGGGAAACAAATCTACAAACATCAGTCGCCGGCATTTTCTGGGATCAACCACCATGGCAGCAACTGCAATAACTATTCTGCCATCTAAAGTAATAGCGGGACTGGGACACAAAGCCCCCAGCGATAAACTGAATATTGCGGGCATTGGTGTGGGTGGCATGGGATTCAACAACCTGACCAACATGGATACCGAAAACATTGTTGCCTTGTGCGATGTGGATTGGAAATATGCCGGACGAAATGCCTTCCGGAAATGGCCACTGGCTGAAAAATACCAGGATTACCGCGAAATGCTGGATAAGCAGAAAAATATTGATGCTGTGATGATTGCTACTCCCGACCATTCTCATGCCTTACCGGCTTTGATGGCCATGAAAGCCGGCTATCATGTTTACCTTCAAAAACCATTGACGCATTCCGTATTCGAATCCAGGATAATGACCGAAACGGCTCTCCGGTATGGCGTTGCCACGCAAATGGGGAACCAGGGCAATTCAGGAGAAGGCATCCGTCGGATTTGCGAATGGATCTGGGCGGGAACCATTGGTGAAATCACTTCGGTTGATGCCTGGACCAATCGTCCCATCTGGCCTCAGGGCCTGGAGCGACCAACCGATCGGATGCGCGTTCCGAATACACTGAACTGGGATCTGTTTATCGGGCCGGCCAGATTCCGCCCCTATCATGAGGTGTATACACCCTGGAACTGGCGGGGCTGGTGGGACTTTGGAACCGGCGCCCTGGGCGATATGGCCTGCCATATCCTCGATCCTGTTTTTAAAGCCCTGATGCTGCAATACCCTTCGGCTGTCGAAGCCAGTTCAACACCAGTCAATAATGAATCGGCTCCAAACGCCGAAAAAGTAACTTACTGGTTTCCGCGCCGCGACAACCTTCCCAAGGTGGGAATGCCTGAAGTTAAAATAACCTGGTACGATGGCGGACTGTTGCCTGAACGGCCTGAGGAGCTTAAAGACGGGGAACCCATGGGAAACGAAAGCGGAGGAGTAATTTTTTACGGAACCAAAGGGAAAATTATATGTGGCAGTTCGGCTGCTGATCCAAGCTTATTGCCCACTTCTGAAATGGACCATTTTAAAGAACCGGAAAAAATAATCCGCCGCATAGAAAATGCGGATACCAACGGCCATGAACAAGACTGGATTCGGGCAACCAAAGAAAACAAAATAAACCGGGTGGAAGCCGGGTCAAACTTCAGCTATGCCGGACCACTCAACGAAATGGTAGTCATGGGAGTTCTGGCAGTCCGGCTTCAGGATTTAAAAAAACGGCTTCTCTGGGACGGAAAGAACATGCAGTTTACCAACATCGGTTCCTCCGAAACAATCAGGGTAATGACTTCCAATAAATTTGAAATCATAAACGGCGATCCGAAGTTCGACACCAAATACGACACGCTTCCGGCACTGGCAACCGCCGAAGAATGGATCAGGCATAATTACCGCGACGGCTGGGAACAGATTTAAGGTATTTCAGGTTTCAGGTCAGGCTGACAAGTCATTAGCTCATTTATAGTCAATAATCGTAAAAAAGACGCGAAGCGATTGACTGCGAATGACCTCACTTTTCCCCAATCACCATGCGGTTTTCGGCCATCCGGTTATTGAATTGCTGAATAATTGCTTTCATCAACTGTTCCTGGTTCTGCAGATTAATTCTTCCAAGCAGATTGTTCCGAAGTTCAGCATCTACTTTCCGGTTGTAAATGGCATTGATCTTATCGTCAGTCATATATATCACATAATCGCCGCTTAAAAACTGGTACGATTCTTCAATGAAATTTATCGCAAAACGATTGGATGCCGGATCAAGCAGATTGTTTCCGAAAGCCACATACGGATCCGGATAATTAAGATAACTTAAGATCGTGGGCATAATATCAATCTGCTCGGCCAGTCCGGTGTCGGTACCCTTAAAACTACCGTCGGCTTTGTAAAAAAGAATTGGAATGGCAAAGCGGTTCACTGAAGTATAATATTCCTTAATATCCGAGTCAACTGCGTGGTCGGCGGTGATTACGAATATGGTGTTTTTAAACCAGGGCATTTTTCGGGCTGTATCAAAAAACTTTTGGAGCGAGTAGTCGGTGTAATGAATGCATTTATCAAGCGGAATACGTCCTTCCGGAAATTTCCCCTTGTATTTCTCCGGAACTTCGTAGGGATGATGCGATGAAACCGAAAACAGTGTGGTATAAAAAGGCTCCTGCATTTCATTCATTCCATGGGCAAAATACTGGAAAAAAGGTTCGTCCCAGATTCCCCAGATGCCGTCGAAGTCTGCTTCATTTCCATATTCATCACGACCGTAATAGTGCTGAAAACCAGCAATTTTAGTAAACGCGTCAAAACCCATCGAGCCGTTTGGCGCCCCGTGAAAAAAGGCCGACTGATAACCCTTTGTTCCCAGCAGGCTGGCCAGGCTGTTAATGGTATTTCCCGATCGTTCGGAAATGACATAAGGCAGCACCAGTGCCGGAATACTTGCCGTTACCGATGGAATGGCATCAATTGACTTGCGTCCGTTGGCAAATGCATTGCTGAACACCAGGCTTTCATGAATCAGCGAATCCAGGAAAGGTGTGTAAGTCCGGCCGCGCGGATCTTCCAGCTGCGGATTCAGTGCCCCGACAAAAGCCCGGCTGAAACTTTCCAGGATAATGATAACCACGTTGTCCCATTTTGCCGGGCCAACACGATCCGGAATGTGAACCGGAGTATAAAATTTTGCCAGTTCCTGTTCAGAGCTGAAATAGTCTTTACGAACGAAAGCTTTCTTTCCCCAGGTTCGGAAAATACAGAACGGGGTATTTTGAACCAGCGACATTTCCTCGGGTGTACTCACAAATGCGCCTGCATTGTTCATGTTGATGGGGCGGGTACTGTGTCGCCAACCTCCACGCATTCCAATTACTGAAAGAACTCCCACGACAAAAATAACCGGTATTCCTGACAGAAAATAAACAAATGGATGCCGGAATTTGAATGGCCGTGGTTTTAGCACCGAATAAAAACGGGAAATGAAAAACATCAAAATGATGAAGATAAGCGGGATATACCAGAAATCGTAAAAAAATCGCATGATCAGTTTCGTATTCCCGGCATCGAAGGCTGCAATATCAAACGCGCTGGCAGTGGTTCGTTTCAGGATATACCGGTAATAAATCATATCGATCAGGTTGAAAGCCAGACCAAAACCATTCGTGATCATAAAAAGCCATTTCAGTGTTATTTGGTATCCTTTAACGAATTTAAAATGAAAAGGAATCAGGAAAAGCAGGATATACAATGCATTCAGATACAGTAAGGCACTGACATCGAACATCAGACCACCTTTCAGGATCGTCAGGAATGACGAAAAAGTGACTTTGGGAAAAGAAGCCGGATTAAACAGATAAAACAGAATCCGGCAAAACGAATAAAAAAGCATCAATAACGAAAACCGATAGATTAAAACCAGGTATTCATTCGACTCGTATTTTTTTGCCTTTAAAAATTTCAGCATTCTATTTTTCAAATTATTGAACCTGCAAATTTAGTCACTTATTTGAAATGAGATAAAAAAGTAATGGTTTTGTGATTGGCAAAAATTTCTTCAAGTTTTCATAAATTAGTTTAAACAATGAAGTTTTGACTTTACTTAGTGATTTTTCGTATTTTTGAATATC
>JBBSBP010000007.1:0-100967 GCA_038251165.1 Bacteroidales bacterium | reverse complement strand
TTTAGGGATAGGCTACTTCCTTTGTGGGGAGAGCAGGATTCGAACCTACGAAGGCGTACGCCAGCAGAGTTACAGTCTGCCCCAGTTGGCCACTTTGGTATCTCCCCAAAACAATATTAGAACTTTGAATAGTGGAATATTAGAATTTTCAGTTTGAACATCGATTTCATTCTGAAATTCAAGATTCTAATCTTCCAATCTTCTTTTTGAGCCGAATCTCAGATTCGAACTGAGGACCCCGAGATTACAAATCACGTGCTCTGGCCAACTGAGCTAATTCGGCATTGTTTATACATCATGTCAAAACCCCTATAAACGACCGCATTCCTGTTTACAGGGGGATTTCTTTTTAGCTAAAATACCCCAAAAGATACTTATCCGAAAAAGGTTTGCAAATGTATAAATATTTTATTGAAATCACAAGAATGAATCAAATATTTCAACTTTATTTCTCTTTCGCTTTTTCTTTCACTTTAGTCAGCTGGCGCCGGATGGCATCAACAGCAGTATCAATTGCTTCCTCAAATGAGTCAGCTTGTTTTTCAGCAAAAAGGTAATCTGTTCCGGGAATCGAAAGTTTAATTTCAGCAACTTTATTATTTGCCGTTTCAGGTTTTACTACCTTTAAAATTACTTCAACACCAATAATACCTTCAAAATAGGTTTCAAGTTTTGCTACTTTTTTATTTACAAAGTCAGACAGCTTCTGATCGGCTGTAAAGTGTACAGTGTTTACCTGAATGTTCATTATTAATCCTCCTATTATTTATGATCGTGGATGTGCTTGTTTATAAACTTTTTGAATTTTATCCAAAGAGGTGTGAGTATAAATTTGTGTAGCAGAAAGATTCGAATGACCCAGCATTTCCTTCACAGCGTTTAAATCAGCTCCGCGATTCAGCATATGAGTAGCAAAAGTGTGTCGAAGCACATGCGGACTTTTTTGTTCTATGGTAGTAACCAAAGCTAAATATTTATTGACCACCCGGTAAATAAGCTTTTCATAAACCGGTTCACCGGCTGATGTAAGCAGCAAACATCCCAAGGAACCTCCAAACAATTGCGTTCGTTCGGCCATGTATTGTTCGATCAGCGGATTTAAACTTCGGGGGTAAGGAATAATTCTTTCTTTATTGCGCTTACCTAATACTTTAATCAGAAATTCACTTTGATAAATCCAGGCATCCTTCAGATGCATTAATTCAGACAATCGAATTCCTGTTCCATACAACAGACTAATAATTAACTTGTCACGAAGTGCTTCAAAGTCTTTCCCAAAAAAACCATCATCAAGTAAATGATCCAGATTTTTTTCTTCCACAAAATGAGGTAGTTTTTTACGAACCTTTGGCACAATCACATTAACCAGGTTGTTTTCTTTGACTACCTCTAACCTCAATAAATACTTGTAAAAAGACTTTAAGGCTGAGATTTTTTTATTTACCGTGCGGGCAGAAAGTCCACTGTCCATCAATTCAATTACCCACTGACGTGCTACCTTGTCATTTATTCCTTCAACATTAAAATCCCCAACCGTTTGGACAAAAAACTCTTCAAACTGATCGAGGTCCTTTTTATAGGCAACTGCAGTTAAATGCGAATACCTTTTTTCGTATTTAAGGTAATTAATAAATGATTCCTGATGATAGGACATGAGCAAATAATTTACATCGTATGCAGGAACCTCCAGATACTACTAGTCTTCCTGACGCAGCAAATTCTCAATATAAATGGCCTTTTTAACTTCAGCCCTTCTTTCAACCGATGGCTTGGTAAAGGCTTGCCTTTCGCGCAATTCTTTCACAACACCAGTTTTTTCAAACTTCCTTTTAAATCTCTTAAGCGCTCTTTCGATATTTTCGCCTTCTTTTACTGGAATAACGATCATGCTAATATATTTTTTCTAGTTAAAATTCGAGCCGCAAATTTATGAATTAAACCTTACTAATCAAATTTATAACCGAAAATTTATTTTAAAATGATTTGATCGATATATACCTCTGATATACAAAACGCAACTGACTCGTTTTTGTTTTAAAAGTAAGGCTTTAATCTGTTGTATTCATCTATGTTTAAAATCATACTGTCGCGTAAAACGATCAAATCACGTATACTTCCGTTTTTAGTTCTGAACTTGATAATTTGACCGGCAAGGTTCTTTTGAAGGTATGGATGTTTTGCAAGTTCATATAAATCAGCAAAGTTCAAATCCATTTTTTTGATTTTCGTATCATCAATGGTGATCTGATTTTTTATTAGCTGAATAGTTTGCTCACTTAATCCATAGACTTCGTTTAACTGGTTTAACGAATGGAACCCTCCCAGTAAATCCCTGTATTTTACGATACGCTTCGATAATTTATCGCCTATTCCGGGTAACCGTTTGAGTTGAATCGAATCTGCAGAATTGAGTTCAACAACCAGATTCGTATCCACTGATTTCTTTTCAGTATTTAAAGCCTCTGGTTTTTCGATCATCACATAGGCAGCCAAAACTTTTTTTTGATTTTCACTGAATCCCCACATCCGCAAGAAACCCTCTTTATTCTTATACGATCCTCCTTTATTCTGATAGTTCCTGATGGTAGCTATCAGTTTTCCTGATAATCCCAGGCGCAGAAATTCATCATCAGAAGCGGTGTTCGGATCAAACAAAAAAAGCTCTGATTTTGGCGAATTTGCAGCCGGCAATCTGTGTTCATTTTCAACCAGTAAATAAGGTTCAATCCGATCGTAAACCTGATCGGTTACACCATATATTTTCCTGAAATCAGAATCCGAATAAAATTTCCCTCCCCCTCTGCGGAATTTTAACAGATTGCGTTTAATCTGTTCCGGCAGATCAAGACTTTCAAGTTTCAGCGAATCTATCGTATTGGGATTAAAGGAAAATAGCTTTCCCGAGGTTATTCTCAGGCTTACCGAATCGTTAAGCAATCCCAGTTCATGGCGCGCAGAATCGAATAAAACCGGATCAATACGGGCCGGAGTTTCGAAATAAAAGACAAGCTTATTGGCAACGGCCAAAATAAATATAAGAACCAGGAGAATGGTGATTCCCTTGCGTTCGTTGCGGCTAAAGGTAAAATAGTCCTGAATAAGTTGCCTGAAGTTCATAAGGAGAATTGAACAACCCTAATTTACACCAATTTTTTGAAAATAAAAAACCCGGATCAGCAATCCGGGTTTAAGTATTCTAAAAACAGTCAGCCCTAGCTTCTGTCGATGTTATTCAGATCGTTAAAAGCAATTTTCAATCTTTCGATCATCGTTTCCTGTCCTTTACGCAACCAAACGCGTGGGTCGTAATATTTTTTATTAGGCTTGTCTTCTCCGTCCGGATTTCCGATCTGTCCCTGTAAATAAGCCCTGTTTTGAGCTTCGTATTTACGAATGCCATCCCAGGTGGCCCATTGGGTATCTGTATCAATATTCATTTTAATAACGCCATACGAAATAGCTTCGCGAATTTCTTCAAGTGTGGAACCTGATCCGCCATGAAAAACAAAGTCTATCGCTTTTTCACCTAATCCGTGTTTGGCCGAAATAAATTTCTGTGAATTATCCAGAATTTTAGGGGTAAGCTTCACATTTCCCGGTTTATAAACACCATGAACATTACCAAATGATGCAGCAATGGTGAAATTAGGACTGATCTTGCTCAATTCTTCGTATGCATAATTTACATCTGCAGGCTGAGTATAAAGCAATGAGTTATCCATTCCCGTATTATCAACACCATCTTCTTCACCGCCTGTACAGCCAAGTTCAATTTCAAGGGTCATCCCGATTTTACTCATGCGAGCCAGATATTTTTTACAGATCCCTATATTTTCCTGAAGTGGTTCTTCCGACAAATCAAGCATATGAGAACTGAATAAAGGTTTCCCGGTTTCAGCAAAATGTTTTTCACCGGCATCCAACAGACCGTCGATCCATGGCAATAATTTTTTAGCTGCATGATCGGTGTGCAAAACAACATGAACACCGTAAAGTTCTGCAAGTATATGCACTGATTTTGCCCCAACTATTGACCCGGCAATTTGAGCCTGCTGGCCATCAAGTTTCAAGCCTTTTCCTGCATAAAACTGACCACCGCCATTTGAAAATTGAATTATTATCGGTGAATTCACCAGTTTTGCAGCTTCCATAACGGCATTCACTGAATCGGACCCAACCACATTTACCGCAGGAAGTGCGAAGTGATTTTCTTTTGCAATAGCGAATACTTTTTGTAAATCTTCGCCGGATACTACTCCGCGTTTTACAACTTCTGAAATCTTTGTCATTGTATAAATATTTAAATTGTACTAATCTGTTTCACTCAGGGATTACTTATCAGTGAAATAATAACTGATCCTTAACATGATTGTTCACCGCAAATCTCTAACATCATCCAACTATCTGATAATCTGCAACAAATAATCCTGTAAATTTAAGAAAATTATCCGTTTGGAACTACAATCCAACACCGTGTTAAGTATTTTTTAACACATAATTTGCATTCAAACAAAAAACCAGAATGATAGTGATAAATGCATGCTGATGCGTGCTCATAAAACATGCTCCTGCTTATCTCCGAACAATGAATTGATCAACGCATCCCCCGGCGATTTTGTTCCTGACATCAGAAAGGATAGCCAATTGCAAATGAGAGGTTTAAATGGTCGCCGGTAAGCGCATAATTCCCCGGGATAAACCGCTTGCCTGACGGCAATGAAGGATCGAGCATTTTTAATCCGAGATCGAGCCGGAACAAAAAGTAGGTAAAATCGAAGCGCAAACCGAACCCTGAGCCAACAGCAATCTGCCGGTAGAAACGATCGATCTTAAAAACAGCACCTTCACGGTTGTCTTTACTGTTGATCGCCCAGATATTCCCTGCATCCGCGAAAAGTGCTCCTTCCATCAGCCAGAATAATTTAAACCGGTATTCGATATTCGCTTCCAGCTTAATATCTGAAGACTGGTTCGGGTAAATACCGGCAGGAGCTTTATAAGAACCCGGCCCGAGCGACCTGACCTGCCATGCCCGGATTCCATTGGCACCACCCGTAAAATATTTCTTTTCGAATGGCAGAACATTAAAATTTCCATAGGGTATTCCAACACCGATGAAAGCACGGCCAACGAGTGAGCTAAACTTATTAATCATGTGACCATACCGGTATTCAAAATCGCCTTTTAAATATTGGGCAAAACGTGTGTTCAGAATCTCATAAAATGAACTCATATGGTTCGTTACCGAATCCAATATGCTCGTTTTATCCTTATTTATTAATCCTGAATAAAGACCAAGCAGATTTCCGGCAGATTCGATATTGACTTTATAGAATTTATAATCATCCCGCTTATTGATATTCTGGGTATTGTACATCCAACTGTAGTTCGATGCCAGGATTAAGTGATCGGTAAAACTGCTCTTAATAAAAAGATCTTCTATTGAGTTGATAAAAGCAGGATCAAACCGGTATAGATTGACATAGTTCAGATCAAAAACATTTAAGGTATGAAACTTATAATAAGTCGTTTTCCAGTTGTAGCCCAACTTCAGGTTCGTGATATCCCGGGTGTAATCAGGACGGCTTTGATAATTAAAACCCACCGTGAATTTTGTTTCGGGAATCTGAAACGAAAACATCCTTTTTGCCTTGATAAAACTAAGGAATTTCGGGATTGTGACACTGGATTCAAAACCGAACTCTTTCATATTAAAAATACTGTCGTTCATCTGCTGCCGTTCTCTGGCTCCTCTTAATTGTATGTCAAGCACTTCAGCTCCGCCAAAAACATTCCGGTGCTGAAAATTCAGATTTCCGGCAACACCAAGATTCCCTGATGAATTGGTACCTTCGACATCAACCGAAAAATTTTGCCGGGGCAATGCCGACAACTGCATCGTACAATCCAGCAGTGGAATTGAATCGCTGTCAAATGCATAAGTATCTGTAAATCCGATATTAATCAATTTAAATTGTTTCAGCCGGTTCAGGGCACGATATGTTTTTTCAGCATTCAGCAAACTGTAATAGGCACTGTCTTTCATCCGGTTGATATCTAAAAATAATTCGGGTTTGTATTTCAGCCTTCCTGAATAGATGAAAACATAATCGTTCCGGACTAAGGTATCCATACTTTGTACCGGCTGATTTCCGGTCAGATCAGTAGCTTTATAACCGGGATAAATCAGGTAGTTTCTGATCTTGTACTTTTGGTGTTCAACCACAACGGTATCATCGTTCTTTAATGAAGCATCGTCAACATTTATCGTTAAATCAATCCGGTTATTGTAAAAATTACTATCCGCCTGAAAGCTGATAAACTCCTCCGAAAACTTAAAATATCCCCTGTCATTAAGATATTTGCATATTCGTTGTCTCTCCGCGTTCAATACATCCAGATCAAAAATATCATTTGCTTTTAAAAGCCTGTTGACTGAATCATTCAGAAGGATAGTGCGCAGTTTGGGGTCCTTGACCGAATACACATAATTACGAATCCGGTAAGGCTGTTTGGCCTGAATACCGAAGATCAGATTCAGCCGCTGTCTCTGCTGATCGATCACTACTGAATCATGAACCAACGCATTGTAATAGCCTTTATTTTTTAAATAGATTTGAAGCTGGTCAAGGCTGCGTTGGGTTTGAAACTCATCATACAATACAGGAGCCTCTCCTATCCGTTTCAGCAAATCATTTTCCTTTGTTCCCGATGACAGGTTATAAACCCACAGATGAAATTTCAGAACACCTAAAATCCGAAGATTCTCTTTTTGCCTGATGTGAGTTTTGATATCTTCGCGTTTCAAATTCTTGTCATCGACATTAACCGATATTTTGTTGAGTAAATATTTACCTTCGGGAACAAATCTGGTCGGATTGCATGATCCGAACAGCAGTGCGCAGAGCAGAAAAATAACAGAATGTACAGACAAAAAATTATTCCGGACAAATAATGGCATGATTTTGAATTTTTACAAAAATAAACAGAGCATTTGGTTCGCAAATCTTTCAGACCTTTTTATTTTTACAAATTTAGAACGAAGAATCATAAAATATGTTGAGTAAAAATAAAACAAAACTAATTCAATCGCTAAACCGAAAGAAAAACAGAGATGAAACCGGACTTTTCCTTGTTGAAGGGAATAAAATGGTTGAAGAGGCTCTTCGTTCAGACTTTCATGTGGAGACCCTGGTATGCACTTCAGAGTACCTGAAGTTACATCCGGAAATCCGCTTTCAGGTCAATGAACTTATTGAAGCCGGGAACGAATCTATTCAAAAGGCCAGTTTACTGCAAAATCCTCAGGATGCACTTGCTTTGGTTCGATTGCCGATCGATTCAGACCCTGACCTGAATCTAAAGAATGACCTTATTCTGGCACTCGACTTTATTCAGGACCCGGGAAATCTGGGAACCATCCTCCGGATAGCAGATTGGTTCGGTATTCATACGGTAATATGTTCAGAGAATACCGTAGATGTATTTAATCCCAAAGTTGTACAGGCAAGTATGGGAGCTGTTTTCAGGGTTAAAACACGATACGCCCCGCTGGATGATTTTTTAACTGAAGCCGCCAAAATCCAGACTCCTGTATACGGGACCTTTCTGGAAGGAAAAGACATTTACTCTGAGCAACTAACCCGGCATGGTATCCTTGTATTCGGGAATGAAGGAAATGGGATTTCTGAATCTGTAAGCCAATTCATAACCAAAAAATTATTTATCCCGTGCTTTT
This sequence comes from Bacteroidales bacterium, assembly GCA_038251165.1. Taxonomy (GTDB): domain Bacteria; phylum Bacteroidota; class Bacteroidia; order Bacteroidales; family Prolixibacteraceae; genus Aquipluma. Next base: position 93,229 of record JBBSBP010000007.1, on the reverse strand, counting down.
CTTCGGAAAAAAATAAACCCGAATCGCTGAATGTAGCCATTGCAACAGCTATTTGTTGCAGTGAATTCAAACGAAGATGACTTATTGAAAATTCCTATTTTGAATGATGATTAAAATTTTCAGAAAAAGCTTCTGCACAACGTTCACCATCCATTGCTGACGAAACAATTCCGCCGGCATACCCGGCACCTTCGCCACATGGGTAAAGTCCCCGGATTTTAACGTGCTCAAAAGTGTCATCCTTACGTGGAATCCGGATTGGAGACGAAGTACGCGATTCCACTCCAACAATAACTGCTTCATTGGTGAGGTAACCGTGTGATTTTTTGTCAATGAGTTTGAATGCCTCCTGCAATCGTGTTCTGATTCTTTTGGGAAGTTTATCATGCAAAGGGACTGAAACCAAACCCGGATGATACGATGATTCCGGTAAATCCTGCGAAAAACGGCTGCTGACAAAATCAGCCATTCGCTGGGCAGGAGCGAATTGGGTCATGCCATTCAGTGAAAAACATAATTGTTCAATTTGGCGCTGAAATCCGAGCCCGGCAAATACGCCCAGATGCCTGAATTCATTCAGATCTTCAGGTCTGATCTCTACAACCATTCCCGAATTGGCAAACCTGGTATTTCGTTTAGTAGGCGACATACCGTTAATAACCATTTCGCCCGGGGCAGTAGCTGCCGGAACCATGATGCCGCCGGGACACATACAGAACGAATAAACTCCGCGCTGATCGACCTGTTCGACAAACGAATAGCTTGCCGGTGGCAAATAAGGACCACGAACCGGCTGATTGTATTGAATGGAGTCAATCAGCGTTTGCGGGTGTTCGGCCCTGACTCCGACCGCGAATGTTTTCGCTTCAATCGAAATGCCCTTTTCGTACAACAGTTCATAAATTTCGCGGGCTGAATGGCCGGTTGCAAGAATTACCGCTTCTGCTTCAACAATAGTAGTGTCCGAAAGCATTATCCCGGTACAGCGGTCATTTTCGATCATCAGGTCGGCCACCCTGCTGTTAAAATGGATTTCACCGCCAGCCTCAATTATTTTAGTGCGAATACTGGTAATTATTCCCGGAAGCATGTTGGTCCCGATATGTGGATGGGCATCAATCAGGATTTCAGGCAAAGCTCCATTGGCATACAATACCTCGAGAATTCTCCGGATGTTTCCGCGCTTTTTTGATCGGGTATACAATTTCCCGTCTGAAAAGGTGCCTGCACCACCCTCACCAAAGCCATAATTTGAATCCGGATCAACCAGGTGTTCCCGATGGATTTTGGCAATATCGCGTTTGCGGTCGCTTACATTTTTCCCGCGTTCAAAAAGAAGAGGTTTAAACCCAAGTTCAATCAGCCTTAAAGCTGCAAACAGTCCTGCCGGCCCCGCTCCGACAATAATAACTGCCGGTTTTTGATCCACCGGGTTGTATTTGAACTCTATTTTTTCTTCCACCGGAAGTTCATCGGTAAAAACTTCAACCCCCAGGTTTACACGGATAACGCGCTGACGGGCATCAATCGACCTTCGTTTAACGTTGATCAATTTGATCCGGTCTTCATCAATATGAAGTTTTTCAGCTAAAATGGGTTTGTAGAACAGCTCGTCGGATGCCTGTCTGGGAGAAAGCGATAAATTAATTTCCTGTTTCAAGGCTATTCAAAATGAAAACTCAGAATAAACATATTGGATGACAATCTTGAAAAAGCACCGGCATAGACCTGGTTCTGTGTTGATCCCGGAGCTTTATCCAAAACATTATCCATACCAAAACTAAATTTAAATTCGGTTGAAAGCCGGAAAAACTGCAGATAAACATCCCAACCCATACCAGCTTCAAGTGAAGCGCCGAGAGTCTTTAAGCGCACCAAATCTTCTTTCCCTGTTTTTGAAATATCAACCCGGTAAGCTCCGCCGGCCACGAGGTAAGGTCTCTGGTTATTCATTCGTCTTGCTTTGTATTTCAACAATAAGGGAAAATCAAGAAAAGTTGATTTTATGGAAAAGTACTCTAAATTGCCATCGTTGATATCCACAATCGGAATGTTATACACCAGCTTTCGTTCACTAAAAGACATACCGGGTAAAAAACGAAGGTCAAAATCATCGGAAAGACGAAGATTACTTACAATGCCTACTGTAAATCCAGGAGTTAACGAAGAAATATCGGCCCGTACAGGTTTGTTGAAATATTTTAAATCATGACTGCCTATTGACGGATCGAATTTTATATTATCGGCCATTAGATTGTAATGCTCAAAACTAAAATCAACGGTATTAACGGCAAGTGTAAAGCCAAAATGAAGGAGTTTATCATCAAAGGTTGTCAGATTCTTCAACAAAAGCCTCTGCCCCATCGATGTTAATCCGATCAGTAAAAAAATAAACCCAAAGAATAATCTCTTCACGATATTACGATTTTCATCTATGCAATTAAACCAAAATACTTAACAATTATTGTATGCAAAATTTATTTTTGTGCGATGTAAATGGTGGCTATTCCAAAACTCAACCTTTTTTGCTCCAACTTCGTAAAACCCATCTTTTCTAAAACAGCCAGAAACCTTTGATCATCAGGAAAAGCCATCACCGATTCAGGCAAATAGGAATAAGCGGAACTGTCTTTCGAGACTAAACGTCCAATGAATGGCAATATCCGGAAAAAATAGAATAAATAAAACTGTTTCAACGGAAAATACTTTGGTTTCGAAAACTCCAGTATAATCGCCACTCCATCCTTTTTCAAAACCCGGTAAAACTCTGAAAGTCCCTTTTCCAGATTTTCAAAATTCCGCACTCCAAACGCTACCGTAATGGCATCAAATTCTCCGGCTTCGAAGGGCATTTCTTCCGAATCCCCTTTCCTGAATTCAATGATCTGATCCAAACCCAATCGTTTTACTTTGCCTCTTCCAACATTCAGCATCTGTTCTGAAATATCAAATCCGACTATTTTTCCAGGATTTAACCTTGACGCAGCGATGGCAAAATCGCCCGTCCCTGTAGCAACATCAAGAATAGATTCATATTTATAGCCGGAAAGGATCTGAATTGCCCTTTTCCTCCAGAGTTTATCAATCCCAAGCGATAGCAAATGATTCAAAAAATCATATTTCGGAGCAATATGATCAAACATTTGCTCTACCTGTTGCTTTTTCTGCTGACCGGAGTGTTTATACGGGGTAACCTGCATTCTAAAAGCGTTCAAAAAATTAAATTAATTATTCATAAAATTAAGAACAACTTTAGTTATTCCCGAACAAGGATGATTTTTAATATATTTTTTTCACTGGTAACTTTTCTTTGATTAACCGGCAGATGTCATTTTGTCAATAAAACCGAATGATTCATCGTCAATCCTGATTTCGCCTTTGGTTACATGACCTAAGGCAAAAAACGGAACTTTCAGACTACTCATCAGATCCACAAAATCATCGACCTTTTTTTCATTAATGCCAACGACGATACGCCCCATCGCTTCCCCAAACAGGAAAGCATCTTTACGGATTTCAGCATCAGACGTAATATCAAAACCTAATCCGGATGGCATTCCGGCCCTCAGAAGAGAAAAGAACAATCCTCCTTTTCCAATCGGACTCGCAGAACTTAATAATCCTGAATCAATCAGCCTTTTCATTACCCCGTGCAGTTTCACTTCCAGTTCGATGTCAAAAACAGGCAAAGGCGATTCTGAGATTTCATGATAGAATTCCAAATATTCAGAAGAATTGATGTCATCGTATGTTTTCCCGATCATGAAAATATTATTTCCCTTTTTCTTAAAGTTATGTGTTACCAGTTTATCCTTAAGAGGTACAGTAGCCATTATACTGATTATAATGGTTGGAGAAACCGGGCCATGAGCTGAAAAATAATCAAACCTGATTTTTCGGTCAGTCAGTTTTACATTAAATTTTTCACAGGCGTTTTGCAAACCTTTTTTTACGCCCGCTGCAATAAATTGCCCGTTTGGGTCAGCAATATTAATGTGATACAGAAAGGAACTAATTGCCTCAGGAACAGCACCAAAACAAACCATATTTCGAACAGCTCTTGCAACCAGCATTTCGGTGGCCTTCTGCGGATCTATCTCAAGATGATGATGCAGTGCATGAGTTGCAATGGCCATCATCTGACCATTTTCCAGAAAAAATATACCATTTTCATCATTTTCGTCGTTTTGCATGGAAGAAGGATCTATTGTTTCTTCGCTAAAATCGTTGAAATAATTAATAGCTGCCAGATTTGGATTCGCCATCAGATTATACACAATATCCGGAATGTTCTGTTCTTCTGGTATTTGATCAATTTTAAATTCGTTATTTATGTTCTTTTGTTCGATCATGATTTATTATTTATCTTTAATTGCTGAAACAAAAATAATTAAGTAGTTTGTTATTCCATAAGTTTTGTGGAATTTTTAATTTTATATTTCTTATCAACACATTAATTCAATGAATAAGAAGATCGCTCTAATTACCGGTGCCACAGCTGGTATCGGTTCCGAAACAGCCCTGATACTTGCCCAAAATAACTTCAATTTAATACTCACAGGACGAAGAAAAGACCGGCTGGAATTACTTAAAGACAAACTGGAATCAACATACGGGTGCCGGATCCTTACGTTAAACTTCGACATCCGCATCAAATCCGGGACAGAAACAGCCCTGAACAGCATTCCGGAGGAATGGAAAGCAATTGATATCTTAATCAACAATGCAGGTTTGGCAGCAGGTTCGGCACCGGTAAATTCCGCCGATGTGGATGACTGGGAAAATATGATTGACACCAACGTAAAAGGATTACTTTATACCTGCCGGATTGTAACACCATGGATGATCGAACGTCAGAGTGGCCATGTGATTAATATTTCTTCCATTGCAGGAAAGGAAGCCTATCCGAACGGATCGGTTTACTGCGGCACAAAACATGCTGTTTCAGCTATTTCAAAGGCCATGAGAATTGAACTCCTGCCATTTGGGATTAAAGTTACCACCATCGCTCCCGGAGCCGTGGAAACAGAATTCTCACTCGTCCGTTTCCATGGTGATCAGGAGAAAGCAGCTCAGGTATATAAAGGATTTACGCCACTTTCAGCCATGGATATTGCAGAAACCATCCTGTTCGTGGTTAACCGCCCTCCACACGTCAATATCGACGATTTGCTGATCATGCCCACCAGCCAGGGTTCAGCCAGAGATATTTATAAGAAATAAAGATTGCCATTCTCAAAAGAAGGTCAGTTACAGATTTTGAATGCAGATCGTTTGGCATTCAGAATGCAGAATCTGTCAGAAGGTAGAATTGAACGCGTTTTAAAACAAGATTTTGTTATGTCCAATTATAATTCAGAATATTTAAAAAAATTTACCACTCAGATATTTACCGGCATGGGATGTCCCGAAGACCAGGCACGCACTGCAGCCGATTGTTTGATTCAGGCCGATTTACGCGGCGTGGATTCGCATGGAGTTGCACGTTTAAGCGGTTATGTGAGGCTGTGGGAACTCAAACGGCTCAATGCCATGCCCGACATGAAAATCATCCATCAAACGCCCAGCACCGCCGTTTTGGATGGGGATTTGGGCCTGGGACTGGTAACAGCACCTTATGCCATGCAACTGGCCATCGAAAAAGCAAAAATTGCAGGAACCGGGTGGGTCGCGGTTCAAAATTCAAATCACTACGGCATTGCAGGTTACCATGCCATGTTAGCCCTTGAACATGATATGATCGGAATCTCGATGACCAATGCCAGTCCACTGGTCTCACCAACTTTTTCGAAGAGTCGTTTCCTGGGCACCAACCCGATAGCAGTTGCAATCCCTGCATTGAACCAGCCGCCATTTATTATCGACATGGCAACTACCACGGTAGCCAATGGAAAACTTGAAGTATTACAGCGAAAAGGTATGGATGCGCCGCTTGGCTGGACGCAGGATAAAGATGGAAACCCTACCACAGATGCCTATTCCTTAAAAAAAGGAGGTTCGATGTTGCCGCTTGGAGGTGATCGCGAACATGGCGGCCATAAAGGATATTGTTTAGGCGCCATGGTCGATATTTTTTCGGCTGTTTTGTCAGGCGCCAATTACGGACCATGGGTTCCACCTTTTGTTAGTTTTCTGGAACCTCCAACCGATCAGGTAGGAAATGGAATCGGCCATTTTCTGGGAGCCATCCGCGTTGATGCCTTCAGACCAGCCCGGGAGTTTAAAGAACATATGGATAAATGGATCGATACCTTCAGAAATGCAGAACCAGCCATTGGGCAGGAACGGGTTCTTATCCCGGGTGATCCTGAAAGGGAATTGACCATCGAACGTCAGAAAAATGGTATACCTTTGCATGAACAGGTCATCAACGATCTGAAGGAACTTGGCATGAAATTCGGCATTGAATTTAACGACACGTTTGTAAATGAATAAAAGATATTAATCACAACCAATGTACGAAGCACTAGTTATTACTCCTGTGAAAGATTCGTTGAAGACGACGATGGAAACCATTCAATCGATTCAGAATTCAACCGGCAATTTTTATTACTGTATTTTCAACGATTTCAGCACGGAAGAAACTACTCAAATGCTGAAATCGTTAAGCATAAAAAATAATTTCGAACTCATTAATTTGGCTGAGATTACAACCTCACCATCACCAAATTACCGCCTGGTGCTGCAAATGGCTCAGAAAAAAGCTCTGGAACTTGGATTACCTTTAATTATTATTGAATCGGATGTTGAAGTTGAAAAGGATACCTTGAGTGAATTAATCAGTCATTCGAAAAGTCTGCCAAAATGCGGTATGGTTGCGGCAATTACAAGAGATGCTGAAGGAAAAATTAATTTCCCCTATCTGAATTTCAGATACACAACCAAAGAAATCATCAAAACACGCCACAGTCTAAGCTTTTGCTGCACACTTCTTACCCCGGAACTTTTAAAACAATACGATTTTCAAACTTTATCGGCCGAAAAGCACTGGTACGATGTTTCCATTTCCCGAAAATCAATTCAACTTGGCCGGTACAATTACCTGCTGCTTTCGCATAGCGTACTGCATAAACCACATAGCAGCAGGCCATGGAAACAGCTGAAATACAAAAATCCGATAAAATATTATTACCAGAAACTCATTAAACGACTGGACCGAATATAAAAGTGATCACTTTGCTTTTTGAACCATTTATCGACAATGCATTTAAAAATGGCATCAAAAATCCGGATCCTTCACCCTTCATACGTATCCTGGTATCCTTTAATGCCAAAATAATGCGATTTGAGATCAGCAACAACTACAACAACTCAATTTCATTCCCCAGTCGGAAAAGTTCCGGAATCGGGCTTAAAAACATAGAAAAAAGACTTGAATTGTTGTATTCAGAGTCAGAATACAACTTTCCCTTGAGAATAAATTATTAAAATATGAAATTACAAAATGATATAATAAGGTTGGTTTTTCCTGGTTTTCCTTTACTACTATGGTTGCCCAGTGGAAATAAGGTTTTAAAAATCAAAATAATAAAAACCTTATTCAAATACAAATCCCTGGTCAATAAGCATTTTCTTCAGTTTTCCTGAAAACCAAATGCTGTCAGCCTGCTTGTACCGGACATCAGTATATACCTGAGCCAGATTTTCCCTGTTATTCTCCTTCACAAATTGCTGTGACGATTCCAGTTCTTCTTTGGCCTGGTAAAATTCCGAAATTCTTTCCGCCGGATAATCCTGGTATTCTTCCAGGTGAACAACTGTAGTTAAAGGTAACCGATCAGTAAGTTCAGGTATCTGATCCGGATAACCCACCGTTAAAGTTGTAATTGGGATAACTCCGGCCGGTAAATTTAATACTTCACTTATTTCAGGAGCGTTGTAAAGGGTTGTTCCAAGGTAACAAATTCCTAACTCCCGGTTTTCAGCAGCGATACAAATATTTTGAGCCAGGATGGAAGAATCGATAGTTCCGTTTAAAAGCCATAAGATATTCGTAAAATCAGCTTTGGTGTTGTTGGTCATGCACCATTTCGAAAACCGGCGGATGTCGTAACAAATAGTCAATACAAGCGGCGCCTGAAGTACCATGGGTTGATTGAAGTGTAAAGGCGCCAGTAATGCTTTTTTATCCGGATTCCGTGTCACAATGATACTGTAAAGCTGCATGTTCCCGGTATTCGATGCCCTTATTCCGCACTCCAGTAATTCATTCAGAAGGTCATCCGTAACGTCCTTTGCCTGGTATTTCCGTATTGTACGATGCGATTTTAACAGCTTCATAGCTTTCAATAAATGATTAAACACAACTTCATATAAATAAAAAAGGGAAGCCCGCAAGCTTCCCCTTTTTAATCAATCAATTCGGTATTACCTTTTAACAATCTTAACAGTCTTGGCAACTACATTATCAGTCTTGTACAAAGAGATAAAGTAAATACCACTGCGCAGTTCGTTTAATTGAATTCTGTTAGATGGGTTAACAACAACTTTTACAGTCTGACCAGCGATGTTTGTAACAATCACTTTAGAAAGTTCAGCAGCGTTATCTACATTAACATATTCAACAAATGGGTTTGGATAAACCTTAAACTCGAGAGAACCATTAACAGTAGGAACTTCAGTTATAAAGCTTGAGCCTGTTTTAAAGGTCCATGCAGTCACATCACTCACACCGTCAAATTTATTACCAGCATTATCTTTAAGAGCATAACCGTCAACCAAAACATAGTATCTTGTGTCTTTGTCAAGACCTGTTTGAGTTGCAGCATAGCTAACAGTAACATCTTTACCGTTGATCATTGCAGCAGTAAGAGGTATCGTTAATACAGGAGTTGTAGTAGCCACTTTGTAGATAGTCAAAGAACCACCTGCACCTACCATAACATTTTCACTGAAACTCATGTTGAATGTTGGATGATTGTTAGCAATTGTCTCACCATCAGTCGGAGTCCAGGTAACCATTTGTGGTTTCGTGAAATCTCCGGTTTTGTAAGTCAATGTCTTACCAGCAAACTTGTTGGCATTTACTGACATATCCTTGATGGCATCAGACAATACAATAGTCACATCTGTCTGTTCTTTAGCCGAAACCGTCAGAACATAATCCGTTCCACCTACCATAGCTTCAATTTCAAATTGGCCACCGGTTACAGTAACACCGGCCAATACACCGGTAACCGGTTTATTGAATTTTAAACCAACAGTAAACACAGTAGCAATCGGAACAACAGGATCTGTAACGATTAGAGTTGGACCTGTATAGTCACCAGTTGAGAATGTCCAGACAGCTTTGTCAGTAACACCGGCAAAAGCATTACCAACAGCGTCTTTAACAGAACCGGCATCAACCAGTACGTAGTAAGATTTGCTTACTTCAAGCATTGTAGGAACAACTGTCAGTTTATTACCACTGATCATAGCGCTTGTGATCGCTACGGTTTGAACCATCATGTCATCAGCAGCATTGTAAACAACCAGATTTCCCATGCCGGCAACAACATCTTCACTAAAGGTTGCTACAAGTGAAATTTCTGAAGGTCTCAGGTTTGTTGGAGTATTCGGAGTTTTTGCAACCAGAGTCGGAGCAGTATCATCAGTTCCGGTCATAAATGTCCATTGGTAAGTATCAGAAATACCTGCAAAAGCATCTTTTGACAATTCAGTGTTGGTAATGGCTCCGGCTGGAATTAATACATAGTATGCTGTATTTTTTTCCAGTGGCATAGGCAAACTAAATGTTACCATTGAACCTGTAATAACCACTCTTGCGGCATCAGAAGCCTCAACCTGAGAATAAATACTTCCATCAGATTTGTGACGAACAGTAATTATACCGGTACCGGCGGCAATTGCACGGTCAAAGGTCGCAGTGAATTTTGTTGATTGCTCAACGTTTACAGCATTATTTGCAGGACTGAAAGGACTAACAGTAACCAATTTTGGTGAAATGTTATTTACAGTTGAGAATACCCAGCTGTTATCCATGATACCGGCAAATGCATTACCTGAACCATCTTTAAACGCGTTAGCTTCAACACGTGCGTAATAAGCCTGGTTTGCTTCAAGTGACACAGCGATCATAGCAGTTTTGCTATTGATTGAAGTTGATGTAGCTTCTACCTGTTTAACTGCGGTACCATCAGCTTTATAAACAGCGATGTACTTGTTACCCTGAGCAATAGGAGCTTTGTTGAAATTCATTTCCAGGTTCACTGAAAGCGGAGTGTTATCACCTCTTGGTGTCAACATAGCTGTAAGAGCATAAGTGTCATTCGTGGTAAATAACCATCCGTTGGCAGGAGTTGGATCATTAAACAATACATTTGCATTGCCTGAATTATCAACCACAACAGAAGTACCCAATTCTACAAAATAATTGGTGAATGGTTCAAAATTGTTATGAGCAATTTTAAGTTTCTTATTATTCGAAGAATCAATGCTTAAACCTGAACCTGAAACAGTCTGGAAGATCGTTCCATCTTCACGACGGATAACAACCGAACCGGTAGAAACTTTTACAGTTTCATCGAAAATAGCCCACATTGCAGCGCTTGCAACAACGCCTGTACTAAGAGGAGCAAAGTTTAAAACATTAATTGCATTCATTTTAGGAGCAACAACATCTGCAGCATTAAAGTATACATAGGTATCTCCTTCAGCGTTTACAATTGGCTGAGCGTTGATGTCTACAACCATACGTAACATACCATAATAATACTTAACACCTGAAGTAAGGCTTGCAGTAGGATCAATAGTAATAACTTTGCCCGATATTGAAGCGGTGAAAGCTACGTCCGGACCTGTATTTGAACCTTCTTTCAGGTAAACGAAATTTTTAACGTTTGAGTTGTCAACATACGCGAAGATATTCTTGTTCGCATCGATAACTACTTCATAAAAATTCTCAGAGAATGTTAATGTCAGATTGGTAGTAGGAGACATATTCGTTGCTTTGTAAGCAGGATAAAACGTAATTTCCGGAGGTGTTCCGTCACTGGTTTTATAGCTGACAGAATAGTCATTCATTACCAATCCTTTATCATCCTGGAAACCAATAATGGTTACAGTATAATCAGTCAGGTCAGCAAACTTGGAAGCAGGAGTACTGATTGTGAAAGAACTGGCGCCGGTTTTAACAATTTGACTAATAGCAAGCGCAGTTCCGTCAGATTTTTTAACCGAAATATTAGCGAGCATTTCTGCCTGGGTCAATAAAGGCAATGCCTTTTGATAACCTGCTATATTTAAATACAGATTCTCGTTAAACGTAACAGCAATGCTGGCAAGTAAAGCCTTTGCAATAGGAGTTGTTCCACCTGCAGGTGTAACACCTGTAACATATGGCCTCACATTCATTGAACCTGTAAAGGTTATTGTATTATCAACTGCATTTGGATTTGCATTGCTTGACATGTCTTTTGCAAAACCAGCTCCAACACTTACAGTATATAACTGTGAATTGTCAAAATCAGCAGTAGGATTAACCGTAGCAGTTTTACCGCTAAATACGGCTTCAGCGGCAGTAAATACCTGAACCGCATTGGCAGGGGCAACAGCGCCTTTGTAAAGTACCAGGGTACCTGTACCGGCTTTAACATTTTCAGAGAAAACCACTGAAATATTGGCATCCAGATTTACATTTCCGTTAGTACTTGAACCAGTATTAACGGTAGGAACAGCATTGTCTTCAGTTGTGAAAGCAATTGCATCCATACCAAATGCGCCGGCATAAGAATTAACACCAGTTACAGATTGATCGGTAATTGTACCGCTTGCAATCTCCACGTACATTTTTAGAGGAGAAGCTGTAGCCGGAACTCCGGGAATTGTCAGGTTTAATGATTTAGCATCACCCGCAACACCTGAAAGTGCAGTCTGATTTAAACTATACAATAAAGTCTGAGTCGCATAATCACGAACAGTAATCGCACCAGTACCAACCTGAACATTCTCGCTGAATGTTAATTTTACAATTACATCACCACCAACGGTAACATTTACATCCATGGCGCCAGTGCCGGGAGTAGTAGATACCAAAGTCGGAGCAACAGTGTCATCAGTCGAAGCTTCCTTAACTGCAACTGCAGAAGTATTGCCAAATGTATCATCAGCTACATAATATAACTGATAAGTAGTAGCGGCAACTAAACTGGAAATGTTAAAACCAGCATCAGCAGATGCAGCAGTTTTATTACTGGCAGCTTTAATTTCAGCGGCAGTTGGAGCAGCTGCATCAGATTTAACCCGAAGCAGGTAGTAGAATTTATTTTTATTCAAATCAGTAAGCGTAATGGGACTTAAAGTTACCATTTTTGCTCCACCGGTTAGTGTGAAAGACACCACAGGTGCAGTTACATCCTGAGTTTTGAATGTAGAATTAATGGCTGTAGTAATCGTTGTTCCTTTATTGTCTTCAATTTTATTGGCATTAACCCAAATGGTATAAACTTCAAATTCATTCAGATTTGAAGTTGGATCCAGCGTTACTGTTCTGCCGGAAATTGCGCCGGTAAAGTTAACAGGAGCCATAGCACCATCAAGGATAGAGAACAAACCACCTGAAGTTACATCAGCAATTGTAATGGAGGTTCCGTCAGCATTGTAAATATCCTCATCAAATGTAATGGTGATATTCGCAGTACTGGCCGTATAAACCGGGTTACCTGAATTAAAAGCTACCGGATCAAATGTTGGTACCGGTGGATTCACATCACCTGTATTAAATGAAATCGGTGAATTTAAGCGATCAACTAATGTATTTGTTATAGAGGCGTCAGTTAATGCTTTAAGTACACCAGCAGGCAGGGATACGAAAATTTCAGTATTAGCCGGGAATACTTTATCAGAATGTAAAATGGTTAAGGTTTTACCGCTGATGATAAGATTTGAACTTCCAAATGGATATAACTGAGGCTGACCCGTTGTACCATCCCATTCAATGTAACCAACAGATCCGGTCAGTGAAGCAATTTCACGGTTAAACACAATCACAATCGGAGCATCGGCAGCAATTTTATCACTTCCGTTTTTAGGAGTGGTTTTCACAATGGCCAATGCAGGATTAGCCGTTGTAAATGTCCAGTCAGTAACAGCAGCAGTTTTGGTTTTTCCAAAAATTGCATCTTGTTTATTACCTACCGCATCAACAATTGCACCTTCAGTAACTTCAATATAATACGATGTATTATAGGAGAATACAGCAGAAGGTGTGATGGTAACAGTTTTCTGGTCACTGCTTACAGCAACTCCGGAAGAAACTACATCAATACGTTCTACCAATACGTCAGAAGCATCATTTTTAATATCAATATAACCCAATCCTTTCGAAACTTTTTCGTTGAAGGTTAAGATCAATTTGGCATCAATAGCTGCAGTAAGCATATTGTCGGGAGCCAATGTTAGTATATCAAGCTTAGTATCACTTGTTGCAAAATCCCAACTGTTAAGTGCAATTGCACCTGTAACAGAAGCAGGGAAATTTTTGTTTGCAAAAACACCGGCAGCTACAACGATATCATACGATTTGTCAGTAGACAGATCAGCAGCAGGATTGATTGTTACAGTTTTACCATCACTGCTAAAAGAAATCCATCCTGAAGTGATATTGATATTAGGGTTAACACCATCGGTAATGTAAATATCGCCGGTAATATAACCTGCTGCTAATTGAACACCAGTATCATATGTAATAACAAAATTAGATGTTTTTACAACCTGGGTTGCATTATCAGCAGGAGAAAGACTTACAATAGTAGGAACACCTTCGAATTTGGTTGTAAATGAACCAAATTTGGCAATATTCACATTACCATCAGCGCCTTTTGTAGAGGCGCCAACACCTAAATAATAGGTTTTATTTCCAGCCAATGCAGCATTAACAGCAAAAGTTGCATCATCGCCGGAGGTAACTGTAAAGGCAACATCCGGACCACTGGCGCTACCTTCTTTCAGAATGATAACCTTTTGCATGTCTGCCGGTACAGCATAAGCATTCCATATATTGTTGTAATATAAAGATGCGCGTGCTTCAGGAGTAGAACCTTCTTTAAAAATAAGGGTAACAGCAGCAGCAGTCGAAATGGTTTTACCGTCAACACTGCTTATGTCAACAATAGCCGGTGTATTGTCCGCAATGAAAAATGAAGCAGTTCTTCCGGCACCACTAAATGCATTTGCCGAAGCGTCCTGAAGCGAAGAAGTTATGGCAACATAATATGTTGTTTCGCTGGTCCAGGGAGAGCTTGGGGTAATGGTGATTTTTTTGTTACTGGTAATCGTTGCAGTATAGGCAACATTGGCGCCATTCGCATCAGTTTTCTTAACGGTAAGGATCGTAAATAAATTGGCAGCAGTTATTTCCCCGCCACCGGCCAGGTACACAGGCTCATCAAATTCAGCTACAACAGATTTATCGGCTGTTGTAGGCAGAGTTGGCCAGGTTAAAACTGGTCCCGCATAGTCTTCAACTACAAAAGCGATACCTTGTCCTTGCGGATCAACTACATTATTGCCCACATCACCCAATGAGTTTGGTTTGATTTCAACAGTAACCACAGCGCTGCTGGTGAAGTTTGCAACAGGGTTAATGGTATAGGTAGTAAATTTGCCGTCATTGGTTGATGTACCCACAGCAAAATCAACTGCAGTACCATTATCTTTAACAATGAATGGTTGGTTTGCGTTATTATAAGCAGCGGTTACATCAAAAGTAGTCAGACCGTGAATGATTTCATTGAATGTCAAAACAATATTGGCATCATTTTTCACATTCGCAGCGCCTTCAACAGGAGTGTAAGTAAATGTAGGACCTACAACATCATTCGAAGTAAAACTCCAAGCTGTTGTGGAAGACATACCGCTGTACTGATTATTGTATACATCCAGAATAATTGTATTTGGAATTAATACATAATACATAGCGTTATTTTCCAATTTCGAAACAGGTACTTTAACCATTTTCTTATTCGACTGCAAAACAAGGCTCGAAGAGCTGATTGTCATGTAATCGGTATTATCAGCGGCTTTGCGGATAATAATATTCCCCGATCCGATTTTAACGTCTTCGTTAAAAGTCAGCATAATGTTATCAATATCCTGGGCAACTGCAGCAGCTGTAGTAACCATATTCGCGGTCACAGTACCATTGGTTTTCAGTGTGGATCCTTTGTAATACTTAACACCTGTACCAGCAGCTGCATCGAATAAAGGAGCAGTATTTTCAGTAGTAGTAATATCAATTTTTACAGCATCAGCATTAACTGCGGCAACATCGTTGTTTTCAATGATTACCCAAACATCGTTGTCCATACTGGTAGCGTCAACGCCCAGGCCGGTAAGATTGATTGAGAATTCAGTGCCAACAGCTGTAACAGCCACGCTACTGCCAGCTTTAATGGCAGCAACACCAGGATTAACGTGGTTATTTGCAACAGCCACAGCATAGGCAGTACCTACTTCATTCGCCTTAACTAAAATACTGGCAGTAGTAGTTCCGACTGTACCTTTTTTAGGATAACCTGATGCATAGGTAGGAATAGTGAAATCCGTTGTAGAGAATACCCATTGCGTGCGGTCGGTTAAACCGGCATAGATGTTCTTTTTTGCATCAGCATTCATACCATTGTCAGTAACCACGCCGGCACCGATTGTAACCGTATAGTTTACTTTATCTTCCAACGCGCGTACACCTGTGAGTGTAAGTACTGAACCAAGTAAATTTCCCTGAGAAACAACATCAATAAGATCCCAAAGATTACCATCAGTTTTGTAGAGGGCTACTTTACCAGTTCCTAATACAACAGCTTCGTTATCTGCAAATGTCATCACCAGATTGATTGTGTTGCTTGAAACAACAGTTCCAGCCACAGGTACAACGTCTGTCAATGTTGGAGCGGTGAAATCACCGGTTTTCCAACCCCAATTAGTAGGGTTTGTAAAAGAGGCAGGTACTCCATCAGCAGGTTTAACCGCATTGGCATCCACCCAAAGTGCATACTCTGCAAACTCTCTCAAGTCAGCAGAGAAATCGATCACAACAGAATCTCCTTTTGCAAAGGAAACACGTGAATCAGTGGCAGGAATTACGCGTACTAAGCCGGCAGCGCCGCTTAGTCTGAAAAATCCGGTCGATGCCACAACATTTTCCGAATAAATTACCATTACCTTGTCTGTTGTCTTAGTTAAAGCAGCCGCTCCTAAAGGAAGAACCTGGAGAGCATCTCCAAGAACCGTTGGCACAGGTATTACCTGCGCTCCCACATTGGCGGAGAAGCAAACAAAACCTAACAACATCACAAGACTTAAAAGTCGAGTAAATGATTTTCTCATAGCATTTGTTTTTTAATTGAACTTAATTGATTGATTGATTGAATTTTATAATTCATTTTTATCTTCATAATAGATTTTATCGCTTTGAATTATAGCGTTTATAATGCAAACGTATAAAAATTCTTATCAATGTACAACAATATTGACCAATAAAAATAAATTTTTATCAGCCAGATGTACCCATTTTCCTACCTGTTGCGAAGTTTTAACTTATCCTGAGTCAAAACAAAAACGTCTCATAATCTTAGTTTTTAGTATTTAACAGTTTCTGCCGTTCCTTAAAAACGATCCTAATCAAACACCGCTAAAAATACATTAATTATTTGTATTAGGTTCCGAATTACAATAATTTTTACAATTATATTTCTTTATTTATAAATTTCTTTAAATTTCAGCAGTGTCAATAGGTAAAAGGCATAACTATACAGTATCAAAAATAAAGATTGTTAATAGGTCATATCGCAGATGATCGGGTTGAACGATCATCGTCAGAATCGTCCTTTCCGGAAAAGACAATTGTTTCACATCCATTCCGGTGGGGGTACGACAAAATTCCCTTGAGAATAAATTATTAAAATATGAAATTACAAAATGATATAATAAGGTTGGTTTTTCCTGGTTTTCCTTTGCTACTAAGGTTGCCCGGTGATTAATCCAGAGCGTAAAATGTCCTAAAATCAGGATTGTTGGTTCCATGTATTCTGTCTGAACCTCCGGAAACTCCAAAAACCCGTCAAATGCAATCGATTCGCACAGAACAGACCGTAAAACCAACGGCAAATATCCCCGTAATCCACTAAATTCAAGGGAAATAATAACTTTTAAAGCCCCTGAGAATTGAATCTATATTCCATTCCAGTCCCGGGCATACGTTTTTTAACTTCTCAGGATGGAACAAGTCACCTGAGATACGCTCACCAACAGGTACAAGAACCGGCATGAATACCAGAAAGCAGTATTTATTCCTGTTCACCGGCGAATACACCCGGCAACATTAACTAAAAATTAAACTCGCGGTTAAAAAGGGGCATCTTCCAAAATAAATTTGACGTTTCTGAATTTAAGTATTTATTTTGTATGGCCTTAATTAAAAAGGGCCTTCAAATAAATAAACAGTATTCATTTATACATTCATTAAATTTATCAACGATGTCAAAAATTAAAATCGGTATCAACGGTTTCGGTCGTATCGGACGCTTTGTTTTCCGCGTTGCAGTAGCTAAAGAAAATGTAGAAGTTGTTGCAATCAACGACCTTATCGATGTAGATTATATGGCATATATGCTTCAATATGATTCTACACACGGACAATTCAAAGGTACTGTTGAAGTTAAAAACGGTCAATTGGTAGTAAACGGAAAAACGATCCGTGTAACGTCTGAACGTAATCCTGCTGATATCAACTGGGGTGCTGTTGGCGCTGACTATGTGGTTGAATCAACCGGATTATTCCTTGAAAAAGCTAAAGCCCAGGGTCATATTGACGGTGGCGCCAAGAAAGTTATCCTTTCTGCTCCTTCAAAAGACGATACTCCAATGTTCGTAATGGGTGTTAACCACAAATCATACACCAACGACATGACATTCGTTTCGAATGCTTCATGTACTACCAACTGCCTGGCTCCTATCGCTAAAGTATTGAACGACAAATTTGGTATTTTAGAAGGTTTAATGACTACAATTCACGCAACCACAGCAACTCAGAAAACTGTTGACGGACCTTCATCCAAAGACTGGAGAGGCGGACGCGGTGCAGGACAGAACATTATTCCTTCATCAACCGGCGCTGCTAAAGCTGTTGGTAAAGTTATTCCTGAATTGAATGGTAAATTAACCGGGATGGCTTTCCGTGTACCTACTCCTGACGTATCAGTTGTTGACTTAACTGTTCGTTTGAAAAAAGAAACTTCATACGCTGAAATCTGTGCTGCTATGAAAGCTGCTTCAGAAGGCGAATTAAAAGGTATTCTAGGCTATACTGAAGATCAGGTTGTATCCAATGATTTTACAGGTGATACACGTACTTCTATTTTCGATGCAGGCGCCGGAATTCAATTATCTCCAACTTTCGTAAAAGTTGTTTCATGGTACGATAACGAAATGGGTTATTCAGCTAAAGTAGTTGAATTGATTGAATACATGGATTCAGTAAAATAAATCCTGGTTTTTTCATAATATTTAAGGCAGTCCAAATGGGCTGCCTTTTTTATTCTTGATTATTCAAGATGCTTTTTGATCGTGAAGAAAACCAATTTGGCAAATTCGACAAAAGTTGTAGCTTCTATCATACTTGGGGTACCATCAGGCAACAAACCCATTTCTCCCGGATAACGGGTATCAATGTATGCCTCGTTAATTTTTTTCAAGGTTAAAATATCATCAAACGGATCAATAAATTCTAAAACTAATTTATACAACCGCAACAAATCATGTATCCTTTGCGGTTCCCGATCATTTTCTACCAATACTGCCTTGAATGATTTTTCTATTGATTGTTGACAATGAAAAGTTGCCACCGAAGTCAGTGATACATCATTTAAAAGCTGAGTCGCAGATTTAATATCCAATTCTGCAGCATTTAACCATTCTTTTGTCAAAAACTTCATACATGTGGCGATTAGTAAATTTACATTAAACGAATACCTTTATTTAGAATCGTTTGAGAAAAACTACTTCTCAATTCCATAAAGCGCATATACATAGGAAGAGTATGAACAATGATATCTAAAGGAAACCTATCCCTCAGCGGATTTAATAAATCAGAAATATGAATTTTTAATTCAATTTTCTCGGAAAATGACTGAGGAATATTATGATTTTTCGTGACAATATAAAGATCAATATCACTATCCTTTGTTGGATTACCATAAGCGTAACTTCCAAAAAGTATGACCTTTTCAGGATCTAAAACCTTTAGATTTGAGATGATCTCTTTTTTTATAGTCTCAGGCAACATCGTTTTTTACTTTTGCACGAAAGTTAGTGAAATAATTGTTGATTCAATTCAATGACAAGTCAAAAGAAATCTCAGCCGAACAATTCATTTTCAACCAGCTCACAAATAATATGACCTATTAATATATGTAGCTCCTGAACACGCGGTGTATCATCTGAAGGAACATTAATTAGAATATCGGCCATTTCAGCTATTTTGCCACCGGTCGAACCTGATAAAACAATACACGAGAATCCAATTTCCTTTGCCTGATTGATTGCCTGATAAATATTTTGGGAGTTTCCTGATGTAGAAATAGCGACCAATACATCACCCTTTTTCCCCACTGCTAAAATATAGCGTGCATAAGCCATGTTAAAACTGTAATCATTGGACATTGCTGTCATGAACGAACTGTTTACATGACAGGCTTCGGCATGAATCGGAGGTCTGTCAAAATAAAATTTACCTGAAAGTTCGGCAGCCAAATGCTGGGCATCGGCAGCGCTTCCACCGTTTCCACAAAAAAGAGTTTTATTGCCAGTTCGGTATGCTTGAACAATCAGCCCTGCAGATTCCTGAATTCTTGAAAGCAATACCGGATCGGCCAATAATTTTTCCTTCAGATCAATTGATTGTTGAATACGTTTGATTATCATTTCAGATGTATTGTTTTACTATAAACGGATAAAAATGTGTGAACCATATTTGACCAGGAAAATTTCTTCTTTTCTTCAAGCACGTTGGCTTCAAATTCACCGATTCGATCATGTTCATAAAAGTCAATCAAAGCATCGGCTATTTTTTGACTTTCGGGTTCTACTACATATCCGATTTTTCCGTCAGAAATTATTTCTGATAATCCCCCCACGTTGGTAACCAGCATGGGTTTATTAAAATGATACCCGATTTGAGTCACTCCACTCTGAGTTGCACTTTTATAGGGCTGAACAACCATGTCAGCAGCACTGAAATAGAGGTTAACCTGATCATCAGGAATAAATTCCGTGCGCAATTCAATCCATTCTCCAAGATTTTTCTCTTTTATTAACCTCAGATAAGGTTCCGGGCTGGAATAATATTCCCCGGCCACCAAAAGCTTTACGGGAAACTTACGCAGTCGTGCATCGGCAAAGGCATTAATAAGCAAGTCAAGTCCTTTGTAGTCGCGGATAAAACCAAAAAAAAGGAGATATTTTGTATTGAGGTCGAGCTCCAGTTTTTGTTTGGCAACTTCGAAAGTGAGCCTTTCTCCGTAATTATCGAAAATCGGATGAGGGCAAAATCCCTGTGGCAAATTTTTCCGGAATGAACTGGCCTCCGTTAAAACACTTTTTGACATGGCAATCAAGCCATCGATCCGCTGAATAAAATAATTGGTCAGCATCCGGTCGCCGGGCCGATGCTCGTGAGGAATGATGTTGTCGGCCAGGCAGATTATTTTACTGTGCCGGTTCTTCCCGATCCTTCCGGCAATAGTTCCCAGGCAGGGAGCCATAAAAGGCAGCCAGTAACGAATAATGACCAGGTCCGGTTTTTCCCTGCGGATTCGTTGGCCGACTTTCAGCCAGTTAAACGGATTAACCGAGTTGACAGTCCTGCTGATTTTTATGTTTTCAGGAATATTTTTTGTATTGTACTGTGTTTTTCCCGGAAAAAGGAAAGAAGGATATTGAACAGTAAATGTCTCAATATCGACATCGAAGCCCATCGAGGCAAATTCCTGAGCCAGTCGTTCATTGGTAGTGGCAATTCCTCCGCGGTACGGGAATGCGGGTCCGATGATTTTAACGGTCTTCAATATTTTGGGTTTAAGTATTCTTTCAACAAATGTGCAACATGTTTATCAATTGGGAAAGTAAAATCTACTGTATTTATTTTTTCGGCCGGAATCCACCTGAAAGACAGATTTCCGTTTACCAGATCCGTAAAATCAAATGGATTATCAGAGATTCGAACGTGAACAGGCTCTTTCAACCGGACCAGGTAATAGATACTCATCAGCTGATGATCTTCCCAAAACAATGCTTTCTGGTAAAAATCGGTGGTATAAAAGTGTTGGATTACTTCAATTTCCTGGCTACATTCCTCCATTAATTTCCTGATCAATATAAGCTATTATATCCTGAATTTGTTGCGGTTCAAACCATTTTATTTCCGGATCACGCCGAAACCAGGTAAGTTGTTTCCGGGCATATTTGCGCGAATTCCGTTGAATCAGATCAACAGCTTCTTCCAGGGAACATATTCCGTCCAGGTACAAAAACAACTCCTTGTAACCAACAGTATTCAGCGGGTTGAGGTTCCGGAAGGAATATACGCTTTTGGCTTCTTCCAGGAGACCGGCAGCCATCATCTGTTCCACACGCTGGTTAATCCGTTTATACAAGGTTTCCCTTTCCTGGTTGATACCGATTTTTAAAATCCGGAATGGCCTTTGATGAACCGTATTTTTCCGGAATGAAGTAAAAGTTTTCCCGGTCATTTGATGAATCTCAACAGCATGGAGCAACCGTTTGTGATTATTCAGATCGACGATCCGGTAATATTCCGGATCGACTTCCAGAAGCCTTTGCCGAAGCGCCACCATACCATTTTTCGCATACCAGTCGATTACCTCATCTCTGATTTCGGGATCAACAGTCGGGATGTCATCAATTCCTTTACAAATGGTATCGATGTAAAGCATTGACCCACCAGCAAGAATCAAGGGATTATTATTTTCAAATAACCGGTCAATTAGCTGTAAGGCTTCAGTTTCATATTCACTTACATTATAATAATCATGTATTGATTTCGTCTGAATAAAATGGTGAGGTACCGATTTCAGATCTTCAGCCGGAGGAACCGCTGTCCCAATACAAAGTTCACGAAAAAACTGCCTGGAATCGGCTGAAACAATTTCTGAATGGTAACGTCTGGCAAGTTGCAGGCTGATATCAGATTTTCCAACGCCGGTAGGTCCTAAAACAATGATTAATGTATTCATCCTGATCATTTGTAGAAGATACAAAGATAGGCATTAATACAAAAAAAGAAGGGGACTTTGAAGCCCCCATTTGTTATGCGTCCATTTCTCCGAAGATCTCATAATAGTCTTCCAAATCCCCGAAACTTTTATACGATTCGTTGGAGTCAAGAAGATCAACCTCAGGATTTTCATTTTCATTAATTAGAAATTGTTTTGGTGCATTGCCTTTTTCATAAGCAACAAATGGTTCTTTTAAATCAGTTTTCATAATTATCTCCTTTAGTTCTAAATAAAAAAAACGTTCGTTAAAAAAATCAAAAACATAAACCAGTTTTTGTTCGGGTTCATTTATATATTCATTCAATTTTGTTGTTCGCATGCTAAGCAGATGCCGATTATTTTTTCCCGAATCAAGCAAACTGATTTCAATTTGCTTTCTCCAAAGTTCATCGGTCAGAAAAAAAGAGGCCAGTTGAGATTGATCAAAATTTGAAGTGTTCTGAATGATCCTATGTAAGTCCTCAAAAGTATGATCCGGATTAATATGAATCATTCTTTTGAATTCAGGTACTTCAGCAGATAAAATTTCGAATACACAAATCATAATTAAAGAATAACTTCAGAAGGTACATACTAACTATTAACCCTAAAAAAAGTGAATTAATAAATTGTAGTTAAGCACATTCGAATAAACTCCGTCCAATGTATCAGTGCTTATCCGTTCAAAATAAACGCAAATAGTGTGTTCTGTAACGACACCTTGGATAAAAGGTTAGTCCTGAAATGTTAAAAAAAATTAAATGGACAGCAGATTCACTCCACTATCCTATATATCAAACACTTCAAAATTTTTGCGAATTTGCAGATAAAACCAATTTCTGGAAAAATTGAATATTTACAACTATTCGTCGTGAAATATACCGGGAGAATGTTCAAATTAAATAATCAGGGCCATCTCAAACCAGGTTGGATTTGATGTAATTATTTAAGAACTTGTGTGACCTATTCAAAGCTTAACTGACTACTTAATGAACAATTTCTGTAACGTTAGGTGAAATATCGGATACTCATAAAAAAGAATAAATCGGCTGGCGGAGGTTCCGTTAAGCGAAAATACAGTTCAGCATGGCTATCTCCCGGAATGAAAAGTCAGGGATAACGCATTATAATTCAATTAATTAATAACATTATTTTCGGATGAAATTTGGAACTCTTTTTTTTGAAAACCTGAAGATAGCCCTGCAATCGATCCGCAGCAACCTGCTTCGCACAATACTTACGGTATTGATTATTGCAGTTGGGATTACTGCGCTGGTCGGAATATTAACAGCAATTGATTCGATTAAAAATTCAATCACCAAAGAGTTCACCTTCATGGGTGCAAATACGTTTACTGTCAGTTCAAGAGGTATGCGCATTCAGGTAGGAAATACCAGATACCGGTCAAGAAATTATTCCTATATCAGTTTTTACCAGGCGAAAGAATTTAAAGAAAAATATCTCTTTCCTTCCGCAGTATCCATTTCAACCAATGCAACCGGAACAGCCACTGTAAAATTTGAATCGGAAAAATCCAATCCAAATGTTTCGGTTCAGGGGGTTGACGAGAATTACCTGTTTACTTCAGGAAATGAAATCAGTGTTGGTCGCAATTTTACCGAAGAGGAAATTATTTCAGGCAGAAATGTTGTGCTAGTTGGCGATGGGGTTCTTAAAAAGCTTTTCAAAAAAGGGGAAAATCCTCTTCAGAAGATGATAAGCATTGGAGGTGGAAAATACAGGATTATCGGAGTACTTTCGGCAAAGGGTAGTGGATTCGGTTCCGGGGGCGATCAGCTCTGCTTACTGCCTTACACGAATGTCAGAAGTTATTTTTCAAGGCCCCGGATGAATTTTGCAATCCAGATTAAAGTTAATAATACGGAATTGATGGATGCTGCTATTGGTGAAGCTGAAGGTACATTTCGTATTATCCGGAACCTGAATCCGGCCGACGAAAGTGATTTCAATGTGGAAAAGAGCGACAATCTGGTAAATATCCTGCTCAAGAACATTCAGAATATCACGTTGGTTGCAACAATTATTGGATTAATCACGCTGTTCGGTGCAGCCGTGGGGCTCATGAATATTATGCTTGTTTCGGTTACTGAACGTACCCGCGAAATCGGAATCAGGAAAGCAATAGGTGCTACATCGGCCATCGTGAAACAACAATTCCTGATGGAGTCTATTGTTATCGGACAAATGGGAGGAATAGTCGGGATATTTTTCGGGATATTAGCCGGGAACGGAGTGGCTATGATAAT
Source organism: Bacteroidales bacterium (assembly GCA_038251165.1). Taxonomy (GTDB): domain Bacteria; phylum Bacteroidota; class Bacteroidia; order Bacteroidales; family Prolixibacteraceae; genus Aquipluma. The sequence continues at coordinate 68,691 of JBBSBP010000007.1, read as the reverse complement.
CGGGACACCCTTCTTTATCCCCTGGATCTGGATCATTGTCGGAGTGATACTTTGTTTCTTTGTCGGGATTATTTCGGGATATTATCCGGCTCAGAAAGCCTCCAAACTTGATCCGATCGACAGCCTTCGTTTTGAATAGTAATAAACCCGGCTGTAATTCAGTTAACACTTACAGAGACCAGTTTTTTTGTTCGAAGCTGTTTTATTGATTAAACTATTTTCAGGAATTAAAATTTAATGCCCGGATTATAAGCTGCATGGTCCGGTTATATTATTCCTGATGTTTCTTTTTTTCGTTCAACCTATACTTTAAATAATTGTTCTAAAACGATGAATGCAGTTTCTGATTTATCGATTTTTACAGAAATAATATATCTTTACTTTTCAGGATCAATTTAGACCGAGGGGAGTAGGAGAAATAAATGACAAAACTTCAAACACAGGCTGAACAGCGATTAATTCAGGATTACTATGATGACTTGCTCAAAGCATGCGATCCGAAGGTGTCGGATGATGGGAAAGTAAGAATAAAAAAAGCCTTTGAATTTGCCAATAATGCACATGCCGGAGTTAAAAGAAAATCAGGCGAACCTTATATTATACATCCGCTTGCTGTTGCTACAATTGTAGTTGAAGAAATCGGGCTAAGCGCCACATCCATAATTTCTGCATTATTGCACGATGTGGTTGAAGATACTGATTATACGCTGGAGGACATCAGTAACCTCTTCGGCGAAAAAGTGGCATCGATTGTTGATGGTCTGACCAAACTCACCGATGAGTTTACCCCTCAGCACGACTCCAAACAAGCCAATAATTTCAGAAAAATGCTGATGACCCTCTCTGATGATGTCAGGGTGATCCTTATCAAGCTTGCTGACCGTCTGCACAATATGCGAACGCTCGAATCCATGTCTCCTCCCAAACAGCTGAAAATAGCTGCTGAAACCCTTTACATTTTCGCACCTCTTGCACACCGGCTGGGTTTATATGCCATCAAGTCAGAGCTGGAAGATCTGAGTCTGAAATACAAACATCCGGATGCTTTTAATCAGATACAGTTCAGGCTGCAAAACCAGCGTGAAAAAAGAGATTACCTGGTTACTGAGTTTATCCGGCCCATTGAAATACAACTGAAGCAGGAAGGAGTTGAATTCACCATTACCGAACGCCTGAAATCGATTTATTCGATCTGGAATAAAATGCAGACCAAAAGTGTAACGTTCGACGAAGTCTATGATTTACTGGCCATACGTATTGTCTTTATTCCTAAATCCAATATTTCTGAAAAACGACAATGTTTCGAAATACTTTCCCTGGTTACCGATATTTACAAGCCCAGACCGGACCGGATCCGCGACTGGATCACCATTCCGAAAGTGAACGGCTATGAAGCATTGCACGTTACTGTAATGGGACCTCAGGGGAAATGGGTCGAAATCCAGATCCGCACACAACGAATGGATGAAATTGCAGAACGTGGATTTGCAGCTCATTACAAATATAAAAACATCAATGATGTTGAAAATGAATTGGACAAATGGCTGGAGAAAATAAAGGAAATGCTCCAGAATCCGGAATCAGATGCATTGGAATTTTTGGATGAGTTTAAAATGAATCTCTTCTCTTCCGAAATTGTGGTTTTCACCCCCAAAGGCAAAATGGTAACTTTACCCAAGAATGCCACCATTATAGATTTTGCCTATGAGATTCACACCGAACTCGGGAATCACTGCATTGGAGCAAAAATTAGCCACAAACTTGTGCCTGTCTCACATGTTCTTCAAAGTGGCGATCAGGTAGAAATACTTACATCAAAAACACAATCACCTCAGTTAAGCTGGCTTACTTTCCTGATTACACTTAAGGCCAAGTCGAAAGTCAAACAGTCGTTCAAGCTTGACCGGAAAAAACACATCGAACAGGGCCGTAAACTAATTGAAGACCAGTTGTCCAAATTTAAAATAACACCTTCATCCGACACCCTGAAAAAAATCTGTACCTATTACAACCTGACCAACAAGGAACAACTTTATGCACAGGTAGGTATGGGATTTCTTGAACTGGCCAATCTGGATGAAGTACTCCAGACACGCCGCGAAAATAAACTGGCCAAATTCTGGAAATTAACTTTCACTCAAAAGAAAGATGAAACTGCCCAAAACAGCAAAATCAATAAAAAAGCTACATTTATCCTGAAAGAAGATCCGGAAGAAGCTAATTATTCATTGGCAAAATGTTGTAATCCAATTCCCGGCGACGATGTGGTTGGTTACGTCTCATCTGATGAACACATCATCATTCACAAGCGGAATTGTCCGGAAGCCCTGAAATTCATGTCCCGGCAAGGCGACAATATCATCACCGCTGAATGGACAAAATTTAAAAGACTGTCATACCTTTCCCGGATAAAACTCAGCGGATTCGACCGTGTTGGGATAGTCAACGAAATCACCACGATTATCTCCAAACATAACAACATCAATATGCGGACCGTACATTTCGATGCACATGACGGAATATTTGAAGGTGATTTATTCTTGTATATACATAGCGTTCAGGACTTGAGCGAACTTATGGGCCGTCTTATGAAAATCAAGGGAATAGATACGGTTGATCGTATTGAAAAAATTCAACAATAAATAATCAGGCTGTTTCATTGTCTGAAAAAAGTGTTATTTTTGAACCTTATTTTTAATTGGTTTAAATATGAATAACCAAAAGACTAAAGAAGCAGTAAAGCGTATGTTCATTGATTATCTGGAGGGCAACGAACATCGTAAGACTCCTGAAAGATTTGCTATTCTGGAAGAAATATATTCAAGAGAAGGGCATTTCGACATTGAGTCGCTTTACATTTCGATGAAAAACAAGAACTATCGGGTAAGCAGAGCCACCTTATACAATACAATGGATTTACTCCTGGATTGTAAGCTCATTATCAGGCATCAGTTTGGTAAAAATCTGGCACAGTTCGAAAAGGCTTATGCCATTCTTCAACACGACCATTTAATTGATGTCCAAAGCGGTTCGCTGACTGAATTCTATGATCCCCGCCTCAGGGAGATTATCGAAGACATCTGTCTGAAAAACGACTTCAAATTATCTCACCACACGCTTTATATTTACGGCCAATTCATCACCAAGTAATCACAAATCCGTTTTGAGCCGATCGGTCAAAAAATAATAAATTAATAACCTGCTTGTTTTTAGGTCTTTATTTTGATCTTACTTCAGTAAATAATTTGTAATTTTATCGCTCAGATTATACAATTAATCCGCGAAAATTGAAATTGAAAAAATTTCAGTTTTCGCGGATTATCGTGTCTGAACCTTTGGAAATTATCCGGATCAAAAAACCAATAATTTCAAAACAGAGATTTTCACTCCTGTAATCGTGAGTGACTGAAATTATTTCAAGGATTTAATTTAATTATCAAAAAATGAAAGTAGATGTTTTATTAGGGCTCCAGTGGGGAGATGAAGGAAAAGGAAAGATAGTCGATGTATTAACACCGAAATATGATGTTATATCCAGGTTTCAGGGTGGACCAAACGCCGGGCACACACTTGAAATCAATAATTTCAAGCAGGTTTTGCACACCATACCCTCCGGAATTTTTCACGACGATAAAATCAACGTGATTGGGAACGGTGTGGTTATTGATCCCATCACTTTTGAAAAGGAAATTGAATCCATTGGTAAACATGGTGTCGATCTTCATAAAACCTTATATATTTCCAAAAAGGCCCATTTGATCCTTCCTACTCACCGCTTACTTGATGCCGCATCAGAAGAGGCCAAAGGCGCGACCAAAATTGGTTCAACATTAAAGGGAATCGGTCCGACTTACCGCGATAAAATTGGCCGCGAAGGATTACGGGTTGGCGATCTTTTCGAAAATTTCACAGAAAAATATACTGCCCGTGTTCAGGCACATAAAGATTTACTCGATAATTATTATCACTACGATTATTCGGCACAACTGGCTGAAACCGAAAAAGAATGGATGAAAGGCCTCGAAGTTTTGAAATCTTTCAATATCGTGGATACCGAGCATCTCATTAACGATTGTCTGGCAGAGAACAAACCGGTATTGGCAGAAGGTGCTCAGGGAACCATGCTTGATATTGACTTCGGCTCATATCCTTTTGTAACCTCATCGAGTACGATTTGTGCCGGAGCCTGTACCGGACTAGGCATCGCCCCAAATAAAATCGGTAATGTATATGGAATTTTCAAAGCGTACTGCACCCGTGTAGGAAGCGGACCATTTCCAACTGAATTATTTAATACTGACGGACAAAACATGCGCGATGTAGGCCGCGAATTTGGCTCAACAACCGGTCGCCCGCGTCGTTGCGGATGGCTTGATCTGGTAGCCTTGAAATATTCCGTAATGCTGAACGGAGTTACAGAATTAATCATGATGAAAGCCGATGTAATGGATAAATTTGAAACCATCAAAATTTGTACAGGCTATGAAATCAATGGTGAAGTGACCGAAAGATTTCCGTTTGAATTGAATGAAGGGGTAAAGCCGGTTTATGTTGAATTACCCGGATGGCAGTCGGACCTGACTCAGCTGACCGACCAGAACGAATTTCCGGAAGAATTCAACAACTACATCAATTTTATCGAAGAGCAGCTGAACATACCCATCTCGATTGCCTCGGTAGGACCAAACCGGGCACAAACCATCCTTTTAGGAAAGTAAAATATCGGGAGCCAGTTATCTGGCTCCTTTTCTTTTTACCAAACTGATTAATTCTCAATGGGATTTACTATTTTAGGACCATTAATTCCTGAGTTTGATCGTGTTTAACAACCTGAAATGGAAATCACCAAACCGACCCTTCTGCTAGATAAGGAAATTGCCTTACGAAACATTGACAACATGGTTCGGAAAGCAAATGATCTTCAGCTGAATTTCAGACCACATTTTAAGACTCACCAATCGGCTGAAATAGGCGAATGGTTCCGGGATGCCGGAGTAAAAGCGATAACCGTATCGTCATTAACCATGGCCAATTATTTTGCCGACTGTGGCTGGGACGATATCACCATAGCTTTTTCCGTAAATATTCCGGAAATACCGGAAATGAACGAACTGGCAGGCCGTATTCAGCTCAATTTGCTGGTTGAAAATAAGGAAGGACTGCAAGCACTTCAGGAAAACATAAAATGGCATACAGGAATATTCATTAAAATTGACACAGGATACAACCGTACCGGTATTGAAGCCAGCCGCACTCCATTGATCGATCAGCTTCTTGAAATGATCCAGGAATCACCACTTCTCCAGTTTAAAGGTTTTTTATCACACACCGGACATACCTATCAGGCTAACTCAACCCATGATATTTTCAACCGGCATTTTGATGCCCTACTGAAAATGAAAACTTTAAAAGCCCGATATCTGAGTGAATGGCCCGAGCTCATTATATCTTTGGGTGATACCCCTTCATGCAGCATATGTGGCAATTTCGACGGAGTTGATGAAATTCGTCCGGGTAATTTCGTTTTTTACGATTTGATGCAAAACAAACTTGGGGTTTGCAAACTGACTGATATCGCTGTTCGCATGGCTTGCCCCGTTATTGCGGTACATTCTTCGCGAAACGAGATTGTAATTTACGGGGGAGCAATCCATTTTGCTAAAGATTCGATAATCAATATTGATGGGAAGCCCCTGTTCGGAAGAATTATTATCCGGGAAGAAGGCCGGGAAATATTACTTGATGAACGGAATTATCTTCATGCTCTTTCGCAGGAACATGGAATTTTAAAAACCACTCCGCAAGATCTGAATTATTTTAAACCGGGCAAAATCATTGAAATAATACCAGTACATTCCTGCCTTACAGCCAACCTGATGAGAGAATACACCACGAATGAGGGTGATGTCATTAAAATGTTGCCTTTCAGTTAGTCTGGCACAATAAAATCTCTCCTTCACAGGTTTTCAAATCGTGATATTATTTATTGACTAATAAATCTATTTTTCATTGAATCTGTCAGACAAATAATTACAATTGCATTTATTATTCTTTAAGTGATCTAATTATGAAAATTACACGTTTGGGATTTTATTCAGCAATACTACTATCAGGACTTGGATTAATTCTTTTCCTGGTTAATTCATGTAAGCACGAAGGAATTCCGGCCGATCAGTTGGAATCCATTAATTTCACAGAACAGGTTCTTCCCATTTTTCAAAACAGTTGCGGAACCAGTGGCTGTCATGATGGTAAAAGAGGCGAAAGCGGATATATTTTTACCGATTATTCCAACATTATGAAATCAATTACTCCCGGCAATGCTGATAAAAGTAAAGCTTATCAGGCTATTACCAGTACGTTTCAACTAATGCCTCCGAACAATGCATTGCCAGCCAGTAAGCGGACACTCATCCGGTTGTGGATAGACCAGGGGGCCAAAGAAACTCCCTGAATAACAAACGGATTAATTGGTACCGATACAAATTGCATTGCAGAAAAAATATTTAATGATTATCTGACTCATGAAACAAATCATAAAAATCATCCTGATCCTGGGAATCGCTTTCACAACAGGATGTTATTACGACAACGAGGAACGGCTTTATCCCAGGCTGTCATCCCCTTGTGACGATACCATTGTTACTTTTTCCAAAACAGTTACCCCAATTCTACAGACATGCCTGTCGTGCCATTCAAATTCGAAGGCTTCAAATGAAGGAGGCGGAATAAAACTGGAAAATTATGCAGATATTAAAACTTACGTTATTAACGGAAAATTAATGGGGGCAGTAAATCATGCCACTGGATATATTCCCATGCCAAATGGCGGAGGTAAACTTCCCGACTGTGAAATCAGCCAATTGCAAAAATGGATTGATAATGGCAAATTAAACAACTAGAATTCAACCCCATGAAGAAATTATATTATCTGTCTTTCGGATTGTTCCTTCTTTTACTTTCCGGAAATGTCTTCAGTCAGGATCTCGATGCATTGTTAAACGCTGAAATAAAACCAACGGTGAATTATGCCGCTGCTACGTTTAAGGCCAGCCGTATTATCAATGGCCATTCTATCGAACAGATGAAGAAAAAGCAACTCGACTTCCGCATCTCACACCGGTTTGGGGCACTCAATGACGGGGCTTACGGATTGTTTGGGCTCGATCATTCGGTCATCCATTTCAGTCTGGAATATGGATTGAAAGATTGGTTGATGGTTGGAGTCGGTCGCGGGAGTCTGAACAAAACCTACGACAGCTTCGCTAAAATCCGCTTATTAAGACAATCTTCAGGAACCAAATGGATGCCCGTTTCTTTAAGTTATTTTACTTCATTCGAGTTAATCACCTTAAAGTTCCAGGACCCGACCCGCACAAATTACTTTTCTTCACGGCTGGCCTATGTTCATCAATTGCTTCTGGCACGCAAGTTCAACGATAATTTTTCATTCCAGTTAACACCTACATTCATTCACCGCAACCTGGTGAAAACAGAACTTGATATGAACGATATATTCGCTTTAGGTGCCGGTGCGCGGTATAAACTTTCCAAACGCTTCTCGCTGAATGCTGAATACTATTACACCTATAATCCAAACAGTAAATTTCTGGAACCCCGAACTTACAATGCCTGTTCGGTAGGTATTGATATTGAAACCGGCGGTCATGTATTTCAGATTATGCTGACCAATTCACTGGGAATGCGTGAAGGTACGTTCATTCCGCAAACAACCGACAATTGGCTGGATAATGGAATTCATCCCGGATTCAACATTTCAAGGGTTTTTTCGTTTAAATAGAAAATTAAAAGCCATGCTGAAAAAATTATTCATTCTGATTTTGTTGGGAACATCGGTTGGTGTTTTCGCTCAAGGCAAATTCATAGCCAAAAATGCCTACATCTCATTTTACTCTTCAACGCCACTGGAAGATATCCTTGGCGAAAGCAACGAAGCGGTAACTATCCTGAACGCTGAAACCGGGGATATTGCTTTTCAGGCCCTCATGACCACTTTCCATTTTAAACGGGCATTGATGGAAGAACATTTCAATGAAAATTATATGGAAAGCACTAAATTTCCCAAATCCAAATTCAACGGGAAAATTGACGGTTATAACAAGGACATGCTGACTTCTCCGGTTTCGGACATTAAAGTAACCGGGATTTTTCTGGTTCATGGCGTGGAAAAAACCATAACTGTACCTGCCAGAATTGGTCTGGAAAACGGCAAGTTGGTTGCTTCAGCGAAATTCAAAGTAACTCCTGAAGATTACGGAATCACTATTCCATCGCTGGTTCGCGACAAAATCGGTAAAGAAATGGAAGTTACGGTAAAGTCCGGTTATCTGCCGTTTGGGAATTAGTTTAAAGTTTGAAGTTTAACGTTTGAAGTTTAACGTTTAAAAAGCTCCGAATCGAACGAACGTTTTGATTATTAACTTCTATACATTTTACAAAAAAATGAAAATCAAATACGCCATCATAACTGTTCTGGTAATGGTGCTTGCTGGAGCTGCAATTGGTCTGAAAATGTTTTTCAAGCCACATGCCGATATCAATAAACTGGAAGCCGAATATAAAGTGGATGCAACTGTTTTAATGGATGAATTTCAGAAAGATGAAAATGCGGCAACACTGAAATACGGCGAAAAAACACTGGAAATCATCGGCAAACTGGTTGCCCGGAATAAACTTCCAAACGGAACTGATCTTCTGGTTCTGGAAGATGAAATGGAAGGAGTCAGTTGTCAGCTCGACAGCAGCTGGTCTGCGCAAAACCAAAAGGTTATTCAGGCACTGGAAACCGACAGTCCGGTAACTGTAAAAGGCATTTGCAAAGGTTACCTGATGGAGATTAAAGTGAGTCCGGCTGTGGTAGTGAAATAAAATACGTTAATTCCTTACTAATCTTTATCCATCTGTTCTATAGTCGCCGCTAAGCATTCGACATATGCGGTTAACGGATACATTTCTTCGTCGTACCAGAGCGAGGCGAAATACAAGCCGATGGGAGCAGCAACCAATCCGCCGGATTTTGTTTTTTCGGCCAGCCAGTTGATTCCAGAAGTACATTCATCCGCATAGCCATTTCGGATCAGAGCCGTAACAGCGAGCGCTGTTTCTTCAATACTTCCCTGCACAGATGCAGCTCCTCCCCAGCTTCCATCCTGATTCTGAACTGAAGCCAGGTAACGACAGCCGCGATCAATCATGAGTTTCAGGATAACAGTATATTCAATTCCCAACCGGGTATTCAGTGTTTCGTTCAGGTAGGCAGTCACCCTCGCGGTGCCGTAAACCGGATTGGTATGATCTGAAGTATGTTGATTTCCAAACCACAACGGCAGCCAAAATCCGGTCTGATGCTGTTGTCTCTCCAGGTAAATCAGTGCCCGGACCAGCGATTTCTGAATTTGGTTCCGCTGTTTTTTACGCATTGAATCCTCCAAAACATGATCAGTTTGTGTCATCGCCAGAATCGCATGGCCGGTTAAATCGGAACAACTCTGATCGAACGGCAATTTACCCCAACCGCGCGAAAAAGTTGGAAATCCCCCATCGTTGTTCTGAAGTTTCCCCAGCCATTCACAGCCTTTTAATACCGACGCTTTGATCAGTTCCGTATTTTCCTTATTCAAAGCGATCAAAGCCAGGATAACCCCGGGGGTGTCGTCTCCGTCAGGAACTGAACCCGACCAGGAAGTCCAGCCCCAACCACCCGGCTCTGTTCCGTTGAACGGATGTATTTGCTGATTCTGAATCGATAAAAAATGATTCGTGATTTGTAGTTTTTCTCCTGAATCAAGGATTGTACCGATAGTATTCCGTAACGATTTCACGGCCAGGGTACTCACCCAGGTCGAAAGATCCACGTCGATCGGCCAGCTGCCATCTTCGCGCTGTGTGCGCTTCAGAAAAGCAATTCCATCTCGAACTACTTCCAACTCACCATAACCAGACTCAACCAGGCACAGGCAAACAAAGGCAGTGAGTGGAATAGCTTCCAGGTAGCCACCGCTTTCGGGTTGGATTTTCCGCAGCAAAGCCAGTGATTTTTTCACAGCGGCCTCACGTATCCGGCGCATGACCGGATTTTTTCGCTTCTTAAATCTAAAAATGGCAATTCCAACTGCAATTAAAGCAGGAATAGCATAACTCACCACACTCAGGTTTAACATGCTGTAAAATGACCGTGGCAGCAACGAAAATTCAAATGGTAATTGAGGAATCGAGTCAAAAGCTTCCTTTCCGGGAACTTCACACAATCCACACGTAGTCAATATGGGCACCGAAAAAGTACGGTCAGTTTTATAGAAATCAAGAATGGCCGGAATGAGCTGTTCTGATTTCACATCAATATTTTGTGAGCGCAAATAATCGCCCATTTTCAGGAGCAGCGAATACTGAGGCTGATCGTTACTGCAAACTTTTACCGCAGCATAACAAAGCAAACTGGTGCTGACATTGCTGACACTCTGCGGAGAATCGCCAAAACCGCCATCAACATTGATATTATTCTGCAACCATTTTACTCCGGATGATATCTCACTGGCATTATCAACTTCATCGTAAAAATGAAGCGCTGTAATGGCCACCGCCACACCCAATGCACTCGACGACAGACGACCACTCCAGTAACCATCCGCGTTGCGCTTTTGGAGCAAAAGGCTGCTGAGTTCTTCAAATTTCCCGGAGAGATTTACTGTGTCTGTTTTCATTATTGTCTCGATTTCCGGATGAAGATACTAAAGAATAGAGAATTTAATTTCCAAAAATAGATTAACAGATATAAGAAATTTCATATTCAAAAGACTTCACAAATTTAAGCTGCAAATTTTTTAGTTTGTAAAAACGATAGGTCAAGCCTGCAAAAGGATTAAAGAAAAAATAATCAATTGGAAAACAATGAATTATTGGAAGATCTGCAAACATCCTTTTCTTTGAAAACCCATCAGGAAAGAAAATGCAAAAGTGAAAATTCGCCTGATAGAAAAGCGCCTTCAGAAAAGTTCGACTGGATAAAATCAAGACAGGGGGAAAACAATGAACTATTGGAGGAGATGTACCGCTTGATCGCTAACGAAGAAACGGACCTCAGCATCTATGAACTTTCTGAGGAACAGCTAAAGGCTGTTGAAGAAGGGCAGATTCAATACAAGAATGGGCAGATTCTGACAGAAGGCCAGGCTGACAAAGACATTGAAGAATGGCTAAACAAATAATCTGGACAGAAAGAGTTCAGAAGGAAAGTACCCCCAGCGCCAGTAACCCGTAAAACGTGTATTCCACATCTGCAGTCTGGTCTCCGTCGCCTGATAGAAAAGCGCCTTCAGAAAAGTTCTGCTGAATAAATCCGAGGCTGGCAGGTTTCAGGAACCGAAGGTCGTATCCTGAATAATTTAACGCAAACAAAGCCACGGCTGTCGATAGCATGTCGGCATTCTGAAGATGGGAGAAAGCTTTAAAACCACCCGATTCACAGGCAAACGATTTCAACAGTTCCTGTTCATCCCATCCATCCTGATCCATCATTTTCCGCAAAAAAACTTTGGCCGCTATTTCCGAACAAGGAGAATTGGCATCAACAGTTGTTTGTTTCAACATGCGTTTAGAGGCACTTTTTAATATTCCCTGAAAAGGAAAAACTGCGTCCAGTGTCAGAAACAAAACAAAACTGCGGTACGACAGGTTGATCGAATGACGTTCTTTCCAAAACGATCTCCCCAAAGAAAAAAGAGAATTGATTCTGGGAAACCGCCTGGTTCTCAACTCCTTTTGAAGCAGTACCAAACAACATCTTTCGATAAATCCGGGTACTTCCGGGTTTGATTGTTTGTCGGTAAATTGTTTTAATTTCAGGATTGATTGACCAACAAGTTCCGGATTTCGGATATCAGGATTCGGGTCTTGATTTTTGACAGCTGATTCCTGTGACTTGTGTCCTGATACTTGTGTTTTGTTACCTGAGTCCTGACTTTCCATCGCTTTCAGGATAAATCCGCCAAACAGCGAATAATACAAATCCGATCTGCCCCCACGATCCTGAAAACCTCCGTCCGGATTCTGCCGGCCAGCAATAAAATGCAACACTTCTTCCCTACCCTGTTCATCGAGCAAGTTCAAAGCATTTCGCAGCAGATTGATCATTTGCTGATAAAAAGGAATATGTCGGGATGGTTTGTTCAAGACTAAGAAAATTATAGCGGGCTTTAAAAATACATATTAATAAGCGGTAATAAACTTTAACTCACCCCGCTGCCCGAAGACTCAGGCAACTCTCCTCACTACAAGTAGAGAGGGGCCGGGGGTGAGTCCTTCAGAATATTTTGCCCAAAACGGTGTATAAACTCAGTTTCATTTTCAGGTTTTCCAGCTTATCGAGTTCACGGTAAGCTTTGTCAGTAAATTCATGAAGCAATTGTTCAGCTTTCTGATCGATTTCCTTTTCACGGATCAGTCCGGTCATCTGTTCACGGTCCATTTCAGCATAAATCAATTGCAGGTTTGCCAATAACGATTCATCCGGGTTTTGAGCCAAAAGCGAAAGTAACAGCGGATAATCTGCAGGCTGAGTGTGTTCGTTGGCTTCGCGGAATTCATCCAGATCGTCCTTGATTTGGTATGCCATTCCGAAGTAACCCGAAAACGTTTTAAGAATTGCCAGATCACATTCTGCTGCATCAGCTGCCACTGCGCCTAACAATAAGGCCACCCGAATTGCAGAACCGGTTTTCCGTTCAAAAATTTCGAGCTGCTGATCGAGTGGAAGGATGGTGTGATGCGAACTGGCCAGCAAATCGGCACCCTGTCCCAGCGACAAAGCCACATGGCCGCCTGCAACGAGCTGATAACATGCTATAAGTCTCGCCGGTTCGAGCGGAAGCTTTCCAAGCAGTTCGTAACCTTTCCCGAGCAGAAAATCGCCGGTATTAATGGCAACTGCCGTTCCGTTTAATTTATGAATGGTTTCGGTATCGTAGCGAAAATCGTCATGATCTTCCACATCGTCATGAATGAGGGAGGCTTTGTGAAAACACTCGACAACCACCGACAGCGCTGAGAGCAATTCTTCTGAGACAACAGCCGAATAGGCCGAATAGGCCAATACTGTCAGCAAGGGACGAATCCGCTGTCCTCCAGTGAGCATCGACTGAATGGCCAATTGGCAAGTCCTGTCATCAACTGAGCCAAAAGCTTCCGATAATATATCCTCAGAAAAGAACTGGCTGACTTTTTCTTTCAGAGCTGAAACCGACAAGGTTCTAAAACGATCATTTTCCTGATAGGCAATCAGTTCATCATTCAGCCAGCGATTATCTACATCTGTTTCGGCACAACCTTCAAACAGCAGAGGAATACCAATTACCGGGACAGCTGCACGGGATACCGGTTCGAATGATTTCTGCAGTACCGACATACAACTCACGCCAATTACAGCATCGATTGTTCCTTCCTGAACAAGGCTCACAGCTACTGTTGTTCCTTCAGCGACCAGTGTTGCATACCCAAGCGATTCCGCCTTTTGAAGAATGGAATCAATCTGGCAGCTTTGGCAACCGGCACAGATTAGTCCCAGCTGATCGATTACCGCATTGCAGTTGCTGTTATTCTTAAGGCATTGAGGCAGAAGGAGCAGCCGTCGGTTAAAAGGAGTTGCTGCCACCACTTGACGCCAGATTTCGTTTCCGCAGAGTACCATGGTAAATTCAGTAAACTGGCTGTCGGCATTGGTACGCCTGATCACCTCTTCAGCCAGCAGACTGATAAGCGAAAAGCTGGCCGGAGGCACTATTCCACGCTCGGCAACCAGTTCGCGGGCCGTTTTCCTCAATCGGTTCCGTGTTAAGGCCTGCTCAGGAACTTCCAGTATGTTTTCCTTAATCTTCATTCTATTTTTTTAGTCCAACCCAATTTTTTTAGGCGAAATCCTTTTATTCAATTACTCTATTCCGTCCGAAAGAGCATTTTGACTCATATTAATTATTTACCGCGGACGTTAGAACAGGAACCTTTTCAAACCCGGGGTTTCGCCCCGGGTTATTGATATCATGCCCCTTCATGGCTAATAAATACCGCATATCGACCCCCAGGCCTTTCCCCATTGGGGGAACGGGAAGGGGGCTTTAGTTCTTCATCCATAAGCTCCCAAACCGAAAAATGCCCTTCGTTTGGCAAAACGGTAAATCCGGCTTTTCTCCGGAATAACTTCGCACGAACCATGGCTGAAAGTTTCAGGAGCCAGTTCCAAACGTTCGAGTTCACCTTTCCTTCCTGAAGTATTTATTGCATCATGTTTCCGGACAAATCCGGCAAGCCACTGCGGATCTTCCATCACGACGCAGCCTTGGGTCTTTTGATGAATCTGTCTCCTGAAGTCGCTCAAAAATTCAGATTCGGCATACAACCGGTCCAGTGATTTATCGTCAATATTTTCGGCAGCAAACTGAATAATCGGGCAAGGCTCCACAAAACCGGATGCATTAATGTGGTGGCTCAAACCTTCAGCCGCCGGGCACATTGCATTTCCTTCTGCATCCCAATACGTATCGATAATTGCAATGCTGTATTTCAACCGGGCATCAACCATGTGCCGGCGAAGTTCGCGAATTTCATCCTTGCTCAGAGCCAAAGAATATTCAGGCTGCTGCCCCACCGGCCGGTAAATGTAATACCACAAATAAGCCACTCCTTTATCAATCAAAGAATTGATAAATTCAGGCGACATGGCCATTTTCAGGTTCGACTTGCAGACGCTTATTGCCACTCCTGTAACCAGTCCGGCTTTGGTGCAATTTTCAATACCCTGATTGGCCGAGTGAAATACATTTTTCCCACCACGGCGAACATCGGCCACCTCTTGGTCACCTTCAAAACTAATCAGGGGAGTAACATTGGCACACTGACGAAGCGTTTCTGCCACTTCAGGTGTAATAAGGGTACCATTGGTGAATAACTGGAAATAGCAGTCCGAATGCTTCCGGAATATCTCCGGAAGTGGTTTGTACAACAAGGGCTCTCCTCCCAGAATCCCAAAGAACCAGGATCCGGCTTTTTTGGTCTCGTCGATGATCCTGTTGAGTTGTTCGGGTTTTAAACGACTGTTCTTTTCTTTTCCCATCACCCAGCAGCCCTGGCAATTCAGGTTGCAATCGTCGGTTATGGATATAAAATTAAAAGCAGGAAAAAATTCACCCTTTTTCTGTCGCTTCTGAAACCGTGCAAACGACATAGAGCCTTTGATGCCCATATTCACCACAAATTTGTACAAACATTTTTTGTCGGTTTGTACCAGTATATTTTTTAATAACCCCATCGATATAATTTCAAATTTAAGATTATTGTAAGAGGCTGTCAGCCTTTCTCCTCCCCTTCGGGGAGGCTGGGAGGGGCCTTCAGTTCATCCAGTGCTTTTTGCCTTTCGGCTTCAGCTTGTTCGATCAGGCCTGCCCTGAAAATATTTCTTCTCAAAGCAGAACGCTGGTTTAATGTTGAGATTAAATTGTGGTCAGTTGCTATTAGTTTGACCTGATGTTCGGTTCCTGGCTCAGCGCCTGCCAGAACACAATCTTCTTTGAGCCGTGGGAAAATGATGGCCGCAGTCGGACAATTACGCCCGCAGGCCGGACAATTGTTTTTGCAGCCCAGCGGATTCACTACACTGAGATGTTTTTCAGCGAACGAATACACACCAAACAAACAGAATTTGAAGCATTTTCCACAATCCATGCACAGCGGCTGATCAATTACCGGGTACCAGGCCGGAACATTCAATCCACTCTCAACAATTGTTTCTGAAGCTTTTCCTTCCGGAAACGAAAACTCATTTTTTAGTTTCGATTCAATATCTGAGACCGAAAGCTCCCTGAAATTCACAACTTCAAGACCTGAGATTTCAAGATCATTCTGGGCAAGCAGGTTTTTTATCGCCCTTGGATAACAAGCCACCATGATCTTTCTGGAATATTTCTGATCGATCGCCCTGATAAAATCTTTCCGGTTCAGTACAATTCCACAGAAATCGTCCAACTGATAAAGGTCTGCTTCAAGCGATTCCAACATCATTCTGATTTGTTCAGACTTATCAGAAGGAATTACACCTGCGGTACAGTTGCAGAAAAGAATACATGATTTCTCCATAGTCAAATTTTCCCAATTCGGAATTCAGTCTAAATAAACCAAAAAAATAATCGACAGAGAAGCGGAATTACGCTAAAATTGAATTCATTAACAAACATTAGAATTTCCGGCAGCGAAATCGCACAAAAAATGATTCCTGCAGAAATTCGTGCCGGCTTTTTCAGCGGCGCACATTATAAGTGAACCAACAAGCTCTATGTTGGCGGATGAAGCCTTTTATGAAACCATACCTGAACTTTGCGCATGGTTTGTAACTGACCGGCTGGCACATGCCGGCGACAAGTGGATCGTTCTTCACTATTTTCAGGCGCTCCCCAGCGGATTTCGATCCCATCATTCGGATTATATGCCATTTCAAACGCGTCTCTTCTTTTCAGAATCTCACGAAGTGTCAGCATTTGTTCGGTTCCGTTGCTGCGGATGTAGGTGATTGAAAGTTCGGATAACTTTCTGTCCAAAAGTTCTTCCAGATTTTTTTTAACATGCCCGGGTGATTGAAGCAGGGGTAATTTGAAGTCATCGGGTGAGCGTACAATTTTATCTGGGAAATCACTCACTGCATCCATTGCAATCAGGAGTCGCAAATCACGGTTTGGCGTCGAAAAATCTTCCCACAGACCACCAGTCTGAAATACTCCGGCTGGCCGGCCAGGCATTGGAATCACCGCACCCGGATGGGCTTTCATGTACATCTCTCCGTTTGAAACCGAGGTAACCCGAACAATCAGCTGCTCGTGAAGCGCCTGTATCAGATCGAGCAAAGCCATTTCAGGGTCTAAGGGTTTCGGGTTAATGATTCGCTCCATGAGCTGATAGAAGATCTCACTTTCCATTCCCTTTTGCTGAAGGGAAAAAGGGATCAATCCCGACTCTGCACTTATTTCGTCAGATTTCAGCAATACAGGCCTTCCATCTTTTATCACGATCGGGCGAAACGCTTTGAACCCCGGGTCTCCGATTACTTCAGAGGTGTTAAACAGAAAGTTGCCTTTCCAGAAACGCTTGATTCCAACCGTTCCATCGGGCTGGGCATCTACTGAAAGCAAAATGCCCGGCTTGTTGCTGGTTTGAGGTATCCGGGCCACAAGGATCAGCGTATGGCCATAAGGGTCAGCAAATACACCCCCCGGACGTAAAGATTCCTCCGTGAGAGGAACCGGATAATAATCGGAATTTTCATTGTTCAATGCAGTACGCGCCGTTCCTGAATGAACACCGTTCATCACCATCCTTAGGAAAGTATTAAACTTCAGTACCGGATGGTTTTTTGAAATCTGTGTCTCGTTCGTGATCCATCGTCCGGTTTTAGGTGCCATTCCCAAACCTCCACGGTCACTCTCATGATAACCGAAAGGCAGTCCAAGTTTCCAGGCAAAATAAGCCCGAAGGTAAAATGGATTATCCGCGCAATCAGGCTCCATGACTACTCCGTTTTTCAGGACAGGATTATCCTCATCCATTGAGAGATGATTGTACAGAAAGTTTTGATCCTTATTTTGTGTTACTTTATCCAGGGAAGTCCATGACGAGCGCTCATCGGCATCCTGAAACAGGGCATTAATCCAGGCGGAGTAAAGAGCTTCTGTTTCGCTGTTCCACCCTATTTCTGTTTTCCATACTGCATTCGAGAGGGTTTGAGAGGGTTTGCCGGTTACTGAAAAATCCAAAAACCTGCCGGCATTTCCATCTTTCAAAACGACCTGATATTTGCCTTCCGATCCTGCGGTAAATTCATCAATACGCCAGTATGGCAAACCGTTGCCATTTCGGATTGTTTTTGATCCGCCAGAACCGCCCTGGCCGATAAGATCAATTTTCGCCCTGTGAATATTCTTCCCTCCGGTTAACAGAATATGACAAATTTGTCCGGGTTGCGGATTCTCAGGAGAAACCAGCAAGGCAGAAACAATTTGCAGGTCATCCCGCTCGTCGGTTTCCTGAAGCGAATCACTGACAGATTCCGCATTATCCAGGGGTTTCTGTTTTACAGAACGGATTCCACATGAGTTCATCCCGGTCAGAATAACAACCAGCAGGAGCATCCACAGCAACAGGTGATCCGTGATTCCTGACATTTTATTTCTTTGTTTCATTTCAGATTCAAAGTTAAATATATAATGATTCTAACCTCACTCCTTTCCTCTCTGAATAAGCATTTTAATGTTTTCTTTGTGTTAAGTCATCGTCCATTTCAGGAATTAGAAAATCAAACCACATTCGTTAAGAAAATTAGATTACCTTTGCGCCCAGATTTTAGGGGTCGGATTATTTCCTTTTTGCCTGGTTTATGGCAGGAGCATATCTACCCGTCTCCTTCCATTGGCATGGATCAGTGTATTACTGATTCTAAATTTTATAAGGAATATTATGACATTTGAAGAAACCGGCCTAAAACCGGAAATCTTAAAGGCGATCGCTGAAATGGGATTTGAAAATCCTACGCCTATTCAGGAGGTAACAATTTCTCACCTGATTTCATCAACCCAGGATTTAGTGGCATTAGCGCAAACCGGTACCGGCAAAACTGCCGCGTTCGGACTGCCGGTAATTAACAATATCTCGATGCAGGTCAGAGAGGTACAGTCGTTAATCCTTTGCCCAACGCGTGAATTGTGCCTTCAAATCACCCGTGATCTCGATACGTATTCGAAGTTTATACCGGGTTTTAAAACCATTCCGGTTTATGGTGGCGCCGACATTTCCAAACAAATCAGGGAATTAAAAGCCGGTGGTCAGATTGTCGTTGGTACACCAGGTCGTGTGCATGATCTGATCCGCCGAAAAATACTCAACGTTTCGGCCATTCGCTGGCTGATTCTCGACGAGGCCGACGAAATGCTGACCATGGGCTTCAAGGAGGAAATAGACGCTATTCTGGCAACAACACCTGCCGAAAAACAAACCTTGTTATTTTCGGCTACTATGCCGTTGGGAATTGCAGATATCAAATCCAAATATCTTAATAATGCGCTGGAAATTTCTGTCGGGAAACGTAATGCGGGAGCTGAAAACGTAGAGCACCACTATTATGTGGTTCATGCCAAAGACAAATATGCCACACTGAAACGGATAGCCGATAATTACCCCGACTGTTACGCCATTGTATTCTGCCGCACCCGTATGGAAACCCGGGATGTTGCCGAAAGGTTTATGGCCGACGGATACAATGCCGATGCATTGCATGGCGATCTCTCCCAGGCTCAACGTGACCAGGTAATGGCACGTTTCAGGAGTAAACAGCTGCAAATGCTGGTTGCCACTGATGTGGCCGCACGTGGACTGGACGTAACTGAACTGAGTCACGTCATCAACTATTCAATACCTGATGATCCGGAAATTTATATTCACCGAAGCGGTCGTACCGGAAGAGCCGGCAAAAACGGAATCTCGGTTACCATTGTCCATATGAAGGAAACCGGTCGTTTAAAACAGATCGAAAAACTTGCGCGCAAAAAATTTGAACGTAAAATGGTGCCGGGAGGCGATGAAATCGTTGAAAAACAATTGTTCCATTTGATTGACCGTGTCAAAAACGTTGAAATCAGCGACGGACAAATTGAAAAATACCTTCCACAGATTCTGGATAATTTTAAAGACATGTCGAGCAGCGACATTGTAAAACACTTTGTATCGCTCGAATTTAACCAGTTGCTCGATTATTATCAGAATGCACGTGATCTGAACATTAAAGCAGATGTTCCGCGCGATTCATTCTCCCGCAATGACCGCAATGGTGACCGCATGCAATTCACCAAACTTTTCATTAATGCCGGAAAGAAACAAAACCTGAATGCTTCGGGACTGATTGGTCTCGTCAACGAATATTCGAACCGCAAGAGCATCGAAATCGGAAAGATTGATATTCAGCGCAAATTCTCATTCTTTGAAGTCGATACCAACTTCGAAAAAGACCTGGTTAAAGCGTTAAACAATGCGGTGATTGAAGGCCATGTCATTAGCATTGGCAAGGTTGAGTCAACCGCGGGACAGCATACTTCCAGCGAAGGCGGATCGTTTCGCAGAGAAGACCATGGCAGTAGCTATGGCGGTGGAAGCTATGGCGGTGGTGGTGGCGGACGCAGCTATGGTCGTCGCGAAAGCGGATTTAATGACCGCAGCGATCGTCCGAGACGAAAAAGAAACTAGAAAAGGAATAACCAGCGTTTCAGGATTAAAGTTCAACGTCAGGACTTGCCTGTAATGAACATGGGCCTTGTATTTATACTAAAAAAGAGGCTGTCTCAAAAGTCAAATTAATCGATGAACCTGTCACCCCGAATTTATTTCGGGGTCTGATATTCATTGCGATGGGATCCTGAAACAAGTTCAGGATGACTCGGTCAATGACTTTTGAGACGGTCTCTTTTTGATTGCCATCCGGACTCCTGAATGAAACATTAAATTGGTCTGAAAACCGGAAAAGCTCAGGCGACGAACTTTAAACGCTAGAATTTCAATCGTTTAATAAATCCGATAATGTCGAAATTCAGGTCAATTTTCGGAAGCCTGAATTTACCTCCTGGCTGGATCTTCGAAACGGAATAAATCTCGTCGATAATTGTCTTGTATTTGGCAGCGACATAATTGCGTTTCAGTTTCAGCGTTGGCGACAATTCTCCACTTTGAGGGGTCCACTCGTCAATGACCAGGCGGAATCGTTTGATCTCCTCATGTTCACCCATCGTTTTATTTATAGCAGCAACTTCCCGTTGAAACTGCGCAAGAACTTCTGTCTTTTGAATCAGATCTTCGTTGCCCAGAAAGTGTATTTTTCGCTGGCTGCACCAGTCATGTAAATACATAAAGTTAGGTGAGATCAATGCACTTGCAAATTTTTCGCCGGCGCCAATGACCATTACCTGCTCGATAAAGAATGATGCTTTCAGCTTATTTTCAATCATCTGAGGTGCAATATACTTTCCTGCTGAAAGTTTAAACATCTCTTTTTTCCGGTCAGTAATCTTCAGATATTTGCCATCTTCCACAATGCCGATATCCCCGGTATGGAACCACCCTTCTTCATCAATAACTTCAGCCGTTAAATCCGGAGCCTTGTAATATCCTTTCATTACCCCAGGTCCTTTCACCAGAATTTCACCATCGTCACCAAACTTCAGTTCAATATTGGGTAAAATTTCCCCGACTGTTCCAATCTTCATCGCTTTGGTGTTCGGATTGTTTACTGATATTACCGGTGAAGTTTCGGTAAGTCCATAACCTTCCAGGTTCAGCATTCCAGCCATTCCCAGTACCCTGGCGATGCGCGGCTGCAGGGCCGCACCTCCCGAAACGATGTAAACAATATTATTTCCAAGGGCTTCCCGCCATTTCGAATAAATCAGTTTATCAGCCAGTTTTATGCGGATTTTCAGGAAGAAATTATATTTTTTGTTGTACTCAAAATGACGGGTCAGGCTGAGGGCCCAGAAATAAATCACCTTCTTGATCCCTTTCAAATCATTGCCTTTCGACACAAAACCATCATAAACCCGTTCCAGCAATCGCGGAACCGAGTTAAACATATGTGGTTTAATCTCTTTAATTGCCAAAACAATTTGCCCCAGGTTACCCACATAATAAACGCCCATTCCTTTGTATTGGAAATGGTAATTTACACTGCGTTCGTAAACATGGCAAAGCGGAAGAAAACTAATCACCCGGTGATCCTTTCCCAAATTGTGCATTTTGGAATGAGCTACAAAATTTGAAACCAGATTGGTATGAGTCAGCATGACTCCTTTGGGAACGCCTGTTGTACCTGAAGTGTAGATAATTGTTGCCAGATCATCCGGATCTACATCTTTTTTTATTTTTTCCAGTTCGTCTGAAAGTTCCGCCTGATGATTTTTTCCCAACTGAATAATTTCTTCATAGTTGCGGACTCCTTCAATTTCATCAAATGAATATACATGAGTGATTTCAGGCAATTGGGCTACAATCGGACTTAATTTTTCGTATAATTTACGGTCGCCGATAACCAGCAACTTTATTTCGGCATGTTCCAGAATATAACTGTATTCGTCTTCTCCAATGGTAGGATAAATAGGTACATGCACAATTCCGGTCATGGCCATACCCATATCAGCAAAATTCCATTCCGGACGATTATTGGTCACTGTTGCAACTTTATCGCCTTTCTTCAGGCCTAAGGCCATTAATCCCAATGCAAACTGATGCGATTTCTCAACATATTCAGCAGTACTGTATACATACCAATCTGTACTGTTTTTTCCGCCCAATGCATCTTTTCTCGGAAATTCCTGAAGATATCGCTCCAGAATGTCAAAAGTTCTTTTCACCTCAGTTGCCATAGTCTTATCGTTTAGTCGTTTAAGAAGACTTTAAAGATAGTACTATTTTTAACTTTCGAGATTCAATCTTTTTTGCTTGAAATTGGAAACAAAAAGCAGTACAGCAATGACGGCAATAATGACATACGCCGACCAGTGAACGGAATCGACAGAGCCACGACCATATGAATGCATTCCGCTCAAATAATAATTGACACCAAAATAAGTCATCAGGATAGATGAAAAACCAATCACTGAAGCAACAGTATAATTATAGATGCCTCTAAGCGAAGGAATCATGCGCATATGTGCAATAAACGAATAAATCACAACGGAAATCAAAGCCCAGGTTTCCTTCGAGTCCCAGCCCCAGTATCGGCCCCAGCTTTCATTAGCCCAGACTCCTCCAAGGAAAGTGCCAATGGTAAGCATGTATAAACCAATGGTTACCGACATTTCGCTGATCGCTGTAAGCTGAAGAATAAATCCTTTGACATTATTGCTGTTTTCGGAATTACTGATGCTGTATAAAATGAGAACCAGCAATCCGATAAAGGCACTCAATCCGATAAAGCCGTAACTTGCGGTAATGATTGCCACGTGAATCATCAGCCAGTACGAGTTCAGAACCGGCACGAGATGGGTAATTTCCGGATTCATCCAGTTCAGATGAGCCACAAATAAAATAATTCCTGAAAGCATGGCTGCTGTGCCAAGAACCATCGGATACTTCCGGCCAAAAATCATCCCGGCGAGCATGGATGCCCAGGCCACATAAACCATTGATTCGTAACCATTCGACCAGGGCGCATGGCCTGAAATATACCACCGTAAGACAAGGCCGGCCGTATGAAGCAGAAATCCAAGTCCAATAACCACGGTGAATCCAATCCGCACTTTTTTTCCAATCGATTTTTGCCTGAAAATATTGACAAACAAAATAATCAGCATAACAAAACCGACTAAAAGGTAAAGCGGGAATACTCTTTTAAACGGATTCAACGAATTATAAAATATTTCAACTTCCTTTCTCGATTCGGTCGGAAGGTAAGACGATCCGAACCTGGTCTGAAAAGCAGCTATACTTGCCAGAATCTGCTGACTGCTTATTGAACCGGTTCCATTTAAGGATTCTTTGAACAGTTCAAATCCACGGTTTACGAACAGCGAATCAGCTGAAGGCAAACCTACCGGGGAGCTGCCCGGGAAAAGCCATTTATCCGATTTGTTCGCTCCCGGGAAAAGTGCAAACATATCACCGTTCACGATCATGAAGCAGATATTTACACGCTCATCCAGATTGATGATTTCCTTTTCGAACATATTCCTGAAAGCCGGCATTTTATTGAATGCTGCCTTAGCCGCTTCGACCAGTTTGTATTCACCATTATCGTCGAAGAAAGCAGTCAGTGGTACCCGGGTTTCGGTTACTCCCAGCAAAGCTTTGATCTGATCATCGCTTACTTTCACCAGTGATACATTTTTCCACAGTTCAGGATGCAGGTGAAGTCCGAGCATGACCTCTTCCGGCGAACGTCCGTTAAAATCTGACTGACGACTGACTTTGCGCAGTATTTCGGATGCCAGTGTCGAAACCGGCTCGATTCGTCCATCCATTCCCTGAATCCATAATCTGGAGAAATCGTCGAGGACTGCCTGATCAATCCGGGGAATAGACGCCACTTCAGAACTGTTTGCCGAAGCTGAACCTATATTTTGGAACAGCAATCCAAACAACACCAGGCCGGCAACTTTTGAATACTTTTTCAGATTGCGGATTAACGAATGGAAATGGGAATGTTTACTAAACAAGGCCAGGATAAACCCGAGACCAAGAAGGAAATATCCGAGGTAAGTAACACTGGTTCCAAGCTGATCAGCATTCACCGAAAGCACAGTGCCTTTTTCATCCTGATCATACGACGACTGGAAAAATTTATAGCCCCGGTAATTGAGTGTATTATTCATAAAAACCCTTTCGTTACGCGAAACATTTCGTTCAACATCCTTTAAAATCAATTCACTGGCAAACGATGCCGGACTGTCGGATCCGGGATATTTTTCCAGCTGAAAATCGGTCAGCTGCAGCGAGAAGGGCAGATAATAAGGAATTGCTCCATATGTAAATTCAATGTTCGTTTTACCAACAGCAGCATTAAACGGTTCTCCCCGCATACCGTGATGGCCCATTAAATTAACTACCTGCTTCGTTGAGCCATCATTGATTTCAAGAATCACGGCATCTTCGGCCGCATTTCCGGTTGCATCTTTCGATACACTCATTACAGCATGATTATAAAATTTCTTCACCAAAAGCATGTATCCGTCAAAAGCGTACAGTTGCATCGTTTTAACCGCAACGGTATCGTTGGCCTGAATAAATTCAGACTCTCCACCAGTCATCGAATGCACTTCCACCAGCCGGTCTGAAACCAGGAACAGGCTACCCCCGCGGCTTATAAATTGAAAGTTTGCCACTGGAAGTTCATAACCAACCAATAAAGATCCGAGATTAATTTTGTTCCCTTTTGCAAAAACAAAATTTTCGCGTCCCTGTCCTTCCGAAATCACAAAATCAATCATTTCGGAACCTGAAGGATTTTCGCTTACTGTACGTACCGCATTTTTAATAAACCCAATGGATTTAATCCTGATCGTTCGGTCGCCAACAACAATTTTCTCACTGTAATTTTTATATGAGAGTTCAGAAAACAAAACGGGAGCGCTGACTACCTGTTCACCACTTTGAATATTCAGGTAATCTTCCGAAGAAAGGATAAAGTCAGAAGACCCACCTTCACGGATGTGCATCACACCCTCGAAACTGATGTACCGGGTAATGGCTGCACCAATCAAAATAATAATAAAGGAAATATGAAAAAGCCCGACAGCAATACGCTGACGGGTGTACATTTTATGCCTGATAAAATTTACCAGAAGATTCATACCGAGAAAAACAAAGATCAGTGAAAACCAGAAAGAATTATATATCAATCCTTTCGCAGCTTCGGTTCCGAAACTGTTTTCAACAAAGGTTGCAATGGCCATCGAAAAAGCCAGAATCAGTAATAAAAAGCCCATAAACGGGAATGAGAAAAGGAAGTTCAGAAGTTTTTTCATGTGTTTATAATTTGATTTTCATTTGCCACATGGAACTCGCCATTACAATCATTCTCATGTGGGTGAGAATTTTCTCTCATGGCTCGTTTCATTGCATCAGATTTTATCAGCTATACTGAATTTAAATTTTATGTCAAAAAAATATCCGAATAAACCGGACGGGATATATAACAGCAGGAAGGGCAGTTCTGTTGTCATCTTTGGAAATAAATTCAAATATTGTTTGGATAATAGCCCAATTGAGTCATTCGATTGAACAAAAAAACTCTTTTATTCTAATTTCAGCGTTCCCCACCGGCTCATTTGTGCAACAATCCAGTTTATACGGCTCTGAACATAGGGCCCGGGTGGATTTGCACTGTATTTCCGCGGATTGGGCAGAATGGCGGCAATGGTTGCAGCCTGGGTTCGGGAAAGATTTTGGGCATTTGTATTCCAGTAAAACCTGGCAGCTGCTTCGGCACCGTAGATACCGTTTCCCATTTCAATGCTGTTCAGGTATACTTCCATGATTCGTTCTTTGCTCCACACCAATTCAATCAGCACGGTAAAATACACTTCGAATCCCTTTCTGATCCAGCTTCTGCCTGGCCACAAAAAGACGTTTTTAGCAGTCTGTTGTGAAATAGTGCTTGCTCCGCGAAGTCGCTTATTTCCTTTTTTTGAAGCATCAATCGATCGTTCGATGGCTTTCATGTCAAATCCGGAGTGGTTCATAAAATTCTGATCTTCACTGCAAACGACCGCCAAAGGAAGGTTTTTGGAAATTTCTTCTATCGATACCCAGTCGTGTTTCAAACGAACTTCTTTTCCTGAGAACACCTGCTCAGCACAGCGGATAAGCATCAACGGAGTAACAGGCACAGGAACGAACCGAAAAAATACCACAAAAAAGAAGGACAATCCAAAAAATCCCGCAGCGGTTTTCAAGAGAATTCGAAAAATCCGTTTTCCACGACTTTCTTTAGCTTTTTCAATATTTTCAATGTTTTCCATGTTTTCCATCGTAAGAATTGGTTGCCGGATGTAAAATTACAAAAAAAGGATCTTATCCGGAGCTCAAATAAGATCCCTTTATCAGGATTTTAAAATGTTCAAAATCCGGCAAATGGTCCCGTCAGAAACCAAAGGCCGGCAGCATGCAAACAGTTAACGACAAATATTCCAAAGGAAATGTTTTACCACTTCACTTATTTTACAAATGATTTTGCTTTTTCAACAGCTGCCGAAAGTCCGGCAAGGTCTTTTCCTCCGGCTGTTGCGTAAAATGCCTGGCCGCCGCCGCCGCCCTGCATTTCTTTGGCAGCCTCGCGGACAATTGTTCCGGCATTCAGTCCTTTTCCGGAGACCAGGTCATCAGCAATCATCACGGTAATCGTAGGTTTTCCGCCAATAGCCGAACCCAGCACCAGAAACAGATTATCAACCTCAGCTTTCAGCTGAAAAGCCAGATCCTTAACGGCCTGAGACGAATCGAGCTGAATGACTTCGGCAATCACGCTGACACCATGGATGAGCTGAATTTTATTTTTCAATTCCTGTTTAATTCCTGAAGCCGATTTGCGTTCAAATTCTTCAATTTGTTTTTGCAGACGGCTGTTGTGGGCCAACACATCCTCAACCGATTTTTTCAGGTTTGGAGTATTGCTGAACAAAACTTTCACTTCCGCCAGTTCATCGAGGTGTTTTTTTACGAATTCTTCGGCACGATCGGCAGTTATAGCCTCCATACGCCGAACACCGGCTGAGATGGCGCTTTCGGAAGTTATTAGAAATAAACCGATCTGACCGGTTGCAGGAACATGTGTTCCGCCACACAATTCAACAGACTGGCCAAATTTGATAACACGCACAAAATCACCATATTTTTCGCCGAAAAGCATGATTGCCCCCAACTCTTTGGCCTGGTCAAAAGCAACCGACCGGTTTTCTTCCAAAACCAGATTTTTACGAATCAGCTCATTGACGCGGGTTTGAATCCGGTCAAGTTCTTCTTTCGAGACTTTCTGGAAATGCGAAAAGTCAAACCGCAGGTATTCACTGTTTACCAGCGAACCTTTCTGCTCCACGTGTGTGCCAAGGACTTCGCGCAAAGCCTGGTCGAGCAGGTGTGTTGCCGTATGATTGTTCATCGTGAGCTTCCGTTTCCTGACATCAACTACTGCCCTGAAGACAGCAGCCGGATTGACCGGAAGTTTTGGAGCAATATGAATGGTCAGGTTGTTTTCTTTGAGTGTATCGAGGATGACCGTTTTCTGATTGCCGGCTTCGATGTACCCGCTATCGCCGGACTGCCCTCCGGATTCTCCGTAAAACGGAGTTTTGTCGAATACCAGATGATAAAATACTTTGTTTTTTTGAGTCACTTTGCGGTAACGTGAAATATTCACCTCACATTCAAGCTGATCGTAACCTACAAATTCAACCTGTTCAATTTTTTTCAGCTCCACCCAATCATCAGTCTCCTGGGCAGCAGCATTTCTCGATCTAACTTTCTGTTTTTCCATTTCTGAATTGAACCCTTCCTCATCCACCGACATGCCTTTTTCACGAAGAATCAGGCTGGTCAGGTCAAACGGGAATCCAAAAGTGTCGTAAAGGGTGAAGGTATTTTCGCCACTGATTTCAGTTTTCCCGGCAGCTTTAGCTTTGGCTACCAGGTCATCGAGCAGACGAATGCCGGTTTCCAGTGTCCGGAGAAAAGATTCTTCCTCTTCCCGGATTACATTCTCAATCAGTCCCTGTTGGGAAACCAGTTCAGGGAATGCATCGCCCATGTTTTCCTTCAGCACTTCAACCAGCTTGTATATAAATGGTTCTTTGAAGTCCAGAAAAGTATAACCGTAACGGACAGCACGACGCAGAATCCGTCGGATCACATAGCCTGCCTTGTTGTTTGAGGGCAACTGTCCATCAGCAATCGAAAATGAAATAGCACGCAAATGATCGGCAATAACACGCATGGCAATATCTGCCTTTTGGTATCCGCCGTATTTTTTAGAACTCAGTTCAGCAATTTTCAATATTGTATTCTGGAAAACATCGGTGTCGTAATTCGATTTTTTACCCTGCAAAACCATACACAGACGTTCAAATCCCATTCCCGTGTCGACGTGTTTATCAGGAAGCTCTTCCAGTTTTCCGTCGGATTTCCGGTTAAACTGGATAAAAACCAGGTTCCAGATTTCAATGACCAACGGATTGTCCTTATTGACCAGTTGACTTCCCGGGATTTTCGAACGATCGTCATCATCGCGCAAGTCGACATGAATTTCGGAGCAAGGACCGCAAGGGCCTGTATCACCCATCTCCCAGAAATTATCTTTTTTACTTCCGTTGATGATCTGATTTTCAGGAAGGAATTTCCGCCAAAGATCGAATGCTTCGGAATCGCGTTCCAGCTTATCTTCGGCACTTCCTTCAAAAACTGATGCATACATCCGGTCGGCCGGAATTTTTAAGACATCATGCAATAATTCCCAGGCCCAGTTGATTGCATCTTCCTTGAAATAAACACCAAACGACCAGTTTCCCAGCATTTCGAACATGGTGTGGTGATAAGTATCGTGGCCAACTTCTTCCAGATCATTGTGCTTCCCTGAAACCCTCAGACACTTTTGAGTATCGGCAACCCGTACACTCCTGGCTGGCTGATTGCCAAGGAAAATATCCTTAAACTGGTTCATTCCGGCATTGGTAAACATCAATGTCGGATCATTTTTAACCACCATTGGCGCCGAGCTCACGATCTGATGCTCTTTACCGGCAAAAAAATCTAAAAACGCTTTTCTGATTTCCTTTGAATTCATGTGTTGAGTATGTATTTCCTGTTAAAATCTTCTAAATCAATGATTCAATCTCCTGTATTGGCAGACAAATCTTCACTGAAAATCGTAAAACCAACTACAAAGCTGCATTAAAAGTTCAACTTCGTGCCCTTTTACAATCCTTTAAAAATTGTTAAAAATCCCCAAATGGTACAAGCTCATTATTTATTTTCACCGGAAAGACTAGCTTTGCAGTTTATAAATAACCGGAATTTTCAAAATCTTGCAAAGTTAGATTAAATACTTAAATTTGTTACAAGTCGAAGAATAAATTCCATTAATCCTGTTTTATGGCGAAAGTCAAGTACAGATTTAATTATCACACACTTAGCTACGACAAAATCGTAATAAGTTTCAAAACCAAACTAAAGCGTTTTTTAGCCTTATTTTCAACTACATTAGTTACTTCGGTGCTTGTTGCAGTTGGAATTCTGCAATTCTACGAATCACCGCGCATGCGTAATCTGCATAAGGAAAACGAACGAATGTTGACCCAATACGAATTGCTTTACAAAGACCTTACCCGGGTTGAAAAAGTTTTGGATGATATTGAACAGCGCGACAACAATTTGTACCGTGTGATTTTTGAAAGTAATCCGATTCCTTCAACCATTCGGAGAGCCGGATTTGGTGGAGTGAACAAATACTCACGGCTTGAATCGTTTGACAATGCCGAATTGGTAATCAAAACAGCCGAAAAACTGGATATTTTGTCAAAGCAAGCCTATATACAGGTCAAGTCGTACGATGAAGTAATGAATCTGGCCCTTAACAAGGAAAAGTTAGTGGCCAGCATGCCGGCCATCATGCCTATTTCCAATAAATCGCTCAAAAGTACTGCCTCTGGCTGGGGCTTTCGGATTCACCCCATTTATAAAATCAAACAATTCCACTACGGGATGGACTTTACAGCGCAAATTGGCACTAAAGTCTGTGCTACCGGTGATGGCATCGTGAAGGATGTTCAGTCTATCGGCGGTGGTTACGGAAAATGGATCATGATTGATCACGGCTTCGGTTATGAAACGCTGTATGCTCATTTAAGCGGATTCAATGTAAAAATCGGGGAACAGATTAAACGTGGAAGTATTATTGGTTATGTCGGTAATACAGGAACTTCAACCGGGCCCCATGTCCATTACGAAGTGCACAAGAATGGATCACCGGTCAATCCGCAATATTACTATTTCAAAGATTTAAATGCACAGGAATATGAAAAGATGGTAAGCATCTCATCCAACATTGGTCAAACTTTCGATTAATACAATTCGCTGTGCCCTATAAAAAACCCAAAATTGAGAAAGTCTTTTATTCAATCAGCGAGGTAGCTGAAATGTTTGATGTCAATACTTCGAACATTCGTTTCTGGGAAAATGAGTTCGACATTCTGAAACCCCACAAAAATAACAAGGGCAACAGGATGTTTACCACAGAGGACATCGGAAACCTTAAGATCATCTACCATCTCCTAAAAGATAAAGGAATGACCATTAAGGGAGCGCAAAAAAAACTAAAGGATAATAAAGAAGATACAATCCAGAACTTTGAAGTCGTCAGCAGGCTTCAGGAGATCAAACAAAGCCTTCTTGACATTAAAGACGCACTGTAAGGCAGTCTGAGATTTTCATAGGACAGGCGGAAGAAGCCAGGATTAAATAAAATGATAAAAAATTAAGAAACAACGAATAAGAAATAAGGAACACTGAAATACACCTTGCTGATTTTTTGTTTTCAGTTGATTATCCAATATTCTTTTTGCGATTAAAATCACTTGATTAAGTAATTAAAACAAAACAACCGATCCCTCTTTTTTCATGCAACTCAAACTAATCACACAGTTTATTGAATCCGTTGCTCCACTGGCTTTCCAGGAGTCGTACGACAACGCCGGACTGATTATCGGGCATCCGGATGATGAAATTTCAGGCCTGCTGATCACACTCGACATCACGGAAGAAATTCTGGATGAAGCCATCAGCAAAAAACTGAACCTCATTGTTGCTCATCACCCCATCGTTTTTAGCGGAATAAAAAAGCTGAACGGGAAAACCTATATGGAGCGATGTGTGGCCAAAGCAATTAAAAATGACATTGCCATCTATGCAGCACATACGAACCTGGATAGCATTTTCGGCGGTGTAAACAGCAAAATATGCGAAAAGCTGGAAATCCGTAATTGCCGGATATTGGTTCCAATACCAAACCATCTGAAGAAACTCGTTACTTTTGTGCCAACCCGTGAGGCCGAAAAAGTCAGAAGTGCATTATTTAACACAGGAGCAGGGCACATCGGCAATTACGATTCATGCAGTTTTAATCTGGCCGGAACAGGAAGTTTCATGGGAAATGAGCAGGCTAATCCATTCGTTGGCGAAAAAAATAAACTTCATTTCGAAGAAGAAACCCGGATTGAGACCATATTCCCAAAACATATTCAATCCAGGGTCATAAAGGCTCTTCTGGATGCCCATCCCTATGAAGAAGTTGCATGGGATGTTTACCCCCTGGATAATGAGTATTTACAGGCAGGAATCGGGATGATCGGCGAACTTTCAGTCCCAATGGATGAAATGGAATTCCTCAGGAAACTGAAAGAAACATTTAACTGCCAGGTTGTAAAACACACCCGTTTGCTGGGGAAACCGATCAGCAGAGTGGCTGTATGCGGAGGTTCTGGAAGTACTTACCTGAACATAGCAATGATTCAAAAAGCCGATATCTATATTTCAGGAGATTTCAAATATCACCAGTTTTTTGATGCCGAACAACAACTAATAATTGCTGATATCGGGCATTATGAAAGCGAACAGTTCACTAAAGAAGTTTTTTATGAATTACTTACAAAAAAATTCCCTAAATTTGCAGTCCATTTATCGGATTTCAGTACAAACCCGGTAAGTTACCTCATTTGATTTAAGTTAAACAACTATAAGTATGAATTCACAGTACGGTAGAGACGAAAACAAAAGTGTGCCAATCAGTTCAAAGCTAAGAGCGTTATACGAACTGCAAAATGTTGTTTCTGAAATTGATAAATTCAAAACTCTGCGTGGAGAATTACCATTGGAAGTGCAGGATTTGGAAGACGAGATTACAGGTTTAAAAACCCGTGTAAGCAACTACGAAGATGATATCAAAGATTTGGAAACGGCGATTCACAACAAGAAAATCTCCATTAAGGAATCCGAAAGTCTGATCGTAAAATATACCGAACAACAAAACAATGTTCGGAACAACCGCGAATTTGATTCGTTGAGCAAGGAAATTGAGTTTCAGAAACTCGAAATGGAATTGTCAGAGAAACGTATCCGGGAATTTATTACGGAACTTGCCAGTAAAAAAGAAGGCATTGGTTTATCGGCAGCCCTCCTGAAAGAACGTCTCGAAGATCTGGACCGCAAACAACGTGAGCTGGAAGAAATTACTGCTGAAACTCAGATCGAAGAAGAGCGGATGAAATCAAAAGCAGAAAAAATTGAAAGCAACATTGAAGCACGTTTGCTGACTGCGTTCAAACGTATTCGCAAAAACGCCCGCAACGGCCTGGCTGTTGTAACCGTTCAGCGTGATGCCTGCGGAGGTTGCTTCAATAAAATTCCGCCTCAGCGCCAGATGGACATTGCTTCACGCAAAAAAGTTATCGTTTGCGAATATTGCGGCCGAATCCTGGTCGATAAGGATATTTTAGATCAGATAGAAACTGTAGTTGATTAAATTCTTTTTCTAAAAAGCATAAAAAAAACCTTCAGAATTTCTCCTGAAGGTTTTTTTATGCTTTTTAGTTCTGTATTCATGCATGTTCGCTACCAGCTTCCGCCGGCACCTCCACCGCCGAAGCCGCCACCGCCGAAGCCACCGAAACCACCACCGCCGCCGCCGCCGGAGAATCCACCAAAAGAGCCTCCTCCACGACTACTCCCCATCAAACCCATGGCAACCCAAAAAGGCAGACTACTGCCGCCGCTGTAATGACGTCTGCGGCCTCCTCTGAATAAGGAGATTAATACAATGATGATAAGCATGACCAGAATAAAAGCTCCGCCCGGATCTGACTTACCTTTTTCGGTTTTTTTCTGATAATCTGCTGCCGTATATTCCTGGAGAGCTAAGCTCATTAAAACTTTTGTTCCGGCTGATAATCCGCCATAAATATCATTCTCCCTGAACCTTGGGAGCATTTCAAAATCCACTACATTCCGGTTGGCGACGGCATCGGGGATAATACCTTCCAAACCATAACCAATGGCTATAAAAACCTGACCTTTCTCATTTCCGACCTTTGGCTTGAAAACGACTACGATGCCATTATTTTTCCCTTTTTGGCCAACGCCCCATTTTTCACCAATCTTAAACGAAAAATCGGAAATATCATAGCCGTTCAGGTTAGGAACAGTGACGATTGCGATTTGGGTAGAAGTCTGATCATTAAATTGAACAAGCTCTGATTCCAGTTGCTGTTCTTCCTGATCGGAAAGTACATTGGCCATATCATTGACCAGCCGGGGTGGATTGGGCCGTTCAGGAATATCCTGTGCAAAACCGGGAAAGACAAGAATAAGAAGAAATATTGATAGCAGGATTTGCTTCATGGTTATAAGTTTTTATCGAAAGATATTTCATCCGAAAGTTCGTTAACATCGTTCTTCTGATAGGGGAAATTAGCTTTTAACTGCTCGCCTGCCATCAGTATTCCCTGTGATAATCCGTCAGCAAATCTTCCTTCTTTAAAAAGTACAAGCATGTTTTCCTTGATTTTATCCCAGAAATTCTCCGGAACAAGGTGGTTAATCCCGGCATCACCCAGAATGGCAAATTTATGATCGTAAACGGCCAGGTAAAACAAAACACCATTGCGTTCTTCTGTTTCATGCATTTTGAGTTTGGCAAAAACATAAGCTGCACGGTCGAGTACATCCAAATTACAACGACCTTCCATATGCAATTTGATTTCTCCTGAAGTATTCAGTTCAGCTTCTGAAATTGCATCGGTAATCTGTTTCTTTTCTTCTTTACTGAAAAAATTTTCAACTGACATTTTCTTTGATATTAATGGTGTCCCTGGTGAATGTTTACAATGAGTGAAGAATAACTGCTTCCGGCGCCGGCAAACGGCAGCCAGAAGTCAGAAGCTTTTTCTAAAACTGAACCTGCGGAGCTTTTTCCGCACCTTTATCAGCCTCAAAATAGGCTTTCTTTTCGAATCCGTACATTCCTGCAAAAACTGATTTTGGGAACGTACGGATGAATGTATTGTACGTCTGAGCACTTTCATTGAATTTCATGCGTTCAACGGTTATCCGGTTTTCTGTCCCTTCGAGCTGAGCCTGCAAATCCAGGAAGCCCTGGTTGGCTTTCAGATCAGGATATTTTTCGACTACAACCATCAGTCTGCTTAAAGCAGACGACAGACCTGACTGAGCCTGTTGAAAATTCTGCAAAGACTGAGCATCCAGTTTGTCCGGACTAATATTTACCGAAGTTGCTTTTGCACGCGCTTCGATCACCTGTGTCAGCGTTTCCTTTTCAAAATCGGCATATCCTTTAACGGTATTAACCAGGTTTGGAATCAGATCGGAACGACGCTGGTATACGTTTTCAACCTGCGACCATTGTGCAGTCACTCCTTCTTCCATACTGACCATACTGTTGTATGAATTTTTCACCGACGAATAGGTCAGTAAAAGTACGACGGCAATTACTGCCAGAATAATCCATGTTTTTTTCATTTTATTTTCTTTTAAAATATTAATCCCAATTTGTATAATACTGAACAATCAATGACAAATATAAGGGTTGCAAATGTTGCAAAACTGTTGTAAACATACAGCAAAATATCGGGGAATGTTGCAATTTTGCCGTTATACGTTCATGTTCAAAAGGTGAACCACAATTCAACAACTATGAAAACTGCCGAATTTAAATCAGCCATTCAGGAAGGAATTCCATCTCAACTTCCGGATAATAAATCCTACGATAAGGCTATAAACCACGCTCCGAGGCGAAAAGACATTTTAAGCCGGACCGAAAAGCGATTGGCCGTTCAAAATGCACTGCGCTATTTCAATCCTGAACACCATGTCATATTGGCACCCGAGTTTCTGGATGAATTGCAGCAATTCGGCCGGATTTACATGTACCGTTTTCGTCCGGATTATGAAATGAAGGCCCGTCCACTCGAAGATTATCCTCATCAGTCGAAACAGGCGGCAGCCATCATGATGATGATTCAGAACAATCTGGATGATGCCGTAGCTCAGCATCCGCATGAATTAATAACCTATGGCGGAAACGGAGCGGTATTCCAGAACTGGGCACAGTACCGGCTGTGCATGAAATACCTGTCGGAAATGACCGAAGAACAGACGCTCGTGATGTACTCCGGACATCCGATGGGACTATTTCCCTCGCACAAGGATGCTCCACGGGTAGTGGTGACCAACGGTATGGTTATACCAAATTATTCAGGTCGCGACGATTATGAACGTATGAATGCACTGGGTGTTTCGCAATACGGCCAAATGACCGCAGGTTCGTTTATGTACATCGGACCGCAGGGAATTGTACACGGAACCACCATCACCCTGATGAATGCTGCAAGGATGAATGGCGATGGGAAAATTGCAGGGAAAATATTCGTTTCTTCAGGATTGGGAGGCATGTCAGGCGCACAACCCAAAGCTACCGTAATTGCCGGGATGGTTGCCGTAATTGCGGAAATAAATCCCAAAGCAGTAGCTGTACGTTATCAGCAGGGCTGGGTAGATGAGGTTTATGAAGATTTAAATCTTCTGATTAACAGGATGTTGGAGGCCAGCAGGAACCAAGAGGCTGTTTCGTTGGCCTACCAGGGAAATGTGGTTGATTTGTGGGAAAAACTGGCCCGTGAAAATATTTCCGTTGATCTGGGTTCTGATCAGACTTCACTGCATAATCCGTATGCCGGTGGTTATTATCCTGTTGGCTTAAGCCTGGAAGAATCGAATCAGCTGATGGCCGAAAATCCGGATCTTTTCCGGGATAAAGTCCATGAAAGCCTGCGTCGCCAGGTCGATGCAATTAACATTGTGTCAGAGAATGGCATGTATTTCTGGGATTACGGAAATGCATTTTTACTGGAAGCCAAACGTGCCCAGGCCGTGGTAACCCGACCTGATGGAAGTTTCACGTATCCATCATACATTCAGGACATCATGGGTCCTTTGTTTTTCGATTACGGCTTCGGACCCTTCCGGTGGGTCTGTTCTTCATGTAATCCGGCAGACCTTCAGAAAACGGATGAAATTGCACATCAGGTTCTGATTGAAATAGCCGGTGACGCTCCTTCTGAAATAAAAAACCAGCTTCAGGATAACATCCACTGGATTGCAGAAGCTTCAAAGAATAAACTGGTAGTGGGTTCACAGGCCCGTATTCTGTATGCCGACTGTGAAGGTCGAATGAAAATTGCAGAGGCATTCAATCAGGCCATCCGTGATGGAATCATCAGCGCGCCAATCGTCCTGGGCCGCGACCATCACGATGTCTCCGGCACGGATTCTCCCTTCAGGGAAACTTCCAACATATACGACGGATCAGCATTTACGGCTGATATGGCGATACAGAATGTGATTGGAGATTCGTTTCGCGGGGCGACATGGGTTTCTATCCACAATGGCGGTGGTGTTGGATGGGGAGAAGTCATCAACGGTGGATTCGGCATGCTGATGGATGGTTCGGATGACGCTGACCGCAGACTCAAACAAATGCTTCACTGGGATGTCAACAATGGTATTGCCCGACGGAGCTGGGCGAGGAATGAACCCGCCTTATTCGCCATTAAACGGGCGATGCTTGACAATCCGAATCTGAGGGTGACCATTCCAAACCTGACCGATGAAAAGCTGATGGATGGCTTATTCGAATAACATTGAATACGGACGCTGAATTTCGGATTTCAGTTCATTGATTCCGAATGCGCGGCTTTTGCGGATCGTTTCACGGCCTGCAAAAAAAACGATAACCGTTGGCGCCGCAAAAACACGGTTCTGAGCCGCCAATTCAGGTAATTTATCCGATTCAACAAAAACCATTTTCATTTTCGGAAAATTCTCCGTGACCATTTCGATAACTTTTGGCTTCAGTACTTTGCATACGGAACAGATTTCAGTTGAAAAATAACCCAATACGGCGTCATTTTCTGCCAGAAGTTCATCAAATTCCTGCTTTGAAATAATCGTTTCCATTATTCGTATTGTCCGGTGGCTAATAATACAAGTGTACAGGCTATTTCAGGATAGATACCCGCAGACTTTAACTGAGTAATAAACGCCGGATTTTCAGTCCCCGGATTAAAAATAACACGCCGTGGTT
Organism: Bacteroidales bacterium; assembly: GCA_038251165.1. Classification (GTDB taxonomy): domain Bacteria; phylum Bacteroidota; class Bacteroidia; order Bacteroidales; family Prolixibacteraceae; genus Aquipluma. The sequence continues at coordinate 30,965 of JBBSBP010000007.1, read as the reverse complement.
TTAAACTGATAATATAAGTAAAGTATTCCGCCTGATTCTGTGGCCCGACATAAAGGGTAACTGTATCGATATTTTCATAGGTTTTTTTTTCGGTATCGAACGTGACACCGGCCACCTTGCCTTTGCGCAGACCAAGGGCAACTACCTGATGATGATGTGAAATCAAAGCACTGATGGCTTTGAATGAATAACGTTCAGGGTTTTCGCTTGCCCCGATGACTAATGTTTTCATAATTTCAAATTATTTTTTCCAGCATGACTACCGCATGAACCGAAATCCCTTCTTCCCTGCCTTCAAATCCCAGTTCTTCCGTAGTGGTGGCTTTGATTGAAACTGTATCTGCATCTATTCCCAGAATTCGTGCGATCGTTTCTTCCATTTCAGGAATAAAAGGTTTCAGTTTGGGTTGTTGTGCAGCCACCGTAATATCCAGGTTTCCGACCCGGTAGTGTTTGGTTGCGATGAGTTCATTCGTCCTTAGCAACAGAATTTTGCTGTCAATATTTTTATATTCTTCGGAAGTATCCGGGAAATGACGCCCGATATCGCCCATACTGGAAGCACCCAGCATGGCGTCGCAGAGGGCGTGAATGAGTACATCACCATCAGAATGAGCTACGGTGCCCTTGGTGTGGGGAATTAAAACTCCGCCTAACCATAGGGTTTCACCTTCAGCTAAACGGTGCACATCGTAACCGTATCCAATCCTGAAATTCATTTTTAGGATTATTTTCGTTGCTTCTTAAAGGCTTCAAAATCGAATGACAAAGTAAACCTGAGGGTATTGGCCAGCGGATTATTTTGCGCTATTGGTAACAAGTAGGAGAAATCGAGGGCAAAAACATTCATTTTCAAACCAGCTCCGGCAGTAAAAAACTTACGGTTACCTTTGGTAGCATCTTCATAATAATAACCTGCACGCAATGCAAACTGATTGTTGTACCAGTATTCGGCACCAACTGCAAAATTAATCTCTTTAAATTCTTCTGCCATACCACCCGGGGCATCACCAAAAGAACTGAAAATACCGGCAACTACTGATTTATTGGATATCATTCCGGTAATGATATCCACATTAGTCGTATCCGGTGTGGGTACCAGCAATTTGTTGGCATCGAAAGCAAAAGTAATGGTATTGTATTTATCCATTTCAGTCTTATAAGAAAGACCTAATTTCAGGTTTGTAGGTATAAAATCCTTGGTTTCACCGTCAGTATATGAAATTGGAGCACCAATGTTTGAGATATCAATACCTGCCCCCAAAACCGATTGTTTCCGGTTAACCCGGATTTCCTTCTGGTAATAGAAAGCCACATCGGCAGCGTACGTATTTCCGGCATGAGTTTCCACACCACCGACCAGTTGCCCTCCGGTAAGGTCAGATCGAATATACCGAATCGCTACAGCACCCGAAAAATTATCAGAAAGTAGCCTGGAATAACCCAGATCGATTGCAAATTCATTAGGACTTTGGTTACCCAGTGATTCTCCGGCTTCACTCATGAAGGAGATATCGCCCAGGGTAAAATACCGCAATGAGGCACTCACTGTTTGCTGATCATCAAGCCGTTTATAACCAACCAGATACGCCAGGTTAATATCAGAAACCAGATTTCGCAACCAGGGTGTATAGGATAAACCTATTCCCATTTCACTCAGGGCGAATGCATATTTAGCAGGATTCCAGTGCTGTGAATTTACATCAGCAGAAGTGGCTACTCCGGCATCTCCCATTGCTCCGGCACGGGAATCGGGAGCAATAGTTAAAAATGGAACACCGGTAGTGATGGTATTGGCCCCGGTAGTGGATGTTTTTTGTGCGTATGCGTGAGGTGTAAATATTCCTGCCAGAATTACAGTCAGCAACAGTGTGAATTTCTTCATATTTAATCGTTCAATTTTTGAATTTGCAAATATATGCGTTTGTAAGCGTGTTCTGTCATCAGATAAACTAAAAAGCTAAACGAAGCTAATTGGAAAAAAGTATAACAGTTTGGTGACAAGGATTGTTTTTTAAGGATAAATAACCACCAGGCGGCCCGATCCGCTGCTCATTTTCCCGTCATTTGTGGCGACACTTAAACGGTAAATGTAAACTCCCGGCTTCATTTTCACCTGTCTTTCAGCAGGAATCCAGACCAGGGGCAGGCTTTCTGTTCCCTGTGAACTTACAGTAGCCTTGAATAAATCGATCCGGGATCCTGTACTTTGAAAAACTTCCAGATTTACATCGAAGGTTTCATCGGGTTGGTTGTGGGTAAATACAAAACGGGTTTCAGTCTTCATCGGGTTGGGATAACAGGCGACCTTTTCAATCCGGAAATCATCTTTGACCACAAAACGTATTTCCTTTTCCGAAGAATTGTTTAAAACATCCCATACCTTAACCGTAAGTGTATGTTTGCCCTCAGCTAATTCAGTAAACGGGAAAACTATTTTTCCGGTGGTATAACTGTCTTTGTCTGCCTGAAAATAATCATTCAAAACGATAATATTGGAATAATCTCCATCCAGGATGGCTGTAATATCATGTCCGATTCCGGTACCGGCTGTATTTATTCCGGTCGCGTCACGAATCGTTGCCAGTAAAACCGAACTGGCGCTTACGGTTCCGCCGTCTTTGAACGATTCGGAGTTCATAAACAATTCGATTTCAGGTCCATTCGACTCTGCGATAGAGGTATTCGTCGATCCACCGATATAAAAACCATCAAAATAACCTTGTGCATCAAGTGATTCATCGTAGGCATAATACAAAATTTTACCCTTGCCTGGTTTATATGAAATATCTTTAGGTACAAAAAATGAAAATTCAAAATCCCCGTTTTTCACACTTGCCAGTCCACGGTATATAATACTGTTTTGCTGTGTATAACTCATTTTCGGCTGTCCTGCATTTCCAAGTGTTTCAACCTGCATGGCCTTGTCGTAAACGGTTGGAATAATTTCACCAATGAACGAAGTCAGTTTGCGGCCTTTGTTATCAGCCACAAATCCTTTAACAGTAACAACCGAAAGAGTCCGGATGGTATCTGTTTCCGTTTCTACGTTTTTCCCGCCAACACTTGTAGTCTTCACCTGGTAATTGGGATAAGCCAGGCGCATGGCCGGATCGGCAAGTAAAGAAAAGTTCAGCTGGTTGATCCCGGTATTTGATGCCGCCTTCGCCAGGCGCATCACATCACCCAGCCGAAGGTTATTCCCCAGCGGATCTTTTTCGAAGATGTATTTAAAAAACTTGCTGTTCAACACAAAATTGGCGCCCGAATATACCAGCCGGGTAGTTGAGAAAAGTCCCACTCCCCCGCCTCTTGGATTAAACAGGATGTATTCACCTGCTGAAGTTTCGTCTGAATCAAACCGGCTGAATTCGCAGGTCGCTGTTACAAAAACCGGCAGATGATTGTAATTGGTCCATGAATTAATATTTCCGATATCGAGAACATTTTCGGCAGCCAGATTCTTCTCATTGGCATGGCCGGTATAATTCATAACCAAAACTCCCTGTTTCACCCGGTTATTGATCGCATCGGTTACATCCGGGTATTTTTCACCTCCTGAAGATGAAATCTGCTTGTAAGCATCAAAGTAAATTTTATCGGTAAAAAATGACGGATAAGTTTTATTCACAAATATGGCCAGATCTTCGGCCTGTTCCATATGTGTACTGTTATCTTCATCATCGCCAATAAAAGTGACTACGTTCCGCCAGTTTCCCATGGTCTCCGGCTGTTGGTAATTTTTGATTTTATCAACGACAATTTCTGCTTCTTCAAGACTTCGGGCAGGAATCCGCCCAATTCCCAAATCAACTGTTCCAAAATATCCACCTTCATTCTCATCGAGAAAAACAAAAAGGTCATCGGTAACAAATGATTCAGTTGGTGAAAGTGAATTCTCCGATTGATAGGTTGGCATCAGGTTGAGGTTTTTAGCCTTGATATTGCGGTTGTCATATGTACCGTCGCCCATCAGCAGAATGTATTTCAAGGTGTTTTTCCCATTTTGTCTGCCCCGGTCATAACACATCCTGAAGTAATTCCGGAAACCGGAAGGATCGGGCAAGCCTCCTGAAAACTCGTTGTAAATCACTTCAGGAGTGACAACCTGAACGGTCATCTGATCCCTTAACCGGTGAAAATTCGCCAGATCATTGGCAGCGCTCAAAAAGGCCGGATTTGAAACAATAATCATTTCGGAGAGATCGGTTGCATGCAAATTCTGATTGGCTACTGCTCCAACCCATTCAGGTGCCGGAATTGTTCCTCCCGGATTAAATGCAACATATTCACGGTATCCGGATGAGTTTGACTTAAATTTCAGCTGACCATCTGAATAAGTAGCGGGCATTTCATACGTTTCATTGAGGTCAGTAACATCAAGTATTTTTGTGGTAGCTGCAGCACCACTCAGCACAAATTCAGAAACAGAGTTCTGCGCGTTAACTCCTCTGCCCCTGAAGGAATAAACATCGGAATTCACAACCAAAAGACTCTGGTAATTAATTGCCACATAATCGAGCCAGGCTTCCGAAGAACTGTTCGAGGCATTGTATGTCATTTTGACTGAAATATTTTTCGAGGGTATATTTTCGGAAAATCCGACGATCTGATCATCAGCGTAGTAGACTGTCGGATCGCTGACATCACCCGATTTGAACGAAATATCATATACTGATTTTCCATTCAACCCGATGTTCATAGAATTCGTCGATGAAGATCTGCCGGCGGCTGAAACAGAAAAGCGGACAGGTTTTGTCAGGTCAGGATTATCCATTGACAAGCTGATCGTTTTTGTTGCACCCGCATTAAACTGCTCTCCAAACCAACGGCTCCCTGAAGAAATCAGGTTGTAAATCTCTTTTTCATACAATAAATAATTTGGAAACGAATAAACTGACTGGCCGGCAGGTTCAGTCACTTCGTTCATTTTACCAGGGAGTCGTGCAGTTCCCTGATCAGTCAGGTAAAAGTAATTTTCAGTAGCATAATAATTTTGCTGATGAGTAAAAGAGCCGGATCCATTATCCTGTTTAAACTGAATATTTCCTGAGGCATAAAAAAAGATACAGTCTTTTCCATTGTTATCTTTCCCTTTCCAGATCGGATAGGCAGTCAGGTCATCAAAACGGGTCTCCTTATTCAAAACCGGCAGCATATATCCTCCATTCCCATACATCGAAACCTGATCAGGATTAGTAAATCCCCATAATTTAAGCTGATCAAGCGAAATCTTGTAGATTCCTTTGCTTTTTGTTTTAATCCTGATCCATTTCCCGGAAGCAAGAACAGAACTTGTTTTCCAGGGATAAGCGGCCTGGGCCGATTTTAACGGATTCATGGTCTCAGTTACTGAAACTGTAAAGGAGACTAATTTCATGATCTGATTATTTCGTCTTACGAAAGGAGAAATGGTAAGCCTCAGAAAAGACTTCCCTGAAGAATTCCCAATTTCTGTATGAAACTGAAGATTACTTTCGGTAATTGAATTAAAAGAGAATGACGAATCCCGAACCAACTCAAATACAGCATTTTTTACAACAACATCAGCATCAATCCCGTTAATTTCATAACTTTCAAACCAAAAAGGGAGCCCTGTTTGATCCTGTACAATGCTTCCTGCAAATCCTATCGGTGTATTTCCCTTTAATCCGGCAGGCTGATTTTGATGGTTCCAGCTGATTTTTCGGTGAAAATCAACTGACCAACTGGTAGCGGCGAAAAAAAACAGGATACAAAAAAGTAATATTTTGTACATTCTTGAGTTAATTTATTACAGGATCATAAACGGTCGGCTTGCGGTAATAGTATGACCTGATGTTTTTCAAAGCAAATAAAATTCAGGCTTGTAATTAAAACCCGAAGTAAAAATGTACATAAGAAACAATTTAATGTTAAAAAAGATTGGTTATCTGAACAATAACAATTCAACTATTTAGTTATATTTGTGAACCTTTTAAATAACAGAAAAGAAGAAAAACAATGAAATTTAGATCTATAATGTTATTTGGTCTTGCTGCACTAATAGCAGGATGCGGATTGATTGGAAAAGGCACAAAAGGTCGCTCAGGTGAATCTCATTCAACAGGATGGGCGTTTGGCGACCCGGAAAACGGTGGATTTCAGGCAGATAACGGATACTCACAGGAAACTGGACAGGGTTTAAAATTTATTCAGGGTGGAACGTTCACCATGGGACGAGTCGAGCAGGATGTGATGTTTGATTGGAATAATATTCCACGAAGAGTAACCGTTGCTTCGTTTTATATGGATGAAACAGAGGTTTCGAACCTCGATTACCGGGAATATTTATTCTGGTTGGGAAGAGTTTATCCGGAATTCCCGGATAAATATAAAACTGCTCTTCCGGATACCCTGGTTTGGAGAGAAGAACTTGCATATAATGAGCCTTACATTTCCAATTACCTGCGCCACCCGGCTTATGGAAATTATCCTGTTGTCGGTGTTTCATGGAAGCAGGCCGACGCTTATTCCAAATGGAGAACTGATCGCGTAAACGAAAAAATACTGATTGACAAAGGCATTATTGCCCCCGACAATACACAAAGCGGACAAAATGTATTCACAACCGAAACCTTTCTGGCAGGAATGTTTCAGGGCACTGAAGGCAAAAAACCTCTGACAGATGCTTCAGGTACTATCCGGAGAGTTCGCTGGGAAGATGGACTCCTGTTGCCGAATTACCGGCTTCCTACCGAAGCGGAATGGGAATACGCAGCTCTTGGTCTGGTCGGAAATACTGATGATGAATTGTTAACAGACCGGAAACTATATCCCTGGAATGGTTCTCATTTGCGTGATGACAGTAAGAAAACCAAAGGCCGAATGATGGCTAACTTTACCCGTGGACGAGGTGATATGATGGGAATGGCAGGGGCCTTAAACGATAATGCAGATATTACTGCTCCGGTTATGTCTTACGAGCCTAACGATTATGGCCTGTATTGTATGGCTGGTAATGTCAATGAGTGGGTTAGTGACGTATACCGTCCGTTATCTTCAAACGATGTTGCTGAATTTCAACCTTTCCGTGGAAATACATTTACCAAATACAGAACTGACGCTGATGGCAAACTGATTCGTAATGAATTTGGGGAATTGGTTAAAGATACTATTGCTGATTACAGAAATTTCAGCGATGGCGACTACAAATCACAAATCATTGAAGGTGAAGACTGGAATGCAGAAAAAGACAAAACAAAAACCAGTTCGATGTATGTTCAATCCGACAAGGAAGGTCAATTCTCTTCACTCATTTCTGATAAATCACGTGTTTATAAAGGAGGAAGCTGGAAAGATCGTCCTTACTGGTTAACACCAGGAACCCGCAGATACCGGCTGGAAACAGAATCAGCCAGCGATTTGGGATTTCGTTGTGCTATGACCCGCGTTGGAAGTCCCGACGGATTTTAATCAACTAAAACTTACAATACAAAACCTCATTTGAAAAAGTGAGGTTTTCTTTTTTATACCAAGCATGGAAATATCAAAATTATATGCCATTTTCAGGGATCATCCGCTGGTAACCACCGATTCAAGGAACATTCCGGCCAACAGCATTTTCTTTGCCCTGAAGGGATCTAATTTTAATGGAAATTCCTATGCAGCCGATGCTCTGCATAAAGGAGCTGTATTTGCAGTAATCGATGAATCAGCATTTGCAGCAGATGATCGGTTTCTTGTGGTTGACGATGTCTTACAGTGTCTTCAACAATTAGCCCGGTACCATCGCGACCAGTTGGGCATACCTCTTCTTGCAATTACCGGCACCAACGGGAAAACCACCACGAAGGAACTCGTGGCTGCTGTTCTTTCCCTGAAATACACGGTGGTCTTCACCCGGGGAAATTTAAACAATCATATCGGTGTGCCTCTCACCTTGCTGGCCATGGACAGAAATACCGAATTCGGAGTGGTTGAAATGGGAGCAAATCATCCCGGAGAGATCAGAACTTTATGTGAAATCGCAAATCCTGACTTCGGATTAATTACAAACATCGGCAAGGCTCATCTGGAAGGATTCGGATCATTGGAAGGAGTCATCCGAACAAAATCAGAATTGTATGATTTCCTGAGAACGAAAAATGGCAAATGTTTTCTTAATGCGGATAATCCATTGTTAATAAAGCAGGCAAAAGGGCTGGAACAGTTAAGTTATGGAAACTCGACTCAATATTTCATGTCCGGAGAACTGGCAAGTACGGATCATTACCTTGTAGTTAAAGCTCTTTTTCCAAAAGGATGGCTTTATCTGAAATCGAAGCTGGTTGGTGATTATAATTTTGAAAATCTGCTTGCTGCTGCCTGTGTTGGAAAATATTTCGGAATTGATCCGCTGCTGATCCAGGAAGCATTGGCAGATTACAGTCCATCCAATAACAGGTCGCAATTAATCGAGGCAGAAAAAAACACGATCATAATGGATGCATACAATGCCAATCCAACCAGTATGATGGCAGCCCTGGTCAATTTTGCAGGTCTTAAAAGCGGGAACAAATGTATTATTCTGGGAGACATGCTTGAATTGGGAGAAACCTCAGTTGAAGAGCACCAGAAAATTATAGATTTTATCGAATGCCAAAATTTTTCAGCCGTTTTTCTGGTTGGTACTCAATTTATGAATACGAAAAACCGGACAGAAAAAAAGAAGTTCGATCATGTCGAACTTCTTTTAAACTACCTAAAAACACAACCTCTTGAAAACAAATTAGTACTTATAAAAGGATCCCGGGGGATCCAGCTTGAGAAAATCCTAGATTTGTTGACCTAAACTATTTTAATTGATTATTGGTTTCTGAACTAGCAAAACATCAGCAATAGCCTTTTCAAAGGTTGCTTTTGGAAGTGCACCCATAGCCATCTGAGGTTGACCTTCAACAGGTACAAACAATAACGACGGAATACTTTGCACACCAAACATAGATGCCAATTCACGTTCAATTTCAGTATTTACTTTATATATGACGATGTTTTCGCCGTACTCTTTCTGAAGTTCTTCCAAGACGGGAGCAACCATTTTACATGGGCCACACCAATCGGCATAAAAATCGATCATACATGGAGTTTTTCCTTCGTACTTCCATTCTTTATTGAGTTCAAAGTTGAATACTTTTTCCTTGAAAGTCTCTTTAGTTAAATGTTCTAACATGATTGAAAATTTTAATTATACAAATATTTATATTTTTTGATATATCAATATCAATTCACATGCCAACAAATTTATACGGATAATTTAAGCCGGTAACTACAATTAATTGTAATTTTGTCACAATTTGGAAACAAATTGTCATATATAAGTATATAAATAAGATAATTCCGGAAATTTTTACATGAAACAACACCTGCAACATCCTGTATTTTTTGTCATTTCCGAAATGGCGGACAAACTCAATCAGGAAACTTATGTGATTGGCGGTTTTGTCAGAGACCTCATTTTAAACCGTTCGTCGCCCGATATTGATGTAGTTACTATTGGAAGCGGAATTCAGCTTGCCGAAATGGTTGCCAAAGCATTAGGACCAAACATCTATGTCAGTGTTTTCAAGACTTTTGGCACAGCCATGCTGAAGTATCAATCGCTTGAAGTGGAATTTGTAGGCGCCCGGAAAGAATCCTACCAGGAAGACTCAAGAAATCCGGTTGTTGAAAATGGTACGCTCGAAGAAGATCAGAACCGCCGCGATTTCACCATCAATGCACTGGCCATCTGCCTGGACAAAGACCGTTTTGGTGAACTTATTGATCCATTTGGAGGCATTCAGGATATTGAAAACAAAATCATCCGTACACCACATGATCCCGGAATTACCTTTTCGGATGATCCCCTGCGGATGATGCGCGCTATCCGGTTTGCCTCACAACTGGGATTTACCATCGAGAAAAATACACTTAAAGCAATTTCGCAGCATAAAAACCGTATTCAAATTATCTCAAAAGAGAGAATTGGAGAGGAACTGAACAAGATCATTCTATCATCAAAACCTTCAGTCGGATTTAAATTGCTGGAGGAAACCGGTCTGCTTGAACTGATTTTTCCTGAACTATACCGCATGAAAGGACGCGAAGAAGTGAATGGGATCGGACATAAAGACAATTTCTACCACACCCTGGAAGTTCTGGACCGCATTTGTCCCAATACCGAAAATCTTTGGTTGCGTTGGTCAGCCTTATTGCACGACATAGCCAAACCTTTAACCAAAAAGTATTCAACACAGCTGGGCTGGACTTTCTATTCGCACAATTTTATTGGCGCCAAGATGGTTCCAACCTTATTTAAAAAGATGAAGTTCCCGCTGAACGAAAAAATGAAGTACGTTCAGAAACTGGTTGAGCTGCATATGAGGCCCATCGTACTCTCCGAAGAGGAAGTTACTGACTCGGCTGTTCGCCGGTTATTGTTTGAAGCAGGTGATGATATTGATGACTTGATGACTTTGTGTGAGGCAGATATCACTTCCAAAAATCAGGAAAAAGTAAAAAAGTATTATGGAAATTTTCAGCTTGTTCGTCAAAAGCTAAAAGATCTGGAAGAAAGAGATCACATCCGGAATTTCCAGCCGCCTGTAACGGGAGAAACAATCATGGAAGTCTTTGGATTAACTCCATGCAAGGAGGTCGGACTGATAAAGACAGCCATAAAAGAAGCGATTCTGGATGGTCTTATCCAGAATGAACACAACCAGGCATACCAGTATATGCTCATTAAAGGTAAAGAACTGGGATTAATCCCGGTTTCCCATCAATGATTCTGCAATTGAATGCGGATCAAAACCGGCAGGTGATCTGAAAAACCTTCCTGGTATTTAAATCCGACATAGGTTCGTTTAGGTTTTACACCGCCAAATTTGGAATCAGGTTCCAGCAGAAATTGTGCCATGAAAATTTCAGCGTTAAGGAAAGTAAAACAATTGTTTCGCTTCAGAAATGAATCTGAAACTATCCATTGATCAAATACTTCCCATGCATATTGATTTTTAAGAGTCTGAACAGCATAGGATTTCCACCCGGCAGAAAGGTTGAGCATTTCTCCCCGGATATCCGGATTATCAGTTTCTTTGGCATCCAGTGTTCCGGCCAGACTTTCATCCCCGGGATTGTCGTTAAAATCACCCGTACAAATCACTTTGGCTCCGGGGAACCTAATGTACAGACTTTGAACTGATTTTCTTAACGTTTCTGCTGCCAGTCTTCGGTATTTTATGGTTTCCATAATTCCGCCATACCGCGAAGGCCAGTGATTTATGAAAATATGCAAGGTATCGCAACCATTTAACACGCCGCTCACCTGAAGTATATCCCTTGTTTTGAACATTTTATCAGATGAATCAACGACTGGTATAGCCTGGTAATCAAAAGGCCGAAACAAATCCGGCCGGTAAATAAATGCAACGTCAATTCCCCTTTTATCAGGTGAATCCTTGTGTACAATTTTATAGTGGTAACGATTCAGTGAAGTTTGCCTGGTCAGCAATTCGAGTACTTTTAAATTTTCGATTTCACAAAGACCAATGAAAACAGGAGGATTCCACTTTCCGGCAGCTAAAATAACTTTCGAAATCCGGTCAGCTTTAGCAAACAATCTGGAGGGATTCCATCTTCGGTTTTCTCCGGGAGTAAACTCATCATCGCTGGTTAGTGAATCGTTTTCACAATCAAAGAAATTCTCCGTATTGTAAAACATGAAAGTATATTCATTGCTTACTGAATGTTCCTGACATTGGCTATCCAGAAACACCAACATGAAAAACAGAAACCCTTGGATTGACAATTGTTTCATATTCAGCCGAATTAAGCCTCAAGTTAATGAATGTCTGTCAAAACAGATGCATTATCCGGAATAATTTTAAGCAGGGAGTTTGATTCAGACAAGTACAGAAACCCAAAAAGCACCTATTTTTTTGTCTTTTTTACCTGACGTTCCAGAGCGCCAATATCCGGTCCTTTATCGAGAAACCGATCGCGGCCTTTTAAATCAGCAGGGAATAATTTGCTAATGGATATTTTCCCGGTATCAATTGCCGGACTAAGGGTATCCAATTCGAAATTGTATTTTTTGTATGGATCCACAAACAAAGGATCAACTCCTTTTAAGATGTTTATGAAATGGTCCGGACTATTTGTTTTAAATGTATCAACTACCTGAAGAATGCACCTGTCGAATTTATAATTAAACAGTGCTTCAGGACTTCTTTTCAGAAAAAGTTCATTTCCATCGATTGCATTTCCGGCAATGATGCAATTTCCAAAATCAGCTTTAACAAGATCGCCGATATAATCAGGTTTATCCTTTGAAATATTCAGGATATTCGAAATGAGTACAGATGGAGTGCTCCGTGCTTTAAAACCGTAACCTCCCCAGTAGTTGGCAATGGTGGAATGGTTAAACTCGTAGGTTCCTCCTACCAGTAAAGCCGCAGCATAAAAACCACAATTAGTTATCAGACAATTACTTGCCTGAATGTCAGATTTCATGGCAAAAATACCGGCATAAGCCATATTCTGAATTTTCACATTGGTAAGTTTCACGCTTGCAAAACCTTCATCTTCAATGTTACCCACCTGAAGTCCAATATTGGCGTTTTTAATTTCAACGTTTGTAAATTCATTGTTTTTACTTCCGGAGTACAATAATACCCCGTTCCATTGATCAGGGACATTGGCATAAACATCTTCGAGCCGGTCGCCATAAAAAAGGATAGGATTCTCTACTGTACCTTTGGCAATCACCTTCCCTTTCACATACAAACCGGCGTCTTTGTGAAAATAGATTTTAGTGCCCGCCTCAATGGTCAGGGTTGCGTTACTGTCGACAAAGGCATAATTGTATACCAGGTAAGGTTTTTCTTTCGTCCAGGTAGTACTCTTCAGGTTCTCATGCCTGATAAGTTTAAAATCCTGCCCCCATGCGACCAGATCAATATCCTGCCGGTTTGAATTGGTCACGAATTCAATCGAATCCTTGACAACCAGAGGAAGACTTTGCCCGCTTGGATCAATCGTCACCTCCACAAAAATATATAAACTGTCGAAAGGAGCGATCTCTAAATTCTGGACTTCATTGGCAGAAACTCCGTTAATATTTAATCTGAAGTTGGAAGTTTCTCCCTTAGCGAGCTTAACCGAGGAAATCAGGATTTTTTGGTCGAAGGGATTATAAATTTTTAAATGTTGTGTTGTTGAACCGATCGTTGTAAATACAGTATCGAACATGACCGTATCCACTGAAAACCGGAGTTTTACATCTGACGAAGAAAGATACTTTTCATCTTCACATGAAAATAAATATCCCATGGAAAGTACAAGGATCAATATGTAGATAAGTTTCTTCAAGTCAATTTTTTTCAAATTTAAACGTCAATTTCGACACACTTAGTGTTCCAAAAATAATAAATGATTTTCACATTTTTTAACATTCCGGCTATTAAGTGATAAAATCTCTTGTTTGAAGTATGAAACTGTTAGAAAAACAAGGGAAATCAGAGCGATTTGTTCTTCAAAAGGTTTTTTAGCCATCACTTAGGTGAGATTTGAATAACAAAACTTCAACATTATTAAAACAATAATTTTGGTTTGACACTTTCGGCTTCAAAAAGTTTAATTTAAGTCATTAAAGAGATCAAATACCAAATTTATATTGAATTAATCCGTTACCAATAAACATGCAGTTCATGCTGCCAAAATATTTTGAAAGACGAATACTGCAGAAACGCAGATCACTTTCATAGTTTTTTAACTTTACACGCTGAATGTTTTCAACGATAAAAAAAATAAATTCCGGGTGAAACACTATACGATTATTCTATCCTTCCTGTGCCTTTTTTCAGGAATTGCCAAAGCAAAAGAGAATCCGGGTTTCTTAAAAGATCCCAGTCAACATTGGGTTGACTCGATCATGAAAAAAATGACCATCGAACAAAAAATTGGTCAATTATTTATGATTCAGGCCTATTCAGTTAAAAAATACGAACAGACCGAAGAACTTATTGAGCTGATTCATAAATATGAAGTGGGTGGTGTCATTTTCATGCAGGGTGGACCGGTTGCCCAGGCAAAAATATGCAACAAACTGCAGCAGGCCTCCAATATTCCTTTGCTGGTGGCGATTGATGCTGAAACCGGCCTGGGATTCAGGCTGGATTCCGCAATAAGTTACCCCGTACAAATGGCTCTTGGAGCCATCACCAACGACACGCTTATATACCGGATGGGCTATGAGATTGCCAAACAATGTCGACTTATCGGAATTCACATGAACATGGCTCCTGTTTCTGACATCAATATCAACCCTGCCAATCCCATTATCAATTACCGGTCGTTCGGCGAAGATAAAATACAGGTAGCAAGAAAATCGTGGTTATATGCAAGTGGAATGCAGGCTGCAGGAGTATTGGCAACTGCCAAACATTTCCCCGGGCATGGAGACACCGAGGCCGATTCACATTTTGATCTTCCGGTGATTAACCAGACTAAGGAAGAACTCGATTCACTGGAATTGTATCCATTTTTATACCTCATTAACAAAGGTATAAGCGCCATTATGACTGGTCATCTGCAGGTTCCGGCACTCGAACCTGACGCCAGGATACCTGCCAGTCTTTCATCTAATATTATTGAAACAAAGCTAAAAAAGGAACTGGGGTTTAAAGGCCTGGTAATTACCGATGCGATGAATATGAAAGGTGTAAGCAACCTGTATTCATCGGCTGAATCGGTCGTGAAAGCGCTTAAGGCCGGTAACGATATGGTCGAAATTGTACCACGACTCGATCGGGCTATAGCAGCAGTTAAGCTGGCCGTTGCTACTGGCGAAATATCTGTAAATGAGATCAATGAAAAATGCAGAAAAATTTTAATCGCAAAAAAATGGCTTGGCCTCGACAAACAAAAACTGGTTGATACAAGAAATTTAAATCAAAAATTAAACGACAGCCGATATCAGCTTACCAAAAGATTACTTCAGGAGCAATCGATGACGGTTCTGACTAATCAGAAAAACTTAATCCCTTTGCAGCAACTCGACACCCTGAAAATTGCCAGCCTGTTTATTGGCTCAGATCAGCTTCAATCCTTTCAGAAAATGCTGGAAAATTATACCAGGGTTGATCATTTTAAAATTAGCAGGAATGCAACCGTTGAAGAGATCAATAATTTAATGAATCAGCTGAATCCCTATAACCTGCTGATCATTGGAATAAACGAAATGAGTTTATTCCCGTCAAGGCGGTTTGGAATTACAGATCAGCAAATTAGCCTGATTGAAAAACTTAAGGAACGGAATTCAGTAATCTGTTTCTTCGGAAATCCTTATGCACTGCCAAATTTCGATTTGCTTTCAAACGTTCAAAGTCTGATTGTCGCTTATCAGGATGACCAGGAAACGCAGGACATTGCGGCTCAATTGATTTTTGGAGCAATTGGCGCCAGTGGCAAACTCCCTGTCACCATAAAGCATCAGTTTCCTATCGGCTCCGGAATTGACATCAAACCGATTCAGCGGTTAAAATATACGCTCCCCGAGGAAGTAAAAATAAGTTCTGCTTTCCTGAAATCTCAAATCGATTCACTTGCTGACCTGGGAATCGTCCAAAAAGCATTCCCCGGATGCCAGGTATTGATTGCAAAAGATGGTAAGATCATATTTCAGAAAAGCTATGGATATTTAACTTACGACAGTCTGGTGCCTGTGCAGAACGACTATCTGTATGACCTGGCTTCACTCACCAAAATAACGGCTGCACTTCCAGTTATAATGAAACTTTATGATGAGAAAAAGATCAATCTGGATGCTCCGTTTGCAACTTATTTTAAAGAGTTTAAAAACACCAATAAAGCTGAAATGACAATCCGGGATGTGCTGACTCACCAATCCAGACTACAAAGCGGCATTCCGTTTTGGATTGAACCCGGAAGCATAACCAAACGACGGGATGCCTTATTCCGGGACCAGCCATCCGAAAATTTCCAGGTACGGGTTTCTTCTTCGTTGTATACCAGGAATGATTTCAAAAACCAGATTATCAGCGAGATTATCAAATCACCGCTGAGGGCCAGAAAAGAATACCATTATTCCGATCTGAGTTTCGGCTTGTTTCCATTTGTAGCCGAAAGGTTGACCGGAATGAGCTTTCAGGAATTCGTAAACAAGGAATATTACAAACCACTTGGGGCAGTTTCGATTGGATTCAAACCTTACGAACGTTACCCGCTCCGGCAAATTGTACCGACTGAAAATGACCAGACTTTCCGAAAAGAAATTTTGCAGGGTTTTGTACACGACGAAATGGCCGCCCTGCTTGGCGGAGTTTCAGGAAATGCCGGATTATTCAGCAACGCCAATGATTTGGCCAAAGTAATGCAGATGTATCTGCAATCGGGTTATTATGGCGGGAAACAGTATGTGAAGCCTGAAACCATCCTGGAATTTACCAGGGTTCAGTTTCCTTGGACCAAAAATCGCCGGGCACTCGGTTTCGACAAACCAAATCCGGGAATCCCCGGACAAAAAAACAAATTTCCGGCTGCAGATGCAAGTCCGGAGAGCTATGGACACACCGGATTTACCGGTACATTTACCTGGGTTGATCCAAAGAACGGGTTAATGTTCATATTCCTTTCAAACAGAGTTTATCCGAGCAGAAGAAATACAGTACTGTACGATTTGAATCTCCGAACTAAAATGCACCAGGCTATCTATGATGCCATCAAAAAAGGACTCGATTAACTCTTAAAAATTGTTAAATTTTTAAGAGTTAATTAATTTCGCTGTAACATTCTATCATTCCAAAAGCCTATAAGACAAGATGTAGCGATCTGTTGCGTAAATGTTAAATACAAAATAACATATATTTCCTCAAAACCTGCTATTAAAACATAAGGGTTACCTCATTGTTATATCTATATTAATTCTAACTTTAAGCGGTGTTTGAAAAGGAAAAGAGTGTACAACCATAAAAACTAATTCTCATGGAAAGAAAAATCACTTTTAATGAACTACGTCACATCAAAGACAGCTTACCTGTAGGTTCAATCACACAGATTGCGCAAGAATTTGGTATCGAAGTTGAAACCGTCAGGAATTATTTTGGAGGTGCAAATTACGACAGAGGCAAATCTGTAGGATTGCACATTGAACCGGGACCCGACGGAGGCGTAGTTTTATTGGATGATACAGCCATTCTGGATAGAGCTCAGCAATTAATTTCATCACATTCAAATTAAATTTTAATTTATTAATTCAATAGACTGCCCTATCGTTATGGGGCAGTTTTTTTTTGACCTGCTAAACTAAACCAACTATCATGAAAAAACTGTATTTCTTCATCCTCATCGGATTTCTGTCTTCATCGGTCAGCGCCCAAAAATCACTCTTCAATGGTAAAAATCTTAAAAACTGGGACATTTACCTGGGAAGTCCAATTGCCGGATTTGAAGAGTTGGCAAAAAAGGCTACTCCTGAATCAACTTACAAGGTAGTTGAAATGGACGGACAGAAAATAATTCATGTTTCGGGCAACATCAATGCAGCGCTTGCCACCAAAGTTGAATACGAAAATTACCACATTCACCTTGAATTTAAATGGGGCGAAAAAGTGTACGGAAAGCGTAACAGCGGTTTATTATACCACAGCTATGGACCGTTTGGCGTGGCTTTCGGCACCTGGATGGCTACCATTGAGCATCAGATGTTGCATGAAAGTCTGGGAGATACTTACCTGATGGCAAACACATACTGCGAAACCAAAGTCGTAAAAAGTGCCGACGGTAAAAATTACAATTATTCGCCTGAAGGGCAATCCACGCCATTTAGGGAAGGTGAAAACGGTCGCTCAGTCAAAAAAGCAAAAGATGCCGAAAAACCCCTGGGTGAATGGAACACCATAGATTTGTACTGCTTCGGTCAAACCTCTGTGCATGTCGTGAACGGACAGGTGGTGATGGTAAATACCAATTGCAGTAAAATCGAAAACGGGCAGAAGATCCCGCTGACAAAGGGGAAAATTCAGATTCAGTCGGAAGGCGGCGAGTTTTTTATCCGGAAGGTGGAGCTTGAAAAAATAAAGGAAATACCGGGGAAATACATGGAATAAAAAATTGCCAGATAGAAAGGTGCCCGTATCTCTGGCACCTTTTTTTATGCCTCTAAAAAACCACACCAATGCAACAGGAGTAAAAACTGTTGATTTCTACTGAACTTTTTCATTTCAGCGTGTACTGAATGAAAAAGTAAATCCATGAATCAACAACGTATCAACAACCTGAGCGGATGGGTTGTATTCGGTATTTCCCTCCTGGTATATATTTTAACCTTAGAGCCCACACTCAGTCTATGGGATTGCGGCGAATTCCTGGTATCATCGTATAAACTTGAAATTAACCATTCGCCGGGAGCTCCGCTGTTTATGCTGATTGGCCGTATTTTTTCGCTTTTCAGCTTTGGAAATCCGGCCAGAGCAGCCTATTCTATTAATCTGGTTTCAGCAGTTTCAAGTGCTGCCACCATTCTGTTTCTGTATTGGACTATCTTTTGGCTGATTTCGAAAATGGAACAGGCAAAAGGTATTGCCTTCCCTTTTTTGCTCAAATTCGGAGCGGCAGCGGTTGGGGCCTTGTCGTTTGCCTTTACCGATTCATTTTGGTTCTCAGCCGTTGAAGCCGAAGTTTATGCACTTTCATCACTTTTCAGCGCTGCCGTGCTATGGGCTGCAACCCGCTGGGAACGTGAAGCAGATCATCCGGATGCCCCCAGATGGATTTTACTGATCTTTTTTCTCACCGGACTGTCAATCGGAGTGCATTTGCTGAATCTGCTGGTCATCCCGTCAGTCGGACTGATTATCTATTTCAGGAAGTATACCTATTCACTCAAAGGATTGACAGCTACAGTTCTGATCAGTGGTATCGGAATTCTGGCCTTACTCCGGTTTTTTATCCCCGGATTGCTTGATCTGTCGAAAAATCCGGAACTCATTTTTGTAAATCAATTTAATTTTCCGATTCATTCAGGATTAATATTCTATGCCATTTTACTCATTTCTGTCATTTCCGGAGGATTAATTTACAGCCATCGCAGGCAACTGCCCAAACTAAATCTGGCCATCCTTTGCCTGACCTTTATGCTGATCGGATATACCTCCTATATTGTGACTATCATCAGGGCTTCAGCCAATGTCCCCATTAACCAGGGAAATCCGGAAACCACATTTAGCCTGTTAAATTACCTCAACCGGGAACAATACGGAACACGGCCGATCTTGTACGGTCCCGGTTTCGCATCGGTTGTAACAGGATACAATGAACGCGAAACATGGATTGCACAAAACGGGAAATTCATTAAAAGCAGACTCAATCCAGAAGTTGAATACGCTAAAAACACCATTGGATTTTTCCCCCGTATGCATAGCAGTGATCCGGAACACCTGGAATCCTATAAAAACCGTTTCGGATTTAAAGGCCGGAAAGTTCAGGTTCAGGACGGAGATGGGAAACGGACAAGTATCGCTATTCCTACTTTGCAGGAGAATTTATCCTTCTTTCTAAAGTACCAGCTCGGATTTATGTACTTCAGATATTTTATGTGGAATTTTGCCGGCCGGCAGAATGACATCCAGGGAACTGGTGGTCTGCTGAACGGCAACTGGCATTCAGGGTTCCCGTTGGCCGACAAGTACATTTCAGGCCCGCAAACAAATCAGCCTAAAGAAATGAAAGAGAATAAAGGCCGCAACAGCTATTATTTCCTGCCTTTATTCATCGGATTGCTGGGTCTGTTTTTTCAATACCGGAACGACAGAAAGAACTTTTTGACGACCAGCCTGCTGTTTTTCCTGATGAGCTTTGCATTGGTCGTTTACCTTAATGAAGTTCCAAACACACCACGGGAGCGGGATTATGTATATGTTGGTTCGTTTTATGCTTTCAGTATCTGGATTGGATTGGGCGTATTGTCCATTTTTAGTGGTCTTCTGAAAATCATGAAGGAAAAAAATGCCCTTATTATTGCACTTGCTGTAAGTTTTGCAGCTTCGCCAATCTTGCTTATTGCACAGAACTACGACGATCACGACCGTTCAGGAAGATATTCAGCCCGAGACCTGGCCCGGAATTACCTGGAATCGTGTGAAAAGGATGCCATTCTGTTTACGCATGCCGACAACGACACCTACCCGCTTTGGTATTGCCAGGAAGTGGAAGGTATCCGCAAGGATGTTCGTGTGGTGGTAATGCCCTACTTGCAAGCCGAATGGTACATTCAGCAACTGCAGCGGAAGATTTACCAAAACGAAGCTCTGAAAATGACTGTTCCGCTCGGGAAATACCAGTCTGGTCAACTTGACTATGTTTATGTAGTACCCAAAGTGAAAACAGAACAAACCCTGATTGACGTACTGGAATTTGAGGGAAGTGATTCATCCAAAACCAAGCTGACTTTGGAAAACCGTGAGCAGATCAGTTATATTCCGGTTAATAAAATCAGGTTGGAAATGCCAGGTAAAGAGGCTATTCATCTGGGAATGAAACAAAAAGCAATTAGCAAAGGAGACCTGGCTTTCTGGGATATTATTGCATCAAACCGGGGGAAACGACCGGTTTGTTTCACTTCATGGGTCGATCCACAGGAACATGGATTAAAAAACAACCTGATTTTTGACGGTTTGGTATACCGGTTAACCGATCAGAAAACCGACAGTAACCAGGTGTCCGATACTGGCCGGATTGAGACTGAAAGCCTGTACACGAAGCTGATGCAAAAATGCAACTGGGATAACCTGGCCGATCATTCGGTTTATTTCGACTGGCATCACCGCCGGATGTTTGCCACCATGCAAATCAGAAGCGCATTTTACAGGCTGGCAAAAAAATTAACTGAAGAGCATCAAACGGCAAAGGCCCTGGAAGTTCTGCAAAAAGCTGAGAAAACCATCGGTTTAAAAATGTCAGGAATGGAAAAAGTAAGGATTCCATCTTTCAGTTGGCAAGATGGAATCCTTTTGACCGACCACATTATTTGGCCTTTGCAATGGCCTCCAGTACGCGGGCCGGTGTCATCGGAAGCTGATAGAGCCGTACTCCGGTGGCGTCAAAGATAGCATTGGCAATGACTCCGCCCATACAGATAATTGCCGGTTCACCACCTCCCTGGGGAGCTTCATTTTTATCCAGAATTTTGGTTTCGATTTTGGGCAGCCACGAAAACTGCGGAATCTGATAAGTACCATAATTGACCGTATGTATATCACCCCCGGTAAACATCACTTCTTCACTTAATGCATACCCCATTCCCATGGTAATACAACCTTCCATCTGAATGATTGACCCTTCAGGATTAATGCAATATCCCATTTCCTGGGCACAGGCCACCCGTACCACTTTCACCTTCCCTGTTTTTTGATCAACCTTTACCTCGGCGATATGAGCTACATAACTTCCGGCATCGAAACCGCAGGCGATTCCATATCCCCGTCCACTTGGACCTTTGGCAGGCTTCCAGCCAAACAAGTCGGCCACGGCTTTCAATACGCCAATCATGCGTTCATCTTTCAGGTTTTTCAATCTGAATTCCATCGGATCAACACCAAGCCTGGCAGCCATCATGTCGATTTGCGATTCGCGGGCAAAAGTGTTGGTATTATTTGCAGGAGCCCGCCACGCTCCTGTTCCGAATGGATGTACATTCCGGGCCGAATAGCTTGTCGTTTTCGAATCCGGGACATCATAAATCGTATCCGATCCTCTTGAACCGGCAAAATATTCGCGATAATCCCACACTGAAATCTTTCCGGACCTGCTGGCGCCTGAGGTGATTTTAACAACCGCTGCAGGCCGGAATGTATCGTAGAAAAATTCTTCCTGTCTGGTATACTGCAACATGATTGGCTTTCCGCTTACTTTAGCCAAACGGGCAGCTTCGACAGCCTGCCGGAAAGCGCTTTTACCACCAAACCCTCCACCCAGGAAAGGTGGAATAACCCTGACCTTTTCGAGTCCAATTCCCAGTTCACGGGCAACTCCATCCTGGGTTCCAAAAGGAGTTTGCGTAGAAGCTCGCACAATCATCCGGTCTCCTTCAGGATAAGCCAAAGCAGTATGCGGTTCTATGGGTGAATGCGCAACATAACTGTTGTAAAATTCACTTTCGAAAGTCAGTTCAGCATTCTTTTTGCCGGCTTCCACATCACCCGAACTTTTAACAATCCTGGCTTCCGAAGGAAAATCAAGCAGATAGTTGAAAATAGTTTTGTCATCCACGTTGATTTCATCGAACTTGTATTCGCCTTTTACTTTTGATAGTGCAGCTTCAGCTTTCTCCGGGTCTTTATGTAACACGGCAACCATTTCTTTATCCCTGACGATCTGAATTCCTTCCAGCTTTTCAGCTTCTGAAGTATCGGCTGAAACAAGAGTTGCCCCATGTGAAGGCGGCCTGAGAATCTTAGCATACAGCATTCCTGGCATCCTGAAATCGCCCGAATACATAGCTTCTCCTTTAACCTTGGCAACTCCGTCGGCATGACGGAACGATTTACCCCTGATTCTATATTCGCTGAAGTCTTTGGTCTTTGGTTTGACCTGCAGATATTTTTCAATTTTCCGGCCTTTGGTCAATTGTCCGTAAGTAACTTTTTTATTCGGTTTGTTTTTGATAAAAATCACTCCATTTTCGATAGCCAGTTCATCCGGTTTGACTTCAAGATATTCAGCACCAAGTTCCAGTAAAACGGAACGTGCTTCAGCAACTGCAGCAAGAAGTAAAGGTCCAAGCACCCGGGTGGACAAAGAACCCCAGGTACCGGCATCATACGGACAAAGGTCCGTGTCGCCCATTACCATTTTTATACTTTCAATTGACGTATCCAACTCATCAGCAATCATTTGAGGGAACGAAGTGATGATACCCTGTCCCATTTCGATTTTACCAACCAAACAGGTTACTTTTCCATCTTCACTGATGTGAATAAATGCATTGTAATCAGTCGGCAACGACCTCCGCTGTTCGGCTTCAGCAGCCAGGCCGGTTAAGATATCACCAAGTTGAAAATAAATAAAGAGACCTCCTCCAAGAAGTTTCATGAAATTTCTCCGGTTAAACTCAAACGTAGGATTGTTTTCCGGCAATTCGTCGCGATAATATTTATTGTCTTCCATAATCAGGATATTTATACAATGGGTTGAATCAGATTTGTTTAAACTTTCGACGTTCCGGAGACCGATTCGATTGCTTCAATAATCCGCTTGTGAGCACCACAGCGGCACAAATTATCTTCCATTCCTTCAACAATCTGCTCCCGGGTAGGATGAGGATTTTTCAGTAACAGTCCGTAGGCATTCATGATCATTCCCGGAGTACAAAAGCCGCATTGCAGTGCATCGTGATCAACAAAAGCCTGCTGAACCGGATCAAGTTTACCGTTAACCGACAAACCTTCGATCGTAGTAATCTTTTTACCTGCAACATCTGCCATCGTTATTCCGCACGACCGGACAGCTTCCCCGTCCATAATTACCGTACAGGCTCCGCAATATCCTTCTCCGCAGCCATATTTGGTTCCGGTCAGGTTAAAATTGGTCCGAAGAGCCCAAAGTAAAGACTGGCCCTTTTCCAGTGGGATTTTCACTTTTTTCCCGTTGAGTTCAAACTGAATTTGTTCTGCCATTTTTTTTTGGTTTTATATATTTCGATAGGATTCTTCCTGCAATATCTTAAAAATTACTTTTACTCATCATACCATTCAAACAAATATTTCTCATCATATTCAACTTCAAATTTTTTCAGAAAATTTGAATATAAATCTGAGAAAATGTTCCTGCCATAATTATTTCTTTAATTTGAATATTATACTCCATTCAATCATGTCATCCCTTCGGGATTAAAAGCCAATTACTTTGCATTTCTATAATCTTTACATCCCTTCGGGATTATAACCTTCTTCAATGAATTTTAATAATCCTGACATCCACCCGGGATTTTTTTAACGCCAAAGGCGTGACAAGATTATAGCCATAAGTCGACAAATACAAAATTAAACCCCGAAGGGGTGACAATATTACCTTATCAATTCTTTCGTGTAATCTTCAGGTGTATCTATATCTCGTACGATTTCAGGCGAAAAAGTTTCCACTTCACAGATATCTTCCGGAAATTCTTGTGCTACTGCCCTTAGCCCACGGTCAGCATACAGATTTGATAACTGATTCCTGTATTTCAGATCATAAAGTGGCGGATGACCACGCTTACCTTCAAAGAGAGGAATCACAATTCCTTTTCCTGAAGTTTCCCACGCTTTGGTAACCACGGTAACAGCTTTTGCCGGAATAAACGGTTGATCGCCCAGGAAAATTAAAACAGCCTTTGCTTCCTGAGGTAAAGTTTTCACTCCGGAAATGACTGATGTATGCATTCCTTCCAGGTAATTTTCATTCCGTACGAATTGCACCGGCATGGATTTCAAGGCTTCCGAAATTTCATCCGTATCGGATCCCAGGACTACCTTTATCCGGGTGATTCCCGAAAGCAGGATATTCTCAACCACCTTTTCTATGATGGTTTTACCTTCAAAAGGCAATAACAGTTTTTGTGTTCCCATACGGGTTGACAAACCTGCTGCTAAAACAATGGCCCAGATTTCATCCACAGGTCCGGTTTTTTTGATTTCTGACTTTTACCAGTTGGGCTGCAATACTCAGAGCGATCTCTTCAACAGACTGAGCCCCGATATCCAACCCAACAGGAGTATATATCCGGTCCCATTGTTCAGGAGTAGCCCATCCATTTTCCAAAAAAGATATTCTCATCTGGCTCACTTTAGCTTTACTTCCAATCATCCCGATATAAGCCGTTTCTGACCCAATAAATTTACGAAGCACTTCCGCATCACTTTTATGGCCCCGGGTTACAATTACAAGATAACAATTATCACTGATTTCGATTTGTTCCAGCACTGTATCAACAGATCCTGCCAGAATTAAATCAGCATCAGGAACCTGGTTTTTATCGGCATATTCAGGACGATCATCCCAAACCGTAACTTCGAAATCCAGAAATCTTCCCAGACGCGCCAGAGACTGACCGATGTGACCGGCACCGGCAATAATTAAAGCGGGCATGGGAATAATACTTTCAAGAAAAACTATGCGACTTGTAGCCGTTTCCGTATCGTTTACCGGAATCATCCGGCAAGATCCAGTATCCGGATGTTCAAGCATTTCAGAAATTGCCGGCTTAAGCCTATTTATCACTAAATCACCGGGCAATTGCGGCTGATTGGTTTTGGAAAACCAGAAACGACTGATTTCTATCTTTTCCGGATTGGTTTCGTTAATCAAGGTCATTAATACACCATGCCTTCGTTCACTCAAACTGTTTTTTAACTGAATAAAAACAGGCAGGTGCAATTGCGGAGCGGCATCCAGTAAAAGTGTCATGCCTCCTCCGCAGATGGAATCACTTCCTTTGGTCAAATCTCCACTCAGGTCAAATGAGAATAATCCGGATTTTTTTGATTCAATAGCTGTTTGTGCTTTTTGAAAAACCTTCAACTCCGTCATTCCTCCTCCCACTGTTCCTGACAACAGCCGGTTCACACCAATCAAGGCCGAACTTCCGGCTTTTTGAGGAGTGGAACCATGGGTGCGGAGGACTGTTGCCAGCACGCAAGGCATTTTTTCCTCAAGGATTTCAACTAATTCCGGATAACGACAGGATGATGTTTTCATACAGATCTTGACTCTGTTTCTATTTTAAGTCTTTTGGACAGAAAAACCGAATTGCCCTCAAAAATTCTTTTAAAATTAATTTTTTTTTTTGAAATACCACGACAGGGCATAGGTCATAAGAAGTCTATAGTTCAAACTTATGTTCAGGAAGGAATAAGAATCTGTTCGAAATCACAAACTAATAAAGGCTGTCCTTCCGTATAGAATCAACAGTTTGTATAAAATGCGCAGTATCGGCCAAAAGAATCCGCTGATTTGAAATTGAATCACTTCCGCTAATTTTCGATGGATCGAATGTAAACTGATTATTCATGACCGAAAAAAACAGTATAACCGAAACCAGGCTGGTTTTCAGGCCCAGACTCTGAGCTGAAAACACCCATCCCAGAAAGCTGGCAAACGAATTCTGTTTCACTTTCGACTGACTGTTTTTCTGCAGAAAAGAGTACATCAAACGGTCTTCGATTCCCTTATCTGGTTCACCAACCCTGTCATTCTTAAGAAGTCGGGCAAACAAATGTTCAGCATTCTTATCTTTCATGGCAAACGGTTTTTAAAATTCAATTTCAGCTTTTAAGTAATCCAGCTTTTCAGCCAGCAATTTTTTGGCATAAAACAACCTCGACTTCACGGTACCTTCCGGAAGTTCCAGAATTTCGGCAACTTCTTTAATCGAAAATCCTTCGCGATACCGAAGCAAAAATGCGGAACGGTGTTCTTCACCCAGCTGACCGAGAGTCTGAAATATTTTTTCAATCACCTGTTCAGGTTCAAGCGACATTTCGTTCAGAAAAACACGATTTTTTCAAGATTAACCAAATTAAACTGATATACGAACCAATAATGAGCAAAGGAGCCAAAGTTATTCTCCTGAAGCTGAATATTTCGTCGCTAAACTGGTTTGGGTCAGCCGATCCACCACCGCTCATCAGGATAAAACCCAAAATTAAGAAACTAACAATCAGCAACAAGAACAAATATTTATTTTTTGAAAAGATCATGCTTTTTTAGTTTCTGTACACCTCAAAAACAAAAGGTTCAGATTTTTCAAAAAAAACCCCGTCAAAAGAATCTTTTCTGCTATTCTTTTGACGGTATATAAAGATCAATGAATACTTATCGGTTGATCTTTTTCAGGTTATTTACAATTATCAGGCCTGGTGTTACATCCTGTTCCATGGAATTGCCAACGCAATCAGGGCCAGGGCAATTAAAAAGAAAACAGAGGCTGTTCTGAATTTTTTTCTGTCAATTTTAGCCTTCTTCGATTTGGCACGTCCGATATGAACCATTACAACAGCCACCAACATAATGGCGAAATGTTCCACTGCATAAAACCGCAGATTGTCATTTTTCATGGCGGCGCCAAAGTCAGCAAATATCTGTTTGGTAATCGGGCTCAGGAAAAAGTAAAGCACCAGGCCGGTAAGCAACTGTAAATCCATAAGGGAAGTAAAAACAATCCCAAGTATGTTATCAATTTTTTTCCATGGGTGATTTCCGATCCAGCCAGCCACATATTTAACCAGGATAACTATAAGGCTAAGCAAAAGCAACCATCTTAAGGTATCGTGCAAGTGTAAAAATCCAGTATACATCTTCTTAAAGTATTAAACGTTTCGATAAACAACGATTGAAATCTGTTTTGGTTGACCGGAACACCTATTTTAATATTCTTGCATCAGGCATCCGGAGATTAAAAATTACAGGCTAAATATTTCTGCTCCTTCAACCAAACGGAATCCATCCGACTTATCGAGCGACATGCGAATCATTTTGGTAGCCAAAAGATCGATTGGTGTTGGCCGGTATTTTTTTAGCATAAACCTGGTTATAAACCGGCTGACAATTAATCCGAACTTCTCCCCTGCCCTTTTCTCCTTGCGGATTCCATCTAAAATTGATGGACGGAAAATAAGCAGTTTCCTGAAATTCAGTTTCTCAACCGCGTTCTCAAGTTCTCCTTTAATTCTGGAATAAAATACTGAAGATTTTGCGTTTGCACCCATTGAAGAAACCAGGACATAAACAGGGATACCGTTTTCAGCTGCCACTCTGGCAAAATCATACTGATAGGTAAAATCGACCCGGTATTGATTTTCCCTGGTTTTCGCTTTTTTCATCGTTGTACCTAAGGCTGAAAACAGGAAATGTCCCTGAACCAGATGTTTCCAGCTTTCCGGCTTGTCAAAGTCGATGATATGCTGCTCAAGATTGGTATGAATCATGCCCGTTTTTCTTCGAACAAAAATCACCACTTTTTCAATATCAGTTGTATTCAGCAATTGATTAACCAATTGATTACCAACCAGTCCACTTGCACCTATTACATTTGCGACCTTTTCCATTTCAACGTTTTTTAATAATCCCATCGTTTACGATTTGCTCAAAATGATCTGTTATGGTTTTTTCAAACGGAATAAACTCCATTCCCAAATCTTTTCGCCTGAAAACCACCAATTTGTTTAAACTAATTTACACAAGAGTTCCTTTCAATTAGCCGGAAGCTTCACCTTTGAATGATTCGTATCGTAAAGTTATAATCTTAACCGAAAACAATGAACCGGAATTGTAATAAGTTATTTCGTTTCGCCGGTTTTTAATGACTTACCCTTAGTTTTAATCAAATTATTCAACTTTTTTCAACTAACTTTGATACTTTTAAAATTTCTAATCCTGTTCTGCAATAAATTCCATTTGCCCAATGATACTAATAACCTAAAACCGAGAAATAATGAAATTTTTAATCCCCCTTGTATTTGTTTCGTTTTTTTGCTCAAACTTATTTGCCCAGGATGCCACACTGTGGATGAAATACGAAAACAGCTTCATTAGCGATAAAGAATACTCCGATCCTGTATACGATGTCAAAGATTTCCGGATTACTTTCAATGCTCCTTCAGGAAGGACACGAGTTGTTCGTGGATTCTGGGATGGTGGTGATGTTTGGAAAGTCCGATTCTGTCCCGACGAACCAGGAAAATGGAACTGGAAAAGCAGTTGTTCGGATCAGAAAAATTCAGGATTAAACGGGCAACAGGGAACATTTAACTGCAGCAAGAATACCCGTCAGGAAGCAATTTTTCAAAAGGGAAGTTTGAATCACCCTGACGGCAAATATTATCTGGCATACAACGATGGAACGCCATTCTTTTGGCTGGCTTGCACAGCATGGAATGGCGCATTGAAATCGGATAATGAAGAATGGGAATATTACCTCAACCACCGGGTTGAAAATAATTACAATGTGATTCACCTCGTGACGACCGAATGGCGTGGAGGAGATAAAAATGCTGAAGGTTTAACCGCCATCGAAGGTTCAGGACACATCAAAATTCATCCTGAATTTTTTAAGCGGATGGATCAGAAAATTGATGAGGCCAACGCGAAAGGACTGATCGTTTCTCCGGTAATTCTGTGGGCACTTCCTTTTGGGCAAGGTCGGGAACTTAGTCCCGGCTATTCCTTGCCGCTTGATGAAGCAGTAATTCTGGCCAAATACATCGTTGCCAGGTATCAGGGCAATCAGGTAATCTGGACTTTAGGTGGAGATGGTAAATATTACGCCGATCAGGAATTAAAATGGAAAGAAATCGGCCGGCAGGTTTTTAACGACATCGATCATGCACCGGTAACATTGCATCCTCATGGATCTTCCTGGATTGGAGAATTATATGCTCCGGAAAAATGGTACGACCTGATGGGCTACCAGTCGTCACATAGCAATGGCGAAAAAACTGTTAACTGGATCAACAAAGGACCTATGTCCGCAATGTGGAACATGCTGAAGCCGATGCCATACATCAACATGGAACCGAATTACGAAGAGATTGGTTTTCGGATATCAGCAGAAGATGTACGAAATGCAAGCTATTGGAGTCTTTTTGCCACCCCAATTGCGGGAGTTACTTATGGAGCGAACGGCATCTGGCCATGGTTGGCCGAAGGTGAAAAAATACTGAACCACAACGACAAAGGCGGAGTAACCGGTTGGCGAAAAAGTCTTGATTTTCCGGGAAGTATTCAGATGGGATATCTGGCACAAATGTTTCAGAAGCTTGATTGGTGGAAATTCTACCCAGCCAATGAATTACTGGAGAAACAGCCGGGGGATTCGATTTACAATCAATGGATTTCAGTTTTGAGAAAAGATGATCATTCCGAAATTCTGGTTTACCTGCCCAAGAAAGCTAAGGTCAGTCTATTTAATCCTGAAGGATTTACATACAAAGCACAATGGTTTAATCCGGTAACCAATGAATATTTACCTGTACAAATCAATCAAACTGAAACGATTCACAGAAAAGTTAGAAATGTAGACAATGGTGAATTGAGCGACAAAGCTGTTGTAACAAACACACACAAAATTGATTTTGAGCAGAACTTTGGCAACGACATGATACTTATCTTAAAAAAATCGGACAAATGAAATCTATCGGGAAACTGATTTTCTTGTTGCTATTGATTCAATTTCTGCGTGAACCGATTTTTGCTCAGGGGAAAAATATTCTTTCGGTAAAGGGAAAAGGTTTCGAAATGAATGGTCAGTCTTTTGAATATACCGGAGTTAGTTTTTTCAATGCGATTTATAATCCTGAATTCAACAAAAACAGTGAAAACCGACGAAAATGGATTCGGGAATTTAAAGATTCTGGAATAAATGTACTTCGGGTATGGTGCCAGTGGGATAATGACCGTGGGTTTGTCGATGGAGGTGCAGATAAGACACTTTTAAAAGGAGACGGTTCGTTAAAGCCGGAACTGATAACACGATTAAATGGAATAATTACTGATGCAGACGAAGAAGGTGTCGTAATTCTTTTGGTGCTATTTTCGCGCGAGAGCTGGAATGAAAACATTCGATTAAGCGATGCAGCTTCTGATAAAGCATTGGAGCAACTCACACAAGAATTGCAACCACACCGGAATCTGGTGTTTCAGGTTTGGAACGAATTTGATTACCGGGCGGTGGATTACCTCAAAATCATCAAAAAGAATGACCCGAAAAGATTGGTTACAAATTCTCCCGGCTATGGTGGATTTTTAGGTCATGATGATGAAAATAAGCAAATGAATTTTCTTTCACCCCACACTACCCGCGCCGACAATCGCCATTGGGAAATTGCTGCCAAAGAAATTGAATATCTGGTCATGAAATACAATAAACCTGTGGTAGACGATGAACCGGCACGAAAAGGAACACCTAAATTTGGTGGTCCGAAATCGCCAACTAC
>JBBSBP010000006.1:0-101997 GCA_038251165.1 Bacteroidales bacterium | reverse complement strand
TCGTTTGATCCATTGTCAACAAGAACGGCACTTGTTGAACCGTTTCCTGATGCATCCAGTTGAACAGTTACATTTTGAGTAATGGCTATCGGAGCTACATTGTCTTCAACAGTTACTGTTGCAGTTGCAGTTGAAACATTTCCATGATTGTCGGTAACTGTCAGGATAACTGTATTGGTCCCAACATTTGTGCAATCAAATGCGGTTTTGTCAAGAACCAGTAACGCAATTCCACAAGCATCGTTTGATCCATTGTCAACAAGAACGGCACTTGTTGAACCGTTTCCTGATGCATCCAGTTGAACAGTTACATTTTGAGTAATGGCTATCGGAGCTACATTGTCTTCAACAGTTACTACTGCAGTTGCAGTTGATGCATTTCCATGATTGTCAGTAACTGTCAGGATAACTGTATTGGTCCCAACATTTGTGCAATCAAATGCGGTTTTGTCAAGAACCAGTGACGCAATTCCGCAAGCATCGCTTGATCCATTGTCAACAAGTATGGCCGTTGTTGATCCGTTTCCATTTGCATCCAGCTGTACAGTTATATTCTGTGCAATGGCGACAGGAGCAACATGGTCTTCAACAGTCACAGTTGCTGTTGAAGAAGCACTGTTCCCGTTGTTATCGGTTATGGTAAGTACAACAGGGTTTTCACCAACATCGGCACAACTAAAATCAGTAATATCCAATGTTAAAGAAGCGATACCGCAAGCATCAGTTGAACCGTTGTTTACTTCAGCAGCAGTAATACCGGCATGTCCGTTTACATCCAACTGAACGGTTACATTCTGTGTAACTACAACTGGAGCCACATGATCTTCAACATTAACCACCGCAGTTCCGGTCGAAACATTGCCATGAACATCGGTAACTGTCAGAATTACAGCATTTGTTCCAACATTCGAACAATCAAATGTTGTTTTATCCAATGAAAGAGTTGCAACACCGCAAGCATCTGTTGAAGCATTGTTTACTTCAGCAGCAGTAACGCTTGCCTGGCCGCTTGCATCCAACTGTAAGGTCACATTCTGTGCGATGGCTACCGGAGCGATAGCGTCAACCACAGTTACCGCAGCTGTAGCAGTGCTGACGTTTCCGTTCACATCGGTAACCGTTAATGTTACCTGATTTGGATTGGTGGAAATATCAGAACAAGTGAAAGCAGTTTTGCTCAATGCCAATGATTGTATCCCGCATGCATCGTTCGAGCCATTGTTTACTAAAGCAGCCGTTGTGCTACCGTTTCCGCTTGCATCCAACTGTACGGTCACATTCTGTGCGATGGCTACCGGAGCAATGGCGTCAACCACAGTTACCGTAGCAGTAGCAATGCTGACGTTTCCGTTCACATCGGTAACCGTTAAGGTAACAGTATTTGCACCAACATTTGAACAGTCGAAAGTGGTTTTACTCAAAGCTAATGATGCAATGCTACAATTATCGGTTGAACCGTTGTTAATTTGAGCTGTAGTGATGGCAGCGTTACCATTAGCATTTAATTGAACAGTGATGTCTTTAGCCAATGCGATAGGGTTTGTGTGATCTATTCCTAATTCGCAAAAGCAATTGATTGAAGCAATATTACTGGTTCCTACTCCTTGACCTTGTGCTCCCACCAATGTAGGAACGCCATTTTGATCAACTGAACCAGTTAAAGTTCCGGTTGGCGCCAAACTCGGATTAAGTTTAAGTCCTCCTTCAATAGCATCAAAACAACCATCATTATCACTATCAAGATCTAAATAATCAGCTATGCCGTCGCCATCGGTATCACAATAGGTAAAGAAATCAGCGCCAAATGCGAAATTAACATAGTTTTCATAAACTAAATAATCAAATGAAATACTTGAAAATGTTCCATTCATCCTTACAATGGCATAACCTTCTTGACCAGTAATTTGTGTTGGTGAAATTTGATGTACGGTATTATTTGACCATAAAATTTCGACTGGAGAACTAAAGTTAATTGGCACAATGATAGGTCCACCTCCTATAGAAGAAAATACTAAAACCGGATTGGTCATAGGACTACTAAAGGATAAAGTATTTGAACTTGGTTCGATATTTTGTATAGTTGGATTTGCATTGGGCACATTATACGAAGCAGGGAATGTGCTATGTGCAAAAAGGTTTGAAGTTTGCCTAACGTTTACTGTTGATGTGTAGGTATAGGCAATTCCATTAATTGTTCCTGAAGCTGTTTTTCCGCTTATAGTCGGAGGGTTTGACCAAAAGAAATTTGAGCTTGTACATTCATTAGTATCAAGAATACCATCATTGTCCTTGTCTAAGTCGCAGGCATCAGGCACTCCGTCGTTATCGTTATCAGAACCTGAAACGGTAACTGTTGCTATAGCAGAGCTGCTATTTCCACTTGGATCAGTCGCTGTAAGCGTAACTGTATTGGCTCCTACATTTGCACAACTGAAAGATGTCTTATTCAATGAAAGAGAAGCAATGCCACAATTATCGTTCGAACCGTTATTAACTTGAGCTGCAGTAATTGTTACTGTTCCAGACGAATTCAATTGAACAGTGATATTTTGAGCCACAACAGTTGGAGCAATGTTATCGACAACGGTAACAGTAAAACTACAAGTTGATACATTCCCGGATTGATCGGTAGCTTGCCATGTTTCTGTACTGGTTCCAATCGGGAAAGTTGCACCACTACCTAAACCTGTTAAAAGTGTAGTAGGTACAGAACCACCACTAAATTCAACAACATAGTAAGCAGTTGCAGTATAATACCAATCGTTCCACTTTGCACTACCCCAGTTGATTACTGCCCAGTCTTCATTACCTCCAGCGTTGTTTGGTTCACCGGATGCCCAATTAGTATAGGTAACAGGCTCATCAGTAATCCATCTGAAAGTTCCTTCAACATCTCTGTCAGTAAAACCAATCCACATATAGTTCGGGCTCATTGCAGAAACAAAAGCATTTTCAGCAGCGCTATTTATAGTAACAAGATGGCCGCCCAAAGCAATTGCGTTGGCATGTGCAGTTTCTGGCGTTGCCATTGAATTCGACATGAAGTAGGTGTGCCCATTGTAATTTCCTTTGAAAGCATATCCGGAAATTGAAGTGGGTAAATTATTTGACCCGCAATTATCGGTTGCAGCAGGACTATTGTAATTTACTACTGCACCGCAAACTCCTGGTGTAGCATTTACAGTAATATTAAATGGGCATGAAATTACAGGAGCCTGGTTGTCAATTACAGTAACAATAAATGTACAAGAAGTGCTTCCACAACTATTTGTAGCAGTAGTAGTTACAGTGGTAGCCCCACTTGGAAAAAAACTGCCGGATGCGTGAGAATAGGTAATTGTCGGGGTAGGTGATCCCGTTGCTGTAGCGGCAGGATATGAAACATTTGCTCCGCAAATACCTGCATCATTGTTTACGGTGATGTTTGTGGAACAAGAAATTACAGGTGGAGTGTTTACATTTATGGTAGCTGAAGCACAGCCATTGCTATAAAGTCCATTATTGTAATTTTTTGCATAATAGGTGGTTGAAGAAGTAGGACTCACAGTAATAGAAGCTCCGGTTCCAACGGAAGTACCTCCACAGCTTCCAGAATACCAATATACAGTACCGACTACTCCACTTGCAGTAAGCAGAGTTGAAGTTCCACTACATATTGGATTGGCAGAAGCTGAAATTGACGTGGGGTCTGCAGGAATGGAATTGACGGTAGTAAATGTTACCTGACCGCCATAAGTTGTACCGGCAGAATTAGTTGCAAAAGCCCTTAAAAAATAAGTTGTTCCAGGGGTTAGCCCAGATAAATTCGAAGTAAACGAACCTATACCGGCACCATCATTGGTGTGAGCATCGGCAGTGGTTGGAGATCCAGTTGTATTCCAACATACACCTCTGTCGGTTACTGTTGCTCCTCCGTCACTGGTAATATTTCCTCCTGAAAAAGCACTATTTGTACTGACAGAAGAAACTGGATTTGTAACTATTATAGGTTGTCCTGGGGCAAAATTTCCACCAGGTGCATTGTCAACTACCAAAATAGGAGAAAGCCATTCGTCGCCTGTATTAAATGAAGCAAATCCTAATCTGTAAGATCCTGCTGCGCCAGCAGTAAATGTTATCAAATGCCAACCGGCACTTCCATAACTTCCAGTGACAATCGCATCTGGATTTCCATAAGAATTTGCAGTAACTGCTAAAAGCGTTATTTGCTGATAGGATGGACCAACTAAAGTGGCAATTGCACCATCATTATAAGGAGCATAATCCCTGGCGATAAAATTCCAATATATTTTAATCGTTTGATTTGCCACCAAATTAAACTGCTGTGTTAAGGTTGCGAAATTCGTTGCAGAACCAAAAAGAGATGAATTTGAAGCATCTAACGATCCTGAAGATAATCCTAAATTTGACTCAACTGAGGCTTTGTAAAGTCCTGAATTTGGATCAATAGCAGCCATGTATGAATCCGCCGGATTTACAGTCCAGCTATTTACAGATACTCCAGTTGATATACTGGTTCCAGATGATGCTGTCCATCCGGTGAAATTGCCTGACTCAAAACCATAATTGGTGATTTGTGCATACATCGACTGAGAAAAACCCAATGAAAGCACTAATATTATCAGGCTATAAAATTTTAAATTAAAGTATAGTTTTTTCATTTGGTATCTCCTTTTAAATTAATAATCGAAACAACCCAATCTGAACCTACTTTATTCATTTCAACATTTGCCATCACCATTTTTGATTGCATAGTGGTATTGTCGAAATCATAGAAATAGTTGATATTAGCTGTGGCCAGATTCCCGGATATTTCAAAACTTCGGAAAATAAAGTATGCTTTCACTTTATTTTTAATAATGTCTTCACGAGACATAAATACAACCTGTTTGCCAGATTTAGATATATTCAAATCAGACGAAAATGTAGCAGAGTACTGCATTACATATATCTGGTCAGGATTCCCGGCACCATCCAAAGGATAATACTGTTGTAGTTCAGGGAGGTCAATGCACTTTTGTAAAACCATTGTCTGGTCGTCCAATGATTGCGCCATACTAATTCCTTGAATGCTTACAAGAAACAGAGCAACTGTAATAATTTTAATGGGATTTCTCATAGTTTTTTTTTTAGTTAACGAAATTAAGTATTTGGTTATCGAGTGATATTAAGTTTCTACTGTTGCCATTTTTTGGATGTAACCGGGATAGATTTTATAGCCTCAGGATTCCGTTAACCGCCTCATTAAAATCACAAACATCACAAACAGGATTTGGATAATTTCCAATATTCGGTGTGTGTTTCCCTGTTACCTCTATTTTCAACTTTTATAATACAGGATACTGAACGCCATTAACAGTGATGTCCGAATTGCCAATTCCACATTCACCGACGTAATGGTATGATTGTACATACCAGATTAACGAACCATCGGTGTTTTGATTGACCCGGATTTCCCACACATGAGCTTCAGCAGTGAGAAAGGCAAAAAGTACTGTGAAGAGTAAAACAAAACTTAGTAAATGTTTTTTCATACGGATAAATTTTGAATAGTTAATTCATTTTTAGTATTCGTTTTTAGTTTAAAAGACCTTCATGAAATTTTCATTTGAATCGTGTAATGAAAAATTCCCCTCAGAAGAAATAAAATCGCATTCCAAATCTAGCTTATTTAGAATTTGTATAAATAAAAAATGTTGTAAATGACTGATCTTTGTATGTGAATAACAGATCTGGATATCTTTTAATGATTCCGGTTAAAATATGGAGCGGATTATTGCCTGATATTTTCTGGATATAGGGATGGCAATTCCTTTAATGTAAATCAGGTTTGCTCCCATGTTTTCGACATGATGACGATTAATGATATATGAACGGTGGGTGCGGAGAAATAAATCCGGATCAAGTCTCTGATGGATTTGTTCGAGACTGTCTCTGATTATGAATACTTTTTTGGAGGTGTGTATTTCGATGTAAATGTTGTCAGATTTGATGTATAGAATGGAGTAATACGGCAATTTAATGATGTTGTATCCGTTTTTGATCGTAAGAACTTCCTGTTCGTGATGATCCCTGTAATGATCCAACGCAATCTGAATGGCTGAAAACACATTTATCGGAATAAATGGCTTGATGACATAACCAACCGGTTTTGTTTCCAAAGCCTTCTCAACGATATGTTGATCGGAATGGGCTGTTACATAGATATGCGGGAAAGAATAATTTTCAAGTACATACCTGCCAATGTCAATTCCATCATTCGTTTCATTCATACAGATATCCTGTAAAAGCATATCGGGAATGAATTTATCGATCATTCGTATAACTTCTTCTTTGTTATGTCCAATGCCAACAACCTCATTGCCATAGGATTCAATTATATCTTTTAAGTATTCCGCGGTCAATACTTCATCTTCACCGATTAATATCCTCATTTTTAGCTGTTTTAAATTCAAGAATAATTTCAGTTCCTACATGATTTTCAATACGAAATTCAGCTTTAAGTTGTCGGGTGAAAATATTGATCAGCCGCATACCCATTGATCCATTTTTCCCTTTAATATATTTACCGGGAATACCACAACCGTTATCTTTTATTGAAAGTGAAAGCCATCCCAGCCGGTGAGCATATGAAAAATTTAACCATATCGTGGGATTATCAATCCCTTTGAACGCATGAACCATACAGTTTGAGATGGCCTCACTGGCAACCATGCCCAAGGAGATACAAGTTGAAACTTCAAGGTTAACATCAATCACATCAACATTTATCTGAATGTTGATGTGATTGTTATTATACATTTCAAGTGAAGAAGAAGTAAGAATTTCAAAATAATCCCGCGAGGATATATGAGATAAACTATCAGAAGCATAAAGCATTTCATGTACCAGTGACATCGCATTCAGTCGCCGGAGTGTTTCCTGAAGTGCATTTTTCCCTTCTTCTGACACCATGGTGGTGAGCTGCATGCCAATGAGACTGGAAATGGTTTGGAGGTTATTCTTTACCCGGTGGTGAACTTCCTGTATCAGTACTTTTTTTTCTTCGTTCTGATATTCAATTTTCATATAACTCTCCCACAATTGCTGTTTTTCTGCGATCAATTCTTCGGTTTTTTCCATGACCTTTTGATCGAGAATTTTTTTCCGCTTTCTTTCTCTCCAAATCCCGTAGTAGTAAGCGAAATAGGCTGAAAATGAGAGAATCAGTATTGACAATACCCATGGCCATGCCATTTGCATAAAATTGAGATTGATGAACAGCGGTATTGCAAAAAAGCTTCTCTCCATTGAATTAGGTATCGGTTTTTTAAACTAAATCGCTTCTGACAAACCTGCCTGTTCCTTTTTTTTGCAGATTTCCATTAAATATGACAATTGTTACAGACTGCCTGACAGGTTTGATATTCAAATAATCTAATCAAACAAAGCGGAAAGCAATAATTAATCGTAATCTTAATGCTTATCCAAATCTGTTAATAAGAAGTCTGATGTTAATAACATGAATTGTTTCATAAAGTTTTTCAAGGGATGAATCTTTATGACAATTGGTAAGGTTTTTCAGCTAAACGGACAGGTAGATCATAAATCGCGTAAAATATTTGGTGAACAAAAAACAGAGAAGGGGAAACATTCTGCTTCCCCTTCTCTGTTTAATATTGTAGAAATTAATTTACCAGTACGAAAAATTATCTTTATGCCTTGGGCATGATTTTTAACACCTGACCGACTCTTAAACTATTTTCAGCCTTGATGTTGTTGATTTTCATGATTTCATGATTCGAAACGCCAGGGAATTTTTTAGCAATTGTCCAAAAATTGTCTCCTTTTCGAACCGTATAATAAACAAATTCACCATTTGTCTGAGTCACAGCTGACGATTCAGACGATTTGTCAATTGACTTTTTTGCAAGAACTGGAGTCGGACTCACATTTGGTTTTTTATTCAGTGATCTCTGCTTTTCAGCATGATTCATTTTACTGATTTTCTTGTAGTATTCTCCTTGTCCTTCAGGAACATATATTGTGAGGTTTTGGCCTGCACGGATGAAATTTTTATTAATCCTGTTCCAATACTTCAAATCAGATATGCGAACTTTAAACCAGGCAGAAATAAAGCCCAGATTATCCCCTGGTTTTATGGTATAAGTTACCTTGTCTCGCCCTTTGATGTCGGTCGGACTTTGACTTGCATAACTATTTTGTGGATTTACAATCTCATTGTTGGGGAAAAACTCATTACGGCGATGCGCATGAATAGTACCTTCATTTTCCAGGTAGGCTGATATTTCATCCTGTGGCAATACCAGGCTATAGGGTTTTCCTTTGCTGGCCGGAATAATATCGCGGCGGTACTGTGGATTCAGAATGCGGATTTGTTCCACAGTGATACCTATTACTTCTGAAATCTGGTTGAAGTGCAGGTAGTCATTAACCATCAGTGTATCCGTGATAATGGGAAAGTCCGGAGATTTTGGAAAAATATTGTGACTTTGATAGAAATTCATCACGTAGTTTGCTGCAATAAAGGCGGGAACATAACCCCGTGTTTCTTTGGGTAAATGATAATAAATTTTCCAGTAATCCCTGGCATTACCAGAGCGTTTAATGGCTTTGTTTACATTTCCGGGTCCACAATTGTACGCGGCAATAACCAGATGCCAGTCGTTGTATATATTATATAAATCTCTCAGATATCTGACGGCGGCATCAGTTGCTTTTAAGGGATCCCTTCGTTCGTCGACAAAAGTGCTGATTTCGAGTTTATACATCTTTCCGGTCGGATACATAAATTGCCACAGACCTACAGCACTCGCGCTCGAATTCGCACCCGGATTCAATGCCGACTCAATAATGGGCAGGTATTTTAATTCCATGGGTAAACCATATTTGGCGAGCGCTTCCT
This sequence comes from Bacteroidales bacterium, assembly GCA_038251165.1. Classification (GTDB taxonomy): domain Bacteria; phylum Bacteroidota; class Bacteroidia; order Bacteroidales; family Prolixibacteraceae; genus Aquipluma. Next base: position 93,092 of record JBBSBP010000006.1, on the reverse strand, counting down.
CAAACATCGGGAAATAATAATTGGCCAGTCCAAGCATAACGGCAACCTGATTAGGTCTGCGTACGGTATACATGGCAATAAAATTCTTGACTGTATTGTTATACGAAAGACTAACTGCCGACTGCATGGATTGCAATCGCTGAATGTAAACGGAGTCGGGGAGGGTTAGTTTAAGAGTATCAGCTTCTGCAAGTTCGGTACTATCCAGGAGGAATGCATTCTGCACGTACCAACTACTCAACATACTGTCTAATTTGTCAGAAAAATATTTATTCAGATTTTCGTCCGGAATATTATAATATTTTTCGTACCCATCCATCGTATCGAGTGAAGCAACATTAATGGTACAAGCTTTTCGAAGGTTTTCCTTCAATACACCGGAGGCAAAAGTTTGGAATCCGGCAATTGTTAGTATGAAAACTGTCAGTCGTAATATCCTCATAAGCTAAACTTTAAAATGTAAATTTACAATGTAATCCTATCATCTTATTATCCAAACACATAACAGGTCCAGGAACCCAATTGATTGTTAAATCATCGCTGATGTCGAAATTGAAAAAGTGTGCATCAACACTGGCATCGATAATATTCACCGCATAGAAAACAACGGTCCCGATAACTACTAAATCTCTGTTTCTTCTCCAGTAATCCTTTTGGTTTCTTAAAGCTTCGGTAAACTGAGATAATTTTTCCGGTTTAAGAAGGCTGGGATTGACTTTCAGTTTCAAATAAGAAATTGTGTATGGATCGATATCAATAATGTCTGAATAAGCTTGTTTATATGTCGTATATTGTTCGTTGTTAAAGTTAATAAAGTATCCCAAAGTGGCAAAACCTCCGTAAACAATCGGAACTTTCCAGTATTTCCGGTTGTAAATCTGTCCTAAACCGGGCAAAATTGCTGAATAGATCGTCGCTTTCCGTGGTGAGTGTTCTGTAACTGGTTTCTTTACCCGGATGGAGTCGATAACAGTTTCCTGACTAAAGGCAGAAAATCCTGTTGTTAATAACAGGATTACCAAAATACGGAAACCATATAGTTTGCCAGGGACGATATTTTTTTTTCTAAGCATCTAATTTGTCAAGGATTCCCAGAATTCGTTCAAGATCTTTCGTTGTTGAAAAAGGTATTGTAATCTTACCTTTTCCCATCTGATCCATTTTGAAATCAATTTTAGATTGGAAAAACTGGCTTAAATGATTGTATAAATCCTGATACTCAGTCGGATACTTTGGGCTTTTTACCTTTTCTTCAGTTTGAAAGCTTGTGCTGTCATCGTTGTAATTCCGTACAATTTCTTCAACCCGTCGAACTGAAAACTCATTTTTGATGATCTCGTCGTAAATCATTAACTGCATATCCGAGTCCCTGATATTTACCAAAGCACGGGCATGACCCATCGTGATGTTTTTTTCAACAATTCCTTTCTGAATCTTTGCAGGAAGTTTCAGCAAACGCAGATAATTCGTGACTGTTGAACGTTTTTTCCCCACACGGTCACTCAGGGTTTCCTGCGTAAGTTTACATTCATCGATTAAACGTTGATAGCTGAGTGCAATTTCAATTGCATCAAGGTCTTCGCGCTGTATATTTTCAACGAGAGCCATTTCAAGCATTCCTTCATCATCGGCAGTTCGAATATAGGCCGGAATAGAAGTCAGGCCTGCGATTTTTGAAGCTCTGAATCTTCGTTCACCTGCAATGATCTGATACTGACCGTCATCAGTTTTTCTCAGTGTGATTGGCTGAATGATTCCAATTTCCTTAATCGAAGCAGCTAATTCGTTTAAGGCTTCTTCGTCAAATTTTGTTCGGGGTTGAAAAGGGTTTGCAGTAATTTTTGAAATTTCGATTTCATTGATCGATGAACCTGCCTCTTTGGCATAAAAGGCGTCAGCTCCATCAATTAATGCGCCCAAACCTCTTCCCAATACATTCTTTTTAGCCATAATAAAAAGGTCTTATTCAATAATTATTTCTGAATTTTTCAGCTTGGTTAAACCGTTCTTTTGCAGTAATTCCCTGGCTAGATTCATATAACTGGCTGCTCCTTTTGAACTTGCATCATATAAAATTGCAGGTTGCCCGTAACTGGGAGCTTCACTCAGTTTAATGTTCCGTTGAATGATCGATTCAAACACCATTTCCTGAAAATGCTTTTTAACTTCTTCCATCACCTGATTGGATAAATTCAGCCTTGAATCGAACATGGTAAGCAAAAAACCTTCAATCTCGAGTTCAGGATGCAATTTCGATTGAATAATCTTAATGGTATTCAATAGTTTCCCTAATCCTTCCAGTGCAAAATACTCACATTGTACCGGAATAATGACGGAATCGGCAGCAGTAAGAGCATTCACTGTGATTAATCCCAATGAAGGCGAACAATCAATCAGGATGAAATCGTAATCATTCCTGATTTTTTCGATGACATGACGCATAACTTTTTCCCGGTTAGGCAGATTGAGCATTTCAATTTCAGCTCCTACCAGGTCAATATGCGATGGGATGAGATCTAAACCGGGAATTTCAGTATTTAATATGATTTTTCGGGGATCAAGTTCATCGACAATACATTCATAAATACTGGTTTTTACATTTCTGACATCAAAACCAACTCCTGATGTGGCATTAGCCTGAGGATCAGCATCTATGATCAACACCTTATACTCTAAAACGGCCAGACTTGCTGCCAGATTTATTGCAGTGGTGGTTTTTCCAACTCCTCCTTTTTGGTTAGCAAGTGCAATTACTTTTCCCATAAAAAAACTACTTATTTGATAAGTTTCAAAGTTAATATTTAAAACAGAAACAGGTAGTGAAATTTCCTTAATAAAACTAAACTACCTCGTAATATATTGAAATACAATTTGTTGAATAATATAATCCGGAATATGGAATTCACCTTCAGGTAAACGTAATCTTATACCGGATGTTGTAAAATCCGAACTGTTAACCGGATCATTCACCCATTAGTGCCTTACTTACAGCATTCTGGAAAAATACTCAGATTAACTGAATTTTTTTTGCTTCTTTTTTTAATTGCTCCAGGTCGATAGGTACAACACCAAGTTTTTCACAGACCAGGCCACCAGCCAGGTTAGAAAGCTGAGCCATTAATGGTATTGGCAACCCTGCCGCCAAACAAAGGCTTGCTGCAGCAATTACTGTATCGCCGGCCCCGGAGACATCTGCAATATCCCTGACTTCTGCCGGATAATAATTTTGTTTCACTCCGTTGGTCAGAAATACACCTAATTCAGATAAAGTGATGAAAAGCAGTCCGATATGATTCTCTTTTTTAAAGTTTTCAGAAACTCTTTTAAGTTCTTCCAGATCGGTTTTTTCGACCTGAAATTTTAAGCCGTCTTTAAATTCTTTAAAGTTTGGTTTAAACAGATCAACATGTTGGTAATTGTAGAAATTTCTGCTTTTGGGATCAGCTGCAGTCAGTATATTTTTAGATTTTGCGAGTTCAACTACATTTTTGATTAACCAAGGTGTTATGAGGCCTTTATCGTAATCAACAAAAATAACAATGTGTATATGTTCTTTATTTATGATGGTTTCGATCCTCTCAAAGACCTTAATTTCAAAGTCGTGGGTTATTAAAGTTGAAATTTCCTGATCGACTCTTGAAATCTGTTGTCCTCCGCTGATAATCCTTGTTTTAATGGTGGTCATCCTATTTTCGTCGACAAAAATGCCCTCGTTTATCAGGTTCTTTTCATTCATCAATTCGGAGAATATCCTCCCTTTTTCATCATCGCCCAATATTGAAACGAGAATGGGAGTAGCACCTAATGCCTGAATATTGAGTGACACATTACCTGCCCCACCTAATCTGTTTTCCTGTTTGGTTACAGTAACTATCGGAATTGGCGCCTCCGGGGAAATCCGGTCAACTTTTCCCCATAAATAGCTATCGACCATAGCATCGCCAATAATTAAAACATTTAATTCCGAAAACTTACTGAAAACCTGTTCGATATTGTCTCTTTTCACTTCCTTGTTTTTTCGATGAGACAAAAGTAGTAAAATTAAGTGCGAAAAAAATGATAAGAATGGTCAAATTCAGGTAAGCTGATAAAACACGAATGGGAACAATCCTTTAGAGAAAGTTCCCATTCACTTTTGGTCAATCCGAAGATTTTCCTCAGTGCCAGACTACGGTTATTTAAGCCGGTTGATCCATCCGGTTTCTTCAACCATTTTTCTCAACCCGGAGCTTTCCTGTAATGCTTTTTACAGCAATACGTTCCAGCTGTTCGTTCGGTTCTTCCGAAGAATTGCCTTCCCGAACGAAGTTCCATTTCAGCCATCTTTATTGTTGGTTTTTTCAAACCGACGTTTGATGAAAAACTACTTTTGATCCGAAGATCATTTCGTTTTCAGTACGACAATCGAGAAACCGAAATTCCTTTTTTTGTCTCCTGCTCATTTGAATCAACATTGAAGTGAACGCGTTGACGATCCTTTTTAAGTTGATGAACCCCCACATTTCTGTTGCGGTTCGAACTTCAGCTTTTCCCGAATGCGAATCCGGAGATCCGGTTGATTGGGTTTGGGGTACAATTAAGGACCTTCTTCCTTCTCCATCCGTTCAAAGCAACCTTTTATCGCTCGTCTGATGCCATAAATTTAATAAATAAATTACCCTTAAGGCAAATGTTTATTCGTTTTTGATTTAACCAAGTATAACCAATAGTTATAAACAATTGTTAATAACTTAAAATTAGTATTTAAAATTCTGATAATAAATTATTTGCATTAATAATTTTGATTGTTTCAAGAAGTTATAAACAAATTTTATAACTTTTGTACCCAAACAGATCGATTGAATTTATAAATGTGAAATAAATATATAATAAACTGAAAATCAAAAAATTGGCTGATTATTATTTAATACTATTCGCAGGCCTTCCTCAAGCCTGAATTCTGCAGTCAGGATGTCGATTTCCTTTAAGGCAGCACTGAATCCTTCATTCATCATTCGACCTGCACGTAATGGAAAATCAATCAAAGCCGGATAATTGTATTCATTTTCAGGATGATGGTAGAATTCGAGGCAACTTTCCAGTTGGGTTGAAAGATATATCCTGCAGGCCATTGGCCGCGCCTTGTATACCGAACAAATCCCATCTTTCAGCAAAGGACAGGGAGATTTGTATTTTAAAACCTCCACATTCGATAGTTTTGATGTAACGGCATCTTTATTTTCAGTTCTTTCAATCAGTCTCCGGAGTTCTTCAACAGAATAAATATTTTTAATTTGTTCCGAAAGAAAATGCAATTCATACGAATTGGCATAAACGGCCTGATGACAGCACCAGTGACATCCCTTGAAACAGGAAATGCTACTACTTTGCCGTTTTGCAAGTGCTGTAATGGAATCATTCAGCCCGTCAATTGCAGCATACAACGATTCGATAGCTGAAAATAAGGTCTCGTTTGAGAATCCCTGATTGATAGCTTCCCGGGCAAGTTTATATCCGTCAGAATAAAAAATCCGGTCGTTTTCGGTAAAAGGTATATTTTCTGAAGTCATCAGTTTAAATTATTTCGGACAAAAATAATTTTTGTTTACCGGAAAGGCTTTAATTTGGACTTTTATTTTTTGTAAAACAAAAATCAATTCGGGTGAGACTAATTTCTGCAATCTTATTGTCGATAACAACCAATTTCGTTGTTGCCAAACCGGTCGACTATTTACCGGCTCCTGCTCCGGAACTCGTTAAACATAGCTATTATACACTTTCATACAACGAAAAATACGAACAGGCCAACTGGGTATATTACACACTGACAGATAGCATGGTTTTGTTTGGAAACGAGGAAAGAAGCAATAGTTTCAAAATGGATAAGATCGTTCGAACAGGATCTGCCAAATCTTCGGACTATACGAAAAGCGGTTACGATCGTGGTCACCTGTGCCCGGCAGCCGATATGGGATTTAGCCCGGTTGCCATGGAAGAGAGTTTCCTGATGTCGAACATTTCGCCTCAAACACCTGATTTTAACCGGGGAATCTGGAAGGAGCTTGAAACAACTGTTCGTGAATGGGCTAAAAAAGAACGAAAAATAATTGTGGTCACTGGTCCGGTTTTTTTAAATAACAAAGGTACAATAGGGAAGGACCAGGTTTTGATTCCCGGGTATTTTTTTAAAATCATATATGATGCAACCGATGAGCCCAGGTTAATCGCATTTATTTTACCGAATGAAAAAAGCGATCGTCCGTTGACTGACTTTGTTGTTCCTGCTGATGAAGCCGAAAAATTAACCGGATTTGATTTTTTCTCCCAACTTCCGGATGATTTGGAGACAAAACTTGAAGGTCGGGTTGAACTTGCGGGCTGGTTTGAAGGATATGCCCCCGCAGAACCTCTCCTAACCGCCCGGGAACAGGTAAAGAAAATCCCTTCAGATCTGTATTTTTATCTGATCCTTATCCTGATTATACTTTTAGTGACGTTATTTGTGTATTTAAATACCCGGAAAAGGAAATGACAGGTTTTTAAGCGGTTAGTCATATCTAAGTGGAATGGTGAAAAAGAAATCGGAATACTGACCGGGTTCTGATTCAACCCTGATCGTTCCGCCAAGTAGTTCCACTAGATTTTTTGAGATGGCTAAGCCCAGACCATTTCCGCCATATTTTCGCGTTTTGGCAGTATCGACCTGCCTGAAACGATCGAATATGGTCTGATGGTATTCCGGAGAAATTCCGATTCCGGAATCTTTTACGTGAAATTCAATGGATTTATTATTCAACTTAAATCCGATCTCAACATATCCTTCATGCGTAAACTTGATGGCATTCCCAACCAGGTTGTTAAATATCTGCCTGAGGCGGTATGTGTCACTTTCAATTAAAACATCCGAATCATCGGAGGATTGGTCGAAATGGAATTCAATTCCTTTCTGTTCAGCTTTTTTGCTGAAATCACCAATAATTTCATTCAATAGTTTTTTGGCTGAAATGCGTTCTTTACGGATTTTCATTTGCCGGGCTTCGAGCATTGAAAAATCCATAATATCACTGATAATAACCAGCAGGTTATTCCCATTATCAATAATTGTCCGGATAAATTCTGTCTTTTGATCAGCTTCAAAATCGGGATCGCTTAATAATTCGGAAAATCCGATAATACTGTTCAGGGGTGTTCTTATTTCGTGTGACATATTGGCCAGAAAGGCTGATTTGAGCCGGTCATTTTCTTCGGCTTTCTCTTTAGCCTCAAGAAGTTCGGTCTGTAGTTTCTTTCGTTCGGTTATGTCTTCCTTGATGGCAATGTAGCTGGTTATAAGTCTTTTGTTGTTTTTGATTGAAGTTATTGTAGCCCATTCCCAATAAAGGGTACCATCTTTTTTTCTGTTGTGCATTTCGCCCTGCCAGACATTTCCCGATTGGATTGTTTCCCATAACTGCCGGTAATATTCAGTTGACATCAACCCGGATTTCAGGATATTGGTATTCCTTCCAATAGCTTCATGCCCGGAAAACCCGGTTATTTCGCAGAATTTCGGATTCACATATTCGATAATGCCGTCAGTATCAGTTATTACTATTGAAACAGGGCTAGCCTCAATTCCTTTAATAAGTTTCAGAATTTTTTCCTGATCTGATTTTTGGTTAGTGATATCGAGACCTATCCCAACCAGGCCGATCGTATTTCCTTCTTCATCCGACAAGGGTATTTTTGAGGTCAGTAACCAACGCTGATTCGCATTGGCATCGTAAAAATCTTCTTCCCGGTTCAAAACCGGAATCCCGGTTTTGATGATCATTTGATCATCGGTATACCCTCTTAAACCGATTTCATTGTTAAATGTTTCCAAATCAGTTTTACCCAAAATATCTTCTTCTGAATTTACTCCGACAAATTCAAGGTCAGCGCGGTTTGCAATTATTTTCCGGCATTCCATATCCTTTACATAAATCGTAACCGGCAAATTATCAATCAGGGTTCGAAGCAGCTTTCGCTCCCTGTTAAGCTTTTCTTCTGCTTCCTTTCGTTCTGTGATATCGCGGGCAGTTGCAATAATTACATCCTTCCCAAAATAATTTCCCTTATTGCAAATAATTTCTTTAGGAAAGATTTCACCATTTTTTCGTTTTCCCCAAAAATCGAATTGCTGAGCTTTGCCGGTTTCAAAAACATTCATTAATAATTCAGAAACCCGCTGCAGATCGTTTAAGTCGGATGCAGATAAGAATTCTGGAGTTTGTCCAATAATTTCTTCAGTGGAATATCCATACATTTTTTTTGCGCCACTATTAACAGCGATGAAAACGCCTTGATTATTCAGGACATAAATGGCTTCGCTGACCGAATTAAACAAACCAAAATAACTTTGTTCGCTTTCAATGAGCATTTTATCTGATTCTTGCCTCTGCTTCCGTAAATCGCGCTGTTCAATAGCCTTGGTTATGGCAGAGCCCAATCTTTTTAAAGAATCTTTCAGGACATAATCGGCAGCTCCCGATTTCATACATTCTACTGCAGTGTCTTCGTTTACTGAACCGGTTACCATGATAAATGGCGTCAGAGGACATATTTCCCGGGCCAGATGCAGGGCAGAAAGTCCATCGAATGTTGGCATATTATAATCGGAAAGAATGACATCCGGCTTAAACGATTCAAGCATTTTGATATAGGAATCGCGGGTATCAACTATTTCAAATACCGGTGACTTTATAATTTTTTTAACTTCCCGAATATTGAGTTCGGCATCGAAATGTTCATCTTCGACAAGCAAAAATCGGTAATTATCATTCATTTTTTACTATTCTTAATTTTTGGACTTTAAGTTTAAAAGACCTAACCGGGAGACTCGTTAAAAAGCAACCAATACAATCCGGTCTGTGATATAGCTTTTAGATAATCGTCGAAATTAACTGGTTTTACCACATAGCTGTTTGTTTTGTTGAGGGATTAAATATACGGATTTTGTTTTCATCATTATTGATCCAATCTAAATGGAAGTAATTCAATATTTTTTATGGTGTTGATGTTTCAGCGCAGGGTAATGTGAAATAAAATGTTGCACCTTTCCCCGCTTCACCTACAGCCCATACACGTCCGCCATGACGGTTGACAATACGCTGTACGATTGCCAATCCGACTCCTGTTCCCTCAATTTCTTTTATGTTGTGCAGGCGCTGGAAAACTCCGAATAATTTATGGACGTAATCCATATTGAAGCCAATCCCATTGTCACTGATGGAATAAATGATTTCATTTTCATTTTTCTCGGAGCCAATCCGGATGAATGTATTCTCATTTAATGAGGAATATTTGATTGCGTTGGAGATCAGATTTACCCAAACCTGTCTGATCATATTGGCATCACAAACTGCAGAATGAATTTTGCCCAGATCGAAGCTGATCTTGTTTTGATGCGAACCTGCCATGAAATCTGTAATTATTTGTTGTGCTATTATTTCCATGTCGACAGGAGATTGGCGTATTTCACTGCGAACCAGTCTCGAAAATGAAAGTAGATCATCGATTAACTTTCCCATTTTTATGGCATTGGATTGAATGATGCCGCAAATTCTTATTCCTTCGTCATCGAGTTTTGATTCATATTCCTCTTGCAGAATAGTTACAAATCCGTTGATTGCACGGAGTGGGGCTCTCAAATCGTGGGAAACCGAATAGCTGAAAGCTTCAAGTTCTTTGTTGGCAACCTGTAATTGTTCGGTTTTAGTTGTAAGTTCATCCGATTTTTCGTTTAAATCTTCAACAAGGTTTAACAGTGCTTTCTGATTGTCCAATAATTCAAGACTGCGATTTTGCAATTCATTGGTCCGGTCAGTAACCTTTTGTTCAAGTTCTTCATTCAGTTTTTTGATTTCTTTTTCTGCTTTTTTACGCGCAGTAATGTCGTGGGCAAATCCAATAATGTAGTTTTTACCTTCCAGTTCAATAAAGCTGCTATTAATTTCAACAGGAAATGTTTCCCCTGATTTTTGCCGGTGAACCGATTCAAACGTCAGTTTTTGATTTGGAACCATTTCCCTGAAAAAATCCTTTAATTTTTCATTGGTATCATGATTTGTACTTAGATCGGTAACCTTGAGTTTTAGCAGTTCTTCCCTTGAATATCCCAATGCCTGACAGGCTTGATTGTTGGTATCCAGGATGTTGCCATCCAGGTCGGAAAGGTACATGGCATCGGAGGCCTGCTCAATAACTGACCTGAAGCGTTTCTCACTTTCGGTGACTTCCCTGGTACGTTTGGCAACAGTTGCTTCAAGGTTCTGAAAGAGGTTTGCATTTCGCAACTCAAGGGCAAGTACTCCTGAAAGGGCATTCACCGAAGCAATAACCGACTGTATATTCTGGCTATCCGGGATATCGATTAAAAGTAGAAGGCCAACACGGAAATTACTGTATTCAAGCGGGACTATGATTGACTGGTTTCCTCCAAAATCAAAAAGCAATTGTTCAAGTGCGGTTCCATTTTGAACATGATTTACAATACAGTAAGTGTATATAGACTGACTTAATTCTGCAATGCTCTTAATTTTATTCTGGTCAAAAGAGTTTCGTTTTCTTTCAGGGCATATTCCGATGAGATGGTGATTGTTTTCATCTTTGTTTTCGTTATATACAATTAGTGCAACGATTTTGGAACCGATGAGTTCTCTCAACTGACTGGTAATATAATCACTTAATTCAGTGGGTTTTTCAGCCATACTGATAATGTTCTTCAGGATGTCCAGAATCATATCGTTCATTGCATTATTATCTTTCATCTTTCAATTGCTTTAAGCCATTTTTAATGGTGTTTTCCATATGAGTCAAATCAATATCAATGATTTAAACCGGCAACGAATAATAGGATGAAATGGCATCCAGGATATCAATTGGAATCTCAACTACACCAGTATTAATGTATATAAATTTTTTGTGCATTTCATTCATAAACTGAGCACCAAAAATTTGATCTTTAAATCCCGGTAATTCCTTGAAAATTCGCTCCCACTTCCCTGACCAGTTTAGGCCTGACTTTAAAAATTGCGCCACCAGCAGCCAGCTTGATTTTAACCTGAAGTTGACGTGAATTAATTTTATCCCGAACCTTCCTGATGTTTAAAGCTGAGGTATTCATCATCGCAGAAACACCAACAATCGGGGTATTGAATTCAATTGCTGCATCGATTATTTCGCTGAAACAGTTTTCATAAGTATAACAGCTTCTGTTCGCTTTGCTTCAATAATTAATTCAGGAAGTCCGGGCTTTGGATTTTCTCTATCTGCATTATTCATGTTGTTGGTTTTTAAGCTGTTCTACCAGAACTTTATTTTTTTCCTTCAATTCAATCATGCGAAGTTCACGTCCCACAAAATATTTGTTCATCTTTTCCAGATCAGTGTTTTTTGTCACCAGTTCATTGGTGCGTTCAATTACTTTCTGTTCAAGTTCTTCGTTCAGTTTTTTTATTTTTTCCTGTGCTTCTTTTTGTTCCGTAATGTCGGTGTGAGTTCCAATCATTCGCAAAGGTTTTCCTTGGGCATCCCGGACCATAATTTTTCCACGGTCGAGTATCCATTTATAAGTACCATCCTTACACAATAAACGGTGTTCTGAAAAATAGATGGACGTTTCTCCTGCGATATGCTTATTAAGTAGTGAGTATACCTTTTGCCTGTCGTCGGGGAAAAGTTTCTCTGCCCATACATTTAAGGTATTTCCCATCTCATCTTCATCATAACCAAGCATGAGTTTATATTGTTTTGAATAATACACTTCGTTGGTGACCGGATTCCAGTCCCAAACGCCATCGTCTGCACCTTCAAGAGCATAATGCCAACGTTCCTCACTAAGGTTCAGAGCTTTTCTGTTTTCCCAGTTTACATCCTGATTTAGCATAAGTAAACCCAGTGAAACTGTTGCACCCGGATAGATAAAAATAACCGGAATAATTATATTTTTAAGCGTTTCCAACCTGATTTCGGATGGTAAAAATATTGTACAGCATAACATGATAATATGTACTGTTACTCCCAGAACCAACAATGTTATGAAGTGATTCTTTTTTCTCCAATCGGGCATGAAATACCTCCAGATGAGGCCGGTAACACCTGATGTGAAAACTACTGCAATACCCATGAAAACTCCTGCTCCACCCATATAAATCCGGTATGAACCGGCAATTAGCATGGCAATGATTGTAGGAATTGGACCGAAAAACAGTCCTGAGATTGAAAGCATGACAGAGCGTGTATCAAAAAAGATTCCCGGAATAAATTGCCACGGTGTTAAAATCAGGACAATCCCAATTCCGCCCAGGACAATTCCTGTACCGGTTTTCATGTAAATATTCATCCGGGTTTCACGGTGAGACCGGATGTAGTCGTATAGCATACTAAATGCAAGCAGTATCGCAATGTTTTGTGTTAATCCAAGTAGAAAAGATTCTTCCATTTGCCATTATGATTTTATAAAAGTTTGGTATATCCATCCAGACTAGCCTCCATCCCGGTAATCCTGTTTTTTAAATCAACCATTCGGAGTTCGCGCCCAACAAAAAGCTTGTTCAATTTATGTTCAAGTGTGTTTCAGAATGAATCTGAAATCACTTCCGATTCCTTCCTCGCTTTCCACCCAAATTTTTCCACCGTGTTTTTCAACAAATTCTTTGCACAGAAGCAAACCTAATCCGGTTCCTTTTTCATTTTCGGTTCCACGCTGCGAATAATTCGAATCAATCTTAAATATTTTGCCAATATCATCTTTTTTAATTCCGATGCCGGAATCTTTTACTGATATTTCAGTTTCATTTTGATGTGAGTCGGCGCTAATCTCGAGCGTTCCGTTCGTTGATGTAAATTTTAATGCATTGGAAACCAAATTCCGGAAAATTGTTTTCAGCATATCTTCATCGGCTGAAACAATCAGATTATCCGCTATTTTGTTTGTTACGGTAATTTTTTTACTCTTCGCTTTCTCCAACATCAGTTCTATAACTTCGTTAACCGTTCGATTCAGCAAAATGGTATTTGGCCTGAAGGGCATGCGCGATTGCTGAATCTGTACCCAATCGAGCAGATTTTCGAGTTATTGGTAAGTGCTTCTTGAAGTTGAATTAATAATTGCCGAATATTCTTCGATTGTTGCAACATCCATGTGTTTTGCCTCATCTTTGATGAGTTCGCTCAGGCCTGTAATATTGTTAAACGGACTTCTGAGATCATGGGCAATGATAGAGAAAAATTTATCTTTTGTGGCATTCAGTTCCTGTAATTCCCCGGAATATTTCTTGAGTTGAATTTCAGCCTTTTTGCGGTCGGTCACATCACGCGAAATCCCTTCATGGAAAATTACTTTGCCATTTTTATCGGTAACAAGCCAGCCGTGATCCTCAATGTAGACTGCCGAACCGTCTTTCTTTTTCAATGGAAAAACATCAAGTTCTTCCAGATGCATTCTCAACGCGGCACTTTCCCGGTCCGAAGGATCAAAGTAGAGTTGTGTTACAATATCAATAGCCATTAATTCTTCCTTACTTTCATACCCGAGTATTTTTACCATTGCAGGATTAACATCCAAAAATTTACCTTCAGGTGTACTTCGGTAAACTCCATCGGGCATAATTTCGATCAGGTTTCTATACTTTTCCTCGCTTTGACGGAGCATTTCTTCCGCTTGTTTGCGCTCCGAAATATCGCGGAAAACTCCCTGAATGACCTTTTTCCCGTTGCTGTGAATGATACTTGACCTGATTTCAACCGCAATTTCACTTCCGTCGGAACAAATCACATAATTCTCAATCGGCTTTATGTTGTTATAGGTTATTTCATCCTGGCTGATCGAAGAGAAATTTTTTCCTGAATTCCCTTTATAAATTTTAGGATGAAGTTCGGAATGGTGTAATCCAATAATCCTGTCAATTGGTTTTTTAAGCAAAGTAGCCGAAGATTGATTGGCAGCCAATATTATCCCGGTTTCAATATCGGCAAGGAATATGGCATCCGGTGACCCTTCGAACAGGGAACGGTACCTTTCTTCATTTTCCTTTAAGTCAGATTCTGCCTTTTTCTGTTCCGAAATATCGATTGCAACACCAACCATGCCCAGTATTTCACCATTTTCATTTTTCACCTGGGTGGTTGAAAGTGAAATTGGAAAATCTGTTCCATCCTTCCGTCTGTTCAGAATTTCGCCCTGCCATCCCGATGCAGAAGTTTTTGTAAGGATTTTATTGATAACCTCCGGATCATTTTCCGGTGATCGTACAAATGAAATGTCCCTGCCAATCAATTCTATTTCTGAATATCCGTAGGTTTTCTGAAAAGCCTCATTAACGAATAAAATCCGGTTTTCAGTATCCGTTATATTGATGCATTCATTTATGCTTCTCAGCGTATGGGCCATCAGGTTAATTTGTTCTTCAGCCTTTTTGCGAACAGTCACATCACGGAAACTCCAGACCCGGCCAATTGCTTTCCCTTCCAGCCATTTTGGAAAAGAGAATTGTTCTATGATCCTGCCATTTCTGAATTCATGCGTATCAAAACTTTCCAGTTCCGGATTTTCAAAAAGTAACCGGATTTTGGAAAAAAATGACTCCGGATCCTGAAACAGATTCATTACTGCACGGAGGGAAACGGCATTATCACCCGAATGGAGTATATGCTCCGGAATTTCAAACAGGACTTTAAACTGTTTGTTGAAATTGGTAATTTTACCCGAATTGTTTACAACCAGGATTCCATCAGTTGTTGAATCGAGTGTGGCCTGAAGGGTCGAAAGTGATAATTTAAGTTGATCCTCAGCATTTTTACGGTCGGTTAAATCACGTATTGTTCTTTCGACACCTGAATATTGTCCGTTTTCATCAAATGTTAAATGGACATTTACGGAGGCCCATATTTTTAGGTTATTCTTACCCTTGAGTAAAAGTTCGTAATCGTAAACTTCGCCCTTCTTCTGAATTTCTCTGAGCAGGTTTTCCCGGTCTTCCTGATTGTAGTAAAAATTTTCGATGGGTTTGCCAATAACATCTTCCTTCAGATAGTCTGAAAACCTGGTGAACGAAGGACTGATTTCAGTCACATTTCCTTCCCTGTCTGTTTTGTAAAATATATCCTGTATATTCTCAAATATTTTTTTGTATTTGCTTTCAGACTTATTTAATTCCAGTTCTTTCTCTTTTAACTCGGTAACATCCTGAATCAATCCGATAATTCCAAGTTTGGATCCACTGCTGTCGGTTATGATGTTTTTGCGAATAATGACATTATAAAAAGATCCATCATGTGCCTGAACTTTTGATTCATAATTATGGACACCTCCTTTATCAAACAACTCGCGGTTGTTTTCCTGAAGAAACGAATTCATACAAACTTCAGTATCAAACCTGGTCATGTCAGATTTCTGAAATTTCCAGTTAAATTTCAGGATATTTTTCGTCGGGCTTTCCGAAATCAGTTTCCGGGCCTCATCAGCTGATAAATTTCCGCTGGATTGAAGTGCAGGGCTTAATTCAAATAAATCCCTGCCTATTAACCCGGCTTTCAATGGAAAACCAAACATGGATAAAGCTGTTTTGTTGCAATCGACGATTAATGAATCTTCTGTGAAAAAAATAGCATCACCTGCATTTTCATAAAGAATTTGATACAACTCACCGCTCTTCAATAATTTTTCTGTAAAATTTGCACTTGTCTCTCCACGATCCATAATCCCCCCTTCTGAAAATTTTAATTCCGGCGATAAAATACAAATAAAATATATCCCTGAAAATGTGTTTCTAAAGCAGGTATTTACCTGGATGATTTACAGGAAATGCGTCTTAACTAATAGGTTAACAGGTTGTTATTGATTTCTGAATGAATCGGGAAATTCAGGCTTCTTTTGTATTAACCATCCAGAATGAGAATACGTTCAGGTAATTCCAGAAAGATTGTTTCACTTCTTCAGGTAATTCCAACAGAGTTAATACCTGAATGTAACAATTTAACCAAACCATCCGGGCGGCCGGAGTGATGGCGAATGGAGCATGACGCCTGGCCAGTATCGGTTTGCCGCGGTTCTCATTAAAATAGGGATGACCACCGCATATTTGGATGAAAAAATCGGCCGATCGTTGTTTGGCTTTGTCCAGAGCTTCTTCAATTCGCGGGAAAAGGTTTTTAATTTCGCTTTGGCTAAGTAAATCGTAATGATCACTGACCATTTTGCGCAAACCGGTTTCGGTAAGAAGTTCCAGCATTTGGGGAGAAGGCAGTGAAACCGGTGGTCGCTGGCCAAATTCATATTGATTGATTGTAAAATCCATGATAATCGAATTGTTGTATTTGAAAAATTACTTCATGATAATAACAAAATTGATGCGGAGAAGTTTCCCTGCATGATCGAAGACGTCAATTATCTTAGTAATTTAACTTTTCACCCTTTTGCCTCATTGATAGTGTCTTTTCATTCTTTCGCATTACCTTTGCCGCGAATTCAAAATGTTATAACTGTGACTTTTCAGGAATTAAATCTAAATACTCCCTTACTGAATGCCTTGAATGATCTGGGTTTTGAAAATCCTACCCCCATCCAGGAAAAGGCTTATCCAATCATTTTGTCGGGTCGCGATGCCGTCGGGATTGCTCAAACCGGTACCGGTAAAACATTCGCCTACCTGGTCCCGCTTTTAAGGCAGTTAAAATATTCGGAAATAAAACATCCACGGATATTAATTGTGGTTCCAACACGGGAATTGGTGCTGCAGGTGGTTGGTGAAGTTGAAAAACTGACCAAATACATGAATTTAAGTGTGGTTGGTGTATATGGCGGAACCAATATCAACACCCAAAGGCAGGTGGTATTCAACGGGATGGATATCCTGGTTGCGACTCCCGGTCGCCTGGTTGATTTGGTCATGACCGGTGTTTTACGCATGAGATCCATCCAGAAACTGGTTATCGATGAAGTGGATGAAATGCTGAATCTGGGTTTCCGTCCACAACTGATGAGTTTTATGGAAAGCCTGCCGGTAAGAAGGCAAAACCTCATGTTTTCGGCTACCCTGACTGAAGAAGTTGCCATGCTGATTGATGCCTACTTTTATGAACCGATCACCATTGAAATAGAAAATCAACGTACGCCCCTGGAACAGATCACGCAGTATTTTTATGCCGTACCGAATTTTTTCACCAAAGTAAACCTGCTCGAAAACTTACTCAGCAGTTCAGAAGAATATGAACGTGTTCTGATCTTTGTAACCAGTAAACAGGTTGCTGACCGGGTTTTCGATCTCATAGACCCTATTTTCCCGGAGCAGATTGGTGTTCTCCATTCCAATAAATCGCAGAATTACCGGATAAATTCCCTCGAACGGTTTCGGGACGGAAGGTCAAGAATGCTGATTGCTACTGATGTTGCATCAAGAGGTCTGGATATTGCGGATATTTCGCATGTGATCAATTTTGATGTTCCTGATATTCCGGAAGATTACATCCACCGTATAGGTCGCACCGGACGGGCAGATAAGGCCGGAATTGCCGTCACTTTTGTGAATGAGCCCGAAATGAAATTTCATGCGGAAATTGAGAAATTCATGAACAGGAAGATGGAGGAAAAATCGCTTCCGGAAGGTCTGAAGATTTCGAACACGTTCACTGACGAGGAAAGACCAGTTCTTTTTGACAAGGATTATATCGGAAAACCAACCGGAATCGGCGATTCACAGGGAGCTTTTCATGAAAAGAAAGAAAAGAACAAGAAGGTCAACCTGGGTGGTCCGGGTGAACGCAAACCCCGAAAAGTAAAACCAACCAACAGGGGTGTTGAGCGAAAGAGGGCCAGGAAAAATTAATCACTCAGGAATCCGGTTCCCGGCTATCAACTTCTTGCCGGATGCACTGACCCCGGTCCGAATGGTCACTGGCCGGTTGATAGTCGGATCATTTGTTCCAAATCTTTATACGCCGGCTTTCGTTCGCTGATCGGTGTGCTTTTGATCGATCAAACGAATGATTTTTAACGCGTTCCGGTGATTCGAAAAAGCATCTTCCAGTATCAGTTTCCGCCGTTCAATTTCTTCTGAAGTAAAATTCTGATCAAAGATTTGATGAATGGTGCTGATCATTTCACGGGGTGTATCAGCCAGGTGACATAAGTGCTCCAGACCTGTTTTGTGAATCATGGCTGTATTTGCGATGCAAAACCGGCCCGAGAAAAGGGATGCCAGCAGTTTGAGCTTCAGTCCCGTATCCTGAAAGGTAGGCAGTAAACAAATTTGTGCATTTTGTATCAGTGATTCCATTTCATCTGCATCAGGATTTGAAATCAGCCGTACATGGCTCAGCTTACCGATCATTTTTGCTAACCGCCCAGGAGGATTTTTCCCGGCAATAATGACCGGAAGATTAATTTTATTCAGAATATTCCGGAGCAGGTAATCTACAGCCTGGATATTTTCGGACACCGATAAATTACCGTGAAAAAGCAAATAATTTCCCCGGCCTGGCTTCGATTTGATTTCGCTGAAGGGGTGAAAAGCGGGAATAAAATGCGAATGACCGTATTTCCGATCAAAAGAATAGTTGTCGTTTGGAGAAATGCATAACAAATGGGAGGCATTTTTCAGGATCTTTTCATACCTGAAAAGCTTCCAGGCTTCGAGTCTGAAATAGATTTTTTTAACCGGATTGATTTCGGCATTGCTTAAATTCAGGTAATACTCGTGTTCAATATTGTGCGTCCGAACCAGCCGGAGATGGCGGGCCAGCAGGGAATGATCCAGGTAATAACAGCTGTGCAGGCCCTCGAAGATGACAGCTGCTTTGTTTTCTGCTAAATTGTTAATTAACTGTTCGTTAACGCGGGTTATTACAATGTATGGTTTTGTGTTAAACTGATATCTGAAGCCTTTTTTCCGTGGATAATAATAAACCTTTGTACAGTATTTTTCGAGTTCAGCAACCTGGGGCCGGTCGTATTCAAAACAATGAAGGTAGATGGAAAGGCCACATTCTGAAAGTGCTTTCACCTTGTAAAATATATCGATGACCCCACCATAATCAGCAGGGTAGGGAATGTTAAAAGCTACCAGTTGAATCGCCGTTTCCACCGTTGAATTTTTCTTTTAAATATAAAAAATAAAAAACCACGAACCGGGTATCGCTTCGTGGTTTTCAAATTTATTTGTGTCCTGTGTTTAAATGCGGAAAAACGGTGCCTGAATTGCTGCTGAAAATAAAAGCTGTATCATACGAATTGTGCTCTTCAGCCAGCTTTCGTTCCCAATAACGGCAATTGCTATTCCATCAGTTTAACTCCGCCATACCGGCTGGTAATGGAAACCGATCCACCACCGGTGCCTACATTTCCATCGAGCGAAAACCGATGATTATCCTTTATCCTGTTTCCCTTGTACCGGTTTTCAGGATATTTCACATCACAGAAATCGCATTCGGCTTTAAGCTTGTAATTTAAATCATCAAGTATGATGTTGATCCCTCCGTAGCTGTTGACAATGTTGATCTGATCAAATTTGGCATCTACTTTACTGATCCGTACTGATCCGTAACCGGTTTCGAGATCAAAGTTCCCGGTCAGCAGACCGATTTTATAATTGGTGTATTTGGAGGCCGATTTCAGACGACCAACTTCATCGATGTTGATTCCGTCATATTTCGAATCCAGGGTTAAACTGCCTGTTTTATGCAGGTTTACCGTGGAGTATTTGGTATCCAAAACCAGGTGGTTAATTTCATCGGCATACAATTTGGAATATTTGAATTCCATGTTGGCATCATTGATCGATTCCAAATCAGCTTTTCCGTAATTTATGATGATTTTTACCGGATTCCCGGCAGGGGCATTTATATTTCCGGCAGTCATCGAGCCGTAGTTTACTTCGAAATTTCCCCGGGCCGCCAATTCATTGATAATTAAATTTCCATACCGGTTGTCGATCGTCAGATCGCGGTCTTTTGGAATATTGACGAGGTAGTCGATCGAAAAGCTTTGTTTGCTTTTAAAATCATCTTCAATTTTTGTTTCAGCGCTAACCAGCCCTCCGTCCTTCCGGAAATCGATCTGAATCTTGTTCAGCAAGTCTTTGGCTTTGCTTTCCGAGAGGTTATCCACCGTGATCACCACTTTTATGGTAACGGAGTCACCACCGAGGTCATTGATTTTTACTTCCCCGAATTTGTTGGTTATTTTCAGCGCGGATACACTACTTTTAGTCCAGGCTTTACGGATATTCCTGGTGAATTCTACTCCTGCTGCACTTAACAGCATGGTCGAAAGAATGAGCAGAACAAGGGTAAGGTTAAATTTTGATTTCATTTTTGGATATTTTTTGTTGTTTAACTTCCTGTAATTTATTGATAATGATTGTAATAATATTCATTCTCGCCTGGTAGTATTCGAGCAGGGCATTGATCACCCGTTCGTCGTTGGGATTGGCTTTCAGGTCTTCGAGCAGCTTCTGATACATTTGATCAAATTCTTCCTGTTCCTTCTGCATCATCTGCTGATCCGATACGGTAACCAAACCTTCATCTTTAAGTTTTTCCCATTGATTCATACCAAGCTGAATGGAATTGGTGTAGTAGAATTCAACTTCACGGTATTCTTCGGAAATTGATCCCAGTGAGAGCGTTTCTTTCGGTTCAGGAAAAAAATAGATCCGGGCCTGGTTTACTGCCAGCAGTACAAAAACCACCATCGCAGCAATCTTTAAAAATGGCTGAATCCTGATATAAAAGTTCGGTTTTGAAGCTTTTTGAAGCCTGGCCTCAAATCGTTCAAAATGCCCTTCCATCGGCTCTTCATCCTGAATAGCATGCCGGTTATTTAAGATTAATCTTTCCAGTTCGTCGTTCATGACTGTCATTTAATTAATTGTATTCCAATAACTCTTCTTTTTGCACCATCTGCCGGAGTTTCTGTTTGGCCCTTAAATATTGTGTTCGCGATGAAGAGTTCGAAATGTCCAGAATTTGTGCAATCTCTTCGTGGTCAAACCCTTCGAGCAGATATAGGCTTAAAACAACCCGGTATCCGTCGGGGAGCTGCTGAATAGCTTTTTTCAGCCGGTCTACATTTATTTCGGATATGTTTAACGATCCGCGCTCTTCATCCGGTATTTTTTCGCTCAGTTCCACGAATTTTGCCTTTCGCTTTTTCAACTGATCCAATGAACGGTTGATTACAATTTTCTTCAACCAGGCGCCAAAACTTACTTTTCCCTCGTAAGTGTCGATTTTGGTAAACGCTTTTAAAAAGGCTTCCTGCATCACATCTTCCGCTTCAATCGTATTCCCCACCATCCGTAAACAGATGTTATACATGGGTTTATAATACAATTTGTAAAGCTCAAACTGTGCTTTGGTGTCGCCTCTCCGACATTTTTCAATCACATCCTGATGGATATTTTGGTACTGCGCTTCCAAATCTTTTGTTTGTTTACTGTTTGAATGACGATTGCTGAAATGCGAATGTTGCACGGATGCAAAAAAAAGATTGCCGAAAGCCGGAAAAAGTTTGAAACGGGTCCTTACCCCGGACTTTCAGGTGCAGATTTCTCTCCCGCATGGTTATGATTAACCTCATAAATTTTGAGCAGCTGGTATTTCCCATCCGTAAGTTGCTGACAGCATGACAGCCTGATCTTTTTCGAAGCCATGTAAGGCGCATAAATGGTATTTTTAAAAAGTATGATGTACAGCAAAACTTCGTTTCAACTGGATTGTTTGGGTGTGTAATAGAACAGCTGATATTTTAAATGATTTGAAACGAACGATTAAGTTCAACGAAAAATAAGTTTATTGCACACCATAAATATATAAAAAACAGATGTCACATCCACATGAACATACCGGAAGAAATCTGGCCATTACCGTAATTCTGAACGGGATAATCACCCTCGCACAGTTCGTCGGCGGTATTGTTTCCGGCAGCCTGGCTTTGATTTCGGATGCCCTGCATAACCTGAGCGATGTTATCTCAGTAATTCTGGCTTATCTGGCCCATCGCATCGGACTCCGTCCACAGACACTTACATCGACTTTTGGCTTTAAAAGGGCCGAAATTCTTGCTGCTTTTATCAATGCAATCACCCTGATAGCCATTTCAGTTTACCTGATGGTTGAAGCTGGGAAACGATTCCTGAATCCCAGGGAGGTAGATTACCTCTGGATGATGGGGCTTGGACTTCTCGGATTTATAGCCAACGGATTATCCGTATTGATTTTGCATGATAACAAGGAGGAAAACCTGAATATCAGAGCAGCTTACCTGCATCTGATCGGCGATGCGTTAACCTCCCTGGCAGTCATTGCCGGTGGCATTTGTATCTGGCTTTTTCAGATTTACTGGATTGATCCGCTGGTCACGATGCTGATCAGCATTTACATTTTTATCCATACGTTTCAGATTCTGAAGGAAAGTGTCGGGATTCTGATGCAGTTTGCCCCTCAGGAAATTGATCAGCAGGATGTTGTCAGTTTACTTCAGCAAATAAAGGAAATCAGTAGTGTTCATCATGTTCATTTATGGCAGCTGGCTGATCACCAGATTTATTTTGAAGCGCATGTGGTTTTGACTGAAAATCTTCCTGTTTCGAATACCGATGCCATTACCCGACAAGCAAATCAGATTTTAACCAGTCAGTTCGGGATTACCCATACCACTTTTCAGTATGAGACTGAATTGTGTGAAAATTTAAGAGAAAGTTATTAGTTTAACTGGTATTCCAACGGATTTTTACTCCGCATTCCATGATACGTTTCCAGACGGTTTGGATTTTAATGATCAGGGTAAACCTATGGGTAGTTTCGGCTGTCAGCCAATTTTTTTCCACTCAGCTTCAATCAGCGAACGGGTTAAATCGGAAACCGAAACCAAAGGCAATCGAACTGCGTTCCTGGTTTTTCCCATCATTTCCATTAATGCTTTTACTCCGGCCGGGTTTCCTTCCCTGAAAATAAGTTTCAACATATCCATCATTTGCAGATGTAACTGACCTGCCAACACCGTGTTTCCTTCGAGTGAAGTGTGGACCAACCGGCTTAAATGACCAGGTAATGCATTGGCAATAACAGAAATAACCCCGATTGAGCCTATTGCCATAGCAGGCAAAGCCAATGCATCATCGCCCGAAATCACTTTAAACCAGGCTGGCGCATTGCTGATGATTTTTGCGAACTGGCCTAAATCACCCGAAGCCTCTTTAACCGCAACAACTTTTTCCGACAGATTGGCAATCCGGAGCGTGGTATCCGCTTCCATATTTACACCCGTACGTCCGGGTACATTGTAAAGTATAACAGACACAGGGCTGGCTTCAACAATTTTTTTGAAATGCTGAAAAAGACCTTCCTGATTAGGTTTGTTATAATAAGGAGTAACTGAAAGAATGGCATCAATACCCTCAAAATTGGTCATCTGAATCGAATGAACCAGCGCGAGGGTATTATTTCCACCCATTCCGACAACAATCTTCAAACGACCTGCATTTTTTTTGATCACAAAACGCACGATTTCTTTCTTTTCATCATCCGAAAGGGTTGGGGTTTCAGCTGTAGTTCCCAGTACCACCAAATAATCAATTCCTCCCTGAATCTGATCCTCAATTAATCGTTCCAAAGCGCTGTAATCAATGCTTTTATCTTTATGGAAAGGCGTAATAAGTGCAACTCCTGCTCCTGTAAATGGATGTTTCATTCAATTGTTGTTTTATTAATTCTTTTTAAATAATATAAAATCTGTTCGGTTAGCTGACTGGTTTCGGGTGGCTGCCCAAATTCAATATTCCAGTCAAAATGATTAACCTTATTCCCGGCATATCCGATTTTAAATGCAGCTTCTGATAGAGCAGTCAGGTAAATCATCGGGAAATATTTCTGACCGGTTAAATCGATCAGAATATCAAACTTGCGGTGGATAAAATCCTCCGTCAATTCTGTATTTGGAATGTCAAACCAATTGGTTTGCCGGCTTGAAAATCCGGTTATTTCCGCCGGAATTACTACCTTTTTATTGGGGAAATAGCACAAGCCTGAAACCAGGTTATCCTTATTTTTCAGCTTGGTAACGATATGGTCAAACGATTCCTTTTGATCATACTCCCAAAGAATCCCAATAGTTTGAGCCGAATCGACATTAAAAACCTTTTTTTCTCTGGTTACTGAATGCAGTTTTGAATTCAGTATCCAATTGGCAATTTTTAATTTTAAACCCATAATCTGGTGCAAAAATAACAATTTGTTTCTTTTTCGATGTTTTAAAATGCTAAAAGTTCTTGAATGAAAGTAAAAAGCTTGATAAAATGATAATTTGTCACTTTTAGTCAATGAGCTTCATAAAATCTTCTTCCGAAATAATCGGGATATTCAGTTTTTTTGCTTTATCCAGTTTGCTTGGGCCGATATTGGCCCCTGCCAGTAAATAACTGGTATTCCCGGAGATTGAACTGACATTTTTTCCTCCGTTTTGTTCAATCATTTTCTTTAAATCGTCGCGTGAACTTTTCTCGAAGGTTCCTGAAATAATGATCGATAAGCCACTCAGTTTATCGGATCGGTTGGCGAGGCTGGTTTCATCAATCTGCATCTGCAGACCTTTCTCTTTTAAACGTTCAAGCAACCTGATGTTTTCCGGATTCGAAAAATACAACTGCACACTTTCTGCAATCCTTCCACCAATTTCATCTACGGCAGTCAGTTCGTCCAGACTGGCCCGTTCAATGTTTTCGATGTTGACCAGTCGTATAGCCAGAATTTTTGCCACGGTTTCACCCACATAACGGATTCCCAGGGCGAATAGTACTTTTTCGAATGGAACACGAAAGGATTCGCTGAGACTTTTCAGGATACGGTCTGCCGATTTATCGCCCAAACGTTCCAGGTGGCTGATTTGTTCCTTCTGCAGGTCATATAAATCCGCACTATTCCTGATCAATCCCTCATTGTACAGTAAATCAATGGTTTCCTCTCCAAGACCATCAATGTTCATTGCTTTACGACTTATAAAATGGGCTATTTTGCCCTTTATTTGAGGAGGACAGGCATCTTCATTGGGGCAGTAATACGCCGCTTCACCCTCCTGCCGGATTAAAGGTGTTCCGCATTCCGGACAGTTTTTAATAAAATCGACAGCCGCGGACATGGGGTGACGCAAGGATGAATCAATTCCAACAATTTTAGGGATTATTTCGCCGCCTTTCTCTACAAAAACGGTGTCGCCCATGTGCAAACCCAGGTTTTTGATGATGTCGGCATTGTGCAGTGTTGCTCTTTTTACGGTGGTACCTGCCAGCTGTACCGGATCCAGATTGGCAACAGGTGTTACAGCGCCAGTGCGTCCGACCTGATATGAAACCGATTGGAGTATGGTACTGGCCTGTTCAGCTTTATATTTATATGCAATGGCCCAGCGCGGCGATTTAGCAGTTGATCCAAGATATTGCTGCAAACTGAGTGAATTCACTTTTATCACAATTCCGTCGGTAGCCACCGGCAATTCAAAGCGTTTCAGGTTCCATTTCCGGATGAAACCGATCACTTCATCGATATTCGCACATTTTTGGGTATCGGGAGAGATTTTAAATCCCCAGCCGGCTGCAGCCTGCAGGTTCTTTGTATGACTATCCGAAGGCAGATTTTCACCCAATAAAGAATAAAAACAGGCATCGAGTTTTCGTTCAGCAACGACTGATGATTTTTGTGATTTTAAAGTTCCTGAAGCGGCATTCCTTGGATTGGCAAAAGGCTGTTCACCCAAAAGAACACGTTCTTCATTGATGCGGTCGAAAACCGAAAAAGGCAGCAGAATTTCACCCCTGATTTCAAATTCACCGGGAAAACCTGTTCTGCGTAATTTTAATGGTATGGTCCTGATCGTCCGGACATTGGCAGTTACATCATCTCCAAAAGTACCGTCACCCCTGGTTATTGCCTTTTGCAACAGGCCGTTTTTATACCTGAGGCTTATCGAAGTGCCGTCATATTTCAGTTCACAAACGTATTCGAACGGCTGATCGGTAAGTTTTTTGATTTTCTGATCAAAATCGCGCAATTCTTCCTCCGAATACGAATTGGATAAGGAAAGCATCGGATACTGGTGGCTGACCTGTTCAAATTCCTTGTTCAGATCGCTGCCGACCCGTTGGGTCGGTGAGTTCGGATCAATAAAATCAGGATTTTCGGCTTCCAGTTTTTCGAGTTCCTTAAGCAGCATATCAAACTCGAAATCACTGATAACAGGTTCTGAAAGAACATAGTAACTGTAATTGTGTTCCTCAAGTAATGAATGCAATTCGACTATCCTTTGCTGAATGTTTTCCGTGGTCATTGGGCTGTAAAATTTCCACTAAAATACAAAAAAGAAACTGCCTGCAAATTCCTGATCAGAACAAAGCTGTTTCCCGTAATTTTTCATGTGATTACTGGAAACAGCTTTAAGTTATCCGGTGAATTAATCGTCCGGATTTTAATTATTCCCGATTTTTCCCTGCAAAAGAAAAGATACGATAAGTCCGATACCTCCAAAGAGAAAGATCATCGAAAAATAGGCCGCTACTTCCTGCATGCCTGCTTCCGACAAAAAATAACCGGCAAGGATTCCAAGAGCGATGCCGACTGAAAACAAGCCAAGTTTAAAATATCTTTGGCCTGAATTCGTATCAGCCTTTGATTTGAATAATTCGGGATTGGCGCCTTTTTCAATTAAGGCCAATCGTTCTTTGTTTCTTGTGGTTACAAAAACATACCATGAACCAAAAACCAGAGCAAAGAATGCAAGGGGAACTAAAATGGCTTCCATAATATAAATTTTTAGTGTTTAATTGTTTTCAATCTTACCGGTATGACGCAGGTATTAATTTCCGGTTACAATCTATTCTGAAAAAAAAATACCAAAGAATAAAAATTGAATTATTTTTGTAACCGTATTCATAAATGTTCGTCTATTGGGATAAGAATGAATAAGACCGAAGACTTATACTATATTGATGCTGTCAGAAAAGGAAATGTTCAGGCATTTTCCCATCTGGTCGAAAAGTATCAGAAAATGATCTATACTTTAGCTTTGAAGTTGCTTAAAAAACCTGAAGATGCAGAGGAAATGGCCCAGGATACCTTTGTAAAAGCATTTCAGAAGATCGATACCTATGAGGGGCGATCAAAATTTTCGACCTGGCTTTACAGCATTACATACCATGCCTGCATCTCGGAATTACGGAAACGCCGAATTGAGTTTAAATCACTGGAAGATCAGCGTTTCTCAGATCAGGATGAATTGAAAATGTATGATTATTACCGTGAATCGAAAAAGGAAGATCAGGAAAAATATCTGAATCTGGCACTTGGAATGCTTCCTGAGGACGATCAGGTATTAATAACGCTCTATTATTACGAAAATCAATCGATGGATGAAATAAGTCTGATTTCCGGACTTACCGTCAGTAACATAAAAGTTAAAATCCATCGTGCAAGAAAAAAAATGTATTCCTTATTGCATGAAATGTTAAAAGAAGAAATATATACACTATTATGAACAAGCTGGATAAACAATTTGAACAAATGATGAAGGGGATTCGCATTGATTCACCTTCACCGGATTTTTCCCTTAGGGTAATGAGCCGGATTCAGGCAGAAGCTGCTGTTCAGAAACAGTCGCTTCTCCATAATTATCAACCTGTTATCAGCAGGAGAACCTGGATTATCCTTATTGTTGCTTTCCTTCTGCTGATGATTTACATTACCGTTTCAAGTCAGGAAATTACTCCCGCCAATGAACCGGGAATATGGTCTTCTGTTACAGGAAAATTAGCGAATGTCAATACCAGGGAGGTTTCAAAAATATGGGCTCAGGGAATGAATATGTTTTTGTCGGTACCACCAGTTGCCTACCTGATTCTTACCGCAACAATGGCACTCTGGACGCTGGACTCTTTGTTGATCAGGCTCAGGCATGATCATTCAAAGATTAAGGTAAACTAATCTTCACGGTGCCAGCCGATTGATGATCCATCCGGTATTGGATGAGCAAAATTCGATCCGGTCGTGCAATCGGTTCGAACGGCCCTGCCAGAATTCAAAATAGTGAGGACGTATAAGGAAACCACCCCAATAAGGTGGTTTTTTCATTTCATTTTGCCCAAAGTAGTTCTGATAGTGTGAATAATTGTCATCCAACACCTGGCGGCTTTCAATGATCTGGCTTTGCGGTGAGGCCCATGCTCCCAGCTGGCTTTCCAGCGGTCGTGAAAGGAAATAAGCTTCCGAATCTGAATCAGGAATTTTTTCAGCCCGTCCTTTTATCCGAACCTGACGTTCGGTTTCGGGCCAGAAAAACACGACGGCTACCTGCTGATTATCTGAAATTTGCTGCCCTTTCTTACTGCTGTAATTGGTGAAGAAAACTAACCCTTCCCAGGTTAATTCTTTTAACAGCACAACTCTTGATTCCGGATTTCCAGCCTGATCGAGGGTTGAAAGAATCATTGCTGTCGGATCGGATGAGTTGCCTTCAACGGCATCCTTTAACCATAAGATTAGCTGATCAAATGGATTTTTGTGAATTGTTTTTTCAGTCAGTTCAAATTTCTGATAATTGGTGCGGATATCACGAAGCATGAAAAAATGTTTTTACTTTAAGAATTAAACAAGCCCGAAGTCATTTTGTTATTAAAATTGAAAATTTCTTAAAACATATTAAAATTTCAGAAACCGTCTTTGGCTTTCAATCCTTATAAAATTGCCGATATTGGAGAAATTCGATTATCTTTATTTTTTCAATAAACACGGGGGATGGAGAACGTGAAGTTTCAACTATCGGCGAATGAACAAGGAAAAATATCAGCTCTTGAAATAGGAGGAATTCTTATTTTGGAAAATGCTCAGCAGCTTAAAAACGAACTTGTTGGCATTATTGACCGGTTGAGCGAATCGGTGAAAATTACCATTCCCGAAGGAACAGAAATTGATCTCTCATGCATTCAGTTGATTGTAGCCTTTATCAAACGAATGGAGGATCTGGACATAGATTACCAGTTTCTATGGAACCTTGAAGAAGATCAGAAATCACTTTTATTGAAAGTTGGCTTGAGTAACGAATTATTTATGAACAATTAATATGTCGAAACAAATTTTAATTGTAGACGATTCGGAAAGCATTCGCGAAGTTCTGGCTTTTAGCCTTGGAAATGCAGGATATCAGGTGTTGGTGGCTATTGACGGGATGGATGCACTTCAATATTTTGACGGACGGCCAATTGATTTGCTGCTTACTGATTTTCATATGCCCAGACTCAATGGCCTTGAATTGATTGTAAATGTCAGGCAGAATGAAAATTACAGGTTTATGCCGATTTTAGTGCTGACCACTGAAAATCAAACTGATATGATCAGAGTTGCCAGAAATGCAGGAGCAACCGGCTGGTTAATGAAGCCTTTTAATACACAAAAGCTTATACAGACCTTAAGAAAAGTAATTCGCTGATGCAGGCATTTGTAGAAAAATTTAAGGAAGAAGTCAGGGAGTACTGTGAACGGCTTGAATCAGGTTTGCTTCAGTTGGAACACGACCCGGAAAATCAGCAGGTTATTGAAGAGATTTTTCGGATTATGCATTCCATGAAGGGGAGTGGTGGTATGTTCGGGTTTGATCTTCTCAGTGATGTTACTCATGATTTGGAATCGTTATACGATCTTTTCAGGACAAATAAATGCCTGATTGATTCAGAGGTTATAAGCTTTACATTAAATTCGGTTGACGGTCTGCAAAACCTGATGGTTCAGGAGCCAACCGGAGACCATCGGTTACTGGCCGAAAAAATGAAATCAGAAACCCGGCAGCAAATCGCCCGGATAACGACCGGGGAAATAAACTTCGAAGAGAAATCAGTACCTGTTGACAATTCATGGTCACAATCGGAATTAAATCAAACGACTTATTACATTTCGTTCATTCCGAACGAAGATATCTTTATCAACGGTACCAATCCCCTGTACCTGATCGATGAACTTAATGCTCTGGGAGAATGCAACATACAGGTCTCATTCGATCGGTTACCTGAACTGGAAGAACTTGAACCAACACATTGCTATGTTTCATGGTACCTGTTTATTGCAACAGCTGAAAATACGGATACCCTGAATGATGTTTTCATTTTTGTGAAGGATAATGCATGGATTCAGATCGAAAAAGTTTCAACCGGTAATGTTATTCATAACGAAAAAGTTTTAGCAGGGTTTCTGAATGCAAAACTGAATCAGGATGCCTGGACACCGGAGGAACCTGAAGAAATAGAGGAAATTCTTCCGGAAGAGGGAAAAGATGAGTCCGGAATATTGCTGAAATCGTCGCAGGACTTTCCAATAAACGCTGTTTTTACAGCAACAAAGGTTGATTCCATACGGGTTGATTCACGAAAAATTGACCAGTATATGAACCTGGTAAGTGAGCTGATAACAGCCCAGTCACGTCTCGAAATAATTTCATCGAAAATGAATCATTCCGATCTGGAACTGGTTACTGAAACATTCAGCAAATTCAGCCGTCAGCTTCGTGAGAATGCCTTCGAAATGAGCCTGATTCCCATTCAAAGTGTTATGATGCGGTTCAAGCGTCTGGTTCATGATTTATCGAAATCGCTGGATAAGGAAGTTGTTTTGATTACGGAGGGAATGGAGACCGAACTGGATAAAAATATTATTGAAAGGCTGATCGAACCTCTTTTGCACATCATTCGGAATTCATTGGATCACGGCATTGAAAGCAAAGAAGTAAGGCTTGCCAAAAGAAAGGATCCTGTTGGAGTCATATCAATAAAAGCTTCAACCGTTGGCAGTTATGTGCAAATTGAGATTGAAGATGATGGTGCGGGTCTGGATGTATTTAGAATCAGGCAAAAAGCAATTGCACAAGGACTTATTAAAAATCAGTCCGTAATCAGCGATGAGGAAACTTATCAATTGATTTTTGAACCTGGATTTACTACTTCGGAGCTGGTAACTGATGTATCAGGTAGAGGTGTTGGCATGGATGTCGTCAGGAAACGGGTGCAGGAAATGCGTGGTTCAATTGAAATATATAGTGAAAAGGACCGGTTTACCAGATTTGTCCTCGAACTTCCGCTCACATTATCCATCATTGATGGCTTATTGGCTTCTGTCGGTGAAAATTATTACGTTATTCCCTCTTCGGTCATTAAAAAGATTTATTCGGTAAATCGTGATTCGCTGAAAAAGGAATTCAGACAGGTGGTTGAATTCGAAGGTGTACAGTTTCCATACATCAATATGCACGAAGAGTTTGATGGTGGAGACTACGTTCCTGAAGAACTGTTTGCAGTGGTTGTTTCGTTTGAAAACCAATTGTTTGGGTTGGTAGTCGATGAGGTGATTCGTGAATATCAGGCTGTAATTAAACCGCTTGGAAGACTTTTAAAAGGTCAGGACGTGTTTTCAGGAGCAAGTATCCTGGGAACCGGCCAGTTGGCGCTGGTGATCGATACAAATAAGTTGATTCAAAAATATACTTAAACCGATGGCTGCAGAAATTATATATGGACTAAATTCATTTTTCACCTTCAGGTTAGGCAATGAGCTGTTTGCTGTCAATATCGGCCATGTAACAAAAATTCTGGGCTTAACTGAAATTACGAGGGTGCCGAATTCACCCCGGTATTTTAAAGGTATCATCAATCTGTTTGGTGAAGTTTTGCCGGTATTTGACGGCCGGCTGAAATTTGGATTTCCTGAAACTGAAAGAACCAGGGATACCTGCATCCTGATCCTGGTTTTTGAATTGGACGGGCAGGCAGTCAGTTCAGGAATTATTGTTGATTCGGTCGAAAAGGTGGTCATTCTTGAACCGGAACAAATAAAGCCTGCACCAACTGTGGGGAAGGGATTTAACTATGAATATATAGAAGGTATCGCTACCATCGCGGATGAATTTGTAATTATCCTGAATCTTGAAAAGATTTTTTCGGAAGAAGAAATTAGTTTGATAAATGCTATAGAATAATTATATAAAGAAACAGGTTATGAGAATTGTTGACATAAAAATACGGACAAAACTGCTGGGCGCATTTGGAGTTCTGATCCTTATCGGCTTTCTTCTTGCTCTCAATTCGGTCGGAACATTGTTATACTTTAAAAAGGACATCAATTCGTTTACCAAAGAGTTTCTTCCGCAACTTGAGCTTTCAACCGATATCAGTAACCGAAGTCAATTGGTAGCTTATTACATGGAAGGTTATTATTTAACAAGTAAATCCAATTATTATAATTTAGCCAGAACTGAACTTGATTCTCTCAAGCAGGCTTTGGGTAAGGGTGAACTTTTGCTCGATGAATCATCGAATCTTACTGAATTGGAGCAGAACCTGAGTGAAGCCAGAATCCAGGTTCCGCAGTATGAACAGATTATCATGATGGCTTATAAAACCATTCAGGACATTGATATCCTGCAAAACAGGATTAACCGGAATTCGGATATTTTCGCCAACAGCTGCCGGAAATTGCTGAAATCGCAAAACCAGTCGCTAAAACGTGAAATTTCCGGTCGCCAGTCAACTGATTTGCGGTTAAGGAAAATCAGCAGTGTTACTTTAATAATCGATACAGCTCATGTAGTTCAGAGTGAAATCTTTAAAGCTTTGGCAATTCATGAAAGCGAACCACTTCTAAATGCACAGAAAATCTTCGATTTAATTGCTGCTCAAATTGTATTTTTAAAATCCTCCTTGCAGATTAAAGGCGACCAGAACCTGATTCAGGATGTTGAAAATGCATCTCTTGATTATCAGTCAGCTATTGCTGAACTTACCGATAAAATTGGTAAACTTCAGGAATTACGAAAAACTGATTCTGTCATTTCAGAAAAACTGGTTCAAAACTCGAATAACCTCCGGAATTCGGCGGTTGCCTATACTGCAGATTTGGCAGATAGATTCGACCGGTCAATCAAATCATCCATATTCAGTAAAATCATCATTGTATTAATTGCTCTGTCGATTGCAGTTTATACCGGAATTTATATCTCCCGAAAAATAACTGAGCCGCTGCTAAAAGGGATCGAGTTTGCACAAAAGATTGCCAAAGGTGATTTAACCGCGGAAATTGAGATCAACCAAAAAGATGAAATTGGAATTCTGGCCTATAACCTGCAATTGATGAGTAACCGGATCCGGGAAATAATAACTTATGTAGCATCAACCTCAGAAAACCTTGCATCAGCAAGTCTTGAGCTGAGTTCAACCTCGCAGCTGGTTTCCCAGGGAGCATCAGAACAGGCTTCCTCGTCAGAAGAAGTATCAGCAGCAATCGAGGAAATGGCTGCCAACATTCAGCAAAACAAGGAAAATGCCAGGTTAACTGAAAATATTGCGATTAAGGCTGAAACCGATATTTTCCATGGCAGCGGCAAAGTTCTTCAGACGGTGGATGCCATGCGCGAAATAGCCAATAAAATTTCAATTATTGGCGACATCGCATTTCAAACCAATATTCTGGCTTTAAATGCTGCAGTTGAAGCAGCAAGGGCAGGAGAACACGGACGTGGATTTGGGGTAGTGGCCTCCGAAGTGGGTAAGCTGGCTGAACGCAGCAAACTGGCTGCCGCAGAAATCGATCAGCTCACCAAATCGAGTGTCTACAACGCCGAAGAAGCCGGAAAACTCATGAAGGAAATTGTACCGGATATTCAGAAAACATCGCAGCTGATCCAGGAAATATCTTCTGCTAATTTCGAACAGAGTGCAGGAGCTGATCAGATCAATCTGGCCATCCAGCAGCTCAATATGGTAACCCAGCAAAATGCTGCAACTTCTGAAGAATTGTCAACCAATGCGGTTGAATTATCCGCTCAGGCTGAACAACTTCAGGAAATTATCGCGTTTTTTAAAATTGATAATAACGACAAAGGCAGTAAAAAAACCAAAGAAAAAAAGAATCACATTCAATCTGTTCCGGAAATTCCTCAGGAAGTAAAACGTGGCGTGTTCATTGATCTGGACGAGCCGGATATCTCTGATGATGAATTTGAACGATTTTAATTTTTGCCTTTAACCTTCTAACCTGAGATGCGTGAAATCGGAATTTATCCAAATATCAGATGAGCTTTTCCTTCAACTGGGAAAAATGATCACCGAAAGGTATGGTATTAAAATGCCTCCTGAGAAAAGAATCATGTTTCAGGCCCGGCTGCAGCGACGTTTAATCGAACTTAAAATAAATTCCTTCGATGAATATGCCGAAAAACTGCTTTTATCGAGTGGTGAATCACCGGAGTTTTCCATCCTCGCCGATTACATTTCGACCAATAAAACTGAATTTTTCAGGGAAGGTGATCATTTTCTTTTCATCACCAGTGATATTCTTCCCGGATTTCTGAACCGGAAACCAGCCAGCTGGCAGCCTCATTTCAAAATATGGAGTGCAGGATGTTCCAGTGGCCAGGAAGCCTATTCGATAGCCATAACATTGGAGGATTTTATGCATGCCAAAGGTGTCCGGTTCGATTATTCCATTCTGGCTACAGATATTTCCGGCAGAATGCTGAAAACAGCCAGGGAAGCTGTATATCCCCTGTCGCAGGTTGATGACATGCCCCTGGAAACCAAACATCGCTATTTTCTGAAAAGTATTGATTTGAAAGAACCCAGGGTAAGAGTGGTGAAAAAAATCCGTAATAAAATAAGAACTGCCTATTTAAATCTCATGGATGATTCCTATCTGCTGAATATGCAGTTCGATGTAATTTTTCTCCGGAATACGCTCATCTATTTTGATCCGAAAGTCCAGCGAAATGTATTGACAAAAGTTCTGGACAGCTTAAATACAGGAGGTTATTTGTTTATTGGTCATTCTGAATCACTTATTAATATGAACCTGCCTATACAATCCATTGCACCCAGTGTTTATGTCAAAACAAAAACAAAAAGTTTATGAATTCCAAAAATGAATCAGAACTTGAGTTGGAACGATGCAAAATGCAAATCGCCCGGCTCAAAGACGAAAATGAAGAATTGGTCAGGAACCTGTATAAAATAAACGTAAAATTGCATGACTCTGAAAGACTGAAAGGTCATTTTATCAGTAATGTTACCAACGAAATAGTAAATCCTTTTGCCAGTGTTTTAGCATTGACTGAAGCTATTATTCAGCTTCCTGAAGGAGAAATGGTACAGGCACACCGATTGGCTGAACTGATTTACGAAGAAGCATTTCACCTTGATTTTCAGCTGAAAAATATATTTGTGGCCGCATCGATTGAAGCGGGAAAAGAAGAACCGAAACTATCTGTTATCCGGATTAATGATCTGAGTCAGCAAATTGTCCAATATTTTCAAACACAGCTGAAAAAGAAAAATATACAGCTTTCAGTTCGTTTTGTCAATCAGATCATTCCCGGGGCAGCGATTTTGATTACCTCGGATAAAGAAAAAATGGATATGATTCTGAAAAACCTTCTGAGCAATTCGATCAAATACAGTCCTGAAGATTCGGTTATTGAACTCGATTTTATTTTTGAAAAGGGAATTTTTTCGATGGTAGTTTCGGATCATGGAAAAGGAATTGACAGGGTTGACCGGAATGTGATTTTCGATCGGTTTAAACAACTTGATGAAAAGATTAATTCTATTAATACCGGCCAGGGACTTGGTTTGTCGATTGTTCAGGCTTATGCCGGGATGCTGGGGGGGAATGTTACCCTGAATGATAATCCGGATGGTGGCATACGGGTGATTGTTTCCATTCCCGAAAATGCAGGTACCGATGACTGGGATGATCTGGAAGATTTTTTGCTGGATAATGAAAGCAGTTTTTAATGAATACGATCAGGCAAACCCACCATTTTTTACATCCGTCAACCCTATGGGTCGGTAAGGATCCGAACTGGATAACCACGGTACTGGGATCGTGCGTGGCTGTTTGTCTCTTTGATAAAAAAAG
The DNA here is from genome assembly GCA_038251165.1 of Bacteroidales bacterium. Lineage (GTDB taxonomy): Bacteria > Bacteroidota > Bacteroidia > Bacteroidales > Prolixibacteraceae > Aquipluma. The sequence continues at coordinate 57,161 of JBBSBP010000006.1, read as the reverse complement.
AAATATCGCTGGAATAAATCATTTTATGTTACCCTATTGGAATGGTGATGGCCTGGAATCACCGAAATACGGAAATGTGGCTATTCTGCAATTAGTACAGAAAATGCTTGATAATGGGGCAAAAAAAGAAGATCTTGTCTGTAAAATATTTGGGGGTGCAGAAGTTCTTGGTGAACAATATTCTGTGTTTAATGTCGGACAACGAAATATCGAATTAGCCTATAAGATGATTGCTGAATTGGGCTTGTCGGTGTTTAGTTCGAGTACAGGAGGAAAACAGGGACGTAAAATTCATTTTAACACAGCAACAGGTGAAGTTTTGCAAAAGTATCTGGTCAAATCAATTCAAATCAATTCAAAATGAGTCGCAGAATTAAAGTTTTGGTCGTTGATGATTCTGTTTCGGTAAGAAATATATTGACCAGGATTCTGGGTTATGATCCTGAAATTGAGGTTATTGGTACTGCTTCAGATCCATATGACGCCGTATCAAAAATAGCAGAAAACTTACCTGACGTGATCACCCTCGATATCGAAATGCCACGGATGGACGGACTTACATTTCTGGGTAAATTAATGAAACAGCATCCAATCCCGGTGGTTGTCATTTCATCAGTTGCCGGCAAAGGTTCCGAAAAGGGAATCAAGGCGCTGAAGCTTGGTGCACGGGAAATTATTACCAAGCCCAAATTAGCCAGTCCTGAACAACTGGAAGAATACAGCATACGGATTACTGATGCCATTAAAGCGGCTTCCTTAAGCGAAAAAATCAGGATTAAACCGGTTAATCATTCCGAAAAAGAAAATGAGTTTTTACATCAAACTATTCAGCCGAAACCTGTTTATCCTTCTGTTAACCGGTTTCCTGAAAAAATAATTCTCGTTGGCGCTTCTACCGGCGGTACCGAAGTTATTTCCAGAATTTTAAAAAACCTCAGGATCGATCTGCCCGGAATTTTAATTGTTCAGCATATGCCCGGTGAATTTACAACGGCATTTGCCAGCCGGTTAAATATGGAATGCAACCTGAATGTAAAAGAAGCTGAACATGGTGATATTATTCAACAAGGTTTTGTGTATATTGCCAATGGTTATAATCACTTGCATTTGATAAAAGAAAACGGACAGTATAAATGTAAACTCGAGATGGGTCCATTGGTTAACAGGCACCGGCCCTCTGTTGATGTATTGTTCCATTCGGCAAGCCATTTTACAGGTAAAAATATAACTGCTGTTTTGCTTACCGGGATGGGCTCTGATGGGGCCCGAGGTATGCTTGAATTGTATGAAACCGGTGCCATGACTTTTGCGCAGGATGAGAAATCTGCGGTAATTTTTGGCATGCCGAGAGAGGCAATTAAACTAAATGCAGCAAAAATGATTGGTAATCCGGACGAATTAATCAATTGGTTAAACACATCATTTCAGTAAAATGAATAATAGAACTCATACATCGAAAATATTGATTGTTGACGATGTTCAACTTAATCTGGATCTGATGAAAGAAATTTTGTCGGGAAAAGACTATCAAATTGCCACGGCAATTAACGGAAAATCGGCTATTTCCAAAGCCAAAGCTCATAAATTTGACCTGATTTTACTGGATGTTGTATTACCTGATATTGACGGTTTTGAAGTTTGCTCAAATTTGAAATCGAATCCCTCAACCCAGGATATTCCAATTATTTTTCTGACGGCTAAAAGAGAAAAAGACAGCATTATAAAGGGATTCCAGCTTGGAGCAGTTGATTATATTCCCAAACCCTTCAGCAAGGAAGAACTTCTGGCCAGAGTTAATCTTCACCTGACTCTCCGAAGAACGCAGGATGAACTCATCCGTTCAAAGGAAATGGCAGAGTCAGCAGCAAAGGCAAAGGCCATTTTTCTGGCCAACATGTCACATGAAATCAGGACCCCGATGAATGGAATCGTTGGCATGGTCGACATTCTGAAACGGAGTCAATTGACCAGCGAACAGATTGAATATTTGGATATTATTGAAATATCGGCTGAAAATCTGCTCATGATCATTAATGATGTGCTTGATTTTTCAAAAATTGAAGCCGGCCAGATCACTTTTGAACGAATTCGCTTTAATTTAGCCGACGAGGTTAATGAAGTGATCAAGATCCTCCGCTACAAAGCGGTACAGCGAAATCTTGAGCTTTCGTTTGTAATCGATCCGGATGTTCCAGCTCTTCTCATAGGTGATCCGCTTCGGTTAAAACAGGTACTGATCAACCTTTGCAATAATTCCATTAAATTTACTTCGGAAGGATATGTTCGTATACTGGTTAAGCTTGCAGAGATCAATGAGACTACTGTTCGTTTAAACTTTGAAGTGCAGGATACCGGCATCGGTATTTCTCCTGAAAATCAACTGAAACTTTTCAAATCGTTTACTCAGGCGGAATCATCTACTGCCCGAAAATTTGGCGGTACCGGACTGGGTCTTGCTATTTCCAAGAATTTGGTACAGCTAATGGATGGAGATATTGGAATTATCAGTGAAGAGGGGAAAGGTGCCATATTCTATTTTGGATGTGTATTCGGAGTTTCTTCAGAAGAACTTACAACGAATGATGTCCTGGAATTGGAAAAATCGGTACAGCTCAAAAGACCATTAAAAATATTACTTGCTGAAGATAATGTTATTAACCAAAAAGTTGCTATCTTAAATCTTCAAAAGCTGGGACATACCGTTCATATTGTTTCGGATGGTATTCAGGCAGTTGAAATGTTTATCAGCGGGTCGCCTGATGTTGTATTTATGGACATTCAGATGCCCAAAATGGATGGGGTAGAAGCGACAGCCAAAATCAGGGAATGGGAATTGGAAAATAATGTCAGCAATCGGGTTCCGATTGTTGCCATGACAGCCAATACCCTTAAAAATGGCAAGGATTTATTTATCACAGCCGGGATGGACGATTATTTGAGTAAACCTTTTAATGTTGGCGAGTTGATTCGTTTACTCAGCAGGATATACAAACAATTGGAGCGTAAAAACATATAACTAATATTTACAAAATGGAATTCAAAGATGCAAACTATTCCTGGGAAGGAAAAACTGTATTAATCGTTGAAGACAACGAAACCAGTAATATTTATTTTGAAGCTGCACTTAGAAAAACCAAAGCCAGTCTGCTTTGGGCTAAAAATGGACTGGAAGGGGTTGAAATGGCCAAGAGCCATCCTGATCTGGATTTAATCCTGATGGACATTAACATGCCAAAGATGGATGGTATAGAGGCTACACGGATCATTAAATCAATTTATCCGCAGATGATTATTGTGGTCCAGACTGCCTTTATCCTGTCGGGTGAAGAACGAATGTGCCAGGAGGCCGGTTGCGATGAATTTATTACCAAGCCTATACGCCTGAAGTATTTGCTCGATACCATTAACCGTTATCTGGCAACACCTAAAGAAATATAGACTCCGAATTTTTTCTGCTCTTCTGGTTCAACCAGCGGTAAAAATCCTGAATATAGTTTTCCTTCCCTGACTACAGGCGGATTTAGATGCATTTGTTCATTGGCATAATAGTGGTATTCTCCCGGAGATCCGTGAAAGAGTGCAAATTTTCCGTTTGCATCCGGATGAATATTTTGTTCCAGTTTCATGGTGAGAATACCCATGTTCATCCTGCAGTTTACCTCAATGCATGGTTGCATTTTTAGCGTTCCATGCTGCCTGAACAGCATGGCATCAACACCTAAAAATCCCTGGTAATAACCTGCATAAAATGAGCTTTTTAATCCCTTCCTGATTTCTGTTGCTGTTCTGTAAATCATTTCCTCCAATCGTTCCTTGTTTTCTTCAGGCAAAATATCAGTCCATTCCGGATGAATCAGCGTCCCCTGATATTGACCATTCGAATTGGTTTCAAAAACAGAATATCCCAAATATTCAATTTCAGAGTGGCTGATGACCTGGAACTGAAACGAAAGATCGGCCAGCTTTTCCAGAAAAGGTTCGGCAACCAGGTATTTCTGCTGGTTGAATACACCTGAAATCCATTGCCTGTTCGAAGTGTTCAGTTTCTTCTTCCGGATGATCTGAATACCGCGTCCCGAAGAACTCACGGGGCTTTTTAATACCAGTGGACAGTATTTTTCAAGCAATGTTTCAATTTCTTCACTGCGTGTTATTTTTACCCCGGTCATGGAATGATCAATAAACCAGTCGGGTGGCTGCTGACACAGAATTTCAGCCAATAAATCCAGGGAGGTCGATCGTTCATAAAGTTTTTGGTGCTCTTCCTTCCATTCGAAGACAGGACTGTTTTTAAAATTGCCCTGACATCTGTTTTTCAGGTGCTTTAATCTGAAATGAGCCACAGGACTCCATCCCCATGGACACAATTCGTTTAAAGAGCTATTTGTGAGGGCCTCCAGTTCGGCTAAACTGCAAAATTCAGGTAATTTAAATCCGTAATCAGTTAGTTTTTGCTTAAATTCAGCTGTTGGTGGATATTCGGTCAATACAAAATCATTTTCAGTTCCGAAAATAAAGGGAAGAACCGCTAAATCGCGCTCCATTTCCTGGAGTATCAGTGGAGACATGTAACTGAATGAACCATTGACAACAGCCAGTTCACAAGTCGGATTAAAATAAAAAACACTGGATACAGCCATATTCGATCATACAAATCAGGGAGCAAATATAACATCCGGTTTTCTGCGAATGAACGAATTAACAAAAAATAAATTTCCCGAATCCGACATCGCTTATTCAGCGGATGAAAATTCATCAGCACGGGCAGCATGGCGCTTTTTCACCAATAAAGTGTATCTTTCTCCCGAACACGAAGAATTATCGTATGTACAGTATGCCATTGCCCGCTGGACAGATGAAAACAAATAAGATCGCCGGATGAAGTCAGGAACAGTTGCAATTTTAGGATGTGGATGGTTAGGATTACCTCTTGGAAAACATTTGCTTGCCAAAGGATATTCAGTAAAAGGTTCTGTAACATCTCCGGAAAAGCTGAATCAATTGGGCGATGCGGGTATTTTACCCTACCGGATTGTTTTAAGTGATTCGGAAGCAATTGTTGAAGATCCTGCTTTTTTTGAAAGTGATGTGCTGATTGTTGCCATTCCTCCGCGGCGGATCGATTCAGTGGAACAGGTTTTCCCGGCACAGATCGGACAATTAATACCTCTGATCCTGAATTCGGGAATACAAAAAGTGATTTTTATTTCATCCACTTCTGTTTATCCTGAAAAGCATCAGGTTGCGCGTGAAGATGACCTGTTTTCTCCGGACAAGGGAAGCGGAAAGGCTTTGCTTCTGGCTGAAAACCTGCTGAACAGTCTCACTGATTTTAAAACAACCATCCTACGTTTCGGCGGACTTATCGGAGCTGACCGCAATCCCGCCAGATTTCTGCTGAAGGCACAACGGCCTGTGGCCAACACTCCCGTTAACCTGATTCATCGGGATGATTGCATTGGAATTATAGTTGCTGTCCTTGAACAGGAACTTTGGGGCGAAACGCTGAATGCCTGTTGCCCGGAACACCCGCTGAAAAAAGACTTTTACGGCAGGGCAGCCCGGATTTCAGGCCTTCCCGCACCGCTGGTCTCCGATCAGGCTGAAGCATATAAAATCATCGACAGCAGCAAACTCATACGAATGCTCGGCTATGCGTTTATTTATCCCAGCCCGACCGACTATCTCGAAAGCTTGTAAGGAACAGGAGATCCTTTAACTGCAACACAAATACAATCTGACCACGTAAATTCATGAGTTCATTAATCTCCATTGTTGGCGCTGGTCAGGTCGATCCGATTATTTTTGGCCGTGTTGCCGAAGATATCAGGTTTTAAAGTGTTTTTTTTATGGGACTCAATAAACAAATTTCTTCCATTTGACCGAATCTGCTTTTCCCCGTCGTGAGAATTTACTAATTCCATCCAGATGACGTTTGTTGTAATCTGCCTGTTTCACTTCAACCCGGTCAACACTTAATATCCTGAACTTTTCAGGAAGGAAACCATCAATATACAAATTATAAAGTGCCGGAATTAGTTTTCGCTAGGTTAGATCCCCGTTGCCTCCAAAGATCGTCAAAATGGTCGGTTGAAGTTCTGAAATGTTTTTCATAGGCTTGTTTTTAACTTTTACCAATCGGTGTGGAATTCTCCTTCCTCGCCAACCTTCTGGTATTTGTGTGATCCGAAATAATCGCGTTGTGCCTGAATCATATTTGCAGCCAGATGTCCACTACTATAAGCATCCAGATACGAAAGAACGGACATGAAGGCCATTATGGGAATTCCTGATTCCGTACCGCGAATAACAACCTGCAGTAATTGCGATTGTTTTTGGTTGACTATTGATGAGAACTGATTGTCTAATAGTAGGTTTTGTAATCGCGGATACTTTTTGTAAGTCAGCATAAAATCATCAAGAAGAGCCGACCGGATGATACAGCCTCCTCTCCAAATCCGGGCTACATCGCTCAATTTTAGGCCAAATTTCCAGCTGTCAGATGCAATACGCAGGAATTCAAAACCCTGTGCATACGTTAACATCATGCTGAGGTAAAGTGAATTTTCAAGTTCCAGGAGAAATTTTGTTTTTTCTTCTCTGATCTGAGATTTGGGATCTCTAATTACCAAATCTGCCATTTCTCTTTCTTTCTTGAAGGCTGAAATATACCGCATGGATACAGCGGCATCAACTGTCGGTAAAGGAACTCCCAAATCCATTGCCAATTGGGAAGTCCATTTTCCAGTTCCTTTTTGCCTGGCACTGTCGAGTATGTGATCAATCAGATATCCATTCTTTTCCTCATCTTCCTTTCCCAAAATATCTGCAGTTATTTCTATAAGATAAGATGACAAGTGACCCTGATTCCATTTTTCAAATGTGGATTTCATTTCCGGATTATTCATCCCAAGTCCGTTCTTCATCAGGTCGTATGCTTCAGATATGAGTTGCATAATGCCGTATTCTATCCCATTGTGAACCATTTTTACAAAATGCCCAGCTGCTCCCGGCCCCAACCATGTTGCGCACGGTTCGTCATTTACCCTGGCTGCTACTGCTTCAAAAACAGCTTTTACCAGTTGATATGATTTTTCATCTCCGCCAGGCATCATGTTTGGCCCATGACGTGCCCCTTCAGAACCGCCGGATATTCCGACGCCCAGATATTTATAACCTTTCTTAACGACTTCACGCTCGCGACGCCTTGTATTTTCAGGATGTGAATTTCCGCAGTCTACAATCAGATCTCCGCTTTCCAAAAGAGGAATGAGATCTTTAATTACTGAATCAACAGCATCGGCAGGTACCAACATCATTATTTTTCTGGGAACATTGAGTTCGTCAATAAATGTTTGAAGGGAATTAACTCCTTTTACAGAAAAATCTTTAGCCTCAACATTTAGAGCCTCAACCTTTTCTACATCCAGATCAAATCCCAGGGCTGAATAGCCTTTCTCAGCAATGTTCAAAATGAAATTTCGTCCCATTACTCCAAGTCCGATCAATCCAATATCAAATTATTTCATTTTATTTATATGTTAATATCAAATTATTTTCTGATGATTCCTGTGTTTATCCACCTCCTGTGAATACAGTTAAATCCTACCTGAGAGGTGACTTCAATATTCTCTGCGATCGTTTTTTGATTCATCATTAGTGGCTGGTATTTTGTTTTGAGTGTTCTTCAATCACTTTCAATAATTCATCGAATGGTTCAACAAACTTTTTGATTCCTTCATTAACAAGTTGATCTGTAATTTCATCCATTCGTATTCCGATTTTTTCCAGGTCGATAAAAACTGTCATGGCTTTTTGGACATCTTCGCGAATGGTGTTCTCCCTCAGTTTTCCATGATCTTTAAAAGCCTGAATGGTTTTTGGAGGCATGGTATTTACTGTATATGGTCCGATTAGCGGATCAACATAACGAGTATCCCTGTATCCTTCTGTCTTATTACTTGTGCTAGCCCAGAGCAGGCGTTGTACAGAGGCTCCTTTTGAGGTGAGTTTTCCCCACAGGTCGCCGCTGAATATTTTTTCAAAGTTGTTATAGGCAATCCGGGCGCTTGCTACAGCAGATTCACCGAGTAAATTCGTTGCCAAAATTTGCTCGTCATCCTCTGCGTGTGGAATAATATCATTTTCTAAAACCTGATCAGTAAGCACGTCAATCCGGCTCAGAAAAAAACTGGCCACCGAAGCAACCCGATCGATAGGTTTTCCATCATTATCCCTTCTTTCCAGAGCTTTAATGTAACTTTCAGCCACAATCTGGTAGCTTTTAACTGAAAAAAGGAGAGTAGTATTGATGTTAATACCCTCATAAAGCATTTGTTCAATGGCCGGAATGCCTTCTGCTGTTCCCGGGATTTTGATCATACAATTTGGCCGGTTTACCATCCTGAAAAGTTTTCTGGCTTCATTGATTGTTGCTTCCGTATTTCGCGCCAGAAAGGGTGAAACTTCAAGACTAACAAATCCATCCTGCCCGTCAGAAGAATCATAAACTCTTAAAAATAAATCACAGGCATCCTGAATATCCTGAACAACTAAAGCTTCATATATTTCATTTGTGTTTTTGCCCTGTTGAGCCAGTTCAGAAATCTGAGTATCGTAAAAATTACCATTTGTAATTGCATCCCGGAATATTATTGGGTTTGAGGTAACGCCCCGTAGGCCTTCATTCTCAATTTTGTTTTTAAGTTCATCATTTCTTAATATCTCTCTGGAAAGGTTATCTAACCAATAACTTTGTCCATATTTTAATAATTGATCAAACTTTTTCATTGCTTTTTCTTTTTGAAATTCTATTTTCCATTTTCGTTCTACACGATATAGATAAAAAAATCGTGCCAGTAATCCGGATTATCCGGAGCGAACTAAACCAACTGTCAGTCAGGCGAAAAATGAAAGATGCAGCAATGCCTTTTTCGGATTGTGGAATTAATTCAACAACTAATGGGGTGGATACGAAACGGAATGAAAAAGCAATTCGTGTTAGAAACTATGAAGAAGAACTAACTTCATCCAGCGATTCAGAAACAACATTGAGTTTTTGGGCCAACTTGTCAATGGTTAATCCCTGTACCAAAATTGAAAAAACTACAATAATGTAAGTGATTGCAACCCAAAGGTCATTGTGAAGACCTTTGGGTATTGAAATAGCCATTGCAATTGATATTCCACCGCGTAATCCGGCCCATGTAAGCAATAAGATGCTTGTTTCGTGATACTTTTGGCGTAAGCGGATCAATAGATTTGGAAGCAAAATGCTGATATAACGGCTGATTAAAACGATTAAAATAGAAATTATTCCAAGTATAAGGTAAATGGTTTTAAAAGGTATAATTAATAATTCGAAACCAATAAGCAAGAATAAAATAGCATTTAAAATATCGTCAGTTAATTCCCAGAAACTGCTGATGTTTTTCCAGGTATTATCCGACATGGCTTTTGCCCGCCCTTTATTTCCTACAATAATTCCGGCAGCAACCATTGCCAGCGGACCCGAAACACCCAATTTACTGGCCAAAGTGTATCCGCCCATGACAACAGCCAACGATATTAGAACTTCAACTTTATAATTATCAATACTTTTCATTAATTTATTTGAAAAATAGCCAACAACTGTTCCCAGTATCAACCCGCCCAGAGCTTCCCGTAAGAATAATAATACAATCTCCCACCAAAATAAATGTCCGGTATGGTCCAGCAATTTTAAGATTGTCAGGAAAATTACAACCGCTACGCCGTCATTAAAAAGCGCTTCCCCGGTAATTTTTATTTCAGTGGATTTTCGGATCCCGGTTTTTTTTAATATAGCCAGAACTGCAATCGGGTCGGTTGGGGAAATAAGAATACCGAATAGCAGACATTGTAACCATGGAACCTGAGTATTAAATAGTGGTAGGATAAAATAAAGCGATGACCCAATAATTAGTGCAGAAATAACCACGCCCAGGGAGGCATGCGTAAGTATGCTGATCTTTTCTGCTTTCAAATCCCTGGCATTGACATGAATGGCGCCGGCAAAAAGCATAAAACTCAGCATGGAACCAAGTAAGAGTTCTGAAATCGTATTGATATCTTAAAACTTAATTAATCAACCTGGGGAAATAGTCCCCGAATCAGGCAGTGTCTTTTATTAAAAACTCCAGAAAATCACTCGATAACGGTTTTTCCAGATAAGCATTTACAAAGGAATATTTCATTACCTGCTTTCGGTCGTCCTTCTTTTTTGAGGAAGTACAAACGTAAATTTCAATGCCATTATTGACCTTCTTCATTTTTTCGAAATTCCGAAGAAACTCAAAGCCATCCATATCAGGCATATAGAGGTCGAGTAAAATGTAATCCGGCAATTCATCCTTATTGGTTTCTTTCAAATAGTTAATTCCGTCTTTGGCATTGTCGAAGCAGATGAGGAATTCTGATAAGTTCTTCCTTTTCAAAATGGAATTATAAATACTAACTAATTCCTTGTCATCATCGATAAAAACAACTTTTTTGTAGTTTGATTGAAGTACCATTTACCTGTTCTTTTTTCACAACCGTTCAATTTTTGTTCCAAAAAACAAACAAATTATTTGGAGCGAAAAGGTTCCTGTTTCAAATTAGTTATAATTTAATATCATAAATTTTCATTTTATTGTATAAAGTCTTTCGGTCAATATTGAGAATTTTGGCTGTTTTTGATTTATTATATCCTGCTTCAAGTATCGTTTTTTGGATAAGCTGTTTTTCAACTTCAGATGAAGCGCTTTTTAGAATTGAAATGGTATTTGTTTCATCTATAAACGGAAGTTCAATATTCATTTTTTCATGATAAATTATTTCATGGGGCAGACAATCTTTTTCAATATATTCACCATTCGCCATTAATACCGAACGAGTAATAATGTTTTTTAATTCACGCAGGTTTCCATGCCAGGGATAATGTAAAATTATCTTTTCCACTTCCGGAGTAATTCCAATTACATTCTTATCCAATTCTGTATTTGCCAGTTTAATAAAGTGTTGAACAAATAACAGAATGTCCATTGAACGTTCGCGCAGTGGAGGTAAGTTTATTTTAAATTCGTTGATGCGATGATATAAATCCTCGCGGAATGCATGTTCACTTACAGCCAACAATAAATCTTCATTGGATGCAGAAATAATACGGATATCAATTTTCTTAGACTTTTCGTCACCCACTTTAGAAACAACCCGTTCCTGAATGGCACGAAGTAATTTCAATTGGATTTCATAGCTTAAATTTCCAATCTCATCAAGAAAAAGAGTTCCTCCATCGGCTTGCTGGAATTTTCCTTCCTTGTTGTATGTTGCGCCTGTGAACGACCCTTTTACATGTCCGAAAAGTTCACTGTTTGCCAGATCTTTAGGTATTGCACCACAATCAATTGCAATGAAAGGTTTGTTTTTTCGTTTGCTGTTTTCATGGATAAACCGGGCAATGTATTCTTTTCCGGTTCCTGTTTCACCTTCAATTACTACCGACAGATCTGTTGGAGCAACTTTACGTGCAAGCATGATAACCTGCTTTATTTTTTCGCTCTCGCCTACAATAAATTCTCCGTTTAAATATGGTGACCGCTTCTGGCCTGAAGTATCTTTTTCTGCTTTATCAAAGGTGTTCTTTATTAGTATTAACAGTTCTTCGTGTTGAATTGGCTTGGTAATGTAATCCATCGCACCAAGTTTAATCAGTTTCACAGCCATGCGAATATCGGCATAGGCTGTAATTATGATGATCGGCAAGTTTAATTGCAGTGATTTTATTTTTTGGAGAATTTCAAGTCCGCTGGCATCAGGTAAGCGAAAATCGCAAAGGATCAAATCAAAATCGCTCTTTTTTATTAATTCGAAGGCGCTCTTAGCCGAGAAAGCTATTTGAGCCTCATAATTATTATTTTGGAGTTGTTTTCTCAGCAATTCACAAATAAAGTTATCGTCGTCTATGATCAGTATTTGTTTCATATGGATTGAAATTGCATGTGTAATTTTGTTTATACGACAAAGTTACACCAAAGATTGTTTTCAATTTAATGTTCGAGTATTGATTTTGCCTGTTTTACTATATCTTTAATTTTTATCCCTATTTCATCAATTTCTTTGTTTGCCAGCCTAAAGTCTTTTATTCTTAAGGTATAGTCTTCAATCTTTTCAAGTGATGCCGCCAGTTTATAAAGTCTGAAATATTTAAATGTCGGGATGGTTTTATGTACTTTCATACCTACCTCCTTCCAGTTTTTTGATGATACTTTATGATTCAGAACTCTATCCAGGTCTCCGGCATTGGAAATGAAATTAGTTATCATATTTCTAAAAAAAGTTTGGTCTCCCGTGGCTGTTTCCCATAATTCACTGGTATTGAAATTGTCTGATGGTTCATCTGTTAAACCTGCGTTTATCTGTGTCTTTGGTTTGAGAACAACAGGTTCAAATCCCAAAATATTGCAGAATTTATTGTATAACTCGATTTCCCGGTAAGGTTTAATAATATAATCATTAAAACCTTCTTCAAGATATTCAATGATATCGCTTTTTATGGCATTTGCCGTAACAAACAGAATGGGTGTATTCTGATTTATTCCATTTTTATTGGAACGGATTTCCCGAACAATTTCAATTCCACTCATTCGAGGCATTTGGATGTCAAGTAAAATGATGTCAAATTTTGTTTTGTTCAATTCTTTGAAGGCAATACGCCCGTTTTTAGCCAGAAGAAAATCGGTATTCCAATCTTTAAATATTTTATTCATTAAAATGAGGTGGTGTTCATCATCATCGGCCAACAATATCTTTTTTCCTGAAAGAAACTGATCTTCAATACTGAATTTTTTTATCTTGCTTAAGATCAGTTCATTTGAAACTTTACGGAAGGGAAGTGTCACAGTAAATACAGATCCTTCTTTAAGTTTGCTTTCGACTTCAATATCACCATTCAGGAGTGTTATCAGCTCTTTGCAAATACCAAGTCCAAGTCCGGCTCCGCCTTTATGGTTTTTAAAATTACTGTGACCTTGCTCAAATACTTTAAAGATCTTTGGTAAATCTTTTTTACTTATCCCAATACCTGTATCCTTTACTTCAAAAATAAGTATGATTTCATCATTTAAATCTTTTTTAAGCGCACATCGTAGCGATACTTTGCCCCGATCGGTGTATTTAATGGCATTCACCAACAAATTGGTCAGTACCTGTCGAAGCCTGTATGGATCACCAACCAATGCATCCGGCGTATTTGGCTCCTTCTCAAACTCAAAATTTATTTTTTTTTCCCGGGCCTGTATCGAAAAAATATTCTCCAGTTCTTCCAAAAGTTCATTTAAAGAGAATGGCATATCTTCAATAAATACCTTTCCCATTCCGATTTTGAAAAGAAATACAACTTCGTTTACCAGGTGAAGAAGATGTTCTGACGCTTTTTTTATGAAAGAAAAATATTTGGATTGTTCCCTGGTAAGTTTGGTTTTTTCAATTTGCTCCGAAAATCCGATAATTGTATTTAATGGAGAGCGGATTTCATGGCTCATGTTGGCGATAAAAATAGATTTATACTTATCTGCTTTTTGTGCTTCCTCTTTCCCATTTTTTAGTTCTTCTTCAAGTAATTTGTCGCTGGTTACATTCTGAGATATCAAGATTCCGGCTACAATATTGTTATGGTAATCTTTTACAGGAATGGCAATTATGGAATAAATGTCGTCCCTGTACCTGATTTCACCTTCATTCATTTCTCCTTTAAGGGCTTTGTTATAAAATGGATAGACACTTCGGATCGTTTTCTTATCCATTACCTCGAACATCGATTTTCCAATATAATCAAAGCTGGTGAGGCCGTATTTTTCTTTTTCTTTTCCTACGGAAAACAGGTAACGGTAATTTCTGTCGAACAGGTAAATGTCTATTCCGGGCAGATTTTCTAAAACGGCCGACTGATATTCTCTAAGTTGATCATCCAGTTTATCAGTATATTTAAGATGTGCAACATACCTGTCATTCATATGGTTACTGCAATTCATGTCGATTTCAAGTACACCAGGATACAAAGTATTTATATTCCGTATAAAGTGAAATTCGGTCTGAATATTGCGGTTTTCCTTTTTAGCTGTTTCAAATGTGGATACAAGTTTTTGGTGTTCTGTTAAATCAACAAGGTCATACAGAAACCTGTTCCCCTGTCCTTCGATGGTCAAATCTGAAGAAAATGTTCCGACCCCTGAATAACTAATTATTCTCAACGAGGAATCGAAAATAAACATGGCATCATCCTTTATTTGTTGATTCTCCGGTTGCCGGATAGTGACCCAATTACTTTTATTTCTTTGCAGGTGTAATCTTTTAAAATGAAAAGAAAGCCAGGTTTCTATTTCATTTAACTGAAATTGATTCTCTGTGCTATTTTTTAACAGATTATCAATAAGAATTGAAATCTCCGCCAAATTTCTATTTTGAAAATGATCGCTATTCTGCATTCAATAAAATTTAATATTTTAACAAAAAAAGCTTTCAATATGTTTTTTATTTTAAATTCCACGCTGAATTTAGTACGCGTAATCCTTTAACGACTTTTCCAGTTTTTTTCTGGTAAAGAAAATCCGGCTTTTTACCGTACCAAGGGGCAGATTAAGATCTTCCGCAATTTCCTTGTATTTGAACCCGTTAATGAACATATTAAAAGGATCTTTATAGCAATCCTCAAGTGCATTAATGCATTTGAGGATCTCTTTCGAACTGTAAATAGATTCCGGAGAAGGGTAACTTACATCCTTTGAAAACTTCAAATGAAAGTCATTATTTGATCCGTCAAATGTATTTTTTGTCTTCACATTCCGGCGATAATTGTTAATAAAAGTATTTTTCATAATCGTATGAATCCATGCTTTAAAATTAGTGTTCTGGGTGAATTTATCCCTGTAGGTAAGCGCTTTTAAAAATGTTTCCTGAAGAAGGTCCTGAGCTTTTTCCTGATCCGAGGTCAAGCTCAACGCATAGTATAATAATTTGTCCTGTAAACCTAAAAGTGCGGTGTTGAATTGAAGCTGTGTCATGGCGTTTTATTTTTGATTGTTAATACTCATTTCATTATTATTATTCATTACAATTAGTTTCACAATA
The DNA here is from genome assembly GCA_038251165.1 of Bacteroidales bacterium. Classification (GTDB taxonomy): domain Bacteria; phylum Bacteroidota; class Bacteroidia; order Bacteroidales; family Prolixibacteraceae; genus Aquipluma. Next base: position 42,035 of record JBBSBP010000006.1, on the reverse strand, counting down.
ATTTATTCCTGTTATTTAGTTTCAGCTTTTTCAGTGATTTTTATTTAATTTGGTTGAATGGTAGTCGAACGATTCTTGCTTTTTCGGATAGAACCTGCATAATAGATTGCCGGATCCACCATACACCATATGAGATGAATTTAAAACCCCGGGTTTCATCAAACCGGGTTGCAGCTTTTATCAATCCCAGATTACCTTCATTAATTAAATCCATTAGATTAATTCCCTGGTTTTGGTATTGTTTTGCTACAGATACGACAAATCGTAAATTGGCCTGAACCAGTTGTTCGAGGGAATTTTTATCACCTGTTTTTATTTTTCTGGCTAAAACAACTTCCTCATCGGCAGTAACTAATTTAAACTTTGAAATTTCATGGAGGTATTTATCGAGTGATACCGTTTCCCTGTTTGTAACCTGTCTTTCAATTTTTAATTGTCGCATCTTCAATCACTTTATAAATTAATGACTATAATACTTATCAGAATTTGAAGTTGAGTTACATAATTCTGTTATAGATTTATATAATTCACACATTTTTGGTCAATAAGATAATTAGACTTATAAAAGACCACCTGCAGCGTAAGATTGGAACAAAGATTCAGTATGAAAAAGATTGCAGAAAATTATCGAAACAAATTTTCACGCAAACCAACCGGCAGCTTAGCAGTTCAACTATTAAGCGATTTTTTGGATTAGTTGTCTCACCCTTTAAAACTTCAAAATATACACTTGATACCTTTGCCGCATTTCTTGGATTTGAAGATTGGATTGCATATATAAATAGTTTTGACGAATCGAAATGTTCAATCCCGAATACCAATACATGGGATTTATTAAAAAGGCGTGCTCTGCTAATTCCAGAATACAGTTTGTCCTCGTTAAAACAAAAAACCAGTTATAATCCCGAAACAGATTTGTTTAGTTCATTTGCAGGAAAAATATTTGAGGCTTTTATGGACGCCCCACAGACAGCAACGATGTTTGTTGCCCCCGATGGATATGGGAAATCAACCATTCTGATTCTGAGGAAGAAGCTTGATCCTGATCTCATAGACAATGTAATTGCTTGTTCAACATGGATCGAAAACATAGAAAATTTATCGTTGCATTTATTCCCGCAATTTGAATTTTCGGTTATTTCCAATTTAAACCTTTGTGAGAGGTTCGACGAGGTTCTTTTACTGGTAGAGCATGTTGAAGCTAAGTACGATTTTTCCCCTTCTGAAACATCTGGTTTTTATCTATTTTAAAAATTGTGTCATGCCAGAGCACTTTTACATTCAAACCAAAACCGGAAAGCTATGGAAATATATAAACAGGTTGATCTGATTGGTTTCCCTTCAAAGATGAAGTATTACATGCAATTAAATATTGATTTTATAAAAATAGAGTTTCTGTTATATCAGGAAAAAAGGGCAGAAGCTCTGAAATTAATCCATTAAATTAAGTCCATTTCAACTTTACTCCGGTTTAATTATTTTTACGATCGCGCTAAAATATTGGAGAAGGAATTATTGCTTAAAAAAAACCAGACTTTAAAATTTTACTGAGTGAGACTATTTAATGTTTTTGAGTAATACCAAAGATCTGCCCTGAATTTCGAATACGCTCTGTATATGATCGTTTGATTCAGGAATTTCTTCCAAATAAGTATCAGCCAGAACTTCCCAATTATGACTTAACCCTTCGTGCGGCAGGGTAAATAGAATTGGTTCCCAAAAGCTGTTGACCAGTACCAATAAAATATCCTCTTCCAGAATATTGCCATATTCGTCTATTTCCTGCATCAATTCGCCGTTCAGCAACATACCCATGCCACGAATAAAGCTGGTATCCCATTCTTCCTGGCTCATGTCAATGCCATCGGTGCTAATCCATCGTATGTCGCGGATGCCTTCCCCCTGAATCCTTCGGTTTTTAAAATAGCGGCGGCGGTGGGTTACCGGGTGTCTAGTCCTGATGGCGATCATTCTTTTGGTGAATTCAAATAGTCTTTTTTGATTCTGGTCCCATTCCCAATTCATCCAGGTAATTTCATTATCCTGACAATACGCATTATTGTTCCCAATTTGGGTTCGCGAAAGGCCAACTCACTGACCTGACTTTCATCTCCCCTCCAGAATTTTCGAACGCAGTCGCGGTATTTGCCGTTCCACTCGGCCCAAAGAACAGGGAAGTTTCCAACCTGGTAACCACCTTCTCCCAAATCCCAGGGTTCGGCAATCAGTTTCAACTGTGAGATTGTCGGGTCCTGATGAATGGTATCCAGAAAAGTGGAAAGCCTGCCCACATCATATAAGCCTCTGGCCAAAGCTGATGCCAGGTCAAATCTGAACCCATCCACCTGCATATCAGTGGCCCAGTAACGAAGGCTGTCCATTACCAGTTGCAATGATCTGGCATTCAGCATATTTAAGGTGTTGCCTGTGCCAGTATAATCTGTATAATAGTATCTGTTTTTTGGTTCCAGCCGATAGTAGCTCGGATTATCAATTCCACGAAACGCGAGAGTGGGGCCAAGATGGTTTCCTTCGGCGGTATGGTTGTAAACCACATCCAAAATGATTTCAATGCCAGCCCGGTGATAAGCCTTGACCATTTCTTTAAATTCGGTCACCTGTTCGCCTGTTTGCCCGCTTGCACTATACTCGGCATGAGGGGCAAAATAGCCAATAGAATTATAGCCCCAGTAATTGCTCAATTCTTTGTCGAGCAGAAATTTATTATGTGCAAAATGATGGATCGGCATCAGTTCAATGGCAGTCACTCCAAGGTCCTTAAATTAATTAACAATATGAGGATTGGCCAGTCCTTTATAGGTTCCGCGCTCTTCTTCCGGAATTTCAGGATGGCGGGCCGTAAAGCCTTTTACATGCAATTCATAAATAATAGAATTGTGCATGGAGATGCCCGGTTTTTTAATTCCTTCCCAATCAAATTCCGTTTCAACGACAATACATTTGTTCAAGTCATCGCCGCTGTTTTCAATATTTTTTTTGATAACATTCTTGTTTGCCTCTTCGCCAAAAGAATAATCAAACATGCTGTCTTTGATATTGATTCTTCCACTGATAGCCTTGGCATAAGGGTCAATTAATAATTTTTGAGGGTTGAAGCGCATACCCGCTTTGGGCCGATAACGCCCATAAACCCTGTAGCCATAAAATTGCCCGGGTTTCAATCCGGGTAAAAAAGCATGCCACACATAGTCTGTCACCTCATAAAAATCTATTTCAGTATATTCCTGCTTATCATCCGGGTGCTGAAAAAGGCACAACCTGACACCGGTGGCATTCTCACTGAAAATGGCGAAGTTTACTCCTTCTCCATCATATGTTGCGCCTAAAGGATATGGCTTTCCTGGCAATACTTTCTTTCCGTAATTTTTCATTCTGGTATATGAATTGATTGAATCTGTGTTATGCGTAAACCATTTTAATAAAAAATGACCCGCACCGGTTTTAAGTAATTAATTATCATGCCACTTTAGAAATTAGACCAGTTAACAAGCTGAATTTTTGAGCATTTTGATTGATTAAAAAGATGTTGCTATGAAGCAAAAAACTATTTTTCCAAGTTTTTTTAATAAAACTATTTGCGAATTTAATGTCTGGGCACCAAAAGCTTCTGTTGTTGAAATTGAAACTGATTCTCCAACACAATCGGTAAAAATGAAGCTTCAGGATTTCGGCTATTGGTCGGCTACCCTGGAGGATATTATGGTTGGAACGCGGTATCGATATAAAATCAATAACGGTGAAAGTTTTCCCGATCCGACATCACTATCTCAACCTGATGGTGTCCATGGGGCTTCGGAAGTCATCAATCTGAATAATTTTAAATGGACCGACGAGGACTGGCAGAACATCCCTTTTGCTGAAATGATCCAGTACGAGTTGCATACAGGAACTTTCAGTCCTGAAGGCAATTTCGATGGCATCCGATCCCGCCTTGCTTATCTCAAGGAGCTTGGGATCAATACCATCGAAATACTTCCTGTTTCACAATTTAGTGGTCACCGTAACTGGGGTTATGATGGTGTTTATCCTTTTGCCGTGCAAAATTCCTATGGCGGTGCAAAAGGTTTAATGAATCTCGTGGATGAATGTCATAAAATTGGTATTGCGGTAATTCTTGACGTGGTTTACAATCATTTTGGACCTGAAGGAAACTATGTGGGTAATTTTGGCCACTACTTTTCGGGAAAATATTCCACACCTTGGGGAAAACCCCTGAATTTTGATGATGCTTATTGCGATGCTGTCAGGCATTTTATTATCCAAAATGCATTAATGTGGTGTCGTGACTTCCATATAGATGGCCTTCGTTTAGATGCTGTGCATGCCATTTTCGATTTTGGTGCCACCCATATTCTTCAGGAGTTGGCAAGAAACTTGGATGAATTAAGCATTGAAACAGGCAAAAAATACCATTTAATTGCGGAGTCGCATTTGAATGATGTTCGGTTTATCTCGCCCGTTTCAAAGGGCGGATATGGCATTGATGCACAATGGTCCGATGATTTTCATCATTCAGTTCATGCTTTGGTAACCAATGAAAGAAATGGGTATTATGTCGATTTTGGAGAACCCTGGCAGCTTTCAAAAGCGATAAAAAATGCTTTTGTGTTCGATAGGCAATATTCGGATTTCAGAAAAAAAACGTATGGAAACTCTACTGAAAATAACAGTGCCGGGCAGTTTGTAATTTTTAGCCAGAACCATGATCAGGTTGGAAATCGGAAGAACGGAGAAAGGCTTATTTCTCTCGCAGGATTTGAAATGGCAAAACTGATTGCAGGGACCATGTTTGTTGCACCTAATGTACCCATGTTGTTTATGGGCGAAGAATATGGAGAACGAAACCCTTTCTATTATTTCGTTAGCCATCTTGATTCCAGGCTGAACAGATTGGTGAGCGAAGGAAGAAAGAAAGAATTCGAAAACTTTTACGCTGATGCGGATAATGTGCCCGATCCTGCTTCGCCGGAAACATTTGAAAAATCTAAGCTTTCCTGGGCAGTGGGGGAGAATTCGGAATCTTCGGCGATGTTTAAGTATTACAAAGCCATGATCAAACTAAGAAAAACACATCCGGTGCTAAATATTCCGGATAAAGACCAACTGGAAATAACGGAAGATGACAAGATTTTTATGCTCCGGCGTTGGCGGACGGATCATTTTTTGTTTGCTGTCATGAACTACAATAAGCATGATATGGAAGTCACAATTCCAGGGGACATTGAAGGAAGCCTGCACAAGTTGATAGACTCATCGGCTTCGGAGTTCGGAGGGAAAGAAGTAAAAAGTCCTTCCGCGATTTCAGCCGGAAGACAGGTAATAGTATCAAAAGAATCAATTTTAATTTATTCAAGATAAATCATATGGATGGTCAGCAAAGAGTAGTAATAGAAAACGTAATGCCGCAGATAAATAATGGGGAATTTCCGGTTAAACGTGTAGTGAACGATCCGGTTAAAGTAACAGCCGATATTTATTGCGATAGCCATGACGTATTGGGCGCCGAAGTGTTATATCGCTATCAGGATGAGAACGAATCGCATGCTCAAACGATGGATCTTGTGCGCAACGACCAGTGGAAAGGACAATTTACTGTTACGAAGCTGGGTGCATATTTTTATAAAGTGATCGCGTGGGTTGATCATTTTAGATCGTGGCACCGCGATATCTTAAAAAGGATAGATGCTCAAACGGATTATGGCGTAGATCTGTTGGTTGGTGCCTCAATCATTGAACAATCTCTGGAAGCATATCCTGACATTCCCGCTGCTGAAAAAACTTTTTTAGTTGAAGTTATGGCCGATTTTAATGCGAAAGGCATTCTGCCGGAGAATAAAATTGAAGTAATCCTCAATGATCAGCTTTTTAAAACGATGATCAGGTATCCGGTCAGAAATCATGTTTCAAGGTTTGAAAAAGAGCTGGAGGTGAGCGTTGAACGTCAAAAGGCCAATTTCAGTAGTTGGTACGAGATTTTCCCCCGGTCGCTAAATACTGAACCTGATAAACACGGAACTTTTAAAGATTGTATCAACTTTCTTTCCTATGTTGCCGATATGGGTTTTGACGTGTTGTATTTCCCACCCATTCATCCAATCGGAGAAACCAACCGCAAAGGAAAAAACAACAGCGTGACAGCCAGCCCCGGAGAACCCGGCTCTCCATGGGCAATTGGGGGAAAAGCAGGTGGGCATAAATCCATCCATCCCGGGCTGGGGACAATGGAGGATTTTCAACAATTAATCAAAGCTGCGCAGAAATCGGGAATTGAAATTGCGATGGATATTGCCTTTCAGTGTTCGCCCGACCATCCTTACGTGAAAGAGCATCCCGAATGGTTTAAGCAACGTCCCGACGGATCGTTGCAATATGCTGAAAACCCACCCAAACGATATGAAGATATTTATCCGCTGAACTTTGAAACAGAAGACTGGCAAAACATGTGGGAAGAGCTGAAAAGCATTTTTCTGTTTTGGATTGATAAAGGCATTAAAATATTCAGGGTGGATAATCCGCATACCAAATCGCTCCGGTTCTGGGGGTGGACTATTCAGGAAATAAAGAAAGAACACCCGGATGTGATTTTCCTTGCCGAAGCTTTTACCCGTCCAAAGGTGATGTATGATTTGGCAAAACGTGGTTTCACCCAATCCTATACCTATTTTACCTGGCGAAATACAAAATACGACCTGATCGCGTATTGCGAAGAATTGGTGAAAACCAGCGCCCGCGATTTTTTCAGGCCGAACTTCTGGCCAAATACACCTGACATTTTACCGGAGTTTTTACAGATAACCAATCGTGCCGGATTTATTCAGCGGGTTATTTTGGCCGGCACACTCAGCTCAAATTACGGGATTTACGGTCCTGCATTCGAGTTAATGGTAAATGAACCGATTCATCCGGGACAGGAAGAATACCTGAATTCCGAAAAATTTGAAATCAAAAACTGGGATTTCAGCCAGCAGAATAACCTTCAAAAAATTATTAAGCGACTGAACAAAATCCGCAAAGAAAACAAGGCGCTTCAAAATACTCATTCGCTTAAATTTCACGAGATTGAAAATGAAGCGCTGGTGTGTTTCAGCAAATCGACCGAGGATTTGAGCAATATCATTCTCGTGGTGGTTAGTCTTGACCCGCACCACACCCATTCGGGATGGATCAGGTTTCCGCTGGATGAATTTGAAATGGACAAAAGCACGCCCTTTCAGGTGCAGGACCTGCTGAGTGGTGCCTATTATCTCTGGAACGGGGAATTAAATTATGTGGAAGTGAATCCCGGAATTATGCCTGTGCACATTTTTAAGGTCAGGCGGAAAGTTCGCTCCGAAAGAGATTTTGATTACTTCATGTAAAAATAGCTTGTTATGCAAAAGGAAGATACAAAGAGATGGTACAAGGATGCTGTTATTTATCAGTGTCATGTGAGATCGTTTAGAGATAGTAACTCAGACGGGATTGGTGATTTTAAGGGGATGATTGAAAAATTGGATTATTTAAAATCTCTGGGGGTGAATGCTTTATGGTTGCTGCCTTTCTATAAATCTCCACTTCGTGACGGAGGATATGACATTGCCGATTTCACGAGTATCCATGATGATTATGGCACCATGGCCGATTTCAAGCGTTTCATTCGCGAAGCACATAAACGGGAGCTAAGGGTGATCACCGAATTGGTTTTAAACCATACTTCGAGTGACCATAAATGGTTCGAAAGAGCGCGGCAGGCCAAGCCAGGCAGTGTTTCACGAGATTTCTATGTGTGGAATGAAAACACCGAAAAGTATCAGGATGCACGTATCATTTTTCAGGACTTCGAAATCTCCAACTGGTCCTGGGATCCGGTTGCCAAAGCCTATTACTGGCACCGTTTTTATTCGCACCAGCCCGATCTGAATTTCGATAATCCTGCGGTGCACAAAGCCATGTTTAAAGTGCTGGATTTCTGGTTTAAGATTGGTGTCGATGGTTTACGGTTAGATGCCGTGCCGTATTTGTATGAACGCGAAGGCACCAACTGCGAAAACCTGCCCGAAACTCATCAGTTCCTGAAAACGTTAAGGAAATATATTGATGAAAATTATGAAGATAAAATGTTGCTGGCCGAAGCCAACCAGTGGCCTGACGATGCCTCGGCGTATTTCGGAAAAGACGACGAATGCCAAATGTCGTTCCATTTTCCGCTGATGCCGCGATTATATATGTCGTTAAAAATGGAAGACCGCTTTCCGCTGATCGACATTCTGGATCAGACTCCAAAAATTCCTGATAATTGTCAGTGGGCAATCTTCCTGCGAAACCACGATGAACTGACCCTTGAGATGGTAACCGACGAAGAGCGCGACTATATGTACAAGGCATTTACACAAGATCCGAAACAGCGAATTAATCTGGGAATCAGGCGCAGACTGGCGCCATTGCTTGACAACGACCGGAAAAATATTGAGCTGATGAACATCCTGCTGTTTTCGTTGCCGGGAACGCCAATCGTATATTATGGCGATGAAATAGGCATGGGCGACAATTATTACCTGGGCGACCGTGATGGCGTGAGGACCCCTATGCAATGGTCGTCTGACCGGAATGCCGGATTTTCTACGGCTGAACCCCAGAGGCTCTTTTTACCTGTGATATTCAACCACGATTATCATTTTGAAACCATCAATGTTGAAAGTCAGGAGCGAAACCCCACTTCGCTGCTTTGGTGGATGCGACGGATTATTTCAAAGAGAAAACAATATAAGGCATTCAGCCGTGGAGATATAAAGTTTATCGATGCCAATAATTCCAAAATTCTTGCATTTATAAGAAGCTTTGAGGAAGAAAAAATACTGGTTGTCATAAACCTGTCGAGGTATTCACAACAGGCTGAACTTGATCTTTCAGAATTTACTGGATACAGGCCTGTAGAAGTTTTCAGCCGGAATGAGTTTGTGGAAATTGGCGAAGAATCATACGTTTTCCCACTTCAGTTTAAAAATTACTTCTGGATTGAACTGAAGAAGCCACATGAAGATGAAATGGATGTCGAAGATTCCCCGCAATATAGGTTGTCGCTGACATCACGGGAGTGGGATCAGATGAAAGTTGTGACAAAAAATATGCTTACCGACGTGTTGTTTGATTACATGAACAAAAGCAGGTGGTTTAGGGGAAAATCGAGGAAAATAAGGGAAATTGAAATCAGCAGTGCCATCCCAATCAAAACCGAAGAGTTGAATACATATGTATTGATTCTGGATACCAGATACATGGAGGGCAAGGATGAATACTATGTCATGCCGCTGTCAGTTGCTACAGGAGATCGAATGGGCGATTTAAGATACAAAAGCACCGAAGCCATTGTTGCCTATATTGAACTTGACGGTCGCGAGGGAGTTTTATACGACGGCTCCTATGACAAAGCATTCAGAGACCAGATTTTCAGTCTCATACTTAATCACGAAAAAATTAAAACTAAAGAGGGCGCTATTGTTGGGCTTCCCGGCAAAAAGTTTCCTGCCGGAATCAAAAAAGAGGAATTGCCTTTGCCTTCCCGGGTATTGGCTGCTGAGCAAAGCAATACTTCAATTTTATACGACAACAAGTACTTTTTTAAATTGTACCGCAGTCCTGAGAAAGGAAGAAATCCGGAACTGGAAATTATAAAAACCTTATCGGAAAACACATCTTTCAAAAACTTCCCGACGTACGCAGGTTCTTTGGAATACAGCAGTGAGGGGGCGGAAAATATGCCATTGGGCATATTGGTGGATTTTATCCAGAATGAAGGCAATGCGTGGGATTTTACTCAATCGGCTATTGAACGATTCTTCGACCGGGTGGTGGTAGAAAAAGAAAGGCTTATGGCCGGATATTCCCCCAATTACAAGGACATTGCAGAATTGGTTGGTGAAGAAAAAATGGAGGAACTGCTAGGTCCGTTTTTTATTGAAATGCTGAAATTACTGGCCCGGAGAACAGCAGAAATGCACCTGGCTTTGGCCTCAGTAAAAAACAAAAAGGAGTTTGCGGAAGAACCGTTTTCATTGCTTTATCAAAAATCGTTGTACCAGTCGTTCCGTACCCTCATCAAACAGACCCTAAGTAAGATGAAAGCCTCGAAAAGGAAATTGGAAGAAGATCAACGATTACTGATCGATGATATTATTAAAAATGAAAACCTGCTCCTTTCAACCATTAAACAAACTTTGGAGCAGAAAAAAATACACACATCAAAAATCCGTGTTCACGGTGATTACCACCTTGGGCAGGTTTTATTCACAGGAAAAGATTTTATCATCATTGATTTTGAAGGAGAGCCGACCCGTTCGCTGACAGCACGGCAACTCAAATATTGCCCGTTTAAGGATATTGCCGGTATGTTGCGTTCGTTCCATTATGCCATTTATATGGCCCAATTTGAAAACAGTTCCAGTATACCTGGAAGCTCGGAATTTCTTCAGCCATGGCTTGAGGCCTGGTATAAAACGGTTTACAAGACATTTATGGACAGTTATCTGGAAACAGCCGGTTCAGCTTCATTTATTCCGGAAGAAGACATTCAGATTAAAAACCTGCTTTCGATTTATACCATCGAGAAAGCGATCTATGAAGCTGATTACGAATTTAATAACCGGCCAGGTTGGCTTAATATTCCACTCAATGGGTTGAGGGAAATTTTGTTCAACCTGGTGGAACGGAAATAGGAAAAAGAAATTTGAAGCAATTTAACAAACTGATTATGACTGCAATAAATGATAACTCACCAAAAGATAAAGCTCCGAAAACAGGAACTTCTGCAAAAAAAGCAAAAGAAACGGCAACAAAACCTGCTAAAATGGACCCGGTGGTCCAACAGGTAACAGTTGCCAATGAGCAGCCCGTTTGGGAAGTATCGGATTTTATCACCGATTACGATATTTATCTGTTCAGGGAAGGAAAACATTTTTCGCTGCATCATAAAATGGGGGCACACCTGATGGAGTTTAACAGTACCCTGGGAACTTTTTTTGCGGTGTGGGCGCCAAATGCCAAAACCGTTTCAGTGATCGGAAATTTTAACGGCTGGAACAGGGGCTCACATCAGTTAAAATTGCGAACCGACGAATCGGGCGTTTGGCAGGGGTTCATTCCAAATGTTAGGAAAGGAGAATCGTATAAATATTATATTGTTTCTGCATTCGATAATTATACTGTCGAAAAAGCCGACCCGTTTGCCAATTACAGCGAACAGCCGCCCAGAACGGCTTCCATCGTGTGGGAACATACTTACAAATGGAATGATGCCGAATGGATGGAGAAGAGGAAAAATCACAATTCTCTCGACAAACCTTTTTCGGTTTATGAAGTGCAGCTGGAATCGTGGCGGCGCAAGCCTGAAGAAGACCTCCGTCCGCTGAACTACCATGAATTGGCAGATCAGTTGACGACCTATGTGAAGGAAATGGGCTACACTCATGTGGAACTAATGCCAGTGACCGAATATCCATTTTCAGGTTCATGGGGATACCAGGTGGTAGGGTTTTACGCGCCAACCAGCCGTTTTGGCAACCCGGACGATTTTATGCACTTCATCGACACACTTCACCAAAATAATATTGGCGTGATTATCGACTGGGTGCCCTCGCATTTTCCCGGCGATTTACATGGATTACACTTCTTCGACGGAACATATCTTTACGAACATCTCGACCCGCGAAAGGGTTTCCATCCCGACTGGAGCAGTTATATTTTCAATTACGGAAGGAATGAAATCCGGAATTTTCTGATCAGCAGTGCACATTTATGGCTTGAACGTTACCATGTGGACGGGATCAGGGTTGACGCTGTGGCTTCCATGCTATATCTGGATTATTCGCGGAAAGAAGGGGAGTGGATTCCCAATGAACATGGCGGGCGCGAAAACCTCGAAGCCATCCGTTTTCTACGCGATCTCAATGAATCGATATATGTGAATTTTCCTGATGTACAAACCATTGCCGAAGAATCAACGGCATGGCCCATGGTGACTCGCCCTGTTTACACCGGCGGCCTTGGCTTCGGAATGAAGTGGAACATGGGTTGGATGCACGATACACTGGATTATTTTTCACTCGAACCCATTTACCGGAGTTATCATCACAACCGGATGACTTTCAGTATTATGTACGCCTTTAACGAAAATTTCATGCTATCGCTTTCGCATGACGAAGTAGTACACGGAAAGGGAAGCCTGATCAACAAAATGCCTGGCGATGAATGGCAAAAATTCGCCAATTTGCGGGCCTTGTTTGGTTTCATGTTTGCCCACCCAGGCAAAAAACTGCATTTTATGGGAATGGAATTCGGTCAATGGAACGAGTGGAACTACAAAACCAGCCTCGATTGGCACCTGCTTGATGGGGACAGGCATAAAGGTTTGCAGTTTTTTATGAAAGACCTGAACAGTGTTTACCGGCGTTTCCCGGCTATGCACGAAGTAGATTTTTCTCCTGAAGGTTTTAAGTGGATCGATGCCAACGATTCTACCAACTCAATTTACAGCTTTGCCCGATACGACAAATCGAAAGATCAAATTGTATTGGTTGTGGCGAATTTTACACCCGTACCACGATATAATTACCGGATAGGAGTTCCCGAAGAGACCCGATGGAACGAAATTTTAAACAGCGATTCCGTGCAATATGGCGGAAGCGGCATGGGAAACTTTGGTGGTGTGGAAGCAAATCCGGTGCCTTACCACGGTGAAGAACAGTCGATCAATATTTTAGTTCCTCCTCTTGGAATTGTTTGGTTTACCCACGAAAATTAAAACTCATGAAATCTACCATATATTATCCTGCTACATCTTATCGCTTGCAGTTTAATAAGGATTTTACATTTGCTGATGCGATAAAAATTATTCCTTATCTTGAAAAAACAGGGATTAAAACCATTTATGCTTCTCCTGTTTTTCAGGCTGTGACAGGCAGTATGCACGGATACGATATTACGAACCCGCTACATCTAAATCCTGAACTCGGAACAGAGGAAGAATTTAACGAATTAGTGGAATTGTTGCATCGCAGGAGCATGGGATGGATTCAGGATATTGTGCCCAATCATATGGCATTTTCTCCTGAAAATCCGTGGATTGATGATGTTCTTGAAAAAGGGAATGACTCAGATTACATCCGTTTTTTCGATATTATTTCTGAAAATCGCAATGGGTTGGATTCAGGAGAGAAACTGATGTTACCTTTTTTTGGCAAAACATTGGACAAGTTAATTGAAGACCATGAATTATCTGTTTGTTATACGGATAAGGGTTTTAAAATCAGGTATTACGAACAGGAATATCCGGTTTCTGTAAATGCGTATGAATATTTATTGGTCCCGTCAAAAAAGCTTGACGTTCCACTGGTTATTGGTTATTTTTTATCCGAAGCAAAAACCAGTGGTAAATGGGATAAAAACAAAAAAATGTTTTTTTCTCAGGTTGCGAGGTATCCTGAAATTTTGAATTACATCAACAAATGTTTATCTGTTTTTAATTCTGATCCGCAACAGATGAAAAAACTGATTGATCAGCTCAGTTATCGTCCTGCATTCTGGAAAGAGACTGAAAATATGATCAACTACCGGCGTTTTTTTACCATCAACAACATGATTTGTCTGAATATTCAGGATGAAAAGGTTTTTACCCGATATCATAAATTGATAAAAACCTGGTCTGAAGGAAACCGGATTGACGGAGTAAGGGTTGATCACATTGACGGATTATTTAATCCGACTGAATATTTGGAACGACTGCGGAAATTGTGCGGAAGCCGGATGTATATTTTGGTCGAAAAAATTCTGGAAAAAGATGAGAATCTTCCGGAAGATTGGCCTATAGAAGGTACCACCGGATATGATTTTCTGGGTACAGTCAATAATTTGCTCACCAATCCGGATACCGGATACATATTTCATAACTATTACAATGACTGGATCGAAAAAACGGAAGAATACAGGCATGTGTTTTATAAGAAGAACCGATTCATACTTTACAGCCGGTTTCAGGGCGAATTAAATAATTTAACCCGTGAATGCCTGTCTATACCATCGATTGCCAAACATGGTTTGAGCGGGCGTAGTATCCGAAACGGACTGGCTGAATTTCTGATCTTTTGTCCGGTCTATAAAATTTACCATGCACCTTCTGTGTTTACTGAATCTGACAAACTACAGGTGAATGCGATTTTTGACTCAGCCCTGAACGAAAACAAGAACGATCAGGATGCGCTGAAAGCCTTAAGAGATATATTTTCCCCGGGGAAAAGGGACCGAAAGGAAATTTTAAGAATTGACACTTTTTTCAGGCATTGTATGCAATTTACCGGACCTTTGATGGCCAAAGGCATTGAAGATACGGCATTTTATTCCTATAATCCGTTTATCGGGCATAACGAGGTTGGTGATTCGCCTGCATATTTCGGGATCAGAACAGAAAACTTTCACCGGATGATGGTAGATAGGCAGGAAAATACTCCATTGACCATGAATTCCACCTCAACACATGATACCAAGCGGGGAGAAGATGCCAGGGCCAGGCTTAATGTGCTGAGCAACATTCCGGAAAAATGGATGATTGCAACCAAAATATGGCGTAAGATCAACAAGAAATACAAATATTTTGAGGGTGCTGGTGAAATACCAACTGCCAATGATGAATATTTTATTTATCAGGTTTTGTGCGCCCATTTGCCTATGGATGGAAAGATTGACGACTCATTTCTGAACCGGTTACAGGATTATCTGCGTAAGGCATTGAGAGAAGCCAAAGTCAATTCTTCATGGAGTAATCCGGACGAAAACTATGAAACCAAAACTTTGAAATTTACACAAAACATACTTTCGGCAGAAAGCGATTTCGTCGATAATTTTCTGGCTTTTATGAGAGAGATTATACCGCACGGAATCATCAATTCGATTACCCAAATGATTCTGAAGAATTTTTGTCCGGGTGTGCCTGATACCTATCAGGGATGCGAACGTTGGAACCTTAGTTTTGTAGATCCGGATAACAGACAAGCAGTGAATTTCCGGAAATTATCGGATGATCTCGATAAAATGATACTTGATGATCAATTGAATGCAATTGAACTTGCCGGTAAATTATTAAAGGAAGCTGAAACCGGTAAGTTAAAACAATGGATTACTTACAAGACATTGCAGCAACGAAAAAGAAATGAAACCTTTTATCAGAAAGGAAATTATATCCCTCTGTCGGTAGAGGGAAATTACAAGGAATACCTGATTGCATTTTACCGGTGTTATATGAATGAATACCTTCTGGTTGTACTTCCGCTAAATACGGCATCACTTCCGCTTGAATTCGAATGGCAGGATCTGTTTGTCGGGTTACCGGAATCTGTTCCGCATGTGTGGGAAAACCAATTGACTGGAATTACGATTCGAACTGCCGGGAAACTTTTCATGAGAGACATTTTCGCCCATTTACCTTTTGGTATTTTAAAGGCGTATTTTCATGATTAAAATAGATCGAATACTGGCGGGTAAGTTCAACTCCAAAATAGAAAATTAACGATGAATAATAAATCCAAACCAATATTCCGATAAAGGAACTTGCAGCACCATAAACTGCTCCCAGATTACTGCTTCCTATTAAAATTCCGATAACAATTTTTCCAAGGATAAAAAGAATCGACGTATTAATTGCCCCAAACCAACTTGCACTCCATCTTACTTTTACATCGGGTAGAAAATGGTAAATGAGTACAAATATTATGCTAATAATTACTAATGAGATTCCGAAATTTGCAATCTGAGCCAGAAACAGGAAGTTCTCACTAAAATATGTTAGCAGAAATTCTTTCATGTAGGCAGTAGTTGCTGAAATGAGAAATACTCCGGCACCGATTATCGTTCCAATTCCACTATTTTTTGAAATCTGGTAATTATCAATCGCATTTTTAAGTATCTGTATACTTTCTTCATCGATCAAAACACTCAATTCATTGAATAATTTGACACGAATGGTTGAATCACCGGCAAGATATCCAAATATGGAAATAATTTTTGACTTGATCTGGTATGTATTTATTTTTCATGTTCTTTAATAATGTGGGTAAAATGTAATTTCCAAGCTCTATGCCAAATATTCCGTTTGCTAAAGTTAAAAACATTAAAAACACTAAGAACATTATCCCTTCTTTGTAGAATTTGAACCTCAAAATGTGGATTTATCTAACCATATGGTCGTGGGTTTTTTGGCTGGTGTTACAGCAGGTTTAGTTACCGGGGTTTTAGTTGCTCCTCATAAAGGAGGAAAATCCAGAAAAATTCTGAAGAATAAAGTGGTTTTCTTATTTCTGTTCATTTTTTATTCTCTCCGGAAATTAATTGTAGAATCATATTTTGTGAAAACCTTTTCTTCCATTCTATTCTAAAAAGACGATGACGATGATTAACGATAGAAAAGTCTATGACTTATTAATCAATGGGAACATGAAAATCACAACCATTTCTGAAATAAAACTCATTCGAAAACATCTGAAAAATTCATTAATACGCTTCATAAATGTTCCTTTTCTTAATTTACTGGCTACAGGATACTTAGCATTATTTCAGGGTACAATTAGCCTTGATTTTTATCAACCAGCCGCAAAAGTACTACTTTAATAGTCTTAAATGCTAAGTATATGTTAATTCTCCGTGATTTCTGAATTCCTGAAGATTTCGGTTGACGCTTTTATACAGCCTTTTATATCCCTGAAAGGGATTCGAACCAGTGTATTCGTTCGTCCAATTTCCGATTTAATTTCTGATTTTTTTGGCCCTGAGTTTTAAAGCGATACCAGGAATCCAAAATTCACACACAAAAAAAGGATCAAACTGATATTGAATAGTTTGATCCTTTTATGAAAGTGGTACAGGTCTTAAAAAGACCGGTCCGGATTAATTCATTTTGGTTTAATGCAGGGCAATTCCTACCGTTGAGACTCCGGTTGAGAGGTCCAGGAATAATCCGACCCGGCTACTCAGGTGATACTCTGTTCCAACATGGAAATCAAGAAATAACGGATTTCCATTGCGATAATAGTTTAAATCTCCATTATAGCCATCATCCCACCTGGAATTTACAATCGAAAATCCTAATGAACCAGCCAGATAAAAATCCCAATCTGAATTGGCTTTGAGTATTTGATCAAAATAATAAGAACCCTTGACTCCAATAGGAATAACTGTTTCGTGATAGTAATGTCTATCATATTTGTTTCTGTAGCTGTAAAAACTCAGAAAAGGAGCCAGGGTGAAATTATTGGCAACATCAAATTCATAATTGATGTTGAAAACAGGTAACGAATGTCCAATATATCCATAATATCCTGAATATCCCCCAATTCCTAAACCTAAGTTTAAGGTATGTCCGTGATTTTCTCCGAAGGTTCTTTCCTGAGCGGATAAATTCGTCCCGATGATCATAAAAAGTGCAAGTAATGCAGTAGTAAAAAATTTGGTTTCCATTTGAATTATTTTTAAGGTTGGTGTAAATTTATTTGATAATTATTTTATTTCTTTTTACTTTTTCCATGGCCACTTTTGCTGTTCTTTTTCTTTTCGCTGCCATGTTTTTCAACTTCCTTGTAGCTCCTGACTACTTTTTGATTGGAGTTTCCATTTTCAGGTCTCACTCCATAGGTTTTTTGCTGTTGTCCATGGTACCCTTTGGCGTATTTTATTTTATGCTCCTTAAAATGAGCGTATGGAGAGTTGCCATGGTAATCAGTCATTACAACTTTGTATCCGTGATACAAATCATAGTTTCTGTAACGGCTGGGAAGTGATGACCGGTGAATCCAGGTTGCTCCATTGTAATAAATAAACTTAGACGATGGAACATCATAATATGCTTCAACATCGGGCAGATAGTAATAACGTGCTTCTGTGTATCCTACAGGACCCCATTGCGGAGGTGAACCCAGATTTACATTCACTGAAATTTGAGCCTGCCCTGCATGGACACAAAACAATAAGATTCCGATAACAAGGTATTTTAAGGCTTTCATTGGATTTACTTTTCGTATTATTGTTACCTAACAAAGATGAGCCTTAAAACGCTGTAATATGTTACACAATTCCGGAACAGTCTTGCAAGATTCACACTTTTTTGTCTTATTGGTAAAGCAGGTTATAAAGATTTTTCATGTCAGGTGACAAAATGATTTCAGTCCTGCGGTTGCTGGCACGACCTTCCTTCGTATCGTTGGTACTTACAGGATGAAACTGTCCTCTGCCGGATGCCGTGATGCGTTCCGGATCAAATCCGTAATCACTGGTTAAAATGCGCACGATGGACGTCGCCCGTGCTGTGCTAAGGTCCCAGTTATCCTGAATCTTGTTTGTTTTTATAGGAACATTATCGGTATGACCTTCTATCATCACCGAAATGTCTTTTGTATTGTTAAGTACCTGGGCCAGAAATTTAAGAGCTTCTTTTCCTTTAGGATCAACGGCATCGCTGCCCGATTTGAAAAGTAATTTTTCCTGGAGCGAAACATAAACGTTACCGTCTTTTATGAAAACATTCAGTTCATCAGACTTATATTTCATCAGCGCATCTGCAATTGAGTTTTTCAGGTTGGCCATCACATTTCTCTGTGACTGAAGCATATCCTGTAGATCTTTCAACCTTTTTGTCTGGTCGGCAATTGTCATTTGTGATTCGGCTGACAGATCTTTCAAATCATTCAACACCAGTGTGTTTTGATATTGCAGGGTGGCAGATTCCTGCTTGAGGTTTTTAACCTGAACATTACAATCATTCAGTTGACTTTGCGTATCATTCAGTTGACTATTTGTTTTATCCAGTGCATCATGAGTTTTGACACTGTCCTTTTGCAGGGTATAGACATAAGCCTCCGAAGCCTTGAATTTTTTACCGGATACGCATGAGGTAAGCACCATACTAAATATCAGGGAAGAGAGTGCCATAAAGTAAATTGTTTTTTTCATTTTGTTTTTTTTAGATAAATAAATAGATTGCAAAGTTGAGTAAGATTCGAATGAAATGTGTTACACAACTTTTTAAAAATATTGCATTATTCACACATTTTCAACCATGTAGTAAATTTTAATGTGAAGTGGAATCGGAAACAGGAAGTTGGCTGGCCTCAATAATAAAGAGGCTGAACTCCTGTGAGCCTGCCTCATTCAGGAATGCCGGAAGTTTATTAAATAAAAGAGAGGCCATGTAAGGGCCTCTCTTTTATAATTGGTTATACGATTAAATTTTAATCCTTATTTCGCGGGCATGATATCAATGATAACCGATCGGTTATAACTGCGTTCTTCCGGAAATTTGTTATTGAAGGGTGCCAGGTTTTCATCTTCACCGAATCCCTGAACTTCAAAAATAACATCGGTTCTGCCAGCTTTCGCAAGTGCTTTTTCAAGAATGTCCTTAACATCGTTTGCGCGGGCTAATGATAATTTCAGGTTATTTTCTTCACCACCGATAATATCGGTATGACCATGAATAATAATCTTACCGTTTTTAGGAATCTTAGGGGTTACGATTTCAGTAAGATACTTTTCGTAGATCTTAATTGCCTTCGAATTATTGAATTCATAGATGATACTGAATCTTGTCATTTCTTCAGCAACAGTCGGTGTCCAAAGAACCAGATGCAGTGAAGTTTCTTTCTTCAGTGTCTTGCCGTTTTTCAATTGACCAATCATAGCAACTTTATAGTCACCCTGAGGACGGGTACCTAAAATGGATTTCCCGGGGATGCTGATTTTTTCCCTGGTATAAGGTCCAAATTTTTGCACTGTTTCTTGTTCGTCAGCAATTTCCAACGACCATGAAGAGAATGCTGTATCTGCTCCTGCGATATTGAAAGAAACATAACTTTCAATTGGCGCTACCTGAAGATCTACGATTTCAACAGGTTTCAGCGGTGTATCCGGACCACTAATGAATTCCATTAATAAGGCAGGCGAATTGCTCTCGATTGTTACTCTTCGGTCACCTTCCCGAAGCAGGTCAAGTTCGAGTTTTCCACCCGGTTGTTCTGACGGGACTTCTGGTTTTACACGACCAGTTGTAGTGATCCTGGAAGGCTGAATTCCAAATACATCAACAAGGTATACTTTCACTGATTCAGCCATAGCCTTGCCATCTTTGACTCCTTCCCTGGACGATCCAACCAGGGTAACATTTGCAGAAGGATTTTTCACCAAACGGTCGCCAAGAATATTTACTACATTGTAATAAACAGTCATCTGACGTTTTGAACGACCTGACAATTCTTTTGGAGCGTACACTTCCAGCTGGTCTTCTCTGAAGTCCTTCACCTGGTCTTTTCTGAGTTTCACATAACGGCCAGGGATCCCGGTCGATCCGGTATTAAAATACACGTAGTTACGAATCGGGAATGTTTCCCTAACCCTGAGTTCTATCGGAATATTTTTAGGTGAGTTAGCTGTAAAGGTAACGTCAGGTTCTACCACTACAATTTCAGGTTTTGGTACAACAACAGCTTCAGGTTCAGGTGCTGACACTTTGTGCCCACGTCCGAACTTCAGTGCAATACCTGCCCTCAGAGTCGTTAAATTCCATGATTCCACGGTGCGTGGATCCTGTCCGAAATAGGGCTGAAAAGAAACAAAAGGAGATAATACCGCTTGTGTCTGCTTGTTCTGTGAAGAGATTGGAATATCGTATCCTGCTCCGACCTGCATTGAGATCAGGGATTTGCGCACAGAACTGAAATCTCCTTTTACATCCGGGTTGGCTACCTGATCAGGGTAGTCAGGATTAATACCTTTCTTGTAAGTAAATTCCTTATCTAAATTGAAAGCAAAGCGTGGTCCTGCATAAACGTAAAAATTTGATTTGAATGGGGCTAAACGCAAGCTCGGCTCTACTGTAATATAAGTCAGGATGGCCGATAAGTCTTCCGGGCAGTTACAGGGTGATTTGACCTGGTCGAACGAGCCTTTACGGCTGTCATATCCTGCCTGGAGCATGAATCCCAATCTTGAATCAGCAGGATGAAACTCCATCACCGGGGCAGCATAAAGCCCAAATCCTTTGCCATCGTGGAAAGCAGTCGGAACGGTTAAATCTGCATTAACTTCCTGAGTGGTACCACGGTAGAAATTTAAATTTACACCACCGGCAGCGCCAAACCACCATGAAGGTTTTGTGAATTGAGCCTCCTGTGCCTGAACTTGGGTTTGAGCAGCTGAAAAAATCAATGCGCCTGCAATAAGACTCTTGAGAGCGTGTTTAAAAGGGAACCGCGCCAAGCGCGATTCCTTATTTATTTTTATAAATATTTTCATTTTTTAATGGAATTAGGGTTTTGTAATTGTGCTGGAATCTAAGGTAACCGCTGCGATACGAGTTAATGCCCGGCCGTATAATTTGGCTCCGGTAGTTAAGGTGATCGCCTGATCAGCCAATATATTCCCGTAAAAGATCGAGTTAGTTCCAAGTGTTGCAGAAGTTCCTACCGACCAATAGATGTTCTTGGCCAGTGCTCCTCCAGCCAGAACAATACTGGTACCGGCATCAGTGACAAGGGTGGAACCCATTTTGAATATCCATACTGCATTGGTGTCACCTTTTGCATCAAGTGTTAAGATTCCGTTTGTACCTGTTCCTGATATTCCACTAGTCGATGAATTCACATACAATCCAGGTGCAAGCGTTAGTCCTCCGAGTTGTCCCGGTAATGAAATGGCATTTAAAGATCTTGACTGAGCTTCGTTATAAGCAGTAGTCAGATCAAGTTTGGCCTGTTCTACGATCGGATCAGCGGTGGTATACAGTGTCCCATCCACATTTCCCGGAAGAAGACCATTAATTGTGGAACTTGGGAATGAACCAACATCACCAACAATATGGGTGGTAACTCCGGTGTTAGAGACTCCTGAACCGGCCAGAACAGCGAAGTTGCCGGCAGATCTCAGATTTATACCAGCCATACCTACCGGAGGTACGTCGGCTGTAAAGTTTGCGGTAATATTTTTATTCGCATTCATCGTTACAGTTAACGGACTTACGGAACCTGTAGCATCGCCGCTCCATGAAGTAAATGTATAGCCAGTATTTGGCGTAGCAGTAAGTTGTACTGTAGCTCCACTGGTATAAGATATCAGATTCGGATTTTTCACTACAATTCCGTTGTTCGCGGTTACATTTAAAGTAAATCCACCGGCTGTTGGAGTAAAGTTTGCCGTGATGTTCTTACTGGCATTCATGGTAACTGTTAATGGATTTGTAGTGCCGGTAGCGTCACCACTCCATGATGCAAATGTAAAACCTGCATCTGGCGTAGCAGTAAGTTGCACTGTGGCTCCACTGGTATAAGTTGCCGTGTTGGGATTTTTGACCACAGTTCCGTTCAGGGCAGTTTTGTTTGATTAATCGTTGCGGAATTCATTGTCTCATTGAATGTTGCCGAAATAATCTGGTTAAGTGGAACATCAATGGCTTTATCGGCCGGTATTGTTGATACGACCAATGGGCATATTCCATCCTTGGCCACATATTCATCTTTTTTACAACCGGTAAAAAAGACAACTGATGTCAAGGCAAGGCCTAATAATAGTTTTTTCATTTTCATTTTGTAAATTTTATTTTCATTTTAGCGTTGATATTGAATAAATGGATGTCGTGTAATTCCTGAATTATTATTCAAGTTCAGATACGAATTACCGGATTTGCACTTATTATTTGAATTTCAATAAATACCTGGCCCGGCAATTTCTGATCCGGGGCAATTGTTTATCGAAATATTTACGGTTGCGAAATTAATCTGCCAGTTTGTATGGTTTTGCGATTTTAAATCACCTGGTATAAATAAATTCCTGAAGGCAGATTGCTTGTTTTGGGGGTAATAACTTGTTTGGCAAGGATTACATTCATCACCCAAAACTATTGTATATTTTTAATTTTTAATTTTTCATTTGTGTAACATCATTCATCGAAAGAGTTTCATCATTCGCCACTTTGCCAGGGCAGAAAATTGGATTAAAGTGCTTCGAAAATTTTTTGTAATTCTTCTTTCGTTTTGCCTAGTTTAATTTGAAGTTTTCCAAACAGTTCCTCTTTTTTACCTTCCAGCAGCAATAGGTCATTATCCGTTAAGACAGCAAATTTTTGTTTGAGTTTTGCTTTCTTTTCCTTCCAGTTCCCTTTTAATTCAGTCGTATTCATCTTTATTATTCTAGCGATGAAATAATTTTCACGAAACAAAGGTGAGGCATTCAAGGCTGAAAAGGGTTACATAATTATGGTGATTAGTTGCAAAATTCACACATTAAATTCAATACTTCAATTATTTTATGCCAGTGATCATTCTGTTAAGGGCCTGCACAGTCATTCCGCTGGTCGGAAAGCGTTTTTTAGAATGATGAGTTACACCTCAGACAGTTAAAATGTGTGAATGTTGTAACTTTTATCCAAATTTATGTAACAATTTGAAGTTCACTGGAGCATAATTTTACCTGAAATTAAATGTGGACAATCGGACCGCCCGCTTATCGTTTCTTATCTACCAGATATGGGAATCCGGAATTCGTAATGTCAGATATTAACGCTAAAATTTTAAATACAATTTAATACATCTGTTATGAAAAAATCAAGAATGAATTTGATCATGGTTTTATGTGCCACTTTGCTGTTTTCCAGCTGCGCGTCTTTAAATAAAACACAGAAAGGTGGAGCTGTCGGGGCAGTCGCCGGAGGTGCAATGGGTGCGATTATTGGCAAGGTTGCAGGAAATACCGGCCTGGGAGCAATTATCGGCGCTACTGTTGGAGGTGCGACAGGTGCTGTAATTGGCCACAAAATGGACAAACAGGCTGAAGAAATAAAGAACTCAGTTCCGGATGCCAAAGTTGAACGTGTTGGAGAAGGTATCGTTGTGGAATTTAGCAGCAATGTTCTGTTTGGATTCGATAGTTCAAATCTTTCATTTGAGGCAAAAACCAATCTGGACAAACTGGTTAAAATTCTGAATGTTTATCCTGACACCGATATCGAAGTACAGGGGCATACCGACAGCAAAGGTAGCCAGTCGTACAATCAAAACTTATCAGAATCAAGAGCTCAGACAGTTTCGGGATACCTTTATAATAATGGAATTTCCAACAACAGAATCAGGACCAAAGGATTTGGCGAAAACATGCCCAAATACGATAACGATACAGAAAGCGGACGGTCGCAGAATCGCAGGGTAGAGTTTCTGATTACTGCCAATGAAAAAATGAAAGCTGAAGCTGAAAAAGAAGCAGTCAAATAAATATTTAAAACATATCTATGAAAAACAAATTATTTTCCATTTTAATCATTCTTGCGCTCTCAACGTCATTAGTGATTGCGCAAACAACTGACCGGACAAAAATGTCGTTTGCAATTCTCGGCGGAGTTAATTTTCAGAATCTGAACGGAAAACTTTCGAGTGGTGATAAACTTGATAACGATATGTTATTGGGTTTTCATGGCGGTGTTAATGTTCAGATTCCGATTGCTCCGGAGTTCTACTTTCAACCCGGATTGATGTTTGCAATAAAAGGCGCATGCATTTGATGCAGGCGCCAACATTTTCTTCGGTTATGAAATGGCAAGCGGTCTATTTTTACAATTGGATACCCAATTCGGGATGTTGAATATTAATCCTGAAGACGGAAATTCTTCCGGTAATAATTCAACGGCAAAAAATACAGGTTTCGGTCTGTCTGTTGGTTACAGGTTTTAATCGAAAAGTTCCAGTGCAGCAAGAGGCCGTCTCAAATCAAAATTGGGACGGTCTTTCTTTTTGCATTCTTTTGAGACAGCCTCCTGCTGGTATGTGGGATCAATTCAATAACCTATACACCCATTTTGTTTTCATTACTCCTGGAAGGCAATTTATGATTCCGGAGAAAAGCCGCATCAGGGATTGACAGGGTTTGTAAATACATTCTGAATCAGCCTGAACACCGCAAAAGAGTGAGTTTTGCACAGGAATACGATCACTTTCTGAAGTATTATCAGGAAAAGGCAATAAGGTATATAAGGTATGGGTAGGTGGTGTTTGTGCTTGTTACTAAGGTTATTGGAAGGGGAATAAGGTTTTCTAAATCATCATTTTTGACATGTTTTTCTCCTTCCCAACAAGAATATCATTTGATCCGGTATGCGCACTCCACATGACTGATTTACACCGCTCTGCGGAAGCTTATATTCATCGCAAGGACGATTTTCGCCGGGACATGAACCAATGTGTGAATGATGTAACTTATATTCTGAATTGTGTAATAAGCTTGCAACCAAAATACTACATCTTTACCCGATTGAAATTTCTAACCTTTAACAAGCATAAATCATGGGAAATATACTTTACATTATTGCATTAATTCTGATTATAGGTTGGTTAGTCGGATTCATCGGTTTCCAGGCCAGTGGAATCATTCACGTCTTGCTGGTGATCGCGGTGATTGCTGTTATACTGCGCCTGATTCGGGGGTAAGGTCAGAAGTTCCCGGGATTGTTACCTGATTTCTCCGGTACCCGGATTAAATTCAGTAATACTGATTTTAAGTTTCACGATCAGCAAAGAATTCTTATGATCGATCAATGCAAAATCTGGTTTTTTGAGGTTGACTGATTGCGGTTTCTGTGTTTTGCAGACCGATACCTGTTTATTTTCGCTTCACCGGATTTGAACCTGTTTACCAGCTGTTCTGTTTTTTTAAGTTTGAGATATCAACTACTGATAAAAGACATTTATAATCATCGCCGGTAACAATGCCTTCGATATAAACACTGCATAAATTTTTGGAGCCAAAACCCAGTTTTACTTCGCACGATTGTTTGGAATTGCCAATATAAACTTTACTGAAAAAATTATGGAATACATCCCGGGATTCTTCAGCAACATAAAGTTTAAAATTACTGTTTAGCAGACTAAAGCGCCTATCTCCAAGGATTTCGGCCCCGGTAAAATTCAGGTCAGTGATAAATCCGTTGTGATCGAGCGTAAAATAGCCCATAGGAGCAAAATCGTACATCATCGTATATTTTTTAAGAGCTGCTTCTGCTCTTTCATTGGCCTGACGCAACTCTTCGTTCTGCATTTCCAATTCGATCTGGTGCACCTGTAGTTCGTGAACGAGCTTTTTTACATCCGTTTCCCTCGCCGAAATGGTCTTCTTATTTTGCCTAATTTTTAGTTTTTCTTCGGCGTTTTTACGGAGTTCCTCGGCATCTGTAAAATCAAGGTCTTTGTTAATCATGGTTTTGTTATTTTTGCGATTAAAATCATATCATTTGCAGTTTTCAAACTGGTGAGCAACACATTTACTGACCATTCCACATTGCACTTCCTGCCTTCGTCTGCCAATACTTCCATAGTGTATCTGGCCTCCGTCTTTTCCTTCAGCAGTTTAGTGATGTCTTTTTCTGTCTTTTTTTGCAACTGTTCCGGAACCAACAGCTGAAGATAATTTTGGTTAATTATTTCTTTACGTTTTTTTCCAAAAAATCTTTCTGCTTCGGGATTAAATTCCAGTATGATCCAGTCCGTTGATAATTTTATGATTACATCAGACGATGAATTCATAATCAGCTGATGCATTTGTTCCTTTTCGTACATTTTTGTTTCCAGCTCCTTCATATCCGTGATGTTGAAAAAAGTAATAACCAGTCCATCAATCCGGTCTTCGAAGGTTCGGTAAGGCATGATGCGAACAGAAAACCAACGCCCGTCTTTGGTTTGAATTTGTTTTTTGATGAAAACAAGAGTCTGTAATACTTCGCTGACATCTTCAGCCAGTTCGGGATAAATCAGTTCGGAAACCAGATCGGTTATTGGCCGGCCCATATCGCTGTTTATCAGTTTAAATATCTTGGTCGTCTGTGGGGTGAAACGTCTTATGTTCAGTTTTTTGTCGAGAAATAAAGTTGCAATATCGGTGCTGTTGAGCAGGTTTTTCATGTCATTGTTCACACTCGAAAAATCAACAATCTTCGTTTGCATTTCAGCGTTTACCGTTTGCATTTCTTCATTCAAACTCTGCATTTCTTCTTTCGAACTTGTAAGTTCTTCATTGGCCGACTGTAATTCTTCATTAGTCGATTGCAATTCCTCGTTGGTTGACTTAAGTTCTTCCTGTGAAGTCTGCATTTCTTCCATCGTGTTTTGCATCGCTTCACGGGTATGCTGCAGTTCTTCCTCCAGCTCCGATGGTTTAATACTTTCGATGGTTTTCGTTCCTTTTTTGAGATGTAGTCCGGACTCATATACCTTATGTAAATCAGTAAAAACGACCATCACCATCCCTTTTAACGGTTCCGGTTTTTCAATCCATTTTATGGTAACATTTAAATTTTGAGTTCCACCGTTTGTACCTACCTTGATGTTTTGCAAAACCACCGTTTCTTTTTTAACGATAGCTTTACGAAATGCGGCAGGAAATTCGAGGCTCAAACCTTCGCGTAACATGGCAAAAATATTCAGGTTTGCTTTACCAACTGCCGGCTCCAGGTATTTCCCCGTACGTCCGCTAATGTATATGATGTCGCCCTTTTCGTTCACCAAAACTCCGGGAGGGGAAAAATAGTACAGCAATAATTTATCGGCATATGATTCAATGTTTTGTGGCCGTTTAAGGGGTGTCATTTTTTCCATATTTGTTGGTTTTGATCGGGAAAATGAAGAAGGAAAATCGAATAATCCAGGTGCTTCAGCTGGCGTACCGGAACGTTTGTAAATTCTCAGTTTTTCATCTACCGGTTTAAACAGATGACTTTGCGTTCCAAGGGTTTCCGAATTGCCGAGCAGCATAATTCCTTCCGGGTTAATACTATAATAAAAAAGCCCGAGAATTTTCTTTTGCAACTCCAAATCCATGTAAATTAAAAGATTGCGGCATGTCAGAATATTGAGTTTGGTAAAAGGCGGATGCATGATAATGTTATGCTGGGCAAACACAACCATTTCCCTTATTTCAGTATTGACAAGATAGCTATCATTCTGGGCCGTAAAAAAGCGTTTCAGTCGATCTGGTGTTACATCAGTCGCAATATTTGCAGGGAAAACACCTCTTCTGGCTGTTTCAACAGCTTCCAGGTCGAGATCAGTTGCAAATATCTGTAATAAAATGCCTCCATGCGGTTTGATTTTTTGAAGTGTTTCTATAAACACGATGGCCAGTGAATAAGCTTCTTCTCCGGTAGAGCAACCGGCCACCCATGCTCTCAGGACTGAACCCTCCTGGAGGTCGGCAATCAGGTCCGGGATAACAATCGCCTTCAATTTATCCCATACCTGAGGATCGCGAAAAAAATTAGTTACGCCAATCATCAATTCTTTGAATAGAATCTCTACTTCCTTTGGATTTTCTTTCAGAAAACTGACATACGAAATTATTTTTTGAATGTGGTGAACCGCCATGCGCCTTTCGATACGGCGATACATGGTGTTTTTTTTATACAGAGAAAAGTCATTGCCGGTCCGGATTCGCAGCAGCGAAATGATTTTTTCCAGCGAATTTTTGTCTTTAATCGTATTTTCCGTTTCTAATCTGACAAAGGGAATCTGGCTTAGGAATTGAACAAGTTTTACAGGCAACTCATCAGCCGGAGCCACAATATCCACCGGCACAGAATTGATGGCATTGCGGGGCATACTGTCGAATTTTGCTGCGGCCGGATCCTGTGCCATCGCAATCCCGTTTTGTTCTTTAATGGTAGCAAGTCCTGCACTGCCGTCGGAGCCCATTCCCGATAAAATAACACCGACGGCCAATTCCTGCTGGTCGTCAGCAAGCGATCGGAAGAAAAAATCAATAGGCAGGCGAAGTCCTCTTATTTCAACCGGATCGACCAGGTAAAGCACTCCTTTTAAAATCGACATGCTCTTGTTGGGCGGAATAACATAAACATTATTTGACTTCACAGTCATATTGTTTTTCACCTGAAAAACTTTCATGCTTGAAATTCGCTGAAGTAATTCGGGTAACATCCCTTTTTGAGTAGGGTCCAGATGTTGGATGACAACATATGCCATTCCGCTGTTTAAGGGTACATGACTCAGAAATTGCTCCAGCGCTTCCAGGCCGCCGGCAGAAGCACCAAGACCAACTATTGGAAAACCGGTAGTCACTGAGTTGGTAACTTTATCTTTTGAACTTGTTGTCGATTTCAATTTTCCAGTTAACATGAGCGGTATTTTTTATTCACTGCAAACAGCCGAAAAGGAAAAGGCAATTACGTACAATACAAAATAAATGAAATATATCGCAATCTACACAATCAGCCGGTCGTTTTTGCCGCAAATCAATTCCTTTGATAAATAATTAATGGATCAGTTTTACGCTGTCAACAATGTATTCCGAATTGCCATGCCAGAATAGTGCCCCGTTTTTTTGTTGATAATGAACAATCACCATTTGTCCCTGTATCGTATCCAGTTGATTTGCCAGGTTTTTACTGGTAACCGAAAAATAAAATTTTTCGGAAGCAATGGCAACATTCTGATTACTGGCAACACTACTGAGTATCATTTCACCTTCGTAGGTTTTAATAATATTGCCTCTGTGAGAGAATTTCTGCAATAATCCGGCACGATAACCATCACTGTAGGTATAATAATACTTACCATAAATGAACATGCCTGCAATGATTATCATCAGGGTAATCAGCACAAAAAGTATTTTTTTAAAGCCTCGTCTAAATCGTTCCAATCTGGAAACTTTAGGCGATTTAGAAACTGAATTTGTATTCACCCGGAAATTTTAAAATTAGATATTGAATAGCACTTCGTTTTTTTCTGCCCGATTGATGGGATTTTATTGCAGCTTCCTGCCTGAATTTGAAAGATAACTGTTAATCACCAAATCCTCGCGTAGCATAACAAACCAATCCGGGAAATTCATCCATTTTGTTTTTGACAGGACGCCTTTTAATCAGCCACCTGTGTATTAATGATCTGATTTTTTTTGACAGCATTAAAATCAGCATAAGTATGGAATTCACTTAATTCCATTGCCATTTTCTCGTGCTTCTTAATCAGTCCTGTTACCAATTCTGCGGTATCAGGATCTTTGTATTCGTTGGAAACCAGATTGATTTTCTTCCTGATCATCCGGGTTATCATATCGTGACTCCTTGCCAGTGTTTGAATAATTTGTCCGGAATTATTGAAATCGTGATTTTCTTCAGGAATATCGGTTATTGTCAGGAAATCTTTCATGGATCCCAAAGCGTAATATCCGAGTGAACGGATCTGATCAGCAACATCATCAATGATCTGATCCAGATCATTGTACTGGTTTTCAAGAAAAACATGGAATTCGAAGAAGTGAGGTCCTCCAACATTCCAATGTGCATTCCTGGTTTTGGTATAAAGCACATATTCATCTGCCAGTAATGTATTGAGAAAAGTTACAACTTCTTCAATGTTGTGGTTATGATTTTCCATGTCTTTTACATTAATAATGAGTTATTTTGAGTCGATACATTTTATTTTGTGTTAAATTTAAAAACATTGAATGGCTCAGATGTTATACAATCCTTGAAAAATGTTACATAATTCACACATAATCGGTTATAACATGTAAATAATATTATGAAGTTATTCTTTGGTTATTCATGCTTGATACTCCGGCATTCCAATCATTTTTTTTCTCCTGTTTTCGTAAAATTACAGCTACAGCGCTTCTATGATTTTTGCCAGTTCAAGTTTGGTTATTCCCAGTTTATATTCCAGATTTTCGATCATTTCCTTTTCCTTGCCTTCGTAAAAGTTTAAATCATGATCTGAAATAGTGGGGTATTTTTGCTTGATTTTTTCTTTTTTTGCGTTCCAGTATCCCAATATGATAGTTTCCATGATGTTATTTTTAAGCTTAGACAGTAATTAAGATTCTTCAAATTAAATGATATACTTCTGAAAATAGTTATACAATTCTGAAAGAAGATTTCATAATTCACACATTGTAATTATTTATTCCAGAATCCTCTTTGATTTCAATGGTTTAATATATTCAGGTCAATCATCTTTACAATGATCGGTCTGTACCATTTCATTTTCAATCTATTTAATGCTAATGATTGTTTTTATTCCTTAATCCATAGATGGTTCGGAAGTGATAACCATAAACTGTAAAAGTTATTGCGTCGGATAATAAGTAAGGCTTTCTGATCATTGTCCAAAACAGAAGTTTCCAGTATTCACCTCTGCCTTTGTTCACAATTCCCAGAATTAATACCGATTTCAGAAACGCACCCAGGTACGAAAGTTCCATTTTTTTTCGCCTGGGATGAAGGCGTTTATAGTTTATTAAAAACTGACGGATTCTTTTATAATAGGGTTTTATGGCATAGATATTCTCAATGATCGTTTTATAACCGTCCATAAGCTCCTGATGATTCATTTTTGGCACAAAATTCATCGATGAATCGGTGTTATTCCCACTTGCTTCGATTGTCAACCTGTTTTCCTCTTCGAGCCGTTGGTACAATTTCGTATTTTTTGGTGCATTTAATAGTCCGACCATTGCAGAAACAATTCCACTTTGTTGGATAAAATCGATTTGTTTCTGAAAAACAGTCGGAGTATCGCTGTCGAAACCTACTATAAATCCTCCTGAAACCTGTATGCCGGCATTTTGTATTTTTTTTACGCTCTGGAGCAGATCTCTGTTTTTGTTTTGACTTTTATTGCATTCCTGAAGTGATTTTTCTTCCGGAGTTTCGATGCCGATGAAAGTGGAGACAAATCCGGTTTCGGCCATTAAGTCCATAAGTTCTTCGTCATCAGCAAGATTAATTGAGGTTTGGGTATTAAAGACAAACGGAAATTTATGGTCTTGCATCCATTTTTTCATGGCAGGAAGCAGGAAGTTTTTGATTTCAAATTTTTTCCCGATAAAATTATCATCTACAATGAGCACCGGACCGCGCCAATTCAGATTATAAAGGACTTCAAGTTCATTCAGAATCTGGCCGGGATCTTTCATCCTGACCTTGTGCCCCAAAAGTGAAGTAATTTCACAGAAATCGCATGAAAAAGGACATCCACGGGAAACCTGAATATTCATGACAAAATAATCCTTTCTTGACAATAAATAATAATCGGGCACCGGTGTTAAGGCAAGATCGGCAAATTCATCGGTTTGGTATACTTTTTTCGGAATTTTCCCGTTTTTCAGATCTTTCAGAAATAAAGGCAAAGTAATCTCCGCTTCATTCAGTATAAAATGGTCAATTTGAGGATAATTGGCTGAGTCCTGTGTAAAAAGAGGGCCGCCGGCAACCATTTTGGTTTCATACTTCAGGCAAACTTTAATGATCTTACTGACCGATTCCTTCTGGATGTACATGGCACTCATGAAAACATAATCGGCCCAGAGGATATCACTTGTCTGAAGTGCAGAAACATTCAGATCCACCAGTTTCTTATTCCATCCTTTGGGGAGCATGGCTGATACCGTTATTAATCCAAGCGGAGGTACAGCCGCTTTTTTGGAAATAAAGCGCATGACATGCTTGAAGCTCCAGAAAGAATCCAGGTATTGTGGATATATTAATAATACATTCATCTTCGTATCAGTTAATAAGATTAATAAATCCAATGTCCAATTTGGAAAGTTAAAGAGAGGTCAAAACAGAATTGTTATACAATTATTTAAATATTTTATATAATTCACACATTGCTTCATCCCTGCAGAATGAAGTTTCCAGATGTTGGATTGCTTATTGAGAGTCGATTCTCCTGCTTCACGGTGTCCTTGCTGATCTTATATTATGCAGGTATACTCAGGATCTCAAGCAATAAATTTACGGGTGCACTGGTTTTAAACGGATCTAAATCACCGGAATGATTATCTGACCGGTTAATTGAAGTTTGGTGGATATAAAACAGGAACCTGGTGTTCGGTTTGATTTTTACAGTCGTTTGTATAAACAGTTTTTCCTGGGGTGGAATCCATCCTGACAGGTTTTTGAAATGGTGCTGCATCGGAATGATATGAATTTACATGCTTTTCAATCGATAAGCGCGCCAAAAGGTAACTTACCGTTGATTCTGCACCCTGGTTGAGATTCACATCCGATTCTTCCAGCCCGTCGTAGCAACCGCTGGTACAGGGGTTGTAAACAATCTGGTGTAATCGGTTTCTTCCTAAAAACCATTGGAATGCAGTTTCCATTTTTAGATGGTAATCTTCATTTTTAAATACATCGTAAAATTTACTTAATGTCATGATGGTACAGGCAACATCAACAGGCTGTTCGCCAAAACGACCGAGGTCGTGTTTCTTTTTCAGCCATTTTTTGTTTGAAGTGACTTCCAACCCGTTTTTACTAAATAATTTCGACAGCAGAAAATTAAACGATGATACCGCTATTTCTTTATAAACTGCATTTCCGGTTAACAGCCAGGCATATAGCATGGCCTCGGGCAGTGCGCTGTTGGCGTACGTCAGGTATCCCTCAAACCATTCCCATTTTTTGCCGGATTTGTGATTGAACATCTGAACCAGATGATTGGCGAATGTTTTAACAACAACAAGGTTTTCGGGTGACCTGATGGTGTTGTGATAATAATATAAACCTTTTATGGAGAAAGCCATGGCCCGGGTGGAATGGACAGCCTCGATCCGGCAAAAATATTTTTCAATGATGATGTCAGCCTCAGCAATGATTTGAGCTGGTAAGAGTCCAATTAATGACACTACATATCCTAAGGCCCAGACAGCCCTTCCATTGGAATCATCCAGATCGACATCCTTGTTTTGACCGGTAAAGTGGTTTTCCCGATCGGCATAATTTAAAAAGTTCCCCTCAGCTTGTTGGCAATGTTTAATAAAACCCAGGTATTTCCGGATGTATTTCAGGCCCTTTTTATCGTTGGTCGATTTATAATACATGCACATGGCGATCAGGGCCCTGGCGTTATCGTCCAGGGTGTAGCCGCTAATGATATCAGGCTGGTTTATTTTTGAAAACTGAATAATCCCGGCATGGGTTGTCATATTTTTCAGGTGATTCAGGTTGATATCCGGTAGATTATAGTGTACGGTCAATTTTTCGCCTGATATTTTTTCGAATAACAGGGCATGTGCGATAGCAGAATTTCCCCATGCCGTTGATACTGTTTTTTGCAAGATACCTGTGCTCATAGTTCTACGAAGGGAATCATTGTTGAGTAACCGGATCACTGCATCTGCCAATTGTTGTGAATTGCGAAAATCAATGATAATTCCTGTTTCTTTGGTCAGTATTTCCTTCGCATGAGGAATGGGGGTCGAAATAATGGGACACCCGCAACTCATGGCATGGGCAAACGTGCCGCTTACAGCCTGGCTCAGATCGTTGGCGGTTAACAGGTAAATATTGGTAAGCTGCAAATATTCAAGCAATTCGGGTAATGCCAGATACTTGTTAATAAACCTGACATTGTACTGGAGTTCAAGACGTTCAACTTTTTGTTCAAGCATTTCACGGTATTTTTCTCCTTCTGATTTCACAACTTCGGGATGCGTTTTGCCAATAACCAGAAATAGAATATTGGGGCATTGCTTTACGATGGCAGGTAAAGCATCAAGGGTTGTTTCTATACCCTTCCCGGAGCTATGCAAACCAAATGTAATAAGGACTTTCCGTCCGCTTAACCCATATTTCTCCTTTAGAATATTTTTACTTAAATGAGGAACCAAATGCGTGCCGTAAGCTATTACGGATATTTTTTGATGTGATATGCCATAATCATTCATTAAAATATCGGCTGAAGTATTTGTCATTACGATGATTGATCTGCAGACCCATGCAATTTGTTTAACTTTTGACTTTAGCTGTTCATCAGGATGAGGCAGTACCGTATGAAAAACGATTACAACCGGTTTGGTAAGTTTGGATATCAATTGAAGAAATGCCTCTTCCTGCCTGGCAAAAAAGCCGAATTCATGCTGGATCAGTATGATTTTAATCAGATTGTCGTTATTTATGGTAATTGCCAATTGTTCAAAATCAGCGGCTATTGATGTGTTGAGGGAATATTTTACTTCAGTAGAATAAAGATGCTTTTCATCTCCGGTTTCCAGCGCACAAACTTTTAGAGCTAATGAATTGCTGAATTTTTCCTTCAGCGACCTGATCAAATCCCAGGAATAGGTTGCCTTGCCACATTCCCGGGGAGGGTAGGAGGTTAATACCAATATTTCAATCTGTACGTTTGTGTTTTCGGGATATATTTCCTGGTCAGTTTTATTCTTCGAAATTTCGTTGTGGATGGCATTCTCTACATCGGATAATTCCTGTGGAAACCTGATGTTATGTTTAAATTCCGGTGAAATTATTGTGTTTTTCATCTTTCGCGATACAATGTAAAATTTGGCATACAACCCGGATAAACTCATTGAAGAGCAGCAATACAGGTAAAAACATCCCGGTGAAAACAATAAGATACTTTCAATATGTCAGTACTGCCATAAAAAACTAACTGAATACGCATAGCCATTGAATTTCGTTCGTTATCACGGTTAATCAGGATTCATTTCTTTTTTTTGTGAAAAATGCTGAAAGACAAACTGACCGAGAGATTTAATCGTTTCGGTGTGCTGTGCGACAATGTTTGTAACGCCAAACTGCAAAATATAGCCAAAAAGTTTTCTCAATCGATTGCCGTGTACACCTACAATTATTTTTCTTGACAGATAGCCGGTAGCCAATCCCACAGCAGTGCCTAAAGCATTGTCGATCAGATGCGGAGATGAGGATATGGAATTTATGGAATTCTTTAGAATGTTACGAAACTTCAGCCTCTCAGTGATAAGGAAGAATTGTTCTTTCAGTAATTGCCCCTTTATAGCTTGCTCAAGCTCTAATATCAGAATGGCATTTTTAAGTTCGGCAGTAGAAGTTATGTTTCCCATGCTATTTTATTTAAGCATCTGTTTAATTATATTATTGCCGACGCTCCTTTTAAGCCGTTTGTACATCAGGAGATAAAAAGCAATACCTGTAATGGCATAAAAAGCAGCGACCACAAAGAATCCGAAATAGACTTTGCCAATGATTTCGCCTAGCCAGAGCGCAACGCCCAAACTGAGAAAAAGAATAATTGCCGCAACGATGATGAAAACAACAGCGGGTGGAATGAATGAAGAAACTACATCTGAGGTTTTATCCACGGCTTTAAGCTTTGCTAACTCATAGCTCGTTTTGCCGTATTCAGTAATCCGCTCAATTAAATCTTCCAAACTATCGATGGGTTCATTCATGGTGCTATCCTTTTTATTAGTTAATAAAATCAGAACCCTTTAGTTCTCTGCCGGATATAAGTATCCGGATTTGTTGGATAAAAGAGACATTGTTTCTTCCCTGGTCAACAGCCTGTACTTCCTTTTTTTCCGAACTATCGACAGATTAACATGGTTCAGGAATTCCGGTTCGTTTTGTTTTGTCCTGTAAATCTCTGCTGATATTGAATCTCTCAACGGCATGGATTTCAGTTCTGTTCCTTCCGGTAATCCGGATAATTCCAACTGCTTGCCGGCATTTTTAGGATGAATGATTAAGTCAAGTTTCCGGCCTGCCAGGAATAGCTTATTTTTTATCCTTTCAATGAAGGACTGCAAACTGAAAGACAGGGTAGTTTCAAGCGGACGGTTATCCTTCTGAAAGGAAGTTTTGGCTTTCAACATTTCTTTTTTCATGGTGCGATTCTTTTTTTTGTACTAAATATTGAGTCCACCCCGAAAATCCTGATCAGGAAAGCCGAAATCATAGACTTTCCCGGAGCAGACTCAATTTTAAAATTGTCTGAAAAGCATTTTTGCCCGCAGCAATTTTTGTATATCTACTTAACCTCTCCTTTTTTGGTCAGTTTTTGGTCAGTAAAGTCAGAAATTTCTCCTTTTAATTTTTCAAATCTCTCATTCATACTGTCAAGAAGTTCACCGATTTTTTCTTTTACTTCATCGGCATAATAATCACCTTTCCGGGATATTTTTTTTCGGGTAACAGATCCTCGGTGGGGTGCAAATAAAACCCCTAAAATTGCGCCTGCGGTTGCGCCGGCCAATACTCCTAATAATACTTTTCCTGAATTCATAATTGTTGTTTAAATGTTTATTAAATAAATGATGATGTTAAAGAATTCTACGCCCTTGAATAATATGAATAAGTATCAAAACCTGTCAGTTGAGATGACAACCTGTGTTCCGGGATATTGAATACTTTCGTCATCCTCGGCGGTAATAAAGACCTGCTCCGGCTTAAATGAAGATACAGTCTCAAAAGATGCTTTCAGTTTTTTTGAAAGCAGGCTTGATGAACTTTTTAACTGACCGATATTTTTTGTTATTTCCTGGTCGGTAATCATCCAGACAACATAGGTAAGTTTGGATGGTTCCAATCGCTGAACTTCTGCCAATCCGTACAGGACAACTTTAATTGCATAATTCCGGTTTTTGTCTTTGTTTATTTTCACATAACCCCGTGCTGCCGGGACAATCGACGAGGTCGAAAAGTGGATCCGTTTAGCCTGTGAGTCAAATGAAAATAACATGATCAGAATGAAAGTTCCTAAAAATATTGTTTTTGTCAGATTTTTAAGGAATAGTGTTTTCATAGTGTTAATAATTAGGATTTTAGAAAAAAAAACAATTAAATATTCTTGTTGAAAAATGTTTTTGCACTATGCAATTGATCACAGTGTATCAATAATCTTTTGCAAATCTTCTTTTGTTTTACCAAGCTTGATTTGAAGTTTGCCCAGCTCCTCATCCTTCTTCCCATCGTTGAGCATCAGGTCATTGTCAGTCAAGTCTGCAAATTTTTGTTTCAGCCTGCCTTTTGCCTTGTTCCAATTTCCTTTTACTTCTTTAGCATCCATCTTTTTTATCTGAAAGTGAAAATATTTTCACATTCCAAAGGTGCGGCTCTATTGATAAATTTGTGTTACACAATTCCATCAAAGAGTTACATCATTCACACATTACCGGGTTTGATTTTTTTTTAACCATCCGGCCAGATGTGTTAATTCTGATTCTGTACCAACAAAATAACATGACAGGAATTCAATACGGTTATCTTATGCCTCCACCCCCGGAGTGAAGATGGTTTCCTGCACCTGGATTTAGCTGAAGTCAGCATACCCTGTGCAGACATACAGACCTGAATTTTCATGTAATGAACAAAAGGAATGGCGGAATATCACGTTCTTGCCAATTCATGAGCATTTGGCGGGAGGATTCCTCGTGATCCGGAAATCAGACGACAAGCCACAGCAGAATGAAAATGTCAGATCCGTTAAATTTTTACTTTATGATTCGTCTTTTGTTGTGCGCACCAGGCTAATTCCGGCAATGAAGAATATAAGTCCGGGTATTCCGTAAATGACAAGTGCTTTTACATCATTCACACATTATCGAGCGTACGGCGTTTTTTGTCCTTCAGCTTCATGAAGTAGGTGGGTGCTAAGCCGGTGACTTTCTTAAACTGATTCGATAAATGTGCTACACTGCTGTAGTTTAGCTTGTATGATATTTCGGTAAGATTGAGCTCGTGATAAATCAGTAATTCTTTTACGCGTTCAATCTTGTGCGAAATAATATAATGCTCAATGGTGACCCCCGTAGCCTCGGAAAAAAGGTTGGCGAGGTAGGTGTAGTCATGGTTCAGTTTTTCACTGATAAAAGCGGAGAAATTTATTTTGGGAAGTACATCTGAATAATGGATCATCTCAATGATGACGTTTTTGATTTTTTCAATAAGTATGGATTTATGGTCATCGATCAACTCAAGCCCTGATTTTAACAAGGCGATTTTCAATTGGCAACGTTGTTCATCGGTAATGTCTTCCCTGATTTCTGCTTCGCCCAAATCCAACCTGTGACAGTGCAGTCCGAGTTC
Source organism: Bacteroidales bacterium (assembly GCA_038251165.1). GTDB lineage: Bacteria > Bacteroidota > Bacteroidia > Bacteroidales > Prolixibacteraceae > Aquipluma. The sequence continues at coordinate 3,148 of JBBSBP010000006.1, read as the reverse complement.
ATCCAGTTCTGACTGAACCACCATTTTGCAGCGGGCCGATACCATATATTTAATGTAGAGTTTCAAAATACACCAGATTTTTCAGACTTAATTGCCAATTCCTCAAAATTCAGTATCGATGCAACTTCTCCCCGACTTATAGATCAATCTTTTGAACTGAGCCATGCCCCCATTCTCCAGTTGAATCAACCAATCATTAACTTTTATTAGATTATTATGATATTTTTAATTATCAACAATACATCTAATGATTTGTTTATTTTTTTTATTACGGCAACTCGTAACAAAAGTTTGCTGTTTTACATTGTAAAATCAGCCGTCTTTAATACAACAAATAACAACTGCATTTAGTTGACTGTCAATATACGGATTTTGCTTTATCAATCAGTTTGTTTCTCCAATTTTTTTTCTGGTATCCATAAGAAAAATAGTTTGGCTGCTTTTTTTTGTGTCAGTTCAGCAGAATTAAGGTATGGTAAAACGTTACCTGATTCACATCCGCTCCATATACCATTTTAATTCTTTTTCCATTTTATTGAATTGCATGACGGCAGTAATGATTTTTTGCAGCCGCATGAAGGCAGTTTCGCTTTTCACGACATAGTCGGTTGCTTTATGATGCATACAGTTTACAGCGACATCAATTTTATCCTGAGAAGACAGCATAACAACAGGAATATCCGGATCAAATGCTTTGATCCGATCCAGGGTTTCTATGCCATTTATTGCGCTTTTTTCAATGCCATCCAGGTAGTAATCCAGAATGATGATATCAGGATTGTGATTTAAATTCTCCAGGCAAAGTTCGCCTGTTGAAAATGTTTCGATGTCGAAATCAGCGTACTGGAGGAAATCAATTTCCAGTGATTTTAAAAATAATGCATCGTCATCAACCAGGAAAAGTTTTATTTTATTTTCGTTATTCATAATCTATTTTTTTTAATCGAATTATACTCTTCTGTTAATTCAACACATGCCTGATTACAAACAATTTCCAACTGGAGTACCATCTCGGGTATTCCAGTTGACTGCTTCTGATTACTGGCATATTCCTGCACTTTTTTCGCCATGTTTTCGAAATCGGTACTGATACCCATAATTGAAAAGGAGGGTATCATTTTATGGACTGCAGCGTACAATGATTCCCAGTCTTTATCCAGAAAGCCTTGTTTCATGGCTGTAATTAATGGTGGAGTTTGTGTCAGATAAATTGAAATCATTTCCATCATCAAAATGGGATTGGATTTTGTCCGGATTTTCAAATAATCCAGTTGTGTGCATTTTAAAACTACATGCTCTATATTCATTTCCACTTTTGCCTCAACTACATGAACCGATTTTTTCATTAAACCGACCATTTTGCGATACAATATTCGTTCATCAACAGGTTTGGCGATGTAATCATTCATTCCAACAGCTTTGCATGTGGTTAAATCTACCGTAGTGACATCGGCTGTTAAAGCGATGATGGGAATAGAGGAATTCATTGTATTCCGGATGTATTCTGTAGCTTCAAATCCATTCATTTCAGGCATTTGCAGGTCCATTAAAATGATATCGTAGGAATTAGCCTTTAATTTTTCGACAGCTATTTTCCCGTTTGCGGCAATATCGCATTCAAATCCAAAATCATCCAGAAGGGTACGCATCAGCAATTGATTGAGCGCAATGTCTTCAGCCACTAACACTTTGATGCCATGAACTTCCTGATCCAGTTCCACCAATCCGATTTCCAGATCAGGTTTAGCTTTTGTTTTGCGAAAACTTAATGTAAAACTGAAAGTAGAGCCCTCATTCATTTTACTGGTAACCCCAATGGTTCCACCCTGCGGCTCTACCAACTGTTTCACAATGGCAAGTCCTAATCCTGTTCCGCCATACAAACGTGAAGTGCCACTTGATGCCTGCTGAAAGTTTTCAAAAATCTTATTGATTTTATTTTCCGGAATTCCAATTCCGGTATCCGAAACGGCAAATTCAATGGTTACTTTTTCTTTATCTTCTTCCAGTAAACGGACACTGACTGTAATACTCCCAATGGTGGTAAACTTTACTGCATTGCTCACCAGATTTAAAATAATCTGATGCAAACGCACCGGGTCGCCAATCAATACCTCAGGGATATTTTTGTCGTATACTTTAACCAGTTTTAAATTTTTTTCCTGAATTTTTGTTTCAAATAAATGAAGCATGGATGAGATGGATAAGGAAAGTTTGAACGGTATTTGCTCAAAGATCATTTTCCCTGCATCAACTTTTGCCAGATCGAGTATGTCGTTAATCAATACGATTAATGCATCGCCACTCATTTTAATAGCCTGTAAATATTCTTTTTGTTTGACCGATAAATCTGTTTTCAATACCACTTTGGTAAATCCGATAATCGCGTTCATTGGCGTGCGGATTTCATGACTCATGTTTGACAAAAATTGCTGTTTGGCTTTCATGGCATCTTCAGCAATCAATGTGGCACTTTCCGCTTTACTTTTTGCTTCTTCAGCGATTCCTGTTGCCAACTCGGCAAACACAATTGCCTCCGTCAGTTCAGTTGCAATTCTTTTTTGGTCAGTAACATCGCGGGCAACAATAACTACACCGAGTACATTTCCCCGGTCATCCTTGTAAACCGATCCGTTGAACAATACATCGGTCAGCTTGCCATTGACATGGCGAAGGGTAAGCGGAGAATCGGCGACCGATCCTTTGGCAAATACTTCCTGGTAAACTTCACGGGCTTTTTGTGGTTCAGTAAAATAATCGAAGAAGTCAGTTCCGGTGAGCTTTTCTCTGGTCATCCCGGTGATGTTTGCCAGTGCCTCGTTCATATCCGTGATCTTCCCGGCTGTACTGATGGTCACCAGCGGGTCAAGACTTGCTTCAATCAAACTGAGCGAATATTTGGAAAGTAATTTCTGGGCTGTCACATCGCGGGCAACAATCACCACACCGAGTACATTACCCCGGTCATCCTTATAAACCGATCCGTTAAACAATACATCAGTCAGTTTGCCATCTTTATGCCGGAGGGTAAGCGGTGAATCGGCCACAGAACCATTGGCAAATACTTCCTGGTAGACTTCACGGGCTTTTTGTGGTTCAGTAAAATAATCGAAGAAGTCAGTTCCGGTGAGCTTTTCTCTGGTCATCC
>JBBSBP010000005.1:0-105587 GCA_038251165.1 Bacteroidales bacterium | reverse complement strand
CCACAGGAATTACATCGGGCGCTGGATATTTACCGGTCTGACTTTGTACCTTCGGAACATCTGAAGGAGCCTTATGCAATTGCCTGCGTCAATGTTATTGCAGCCGAAACAACTGCTGAAGCAAAACTTTTGGCAACTTCCATGGAAAAGGCTTTTCTGGGTATCTTCACAAACAACCGCCAGCCACTTCAGAAACCGGATCATACCTTCAAACTTGACGTCAGACTTCAACCTTTAATTCAACAGTTCTTAACCTATTCATTCATAGGTAATCCAACAGAATTAAAAGACAATTTAACAGAGTTTGTTGATGACACACAAAGTGATGAACTCATGATTGTTTCTCACATTTATGACCACGCTGCCCGACTGAATTCATATAAAATAGTGAAGGATTTGCAGAAAGTGGCAGTGTAAGCATGAGATTCAGGTATCCGGATGTTGCGATTTTTAAATCGCAATTATTGTGCTGATATAAACGGAAGTTAAAAACTTCCGCACACGGCAAAACGAAAAAAGCACCCCGATTAATCGAAGTGCTTTGTTTTGAGCGAGAAACGAGACTCGGACTCGCGACCCCGACCTTGGCAAGGTCGTGCTCTACCAACTGAGCTATTCTCGCAATAATTTGATGAACCAGATTTTCTAAAAAGTACCCGGAGCGGGACTTGAACCCGCACAACCAATGGTCACAAGATTTTAAGTCTTGCGTGTCTACCAATTCCACCATCCGGGCCTCCTTAAAAAGAGCGAGAAACGAGACTCGAACTCGCGACCCCGACCTTGGCAAGGTCGTGCTCTACCAACTGAGCTATTCTCGCAGATTTTGAAGTTCTGAATTTTCATTCCGAACCCAAGATGCCATTTTTAATCTTATCCCGCAATCTGGTGGAAATTGCAGCATTTTCTGGTTTGAACGTACTGTTTAGTGCTTTTGAAAACAGCGATGCAAATATATACCTATTTTTTCGTTCTCCAAAAAAGGATATAAACTTTACGCCATTTCAGGTATTTTATTTTTTGAATGGGCGGTCAAGCCCGGTGATTTTCTTGATGTCATTCAGCTTATTCAAGGCTTCCAGGGGGGTCAGCTGATTGATGTCCAGATTCTTGATCTCGTCACGGATTTGCTTCAAAACCGGATCATCGAGCTGAAAAATACTCATCTGGAAACCTTCTCTTTTTTCAGCCATACCTTCCAAAGGCTTCGAAAGTCCATCTTTCCGGTGTGTATCTTCGAGCTGAAGCAGGATTTCGTCGGCCCGACGGACCACTGAAGGCGGCATTCCGGCCATTCTTGCCACATGAATTCCAAAACTGTGGTTACTTCCTCCCGGAACCAGCTTCCGGAGAAAGATCACTTTATTACCCATTTCTTTGACACTTACATTAAAATTTTTCACGCGGCTAAACGACTTTTCCATCTCGTTCAACTCGTGATAATGGGTGGCGAACATGGTTTTCGCCTTGGTTCTCGCATGTTCGTGAATGTATTCAACGATCGACCAGGCAATGGAAATACCATCGTAGGTTGAAGTTCCGCGCCCCAATTCATCGAGCAAAATCAGGCTTCGGTCCGAAATATTGTTCAGGATACTGGCTGCCTCATTCATTTCGACCATAAACGTTGATTCACCCAGCGAAATATTGTCGGACGCCCCCACCCTCGTAAATATTTTATCGACATAGCCGATCCGGGCAGCTTCAGCCGGAACAAAACTTCCGATCTGGGCCATCAGCACAATCAGTGCCGTTTGCCGCAGCAAAGCTGACTTACCGGCCATATTCGGACCGGTAATGATGATCACCTGCTGATCGTCCTGATTCAGTATCACATCATTCGAAATGTATGATTCGCCCAGGGGAAGCTGGTGTTCGATCACCGGATGACGGCCTCCGCGGATAATGATATCTTTTGAATCGTTGATTTCGGGCCGGAAATATTTGAATTCGATGGCGGCTGAGGCAAACGACAACAGGCAATCCAGTTGCCCGATGATGGCTGCATTCAGCTGCACGGCCTGAATGTATTCGGCTAATGCAACCACCAGTTCATTGAACAAGCGGATTTCAATTGCCAGAATTTTTTCTTCTGCACCCAGAATTTTCGATTCGTATTCCTTTAATTCTTCGGTAATGTAACGTTCGGCGCCCACCAGGGTTTGTTTGCGGATCCATTCCGGCGGAACTTTCTCCTTGTGCGTATTCCGGACTTCAATGTAATAACCAAACACGTTATTGAATGCAATTTTCAGGCTTGTAATGCCGGTTCGTTCAGCTTCGCGCTCCTGCATCCGGGCCAGGTAATCTTTACCTGAAAAAGCAAGTAAACGCAACTCATCCAATTCTGCTGATACACCGGAAGCAATCACGCTGCCCTTATTCACCAGTGCCGGAGGATCGGGATGTATTTCTTTCTCAATGCGCTGGCGGATCGATTCGCATGGATTAAGCTGTTCGGCAAACCTTTCCAGATTTGCATTACCAGTCTGGTTACAGATTTGTTTGATCGGTGCAATAGCCTGAAGTGCATTTTTCAGCTGCACCACTTCACGCGGATTGATACGGACTACAGCCACTTTCGAAATGATACGCTCCAAATCGCCAACCTGACGGATATGTTCTTCCAGGTCCTGTTTCAGATTCTCCTCTTTAACCAGGTATTCGACGACATTCTGCCGGTTATTGATAGCGGCAATCTCCTTCAAAGGCAGGGCGATCCATCGTTTCAGCAAACGGGCACCCATCGGCGAAATGGTTTTATCAATGACCTGTACCAGTGTTTTTGCCCCTTCGTTGATCGATGAAAAAAGTTCCAGGTTGCGAATCGTAAAACGGTCGAGCCAAACGTATTTGTCTTCTTCAATGCGCGATAGGTTTACGATATGTTTTGTCTGGTGGTGCTGAGTCAGGTCGAGATAATGCAGAATGGCTCCGGAAGCGATGATGCCGTAATTGAGTTCATGAACACCAAACCCTTTGAGTGATTTGGTCTCAAAATGCCTCATCAGCCGGTCCTGGGCAGCATCGTTGGTATACACCCAGTCGTCCTGCGAAAAAGTATAATACTTCCCGCCGAATAAAGAAGTGAAGTCGGGTCCTTTCCCTTTCTGAAACAAGACTTCCTTGGGCTGAAATGAACTGAGCAGTTTATCGATGTATTCGAACGAACCTTCAGCGGTTAAAAATTCACCCGTCGAAATATCCAGAAAAGCTATCCCAGCCATTTTCTGATCGAAATGAACCGAAGCCAGGAAGTTGTTTTCGCGGTGTTCAAGGATGTTGTCGTTATACGAAACCCCCGGAGTCACCAGTTCGGTGATGCCCCGTTTGACAATATTCTTGGTCAGCTTCGGATCTTCCAGTTGTTCGCAAATAGCAACACGTGCACCGGAACGGACCAGTTTGGGAAGATAAGTATCCAGTGCATGATAAGGGAACCCGGCCAACTCAACATAGCTGGCCGAACCGTTGGCCCGTCGGGTAAGCGTGATACCCAGAATACCTGCGGCCCGTATGGCATCTTCGCCAAATGTTTCATAAAAATCGCCTACCCTGAACAACAATACTGCATCAGGATGTTTTGCCTTGACAGCATTATATTGCTTCATCAAAGGTGTTTCAACGTATTTGGAAGGAGTCGTCAATGATCTGAAGTTTTAAGATTCACAAAGATACATTTTAAAAAATTCAATTTTAACTACCGGCAATCCGCTATCGCAAAAAATCAACAACAAATTAATAATTAACCCATTAAACCCATCGACGTCTTGAAGCAATTCACTGAACGGATCATTTTAAAGAATTACTACAGCCCGTTGTACGTTATCTCATAAAAATAAAATACCTTGAGCCTGATTTTCACATCAGGGTATACTTTTAAATTCAGGCCAATGAATAACATCGATATTCAAAAACAAGGTACCAAAACAATTACCATAAAGGAAGTCAAATCAAAAACAGAACTTCGAAAATTTATTCATTTACCCGCGGCAATTCATAAAGATCATCACAACTGGGTTCCGCCGCTTTACATGGATGATTGGGAATTTTTCAATCCGGCAAAAAATAAATCCTTTCAATCGTGCGATACCATTTTATTAGTGGCTTATCGCGGCCAGGAACCTGTTGGCAGGATCATGGGTATCATTCACCGCGAATACAACAAAAGTCACCAGGAAAACCATGCACGATTTGCTTTTTTTGAAACCTGGAACGATGAACTTGTAGCCACAGTTTTGCTTAGGACAGTTGAATTCTGGGCCCGTGAAAAAGGGATGGACCGGATGGTAGGGCCGCTGGCTTTTTCGGACAAAGATCCTCAGGGTTTTCTGATCGAAGGATTCGATGAACCTGCCGTTATTGCTTCGAACTGCAATTTCCCCTATCAGGTTGAATTACTTGAAAAGAATGGCTATACGAAAGAAGTTGACCTGGTTGTTTACCAGATCAAAATCCCCGATCCGATTCCTGAGTTTTACCTGAAGATTTATGACAGGGCAGTCGGTCTGAATCACGGCCTGCATGTACTGGAGTTTACCTCAAGAAAAAAAGTAAAGCCTTATATTCATCCCGTACTTGAGCTTCTCAACCTGACATTCACTGAAATATTCGGATTTATCCCATTCTCGGAATCCGAAATGGACGACTTTGCCAACCGCTACCTTTTTCTGATCAATCCCCGGTTCATCAAAGTGGTCGTTAATAACCGGAATGACGTTGTGGCTTTTGTGATTGGCATGTCGCACATTGGCGACGGAATCCAAAAGGCGAGAGGGTTGCTTTTTCCCTACGGGATTTTCCGGATCTTTGCAGCAGCACGTAAATCGAAACAGTTGAATCTGCTGCTTGGAGGAATTGATCCGGCATACCGGGGCAAAGGGCTTGATGTGCTGATGGGAGTGAAGATGCTGCAATCAGCTACCGCACTTGGGAAAACCACCATCGATTCACACCTTGAACTGGAAGACAACACCAAGGTCAGGGCCGAAATGGAAAAGCTGGGCGGGCTTGTTTACAAGCGTTTCCGGGTATTCGGGAAAAAACTGAATTAGCCGTTGTGTCTCCCTATCTTAAAAAATATTCCTGAATCTGTAACTTGAAACCTGTAATTATGCAGCGCTTTCGGGTTCAGCAAATGGCTTGAAAGTCCCGTAGAATTGTTAATTTTGTATCATTAAAATGAAAAACCATGGGAATGAAATTTTTGCATCTGCCAAGAGCAAAGCAATTTAACATCACAACCCGTTTTTATGATCCTCAAAAAGAGGCCATGAAAGAACGTGAGGCACGGATTAAACTTGAGCTGGAACAGGAAAATGGGGAAGGAACACCATTTTCATATGGCGCTGGCATTAAAGGTCAGTTCAGAAATTCAGGCATACACTTTAACAGCAAAACCATTCAGGAAGCCCGCAGAAAATCGAATATGCGACTGCTTTATATTGTCATCATTCTATCGGTCTTATTCTACATTTTACTGAAATAGCTAAACTCAACTGTGGCAGATATCATACAACTACTTCCTGATTCGGTTGCCAACCAGATTGCAGCCGGAGAGGTCATTCAACGTCCTTCTTCAGTTGTCAAAGAACTGGTTGAAAATGCAATAGATGCCGGTGCAACCCAGGTTAAGGTAAACATCAAAGATGCCGGACGTACATTGATCCAGATTATCGATAATGGTTGCGGCATGACGGACACCGATGCCCGAATGGCTTTCGAGCGTCACGCAACCTCCAAAATCAGAACAGCCAACGATATTTTTGCGATCCGGACCATGGGATTCCGTGGCGAAGCGCTTGCTTCGGTTGCTGCCATTGCTGATGTTGAACTGAGAACCAAAGAACACGATCAGGATTTGGGTACCTTTATTCATATTTCCGGCTCTGTTGTCATCACCCAGGAACCGGTCAGTTGCGATAGCGGGACCAATTTCCAGATTAAGAACCTGTTTTTTAATGTCCCGGCCCGCCGTAAATTCCTGAAATCGAATCCGGCTGAACTCAAACACATCATCAATGAAATACAGCGCATTGCCCTGGCTAATCCTGATGTAGCCATCTCGCTGTACCATAACGGTTCGGCTGTTTACGATTTAACAGCGACCAACCGACGGGTTCGCATCGTCTCTCTTTTCGGGAAAAACATCAATCAGAACCTGATTCCGATTGATACGGAAACCAGTCTGGCAAAAATCTCAGGTTTTATCGGTCAGCCCAAACATGCCCGTAAAACTTTTGGCGAACAGTTCTTTTTTGTGAACAAACGTTTCATGAAACATCCGTATTTTCACAAAGCGATTATGCAGGCCTACGAAAAGATTCTGCCTCCCGATACCTTTCCGTCTTATTTCATTTATTTCAATCTCGATCCGGCCGACATCGATGTGAATATTCATCCGACGAAAACCGAAATCAAATTTGAGAATGAGTCGGCTATCTGGCAGATTCTCCAGGCATCGGTGCGTGAAGCGCTCGGAAAATTCAACATTGTACCGTCCATTGATTTTGATCAGGCCGGTAGTGTGGATATTCCAATGCCATTGCATGATTTCGCCGATGTCCAAAAACCTGAAATTAAAATTAATCCGGGTTTTAATCCCTTCGATATACAAACGCCTTCCAGGAGTTACGCTTCCTCAGACAACAGTTTTTCACCAACACCTGCTCAGCGATCGAATCAGTCGAACTGGCAGTCGTTGTATAAAGGACTTGATCCGGATCTTTCAGAACAAACAGAACGACATGCTGATGAGCCGGTTCAGTTCAGAATCGAAGAACAACAAAACGCAAAAAGTTCAGTCCAGTTTAAAAACAAATACATTCTGACCCCTGTCAAATCGGGATTGATGGTGATTGATCAAAAGCGGGCGCATGAACGCATATTGTATGAACGACTTATGCAGGTACTCGAAAACCACGAAGTGGCCAGCCAGCAACAACTTTTCCCCGAAACATTTGAACTCAATGCTTCCGACTCCACCCTTCTCAGCAGTATTTTGCCTGACCTGAGGGCTTTGGGCTTCGACATCCGTGATTTTGGCAAAAACAGTTTCATCATCAATGGAACACCCGGAGTCCTGAATACTTCGTCACCCCTTGAAATTATCGAGAGTTTGCTGGAGGAATACAAAAATTCGCCAGCCAATCAACAGGAAAAGGCACGTGAAACCGTGGCCATTTCACTGGCGCAGGCATCAGCCATACCCTACGGACAAACACTAAAACCCGGTGAAATAAACGAACTGATCGACAACCTGTTTGCCTGCCAAACCCCCAACTTTTCGCCAAAAGGGAAAAAAATATTATCGATAATGCCTTTGGAGGATTTTGAAAAATTACTGAAGTGACATTTTGGCTGAAATGTTAAAATAAAACGGAAAATTATTACTTTGGCAAACGAAGGATGAAGTTATCTGTTACAAGTTTCAGGTTGGTGCGATTCTTGATCGCGGATTCCGGTTCCCAAGTCCTGAGGCATGAGCCTTAAATATTCAAAATAAAAAATAAAAAAATATGAATTTCAGACCGAATACCAATGCCATTCCCCCGGTTGTTAAAAACCTGATTATCATCAACGCCATCATGTTGTTTGCAACTTATATGCTTGGCATGAAAGGAATCGACCTGACCAGTACTTTGGGACTGCACTACTTTGAGTCATCTGAATTCAGACCCTACCAGCTTGTTTCACACATGTTTATGCATGCCGGAATAATGCACCTGGTGTTTAACATGTTCGCATTATGGATGTTCGGCCGGGTTCTCGAAAGTGTTTGGGGACCAAAGCGGTTTTTTATCTATTATTTTGTGACTGGCCTGGGAGCTGCAGCATTGCACACTTTTGTCAATTTCCTTGAATTCCAATACCTGGCCGGAAAAATGTTGCCCGAAACAGTCGAGATGGTTATGACCCAGGGTACCGAAATATTCAAACAGGGCAAAAACTTTTCAGATCCTATGGCCGGAAAGTTGAATCTTTTACTGAACATACCCACAGTCGGAGCTTCCGGGGCAGTTTTCGGAATTCTGCTTGGTTTCGGTATGCTTTTCCCCAACACTCAACTGATGTTGCTGTTTCCACCCATTCCGATTAAAGCCAAATATTTTGTAATTGGATATGGCGCCATCGAACTTTTCAGTGGAATTGCCAATCCGGGAAGTAACATTGCTCATTTTGCGCACCTGGGTGGAATGCTTTTTGGCTTTATCCTGATTAAATACTGGAATAGAAGCACCAGAAATTTTTATTAAGTATGAATCTTTGGGACGAAATTAAAGAATCATTTAAGGAAGGATCATCCTTAACCCGCCTGATTTACATCAACCTGGGGATCTTTTTGCTGATCCGTATCGCCAATGTGATCTATTTTCTGTCAGGCGCTGAATTCCCATTCCTGGACTGGCTGGCTCTGCCTGCTCATATAGGTACACTGGCCAGCCGCCCCTGGACACTGATTACTTACATGTTCCTGCATTTCGATTTTCTGCACATCCTTTTTAATCTGCTGTGGCTCTATTGGATGGGTCAGATTTTCCTGGGTTATTTTGATCAGGGGAAACTGGTCGCCATTTATCTGCTGGGCGGAATCAGCGGTGGTTTGTTTTATGTGGCAGGCTACAATCTGTTTCCGGTCTTTTCACAGATGGTTCCCGGGTCAAGACTTCTGGGAGCATCTGCTTCGGTAATCGCTATCGTAACCGCGTTAGCCATGTATGCCCCGAATCACACCATACATCTCATGTTTATCGGTCCGGTAAGAATGAAGTATCTCGCACTTTTTTCGGTTCTTCTCTATGTCATAGGAATTTCATCGTCCAACGCCGGAGGTAACCTGGCTCACCTTGGGGGCGCTTTCTGGGGGATAATTTACATCTTTCAGCTTCGCCGTGGTTTTGATCCGGGGAAGGGATTAAATCGTGCCCTTTCGGAATTGAAAAACTTATTCGTGCCAAAACCCAGTGTGAAAATATCTTACCGCAAACCTGTTGACAACATCGAATACAACAAACAGAAAAATCAGGATAAAACGCGCATGAATGAAATCCTGGAAAAAATCAGCAAATCGGGCTACGACTCACTCTCCCGGGAGGAAAAAGAGGTTTTGTTCCGGATGGGGAAAGAAAAGTAAAGCGAAAATAGTTGCAGAAGCCTGTCTTCAACCGTATTTTTAAGACCAATGCCCTGTCAAAAACACACCGCAAAAAGAAAGAAATCACTTCGGCCTCACTTATGGCCCTGATCTCAGGATTTCCGACTCAGAAAATTGTGTCTGGATTGTTTGACAGCTTCTTTGATACTGGCATTTAATTCGAATCCTACCAGGAGTATCATCGAAAGAAGATACATCAGCAGCATGATAACCAGGAGCGTTCCGATGGATCCGTACAATTTGTTATACTGTCCGAAATGGTTGATATAATAGGAAAAACCAATGAAGGTTATTACACTCAGGACTGTTGCAAGAGTACCTCCGGCCGAGATAAACCGCCATTTGGTTTTTTTTGCAGGTGCCAGATAATATAAAAATGATATGGCCATGAAAAAGAGGAACAGAATCACGATCCATTTACCAATGGAAAGCATGTAAATGATAAATTGATCCTTCAGGTAGCCATGAATTGCCAGATAATTGATCAGATGTTGTCCGTAGGTAATCAGAGCAACGGCGATTGTGATCAGAAAAGAAAGAATTGCCAGGAGCAACATGGCAATCAGCCGTTGTCCCAACCAGGTACGACGCTCAAAACTGTGAAGTGAAGCATCAAAGGCGGTCATCATCGACGCAAAACCATTGGTCGAAAAAACAAGAGCCATGAAAAATCCCAGCGAAAGCAAGTCCCCCCGCTGACGGGTCAGGATATCCTCAATAGTACTCTCAATAGCCAGAAATGCATTCATAGGAAGCATATCCTTGATGAGCAGAAACAGTTCGATCTGGAAATTTTCGATCGGGATATAGGGGATTAGGGTAAACATAAAGATTATCGCCGGGAACAAGGCCACAAAAAAGCTGAATGCAATAGCAGAAGCACGGGTAGATAACGCTCCATCAACGATGCTCCTCCAGAAAAATACCATTACATCATAGAGTGCCATTCCATCAAACCCGGGGAAAGTGACTTTTTTAGCTTTTGCCAGAATCTTGTCCCAAACAGAAATCAGTTTTTTATTGAGTTTGCCAGGCATTAGCCCTGTTTTTCAATTCTTAACTGGTGAATATAGGAGTTATTATTTTTGTTTTTCAACAGAAAATAAACCCGGAAAGTTCCGGTATTGGTAGTCAGACTTCCAATGGCATACCGTGCTCCTTCTTTTCCTCCCTGGTGAATAATGCTGAATAGTTTGGGCTTGTTCGACTTAAAAAACTCGGCAACGATTTGCTGTGCCTGCGATTTGCTGTATACATCATCGTGAGTTTGAACCACCAGTTCAACATTTTCATTGAAAAACTCTGCAAGTTTTGCATCGTTTCCAGTTTGAATGCTGATCACAATCTCATCGGGAATTTGTGCAAACGAAACCGTTGTCAGAACAAAAAAACCAAACAGTAAGGATATAAGTTTCAAATTTAAATTTTTCATTGTAAACCTTATTTTGTACGAATTATTTTCAGAAATGAATCATTACCAAAAACCGTGCAATTTTTTTATTTAAACAAATACCTTTGTAAAGGTAACAAATTTCACTTACCAGAAGAATGGAACAGGCTCAGATATGTAATTCCCCGGTAAAGCCTTGTTTATGCCTGGATATCCAGGACAAGTCATACCGGTTAAAATCAATAAATAACTCCAACATGAAAATCTGCCTGCTGGTAATTGGTAAAACTGACGAAGCCTATTTGCAGAATGGAATCGAATTATTCCTGAAACGAATACCGCATTATATTTCGTTCGAGATGAAGGTTATTCCTGACCTGAAAAACTCAAGGAATCTGAGTCAGGAGCAACAAAAAGAAAAAGAAGGTGAATTGATCATTCAGCAGTTAACGTCTTCGGATGAGTTATTTTTATTGGATGAGCAAGGCATCGAATACACATCGGTTGAGTTGGCGCGATTTTTGGAAAAAAAAATGATTTCAGGAATAAAACGGCTGGTTCTGGTTATTGGAGGTCCGTATGGGTTTTCGGCCAATGTTTATGAGCGGGCCAACGGGAAACTAAGCTTGTCGAGGATGACTTTCCCACACCAAATGGTGAGGTTGATTATCCTCGAACAATTGTACCGGGCATTGACCATCCTGAAAGGAGAACCCTATCACCATCAATAATAAAGAATACAGGAAAAATTGATTATTTTGCGGCATGAAGGAATTCAGGAAGTACATATTTCTCATACTTTCCGTACTGTTTTTTACACTGGCGGTTATTTTTGAGCATCAGACCCTGACTCAACATCCTGAATTAAAACTGATTGAGACCTTCAGGAAGACTTTGCTTGATCAGGAGTTCAAACTCTCCGGGTACATGAATGAAGCGGAAAAAAGGTTAACTGACAGTTTATCGTCAGAAAATTACGCCTCTACCTTTTCCGACTTCAATCACTTATTTGATGATCAGGGACTTGGATTAGCAATTTTTGAAGGAACAAAAATGGTTTATTGGTCGAGCAACCAATTTACTTTTCCGAATTTACAACATAAGTTATCGGATCAGAACAGTCTGCTGATGTTGCCAAATGGTATTTATACGTCCCAAAAAAAAATAACCGGTAATTATGAGCTGGTTGGCCTGATCCTTATCCGGAATAACTATTCTTACGAAAATCAGTTTCTCGAAAACTCGTTCGTTCCACCTTTCATGCTGCCTCCCGATTTTAAGATTTTACCCGATAAGAATAAGAATGCCTTCGAAATATACGATGCAACCAATCAGTATCTTTTTTCGGTATTACCATTCGGCACAAAATTATTCAGTGAGACTCAGCTTTATTTTCCGGTATTTTTATTTCTGCTCAGTTTTTTGTTTTTACTTTTCTCGATATACCGAAGAATCAATGAATTAAGGGAAGAAAACCTGCTGGTTAAAATGCTGCTGGTTTTACTCCTGTTATTCGTGGTATACTGGATTCATATTATTTTTGGAATACCTCAGATTCTCAAACAATTCGGAATATTTAGTGCACAATATTACGCGCTTTCAACCTGGCTGCCATCTTTGGGTGACTTTTTCCTGATTACCGTACTGTTCTTCTTCTGGAGTCTGGTATTTATCCGTGAGTTTTCAACAGAAATAACGTTAAAAAGGCATATCATAATACCACTATTTCTTTTTGCCGGTTCACTTTATCAGTTGGGTGGTTATCTGATCGGAAACCTGATCAGGAACAGCAATATTTCATACAAACTAAACCGGATTACCGATATCGACCAATATAGTGTGAGCGGTTACCTGGCTATTGCCATGTTGTTGTTTTCAGTTTTCCTGATTCACCTGAAGATTATCGAACGGACCGAACACCTCATCCGGAAAAATATATTCTTCCGGATTCATCTGATACTGGTTCCCATTCTGGTCGTTTGGTGTTTCTTTTTCCCTTCCGTAGAAATTTACATGCTGACACTTTTCCTGGCAGTCAATCTGCTTCAGTGCCGGATTCAAAAAAT
The DNA here is from genome assembly GCA_038251165.1 of Bacteroidales bacterium. Classification (GTDB taxonomy): domain Bacteria; phylum Bacteroidota; class Bacteroidia; order Bacteroidales; family Prolixibacteraceae; genus Aquipluma. The sequence goes on along the minus strand of JBBSBP010000005.1, from coordinate 92,977 downwards.
GCACATTTCCCTTTATTCGCTATCTTATTCAATCCTGTTCATCTCACTTTTTTCAGTTATCAGTCTGCTGGTTGTATATGATACCCTCAAAAAACGTGATCTGGAAGTTCAGAAATTGCTTGCCATTACCATAAGTTCTGAACAAGACCCGGTAGCTGAAGTTTTTCTGGCCCGGATGCAGAATCAGTTCAATATCGATTCAATTATTCCATCACTCCTGTCGCCGCCATACACTGAATTGGAAAACTACCTTACCCGTACTTATTTCAGCGGATATTTCAGGAAATACGAGATTCAGTATACCACTTGCACCTCAACTGATCTGGTACTGATTCAACCCGAAAACATTTCGGAGCCCTGCTTCCCGTATTTCGAAAAAATGATTGAACACTTCGGGATTAAAGTGCCCGGCAGTAGTTTTTATTTCATGAATAATATGAACGGAAGGGTTTCTTATTTCGGAAAACTGCACTACCCGCTGGTTGATAATTCAAATGGGATATCTGTCTTTATCGAACTGAATTCGAAGGTCATTTCGGAAGGAATCGGATTTCCCGAGTTACTCATGGACCGTTCCCTGGTCAAACCATTTCGTTACAAGTACCTCTCCTATGCCAAATATTTTGAGGAAGAACTGGTAAACCGATCGGGAGAATATGCCTATAATTATTACCTGCAGTCGTACAACCTGAAAAAATCCGACTCTGAATTTCAACTCATGAAATGGGATGGGTACAATCACCTGATCTATACATTTGATGAACAGAACCATATTATTGTGAGCAACCGTGCCCTCACTCTGCTCGATTACCTGATTTCATTCCCCTACATTTTTGTATTTTATTTTGTGTTTGTATTGACAGTCGCCATGATTGGAAATGCCAATTTCAGGAAACTCATTATTCCGCAGGATCTCCGCTTCCGTATTCAGGTTTCCATCATTTCGGTTGTACTTGGCTCCCTGCTTTTTGTGGCAACCGGAACGATTTATTACAACATTCAGCAATACCGCGACAGGCATCAGTTCGACCTTCAGGAAAAAATGAAATCCATTTCAGAAGAAATAAAAAACAGGCTGATCAATGTTGACTCCATCTCTCCTGAATTACATCAATGGCTTTACCGGGAATTGAACAAATTATCCAATATATTCCGGACCGACATCAATATTTATGATATCAACGGAGAACTTCTGGCCACTTCACGTCCCGAAATTTTTGCCAAAGGAGTTACCTCTGAACGCATGAATTCAGAAGCATTTTACGAATTGTCGGAGCGCTATCAACTCAATTATTTCCAGCCCGAGAATATTGGACGACTCTCCTATCTTTCGGCCTATGAACCCATTATCAACAACAAGGGCGATTACCTGGGCTACCTTAACCTTCCGTATTTTACCCGGGAAGACGACCTGAAACAAAGCATCTCGACTTTCATCGTGGCATTCATAAACCTCTACCTGATCCTGTTTCTGGCCAGTGTTATTGTAGCTGTAATTTTATCGAACAGAATCACCCAGCCACTAACCATCATTCGTGAAAAGCTGCGGGGAATTCAGCTGGGCAAAAAAAGTGAGCCAATCAGCTATCAGGCTGAGGATGAGATTGGGGCGCTGGTAAGGGAGTATAACCAAAAGGTCAACGAACTGGCCGAAAGCGCCGAACTGCTGGCCAGGTCAGAAAGGGAGTCGGCCTGGCGCGAAATGGCCAAACAGGTCGCTCATGAGATCAAAAATCCACTTACCCCGATGAAGCTGAATATTCAGTATTTGCAGCGTGCCAAAGAGGAAGGTAAAGAACATTACGACGATTATTTTGATCGGGTAACAAAAAACCTGATTGAACAGATTGATACTCTTTCAGGAATTGCGACTGAGTTTTCGAACTTTGCCCAGATACCCAAGGCAAAAAATGAACTGTTTAACCTGGTTGAAGTCCTTCAGAATGTTTGTTCCCTTTTTGAACCCAACCAGAATCTGAATTTCACGCTTGAAACGAACAAACTTACAGAAGTTCTTATTTTTGCCGACAAAGAGCAGCTTTCAAGAGCCTTCCTTAACCTGGTGAAAAATGCCATTCAATCCATTCCGGCTGATCAGAAGGGCATCATAAACATTGATGTTCAAAAACTCGAAAAAGTTGCCAGGATCGCGATCAGCGACAATGGCGTAGGGATCAGCAAGGAAGCCCAGGATCATCTGTTTGAGCCCAACTTTACCACAAAAACAAGTGGAATGGGCCTGGGATTATCCATTGTACGCAACATTATCAACAATTTCGGGGGTAAAATCCGGCACGAAACTTCGGGAACAAACGGCACTACTTTTTATGTAGAAATTCCACTTTATGAATCCTCTCCATCCGCTGAAAATAACCATTCTTAACGACAACCCGGCCGGAAACTGATTTGTCATCCGGATACTGCTATTTTAACATTCAATCTGCTCCTAAACCCGGTTTACCGGTAAAAAAATCGTACTGGTCGAAAAATACCCCAGGTATTGCCAACATTGCATAACTTTGTCTGACATTGTTCAAAAGAAAGATTTAACAAAAAACTTTATACATGTTATCACACAAAATCGATTACAAAATTGTGGGTCAGGACATTCAGATGGTTGAAGTTGAACTTGATCCCGGAGAAACCGTTATTGCCGAAGCAGGAGCCATGCTGTACATGGAAGACGGAATTAGTTTTGAGACCAAAATGGGTGACGGATCGAACCCACGGGCCGGGTTATTCGACAAAGTCCTTTCTGCAGGTTCCCGTCTTCTAACCGGTGAATCGCTATTTATCACACATTTCACCAATCAGGGCTGGGGTAAAAAACATGTTGCTTTTTCGGCACCATATCCCGGGACTATTATTCCGATAAACTTAACGGAACACCATGGAAGCATGATTGTACAGAAGGATGCATTCCTTTGTGCAGCTTTGGGAACTAAAATTTCCATGCGTTTGAACCGGAAACTGGGTGCCGGATTTTTCAGCGGCGAAGGGTTTATCCTTCAATACCTCCAGGGTGATGGAAAAGTTTTTATCCATGCCGGGGGGACTGTGATTGAACGTCAGTTAAACAACGAAATTTTAAGGGTGGACACCGGCTGCGTGGTCGGCTTCGAAGAATCCATCGATTTCGACATCCAGCAGGCCGGTGGACTAAGGTCCATGGTATTTGGCGGCGAAGGTTTATTTTTGGCCACACTCCGTGGAACCGGTAAAGTATGGCTACAGTCAATGCCTATCCGTAAACTGATCGCACAACTGAGTTCATTTGGCCCCAACCGCCGGAAAGAAGCCACCGGTGGTTTGCTGAATAATATTTTTGAATAAGCTGATTGCAGCAAAACGTGATTCCATCTTTTTCATGCGTTGGAATGATTTCCATTCCATTCCTGGATATCCACTTCAGGATTAAGGAGGATGCTTGCAAGCTTCAGAAAATCCTGACCTTCTGAAATGATAAAATGCCCGCAACCGATTGGCTTGCGGGCATTTTGCATTCCGGAAGGATTAAATCTAAAGTTTGTAAAATTGTTCCCAGCCTTTTCGTGGCGGTGCTCCAACCAGCATCTGATTGGCCAGTTTGCTGTTGGTTATCTGTTTGGTTTCGCGGTCGAAAATCAGTTTGGTGTTGAGTTGTTGCGCCAATACGCCCAAATTGAATACCTGGCTCAAAGGACCGGCAATTTCAAACGGAGAGCGGGTTTTCTCCTGACCTTTACATGCCAGCAGGAAATTTGCATAGTGGTTTGACGGACTTTTAGGTACCTCAGGTAATTTCGATTGCATTTCTTTAGCCTTTTCCTCCGGAATGATAGACAAGGTACTTCCATGCGATCCGCCTTTGAAAATCAGATCCTTACTGTAAATCTCCTTACCCGGATTAAGTTTGGCAGGTTGTATTTTACCCACACTGGTTGGAGGGATATTCGGATCAAGTTCAGAAACACCAAATCCTTCAGGAACCTGCGGAACATTGTTAACACCGTCGTACCACATGATTTCGACCGGTGGCATACTGCCGCGTTTCGGAAATTTAAACGAAAGGGTTGACGACATCGGAAAAAAGAATGGATTATGCCCCTCAAGCTTTACCGGATCAACCTCATAAGGCAGACCCAGGTTCAGGAACTCGTGTGCGGTATCGATGATGTGGGCTCCCCAGTCGCCCAGTGCACCCATCCCGAAATCGTACCAGCAACGCCATTGTCCGTTAATAAAATCTTTGTTGTAATCGTGACGCTTAACAGCCGAATGCCAGGTATCCCAGTCCAATGTTTCAGGAATTGGCTCTGCATCAGGAAATTTGGTTATTTTGGGATCCCATTTGTGCCAGCGGCGGGCCGAATTCATGTGAGCGGTTATAGCAGTAACATCTTTAATAATTCCGGCTTCAGTCCAGGCTTTAAACTGAAAATAATTACCATCTGAATGTCCCTGGTTACCCATTTGGGTGACTACATTGTATTTTTTTGCCGCGTTCATCATCAGTTCAACTTCGTTAAACGTGCGGGCCATTGGTTTTTCAACATACACATGTTTGCCCAGTGACAAGGCCAGCATAGTGATCGGAAAATGAGAATGATCGGGTACTCCAACCGAAACGGCATCAATCTGATTCCCCATTTTGTCGAACATTTCCCTGAAGTCCTGAAAACGCGGGACATCCGGAAATTGTTCGAGTATCTTCAAGGTATGGGGAGCGCCCATATCCACATCGCAAAGAGCTACGATATTAGCCATGCCTGTTTTGTAGAAGGAATTGATATCCGATCCACCCTGGTTGCCGATGCCGCAACAAGCAAGGTTGACACGTTCGCTGGCAGCCGCAAGACCAACAGCCGGAGCATCAACTCCCGACATGGCTTTGGTTAAAATCGTTGGGAAAGCGGTAAGGGCCGAAATGGCCATCGCTTGTTTCAGGAACAGGCGCCGCGAAGCTTCATTTTGTTTCTTCATGGTTGATCGTATTTGTCCGTTGGTTTATGGATTATTTTTCCTTTTCAGGTGTTCAACAAAAAATTAAAAGTCGAAAGGTAAGAATTGTATATTGTGTTCTGAAAAAATTATCAATAAAATTCGGACAGAAAGGAAGGACCTTCCTGTTGACATTAAATGATAAGAAAGTATCGGCAAAAAAATAGCCGGAAAATATTTCCGGCCATTTCTGCTGTTTTCTGTTTAATTGTTCTCCTGGTATTCACATCCAATAACGCAGGCAATGCTTATTTATTCTCTTTGGACTCAACTTCCACTTTGATTTCTTTCCCATTTTTACCGTCAACTTCGACTTCCTTTTCCGTAATTTTCATATTTTTATGATCCCCTTTAAATTCCCTGATTATTTTCGGGGAATTGGGAGAATTTAAATCATCATCGAATTGAAAATCAAAGCTCATATTTTCCGGATCTTCTGATTTTTTTCCTGATGATCTCAATCTTTTCACGGTCTCCACTCAGGGATTTTTTCTTATAGGAAATGATATTCGGGTAAGAAATGAATTGTTTGACCGCAGCGTAAACGAAGCCTTAACCAGTACGACCAACCGCCTCGAAAACATGCAGGATTTCCGGCTGATTAATCATTTTGCTTTTGGCGATACAATTCAGTTCTTGAATCGGGTACCCATTCCACCTCCGCCACCTCCACCGGCAAATCTCAGGTACGCACCAAAACGAATCATTATTCCCAAATCTCCCGGTAATCCATCCGCCCGGCAAATCGAAATGATTGTAAAAGCTGGTAAAAACAAAAATGGATTTCAATATCAGATTTCAACACAAACAGACAGTTCAACCAATGAACGGGAAGAGAATATAATTTTTATCAACACCGACAGTCTTGGAAAAAACCTCGTGGGACGAAAATGAAATTTCAACCGAACACATTAATGAAATCTTAAAAAAAGAACTCAAAAACCGTGACATTCCGATTCCTTTTGAATTTGGGATCATGAAGGATTCTTTAATTACCAAAAAAACTGAAAAGGCAGATTCCCTGCTTCTGGAAAAAAGCAACTACAAGGTTAATTTATACCCCAACGACATCATTCAGAAAAACATCGTGCTTTCTGTCTATTTTCCGGAGAAAGATTCGTTTATTTATGAAACACTGAACTGGTTGTTGTTTATTTCTCTGGTTTTTTCAATCATTGTGCTTGTATCCTTTTCCTTCAGCATTTATTTTATCCTGAAGCAAAAGAAAATTTCGGAAATGAAGTCTGATTTTATTAACAGCATGACCCATGAGTTTAAAACGCCCATCGCTACGATTTCAGTAGCCGCCGACTCCATCACCAATCAGAAAATTATTGAAAACCCTGAGCGGATCAGGTATTTTATTGAAATGATTAAAAAGGAGAATGCCCGGATGAACCGTCAGGTGGAAGATATTCTGACCATTGCCCGGCTTGATAAAAAAGACTTCGAATTTAAATGGGAGACTTTTAACCTGCACGATGTAATCGAAGATGCCATTCAAAGTATTGTGCTTCAGGTCGGGAAAAAAGGAGGCTCCATTCAGACTGCATTAATTGCATCAAATCCGGTTGCAACCAGCGATTCCTCCCATTTTGCCAATCTGATTTACAATCTTCTTGATAACGCCAACAAATATTCGATGAATGCTCCCGACATAAAAATCTCAACCCGGAACACTGAAAAAGGAGTTTTGATCGGAATTGAAGACAAAGGCATTGGCATGACTAAAATCGTTCAGAACCGGATATTCGAGCGTTTCTACCTCCAAACCAGTGGAAATATTCATAATGTAAAAGGTTTTGGATTAGGCCTCAGTTACGTTAAAGCTTTACTCGAAGCCAGCCACGGGAGCATCAGTGTACACAGCGAACCAGGAAACGGAAGCCGGTTTGAAGTGTTCATCCCTTTTGTACGCGAATAAAAATAAATACCTTTATGAATATAATGACTAAACCACACCTGTTCCTGGTTGAAGATGATCTCAGCTTCGGAGCAGTCCTTAAATCATACCTTGAAATCAACGATTTTGAGGTCGATTGGGTCGACGATGGGCAACATGCCCTGAACCAGTTTAAAAAAGTCAGTTTTGACATCTGCATCCTGGATGTGATGCTGCCGAACATTGATGGATTTACCATCGCTGCCGAAATCAGGAAAATCAATACGGATGTTCCGATTCTGTTCCTGACCGCCAAAAACCTTCGGGAAGATGTATTGAAGGGATACCGGATCGGTGCCGACGATTACATTACCAAACCGTTTGATACTGAAGTGCTCATTTTCAAGCTCAAGGCTATCTTAAAACGACAATCGGCATTCAGACCAAAGAATCAGATTTTTATCAGATAGGAAGTTATTTTTTCGACTTTAAGCTTCGGACGATTGACAGGGATAATATAAAACAAAAATTATCGCCTAAAGAAGCTGAACTGCTAAAAATGCTGTGCGACAACCAGAATGAATTATTGCCCCGCGAAACTGCACTCAAAAAAATATGGGGCGACGACGGCTATTTTACCGCCCGCAGTATGGATGTTTATCTCACCAAACTGCGTAAACTTTTTGCTGAAGATTCTTTGGTCGAAATCCGAAACATTCACGGCAGTGGATTTATGCTTGAAATTAAAAGACCTTTGAGTTAAAAAAAAGATCCTCAAGGCAAATAAATTGCTGATTTTCATAGTCTTGTTGCTCAGTTTTTATACCTTTGCGGCCTCGTAAGAAAATTTCTTCAGATGGCAGCTATTCATTCTATTGAAACTAAAGAATTTGACACTATTGTTGTCGGGAGCGGCTTGGCTGGCCTGACGGCTGCTTATCATGCTTCCAGGTATGGAAGTGTTGCCATCATTACCAAATCGCAGCTCGACATCAGCAACTCGTATTATGCCCAGGGAGGCATTGCTGTTGTTACCGACAAAAATGATTCGTTTGAATCACATATCCAGGATACTTTAATAGCCGGACGTGGACTTTGCGACCTTGATGCTGTTGAAATTCTGGTCACTGAAGGACAAACATGTGTTCTTGAACTCATAGAACTGGGAATGCAGTTTGACCAGGAAAACGGAAAGTTTTTCCTTGGACTGGAGGGTGGTCACAGCCGTCGCCGTATACTTCATGCGGGAGGCGACGCAACAGGCAAAGGGCTCACCAGTTTTATGCTGAAAAAAGTTCAGGAGCAAAAAAATATAATCGATTTTGAATATACGACCGTGGTCGAACTACTGGTTAAAGACCAGATATGCACTGGAGTTCAGGCTTTTGATTTCGTCACAGGCAACAACATTCTTTTCAGATCGAAAGCAACAATCATTGCAACCGGAGGACTGTCCCGCATTTACGACCGGTCGACCAATCCGCACACTGCAACCGGCGACGGGATTGCATTGGCCTGGCATGCAGGGGCCTGCCTTTCTGACATCGAATTCATACAATTTCATCCATCAGCTCTTTACATCCCCGGCGAAGAAGCATTTCTGATCAGCGAAGCCGTTCGCGGCGAAGGAGCCTGGCTTCTGAATCCAAAAGGAGAACGGTTTATGCAGGATATCCATCCGCTGGCCGAGCTTGCCCCACGCGATGTGGTAGCTTACGCCATTCACAATCAGCTGCAATTGCATCATGCCGATTTTCTTTACCTGAGCTTGAAGCACCTCAATCCGGAGCTGATCAAAAAACGATTTTCAACCATATACCATACCTTACTAAAGTACAACATCGACTTCACCAGTGATTTACTTCCCATTTCACCGGCAGCACATTACATGGTCGGGGGTATTCGGACCGATCTTCACGGAGAAACAAACATTGAAGGACTCTTTGCATGTGGCGAAGTTGCCTCTACAGGAGTTATGGGAGCGAACCGCCTGGCCAGCAATTCATTGCTTGAATGCCTGGTTTTCGGGAAACGTGCTGCTGAAAAAGCCACCCATAAGAATAACATTACAATTGAACTCCCCGAAATAAACAGCATAACAGTTGATCCTGAAAATGAAAACCATTTTCTGGAAATAAAAAATCAGGTTGCCATACTTATGAGTAAAAAAGCCGGAATTGTACGAACGGCAGAAAAGCTTAAAGAAGCAATAGTTGAACTGAATTCAATAAAAAATCAACTTCCTGAAAAAATTAATGAATACAATCTTTTAAAAATCAAACACATTACTGATATTTGCACGCTCATTTGCGAATCGGCTTTAATCCGGACGGAAAGCCGTGGCGGACACATTCGGGAAGACTACCAATCGGAAGATCCAACTCTCTGCGCCCACCTGATTCAGCAAAAAGATCATAACTATAAATTTCAGGAAATCAGGACGTAGTATATGAACAAACACGCGTTAAAAGCAGCGAAAATACTCATCAATCTTGCATTGAAGGATGATGTGGGCGAAGGTGATATCACCACCAACAACATCATTCCGGCCGAAGCAAGGCGTAAAGCCAAAATGATTGCAAAGGCTGATGGAGTGATTGCGGGACTTCCCATAGCCGAAATAGTTTTTAGAAAACTCGATCCGGACCTGATTTGGAAGGAATTGGTACAGGAAGGAGATAAAGTTAAAAAAGGCGATGTACTGGTTGAGTTTGAAGGAGCTTACCGTGCCCTTCTGACCGGTGAACGCACTGCGCTTAACTTCTTGCAGCGATTATCAGGAATTGCCACTGTTTCAGCCAAATACGCCGCTGAAGTTAAAGATTTCAAGGCCGTAATCCTGGACACCCGTAAAACCCTGCCCGGATTCAACAGGCTTGATAAATATGCTGTAAAAACCGGTGGCGCCAGCAACCACCGCCATGGACTTCATGACATGGCCATGATCAAAGACAATCACATTGAAGTGGCCGGTGGAATCACTGCTGCAGTAAGGGCCGTACGCAATAAAGTAGAACATGGAATTAAGATTGAAGTTGAAACGACTACACTTGCCCAGGTTCAGGAAGCAATTGATGCAGGAGCCGATATCATCATGCTCGATAACATGGACAATGAAACCATGATTAAAGCCGTTCAACTTATTGCAGGCAGGGCAAAAGTGGAAGCTTCAGGAAACATGACGCTCGAAAGATTACACGAAGTTGCTGCAACCGGGGTCGATTTTATTTCAATCGGGGCGCTCACCCATTCAGTCAGCGCTTTGGATATCACTCAACGTATAGAAGATTAGCGCTTGATAAACCTGGTAATAGATATAGGTAACAGCCGGACGAAGATTGCTTTGTTCAATCAGCACGACTTGATGTTCAATGTTCCGATTGACCATTTAACCGTTGATCATGTGAAAATGCTGAAAGAAGAATATGCCCAGTTAAACAAGGCGATAATTTCTTCAGTAAAAACCTGTGATGAAGAATTAAAACATTATTTGACTTCAAACTTTGAATATTTTCTCGAACTCGACCATCTGACCGGACTTCCGATCGGGAATTTATACGAAACACCGGAAACACTCGGAAATGACAGGCTGGCCGCTGCCGTAGGTGCCAATGAACTTTTCCCTGATCAGAATATTTTAATTATTGATGCAGGAACTGCCATTACTTACGATCTGGTTTCGGAAAAGAACCAATTTATCGGTGGAAATATTTCACCGGGTCTGGAAATGCGTTTTAAGGCCCTTCATCAGTTTACCGGGCAGCTGCCCTTACTTGATTACTGCGATGATTTTCAACCTGTTGGAAGAAATACCACAGAGGCTATCCGTGCTGGAGTTCAGAACGGTATTATCTTTGAAATAGGGCAGACAATTGATTTATTTAACAGAAATTATCGAAATTTACAGATCATTATGACTGGGGGTGATTCTAATTTTTTTGATAAAAAATTAAATTATTCCATATTTGTACACTTTAATTTAACCCTAATTGGTTTAAACAGGATCCTGGAACACAATGCTAAAAAGAAATAATGCTCTATCAGTCGTGATTGTTTTGATTATCTGCGGATTATCTGGCTTTGCGCAAAACAACAACACAACTTCTCCCTTTTCCCGATATGGATTAGGTGATTTACATCACTACGGATATGGCCGCACGGCCGCCATGGGAGGTGCATCGCTCGGAAGCCGCCACGCGGTTCAGATCAACTCTGCCAATCCTGCCTCCTACAATGCCAACGACAGTCTTTCATTTGTGTTTGACTTTGGAATCGACGGGACCTTGTCAAATTACAAAAGCACCACAGGAACCCTGTACGCCAATGATGTAAATTTCAGGTATTTTTCGCTGAGTTGGCCGGTTACCAGATGGTTTGGTGCAGCAATGGGTATTCAGCCCTTTTCAGACATGGGTTATCAGGTTGGTTTTACAGAAGAATTATCAGGCATAGGAAATGTATATCACATTTATACAGGTGAAGGAACAACCTCCAAAGCATTCTTTGGAGCCTCTGTCAGTCCTTTTAAAGGACTGTCGCTGGGAGCAAACCTCAACTACATCTTTGGACGGCTGAATCAGAATACAAATATCTCTTTTGGTAATCCGGATCTTTTTAACTTTTCGAAATCTGAAGGAACCCGCCTTCGTGACTTTACCCTCACCTATGGCCTTCAATACGATCTGGAAATTAAGAAAAACCAGTTCCTTACCCTGGGTATAACTCTTGAAAGGCAATCAGACCTCACTTCACTCCACCGTTTATTTTCATACAAGTCAATCTCGACTTCCTCACAGACTCTTTCCATTTATATTGATTCGATTCCGGAAGGCAAAGCCATTATTAAGCTTCCATCAACTTTTGGTGTCGGCTTATCATATAACAAACTGAACAAATTCGAAGTTAACGCCGATTACTATTACGCAGGCTGGAGTAAGGCCACATTCTTTGGGAAACAGGATGAATTAATTGTTGATCAGAGCCGGTTTTCAGCCGGAGTTGAATATATTCCGGAAGCTTTATCTATCCGGAGTTACCTTAAAAGAGTCAGATACAGGGCTGGAATTCATTATGAAAATTCCTACCTGAAATTAAACGACCACCAGATTAAGGAGTTTGGCATAAGTTTTGGAGCAGGGTTCCCGTTCCCGAAATCAAAGTCAACAGCCAATTTTGCATTAGAGTTTGGTAAAAAAGGAACAACACAAGACAATCTGGTCAGAGATAATTATACCAAATTTAGCTTATATTTGAATCTTTACGATTACTGGTTCATGAAACGCAAATTTGACTAAAAAAGACAAAACCAAATAAAAATAAACAAATGAAAACATTAATTTTAAAACCAATTCTTCTTACGCTGGCCCTTGCACTTATGGTAACATATGTTGCAGTTGCCCAACGTACGATAAAGGGTACAGTTTACCGTGAAGGCAAGCTTGCAGCAGGGGTTGTGGTCGAAGCTCACCGGACAAGCGAAACATACAGAACAAGCTTCGAGGGTACTTATGAAATCACAGTTGATGACAAATGTAAATACCTCAAATTTACATTCATCGACGATACCCGAAAATTAGATATTGAGAATAATCCCAATAATGTAATCGACTTTAGTTTTGACGGGGAAATCCCCGTGATGGAAGAGGAAAGCGATCAGGGCGCTATTTTAAAAACGTCAAAAGAACTGGTTGACGCCGGCGATAAGGACTACATGAGTTTTTACACGCTTGAAAGACAATTCTACGAACAGAAAGACTTCAAATCAGCCATGCATTCATGGAGAAAGATATACAATACTTATCCGAAATCATCGGTAAATGTTTATCTGCATGGCTTAAACATGTATCAGGCCTTAATTGAAAGTACCGCTGATCTTAAACTGAAAAATCTGTACATTGACACCCTGATGCACGTCTATGACAAGCGGATCAAATACTTTGATCAAAAAGGCTTTAACCTTGGAAGACAAGGGACTGACTACATGAAGTATGCAGTGGCTAATGAAAAATTAACTGACGAACAAAGGAAACTGGCTCTGAAAAAAGGATACAACTACCTGAGCGAATCAGTGAAACTTCAGGGAGTAGAATCTGAAGATGTTGTATTGTTGCTTCTGATGCAGTCAACCCGGGGACTTTACGGATTGGGTGAATTCGGCAAGGAAAAAGTGATTGAAAATTATGATATTACCATTAAAATTCTGGATAAGCACCTGAAAAAAACACCAACAGATGCCAATGTGATTAATATCCGTGACATTATTGATCAGGTTTTCCAGACCAGCGGAGCAGCTGACTGTGACGCACTGATCAGCATCTATACGCCTAAATTTAATCAGATAGCTTCCAATCTTGATGATTTGAAAAAAATGATCCGCATGCTTGACAGACAAAAATGCGATGCAAGCCCTTTATATGCAAAAGCTTCAGAAAAACTTTACAGTATGGAACCATCAGCTGAGGCCGCATACAACATGGCCCGCATGTTTGTAAAGGCTGAACAGCACGAAAAAGCAGAAACCTATTACAAACAGGCTATCGATTTGGAAAAAGATCCGTTAAATCTTGCAAAATATTATTACGAAATTGCTGCTATTATATGGCAGAAGAATCCGCAGCAAGCCAGAACCTATGTGAAGAAATCGATTGAAAACAATCCCAATGTTGGTAAAGCATATATACTGCTTGGCAACATTTATGCATACAACAGCAAAAATTACGGAGAAAATGACTTTGAACGCACATATCCATTCATGGTAGCAGTAGATTATTACAATAAAGCCAAACGGGTTGATCCTACGGTTGAAGCTGAAGCCAATGAAAAAATTAATACCTATTCGCAATATTTCCCTTCAAAAGAGGACATCTTTTTCAATGGATTAACGGTAGGTCAATCGATAAATGTGGGAAGTTGGATCGGCGAAACTACTACTCTTCGTGAAAAAAGATAACGAACTGAATGTCACATCTCATTCTGAAAGCATTGCATTTCCTTTAAAGAGATGCAATGCTTTTCATTTAATCAGGTTTTATTTCTAGCTTTAACCTGCTCATAGGATCCGATCAGTCAGGACTGAGTCAGAGCCAAAACCAATAAGCATAAATGCCTGCAAAAAACTATATTACAACGAACCGCAAGATTGCCAGTTGGATCAGACACCAACTGATTCCGGGGATCAATTTTCCTTTGTTTATCGGAATTTTTGCAGTTTTGTTCGTTTCATGCAAAAATAAAATTGCCGACATTAAAGAAATTACCAGCAACCAGGAATTACCTCACCTTACTGCTGAAGGATTTGAAATGCTGTTTTCAGATTCTACTGTCATCCGGTTTAAGCTGCAAACTCCTGAACTCATCTCTCACGATAACGAGAAAGATCCGTATACTGAATTTCCACAAGGTGTGAAAATTCAAAAATATGATGCCAACATGAATATTGTTTCAAGCATAACAGCCCAATACGCTAAAAACTTCACTTCAGACGACCATTGGGAAGCTAAAAATAATGTAATCGCGATCAATTTAAAAGGGGATACATTGAAAACCGAATATCTGGTCTGGGATACCCGCAAGGAGCGAATCTATTCCGATCAGTTTGTTAAGATTATAAGAAAAGATCAGATCATTACCGGTATTGGTTTTGAATCGAATCAGGACTTTACCAATTATGAAATCAAAGACATCAAGGGCCATATGTACGTAAATGTGGATGAATAAATAAACTATCTATGGATTTGCTTTTGGTCATATTTATTACCATTTTATTTTCTGCCTTTTTTTCCGGAATGGAAATTGCTTTTATTTCAGCCAATAAACTAAGGCTTGAACTTGACAAAAAGCAAAACATTGTTTTCTCTAACTTAATTTCGCTGTACACTCAGAATCCCGGTCAGTTTATTGCCACTATGCTCATTGGGAATAACCTGGCTCTGGTCATTTACGGTATTGCCTTTGCCAATCTGCTCGAACCATTTCTGATTATATACCTGCACTCCAATTTATTGGTGCTGCTGACACAAACAATCATTTCGACCTTAATCATCCTGGCAACGGCTGAATACCTGCCCAAAATGTTGTTTCGTATTAATCCGAACGGCTTGTTAAAGTTTTTTACCGTTCCAATCGCTTTTTTCTATTTTTTATTCTATCCTGTCACTAAAATCACCTTATGGATTTCGAAGGTCATATTGAAAATATTCCTGAACGAGCCCATGAGAAATGTGAATGAAAAAGTTGTTTTCAGCCGCATCGATCTCGACCATTTTGTAAAAGAACAGGAGAATAACATTTCAGCCCTGTCGAGCCAGGAGGTTGACAGTGAAGTTAAACTTTTCAGGAATGCACTTGATTTTTCGAAAGTCAAACTTCGTGAAATTATGGTTCCCCGCACAGAGATCATTGCTCTGGATATTGAGTCATCAGTTGATGAGCTCCTTCAGAAGTTTATTGAAACCGGATACTCGCGAATCCTGTTTTATTCTGAAAATATTGATAAAATTATTGGATACATCCATCACTCCGTGATTTTCACGAATCCTGATTCTGTCAAATCCAATCTCCGAAAGGTTCTGATTGTGCCCGAAACCATGTCGGCAAGTAAGCTGCTCGGCAAGTTTATCCAGCAACGGTTAAGTATTGCCATCGTTGTAGACGAATTTGGCGGAACTTCAGGAATGATTTCCAGTGAAGATATTCTGGAAGAAATATTTGGTGAAATTGAAGATGAGCACGATACGATTGATTTAATCAAAAAACAGGTGGCTCCTGACGAATTTGTTTTTTCAGGCCGCCTCGAACTTGACGAGCTGAATGAAAATTTCAACCTTGATTTTCCTGAAAATGAAAATTTCGAGACCCTGAATGGATTTATTCTCTTCAACCACGAAAGCATACCTAAGATTAATACGGTAATAACCATCGATCATTACCGGTTTAAAATACTTAAAGCTACACATACAAAAATAGAATTGGTGCACCTTAAGATATTGGACGATAACTAAAATAAAAATTGATTTCTAGGATTAATATTGAAAATTATTATCTTCGTACCTCGAAAATTTTAATCGAATAATTATAATAAAATAACAAATAATAAATGGCTACTTTACAGAACATAAGGAATCGTGGTAGTTTAATGGTAGCGATCGTAATCGGTCTTGCCTTAGGCGCTTTTATTCTGGGTGACATGCTCAATTCAGGCAGCACGTTAATGAGACCCAGTCAGATGGAAATTGCAGATATCGATGGTGTATCTGTTCAATATCCTGAATTTCAAAAGAAAGTGGAAGAACTTTCCGAAATATACAAAATGAATTCCCAGCAGACCCAGATTGATGAAAACACCTGGGAACAAATTCGCGAGCAGGTTTGGCAGGGATATCTACAGGATAACATTATAGGTAAAGCAACCGAAAATATTGGCCTCACGGTTAGTGCAGATGAACTCTTCGATTTGGTGCAGGGAAATAATCCTCATCCGATTATTCAACAACTTTTCAATAATCCGCAAACCGGTCAGGTAGATAAATCTACCATTCTTCAGTTCCTGAAATCGCTTGAAACAAATGCTACTCCTCAGCAAAAATCTTACTGGTTATACATTGAAGGCCAGATCAAACAAGATAAACTTCGCTCAAAATACAACAACCTCGTTTCAAAAGGATTGTATGTGACTTCTGAAGAAGCCAAAAGCAGCCTGGCTGATAAAAATAAAAATGCGAACTTTCAATATGTTGTACTGCCATACTCTTCTGTTTCTGACGCGACAGTTACTGTTTCTGACAGCGATCTGAAAGAATATTACAACAAACATAAAGACGAGTACAAACAGGAAAAAACCCGCAAGATTGAATACATCACCTTCGATGTACTTCCTTCGGCTGCAGACGTTGCAGCTACTGAAAAATGGGTAAATGACGCCAAAGAGGAATTTGGTTCAGTTACCGACAACGAACAATACATCAACGTTAATTCAGATACACGTTTTGATCCGGTCTTTTACAAAAAGGAAGAACTTCCGGCAGTACTTGCCGATTGGGCCTTCACCGCACAGCCAGGTGAATTCTACGGACCATACCTTGAAAATGACGAATATAAACTGGCCAAAGTTGATCAGTTTAAAATGTTGCCGGATTCGGCCCAGGCCAGCCATATCCTGATTACTCCGCAAACTGCAGGCAGCGTTGAAAAAGCCCGTGCAAAAGCTGACAGTTTGAAAAGTCTGATTGAGTCGGGTGCCAGTTTTGCTGATCTGGCAATAAAATTTTCTGAAGATCCGGGTTCAGCTACACAAGGTGGTGACCTTGGCTGGTTCAAACGCAGACAAATGGTTCCGGAGTTCGAAGAAACTGTTTTTTCAGGAGATATAAACAAAATTTATGTGGTAGGTACCCGTTTTGGATTTCATGTGATTAAGCCAACAAAAAAAGGAAAAGAAACCAATCAGGTTCGCCTTGCTATCCTCAGCAGAAAAGTTGAACCAAGTACAGAAACTTACCAGAAAATTTATTCTGAAACCAGCAAATTTGCCAGTGAAAACCAAACAGCCGAAGCTTTTAACAGTGCTATTCTTACGCAAAAGCTGGATAAAAAAATTGCTGCCTTAAAAGAAACTGACCGTGAAATTCCAGGACTGGAATTGTCACGCTCATTGGTACGGGCAGCATTCCTGGCCGACAAGGGAAAAGTGATTGTAAACAATGAAGGTTCAACCATCTTTGAATATGGGAACAAATTTGTAATTGGAGTTTTGACTGAAGCCACCGAAGAAGGTGAATCTTCGTTTGAAGAAGCTAAAATCCGCGTTGATCTGGCTGTTCGTAAAGAAAAGAAAGCTAAGATGCTTGCCGAGCAACTTCAGACAGCTGCTTCCGGCCAGTCAGATATGGGCAGTATTGCGTCCAAACTCTCAACCGAGGTAAAAGAAGCCAGCGGTGTAAACTTCACAACGTTCTCAATTCCGGCACTTGGTTTTGAACCAGCAGTGATTGGTACGGTTTGCAGCCTTGCTGAAGGTAAGGTTTCATCTCCGATCGAAGGGAACAACGGTGTTTATTTAACCAAAGTCACTTCGTTCACCACGAATTCAGACAATGATCTGAAAAGTGAAAAAACCCGGCTTGCTCAAGCCTTGAGTTACAGAGCCGGATCTCAGGTTTTTGAATCCCTGAAGAAAGTTGCCGATATAGAAGACAAACGATCAAAATTCTATTAACCAAATATATCAGGAAAAAAGCGGGCCGTCAACCCGCTTTTTTTTTTACATTTCCGCTACTCAAAAACGAAGAAATGGAAAGCAAAAACAAAAAACCTGATCTGATGTTAAAGAATGACCGCTTTGCCCTTCATAACGATATCCGGTTGATTTTAATTGGAAAAGGAGAAGCAGTGGCAGAGATGATCGTAACCGAAAAACATTTGAACGGAGTAAATATTATCCAGAGGAGAGCTTTGTTTACTTTAGCTGATTTCGCTCAAAGGTTAGTCAAACGACCAATTTTTACTTAAATTTGCGCAAAATTTCATTTTAAAGCAGACTTTATGGCCAGGTATTTCAACCATGTTTCCAGAACTTTTAATGAATACTTATTGATTCCCGGATTATCAACCAAAGATTGTTATCCGCAAAATGTTTCATTAAAAACACCACTTGTCAAGTATCAAAAAGGTACAGCACCCGAATTGGAACTGAATATCCCGTTTGTTTCAGCCATCATGCAGTCGGTTTCTGACCACAAAATGGCCATTGCACTGGCTAAAAACGGCGGACTTTCCTTTATTTTCGGTTCACAACCCATCGAATCACAAATCGAAATGGTCCGAAAGGTAAAAAAATTCAAAGCCGGCTTTGTGGTAAGTGATGGGAACCTTACGCCAAACGATACCTTAAGGGATGTTTTAGCCCTTAAGGCATTAACTGGTCATTCCACCATAGGAATTACAGCCGACGGAACATCGAACGGGAAACTCTTTGGAATTGTGACCAGCAGGGATTACCGTGAGAATAAAGACGATCCGGATACCAAAATCAGCGAATTCATGACTCCTTTCGCGAAACTGGTAACCGGCAAACTGGGTATTTCGCTGACTGAAGCCAATGATATTATCTGGGATAACAAACTCAATACACTCCCCATTATTGATAAAGACCGGAATCTGCAATACTTTGTCTTTCGAAAAGATTACGATGAACACCGGGAGAATCCAAATGAAATGCTCGATGCCAATAAAAAATTACTGGTTGGTGCAGGGATCAACACACGCGATTATACCGAAAGGGTTCCACAGCTGGTTGAAGCAGGAGCTGATTTGTTGTGTATCGACTCATCCGACGGTTTTTCGGAATGGCAAAAGGAAACCATTCAATTCATCAAAAACAAATACGACGGAAAAGTAAAAGTTGGAGCCGGCAACGTGGTGGATAAAGATGGTTTTTTATACCTGGTTGAAGCAGGAGCAGATTTTGTAAAAGTAGGCATTGGAGGGGGCTCTATTTGCATCACCCGCGAACAAAAAGGGATTGGCCGCGGCCAGGCCACCGCGCTGATTGAGGTTGCCGAAGCCCGCCAGAAATACTTCGAAAAAACAGGTATCTATGTTCCGATTTGTTCCGATGGCGGTATTGTGCAGGATTACCACATGGTACTTGCCCTTGCCATGGGAGCCGACTTCATCATGATGGGCCGGTACTTCGCCCGCTTTGATGAAAGCCCGACCAAGAAGCTTAAAATAGGCAGCAACTATGTAAAAGAATACTGGGGCGAAGGATCGAACAGGGCACGCAACTGGCAGCGTTACGACATGGGTGGCAGCGAAACCTTAAAATTTGAAGAAGGAGTTGACAGCTATGTTCCTTATGCCGGAAAGTTAAAAGACAACCTGGACATTACCCTCGGGAAAATCATTTCGACCATTTGCAGTTGTGGTGCATTGAGTATTCCGGAACTTGAAAAAACAGCCAAAATAACACTGGTTTCTTCCACCAGTATTATTGAAGGTGGAGCCCATGATGTTATTCTGAAAGAAACGAATATTTAAATATCAAAGAGGTTGTCTCAAAAGAATAAATATTAAACACGAAGGCACAAAGCCACTAATAAAAACCATTAATTATTAACACTTTGTGTCTTTGTGTTTAATTAGTTTTTTTGCCTTTTGAGACAGCCTCTTTCCACCCCAAATGTACAAAACCTGAGAATCCAGGTTCCGACATGGTATCATTAGCTTAACAAGGCTTTCACTTTTTCGGAAATATCTTTCCCGTCGGCCAGACCAGCCAGCTTTTTGGAAGCGATACCCATTACTTTCCCCATATCCTTCATGCCCGAAGCGCCAGTTTCAGAAACGATAGTCTTTACCGCGGCAGTTAAATCAGCATCCGACATTTTTGCCGGGAGATAAGATTCAAACACTTTGACTTGAGCTATTTCCACTTCATAAAGATCATCGCGGCCCTGCTCCCTGTAAATAGTTGCTGAATCGATTCCCTGTTTAGCCAATTTCTGAATAATCTTCAGGCTTTCCTGATCGCTTAATTCGGCAGTGGCTCCAGCTGCTGATTTAGCTTCAATCATTACTTTTTTAATCCCGCGTAAGGCTTCGAGTTTTTCCTTTTCCCGGGCTTTCATGGCAGCAATAATGTCACTGCTTATCTGTTCAAATAAACTCATTTTTTGAAATATTAGTCAACGTTATCGTGCAAATAGGAATTATTGTCACGTAAAATTACATTATTATTTTCGTCAGGTGAAATAGAAAGCCGCGAAAATTTTTCATCTACTTTTTTTTTAAATCCAAAGAAATTCGAGTTTTTTCGGCGGTAAGCCGGAATATTCTCCAGTTCATTGACAGTTTCCTCGGAGGTTTGCGTATAATCAACCGGTTCAATGGCATTGCCGTTGGTATCCTTTTTGGAATGATTATTCCCATACAACTCTTCAAATTCGTCAAATCCTCCTGAATTAATTTCGAATTCAAAGGTTTTTTGCTTCACATTTTTCGATCCGTATAATTCACTTTCGACCGAAGCCTTAACCTCCGTTTTAGTAAATGGAATGCTATCTGAAACATCATCCTGGAGTGTATGGTATGTTTTTTCCTGATTTTTGTTGATCACCATTTCAGGAATACTACTGGTACTGAACCCGGTAGCAATAATGGTCACCGAAATTTTATCGCCCAATGATTCATCGACTCCATTACCCCATATCAGGTCGGCAGAGTTGCCGGCTTTTTCCTGCACGTAATCAGTAATGTCACCGATTTCATCCATCGTTATTTCTTCAATACCTGAAGTGATATTCAGCAATATGTTACGGGCACCCATGATATCGTTGTTGTTCAGCAAAGGGGAGTTTAATGCTTCCTCAACCGCAATAACCGCCCGGTTAGCTCCTGAAGCAATACCGGTTCCCATCAGTGCCACGCCACTGTTGCGCATCACTGTTTCAACATCGGCAAAATCGACGTTTATATAACCCGGAACAGTGATAATTTCGGCAATACCTTTGGCGGCTGTGGTTAAAATATTGTCGGCCTTGGCAAAAGCATCCGATATTTTCGAATCACCATACATTTCACGGATTCGTTCATTATTGATGATCAACAGGGAATCGACGTGGGACTCCATGGCTGCAATACCTTCAATGGCTTGTTTAATGCGGCGGCGACCTTCGTTCCGGAATGGAATAGTTACAATTCCAACGGTAAGAATTCCGAGTTCTTTGGCGGCCTGAGCAATAACGGGTGCACCACCGGTACCGGTACCACCACCCATTCCGGCAGTAATAAATACCATTTTGGTGTTATTACGCAGGACTTTTTTCACATCTTCAATATTTTCGATGGCTGAATCACGGCCGGTTTCCGGCTTATTACCTGCACCACGCCCCTCGGTCAGCGAAGATCCCAATTGTACCTTAAAAGGAACCGGGCTATTAAGTAATGCCTGGGCATCTGTGTTGCAAACCATAAAATCCACATCACGAATCCCCTGATGATACATGTGATTCACAGCGTTTCCGCCGCCTCCACCTACTCCAATTACCTTAATGATTGAACCTGTATTCAGGCTTAAATCAAAATTCATAATTTCGTTCGACATGATCCTGTATTTTTCGTGTTAATAATCATTTTTGTTTGTATTCTCTTCTGATATTGTTGAATCTTCTCCATCAAATAATCGAGTGAACTGCCTGGTAAACCAACTGTCAACATTCACGTTTTCAGGGTTTATACGGGCTGTTTTTTCTTTTTTACCTCTTTTCGATCCACGGGCTGATTGATTTGAAATAAGCGGAGACTCCATGACCGGTTTGGTTACAGGTTCTTTTAAAGACGTAAAAATTCTATCGGTTTCCAGCATATCCTCGTCGTCCAGGTTGATTTCAAATCCCAGTTTTTCAGGTTCAAGTTCAATAACTTCAAGCGGATTCTGGAACAAGCGGTTCGGATTCACATCAAACCCGGTAGCAATAATCGTAACACTAATCTGGTTTCCCAGTTTAGGATCACTGCCATTCCCCCAGATGATCGTAGCATCCTGCCCGGCTTCATCCTGCAAAAAATCAATGATTTCACCAATCTCACCCATGGTGATTTCTTCCGTTCCTGAGATAATATTAAGCAGGATATCTTTGGTCCCCCTGATACTGCTGCTATCGAGCAAAGGTGATTCCAGGGCCTGGGTTACTGCATTCATGGCCCGGTTTGGACCATCGGCAAAACCGGTACCCATTATGAATACCTGGCTTCCGGCCATGACTGTACTGACGTCAGCAAAGTCGATGTTGATATTTCCGTGCAGGGTGATGATTTCGGCCACACCTTTCACTGCTGTGGTAATAATGTTGTCGGCCTTTTTAAAAGCTACTGATGCGGGCAGGTTACCGTATATCTTATGCAGTTTTTCATTGCTGATAACCAGCATACTGTCAACATGCTCCTTTAATTTCTCAACTCCTTCGAGCGCCTGGTCGAATCTTCGCTTTCCTTCCGATCTGGATGGAATGGTAACAACAGCAATGGTAAGCATATCCATTTCCCGGGCCAGTCTGGCAATAACAGGAGCAGCACCGGTTCCGGTTCCTCCTCCCATACCTGCCGTGATAAACACCATTTTTGTAGTACTTTCAAGCATTCCACGAATGTCATCCAGGTTCTCAATAGCGGCCTGTTCTCCCTGTTCAGGCAAATTACCGGCCCCCCTGCCTTCAGTGAGTGTGACACCCAATTGAATTCTTACAGGTACCGGATTGTTTTGCATGGCTTGTGCATCCGTATTGCAAACAATAAAGTTTACCCCTTCAATGCCTTCTTCAAACATGTTTTTGACAGCATTGCATCCACCTCCTCCAACACCAATGACTTTGATAATGGAAGATTTTGTATGCTCTAATCCGAAGTTAAGTATTTCATCGCTCATAAGGCAGACTTAATTATATTAATTTTAGGTCATTTCTGTATCTGCAGGATTTTCGTCAAAAAAACCGATAACACCCTGAACAATTTTATTTTGCATTTTGGTTATAATTCCAGGTTCATTGAAAGCTGTTTTCTTTAATCGTTTCCGTTTTCTTTTGTCCATTTGTCCATCTTCGGAAGCCGCCATGCTGAGTAATCCCAGGGCAGTGGCAAACCTGGGATCGTTGACTTCTTTCCTGGCCACAAAGTTATTCAGATTGGGTTTGCCCATCCTGACATCCAGTCCGGTATGGAACTTAATCAATTGAGCCACATTGGGCAACAATGCTGTTCCTCCTGTGATTACAATACCTGCACCCAGTTTATCTGCATAACCTGATTTTCGGATCAGGTAGAAGAAACCAACAACGATTTCCTCCATACGTGCCTGGATAATGTGAGCCAGACTTTTAAACGAGATTTGTTTCGGGTCCCATCCATCCCGTGGAATGGTAACAACTTTGTCTTCAGGGGCAAAATCAGCAATAGCCTGACCATAACGGGTTTTCATCGATTCAGCCTCCCGGGATGTTATTGAACAACCTTCCTTGATGTCTTTGGTAATAACATTTCCTCCAAACGGTATCATGGCAGTAAAACACAGCACGCCTTCACTGAAAATGGAAATTTTTGTTGTTCCCCCACCGATATCAACCAGTACAACACCTGATTCTTTTTCGCTTTCCGTAAGTACAACTTCAGAAGAAGCAATGGGATCAAGGATAGCCTTCTGCACCTGGATGGAACCACGTTCGAAGCATTTCGAGATGTTTCGCTGATAAGAATCAGGAGCCACATGAATTTTGTAGGTAGCCTCCAGTCTTTCTCCAATAGCGCCAACCGGACTGGTCAATACTGCTTCACCGTCAATGGTATACAATTCCGCATTAATATGATAGATCTTCATTTCTTCGTCCAGCTGAATCTCGCTGGCCTGTGCCATAAGCTGGCTGATATCCGCTTCAGTTACACAATGATCCCGAACCAGGGTTTTTTTCTGACATGAAGTATGGGTAATTAATTGTTGTCCGGAGATATTTACAAATACGTTCTCAATGTCGCATCCGCAATCCCTTTCTGCCTGACCTACAGCATCACTGATGGCTGCGAATGCTTCCTCCACATTTAAGACCACACCGCGGTTGACACCACGCGATGCACTATGGCCAAGTCCGATGATCTGGATTTTTCCTTCTTCATTTTTCTTTCCGGCAAGGGCTACAATTTTGGTAGACCCGATGTCAACTGCTGCAAAGATTTTTTCATTCTTGTCCATAATCTGCTTTTTTTGTACAAACCACCTGGTTCCGATATTTCACATTGATGTTCTTATACTTGTTCCAACCCATATTTTTAAATCCCTGCTGGTAAACGGCTTTCAGATTTCTGAGTTTTGATTCATAGTTATCCGGTGTTCCAAATTCAATCAGGTAATCGCCAACCTGAGGAACAACTAGCAACTCTCCGTTTGCCTGAATGAAAACCTGTTCAATCTGAGCTCTCCAGAAATCATCCCTGTTTACAAAATCGGCCATCTGAAGAAGGCTCTTTTTGATCATTTCATCAGAGATTTTACCCGTTGCGATGAGTATTCGTTCAACATATTTCCCCGATACCGGTATTTTTATTCCTCCCGGATCCAGGTAATAATCTTCGTTCGAATTTTTGATCCGGAGAACAGGGATCCTTTCATCCACATTGACAACCAGTTTCCCCCGGAATGCAAATCCTTTGGATTCAATTTTCCGGAAAATTTCCACATTATTCAAGGTGGTGAATGCACTCAGTTTCTTTTCCAGTTTATTCGTATTGATGATCGCCAGATAGTGACCGATAACAGGCACACCTGATTTCAAAATCAAACCGGCAATTTCATCTTCATCCAGGAATCGCGGAGAACCGGGGCTGATGTTCACAACCACCGACTGACACTTCACGGCCTCCCGCTGCGTATAGACGAAGTATAAAGTGTATCCGATAAACCCGGCCAGACACAACCAACCTAATATGATGAATATCTTTTTAATCATTTTTACGCTTCAATAGTTGCTCTTTTACCGGTTCAACCAGGGTATCAATATCTCCTGCTCCCATCATGATGATAATTCCCGGTTTAAATTTGGCTGCAAGTCTCGTCAGTTCAGATCTTTTGCACAATATTTTATGCTGATTCCTGATCCGGTTAAAAATTAATTCAGAACTAACTCCTTCAATGGGTAATTCGCGTGCAGGATAAATATCAAGCAACACAATTTCATCCAGCAAATCAAGGCTACCGGCAAATCCATCGGCAAAATCTTTTGTCCGGCTGTAAAGGTGTGGCTGAAAAACGCCGGTTATTGTCTGGTCTTTATACAGGTCTCTGACCGATAGAATCGTTGCCCTTAGTTCTTCCGGATGATGTGCATAATCATCAATCAGCACAAATGTTTCGTTATTCAAATGAATGTCAAAACGTCTTTTCACCCCGGCATAAGTGGCAAGCGCCGCACGAATTTCATCAGGTGCAACCCCCGACAAAAGTGCGACGGCAGAGGCAGCCACAGCGTTTTCAACATTCAGCAGACCCGGGTAATTTAAAACCAGTTTTTCGATCCTGAATTCAGGAGTTATCAAATCAAACTGGTAATATCCAAATTTCAGTTCGATGTTTTCAACACAAAAATCAGCCGGTCCGGTAATTGAATAAGTAAAGATTTTCAATTCGGCCGATGGATATGATCCCACTGAAAGTCCTTTTTTAAGTACCAGTACCCCACCCTCTTTGATCTGACCGGCAAAAAGCTTAAAGCTTTCAATCACCTTTTCGTGTGAGCCGTAAATATCCAGATGATCGGCATCCATCGAGGTGATTACCGCCAGTTCGGGCCTGAGCTGCAGGAATGAACGGTCGAATTCGTCGGCTTCGGCAACAACCCAATCACTGCCTGTCGTATCGAGTAAAAGGTTGGTTTGGTAATTCTTTGAAATACCGCCCAAAAAAGCGGAACAACCTGTTGACGATGATTTCAGGATATGAGCAGTCATGGTCGAAACCGAAGTTTTTCCGTGAGTTCCGGCAATGGCTATTGTTCGGCGGCAATTGCAAATAATGCCAAGTACTTCGGCACGCTTATGAATGCTGAAGCCGCGGCCGATCAGCGAATTTAATTCAAGATGAGTAGCCGGAACAGCAGGTGTATAAACAATCAGCGAATCCGCAACATCAAGATCTTCAGGCAAAAGAGCCGGATTGTCGTGGTAATGCACGCTTATTCCTTCGTCTTCAAGTTGTCCCGTCAAGGCTGTCGGTGTACGGTCGTATCCTGAAACAGCAATGCCCTGACTCGTAAAATAACGTGCCAGAGCGCTCATCCCTATTCCTCCGATACCCAGGAAATACACTTGCTTTATGTCGGTAAATTTTAACATTCTACTTTTTTTACGACTCCCAGAATAACATCAACAATATCTTTTGCCGCATTGGGCCGGCCCAGTTTTCGTATATTTTCAGCCAACGATTTCAAACGTGGAATATCATCCAGCAAACTGAATGTCTCCTTCAGTAAAAGTTCTTTCGAATCGACATCTTTAATCAGCACAGCAGACTGGTTTTCAACCAATGCCCTGGCATTTTTGGTTTGATGATCTTCCGCCACATTGGGCGAGGGCACCAAAACAGCGGGTTTCCCCAACAGACACAATTCAGAGATCGTTCCGGCTCCGGCTCTTGAAATAACCACATCTGCCGCTGCATAAGCATAATCCATCCGTGAGACAAATTCAAATGGCAGCAGATTCTCCGGAGTATCAGCGCCAAGCCTATCCAGCATTTCCTTATAATAAAAAGATCCCGTTTGCCAGATGATCCGGACATCCGTCCTGCGGATCAGGTCCAGGTTCGCCATTACGCTTTCGTTCAGGGTGCGTGCTCCCAGGCTTCCGCCAACAATCAGCACGACGGGCCTGCCGGTATTCAGTTTGAAATAGCCAAAAGCTTCTTCTTTATTCACAATTGCTTCGATCAGATTTTTGCGGACCGGATTTCCCGTCAGAACGATCTTTTCAGCCGGGAAATACCTTTCCATACCGGAGTATGCCACGCATATTTTTTTGACTTTCGATGCCAGCAACTTGTTCGTTACCCCTGCATACGAATTTTGTTCCTGAAGTACGGCCGGAATACCCTGCCGAACTGCAGCCCTTAAAACCGGACCGCTGGCAAATCCACCTACACCAATGACCACATCAGGTTTAAAACCGGAGATAAGCTTATTGGCCAAACGCATACTTTGAAATAACTTCAGGAAAAAACCCGGCAACTGGAACGAAGGCTTACGCGGAAAACCCATAACCGGTAAGCCGACAATACGGTACCCGGCAGCCGGAACGCGTTCCATTTCCATCTTTCCAAGAGCACCCACAAACAGAATATCTGCATCCGGCAAACGCTCTTTTATTTCGTTGGCAATGGAAATAGCCGGAAAAATATGTCCTCCGGTTCCTCCTCCACTCACTATGACTTTTAAACTTCCCATATTACAAAGCCTGATCTTCTTTAGGTGAATCAACTACAACCAATTGTTCCGGCATAATTGTATTTTTCTGATTATATGCACTCACTGCCAGTATGATTCCAAATGAAACTGCGGTAAATAATAAGGATGACCCTCCATAGCTAATCCATGGCAAAGGTTGCCCGGTTACCGGAACAACACCCACCGAAACACCCATATTGATGAATGCCTGGAATACCAGCAGTACCACCAGTCCGGTCACCAAAAATGCGGGGAACGCCTTATCGCAGCGGCGAACAATTACAACTCCGCGAAATAATAAAATCAGATACAGCAAAGCCAGGAATGCGCCTCCCGCAAATCCATATTCCTCGATGAAAATGGCATATATAAAATCGTTATAACCAGCTTCCATATAATTACTTACTTCGCTGTTTCCCGGTCCTTTTCCAAACATTCCACCTTCAAAAACAGCCAGTCGGGCATAATCAGCCTGTGTTGTACCGTTTATGGCATCATCATCGCCATGAATAAAATCATCGATACGCGCTTTCACCGTATGTACACGACCAACACTGGCAGGGAAAAAATCAGCTGTAAAATAGATGAGGGCTGCCATCAAAAGGCCAAAAGCCATCATCATTGAAATGTATTTAAATGACACCCGGCCAATAAGCATTAATACCATGATGCTGATAAAAATAAGTGCAGCGGTTGAAAAATTACTCAGAAAAATCAGGAAGCAAACTACACTTGAAACTCCTGTTATCCAGAAGAATGCATGTTTCAGTTCTTCTGCACTCTTTTGAGCTTTGGCCAGCATTCGCGAGGCAAACATAACCAGGGTAATCTTTGCCATTTCTGACGGCTGAAAGCTGAAAAATCTTACATGAAGCGACCGGGAAGTTTCCTGGTCGGGGTTGCCGCTTATTTTATGCTGAATGATGGCTACAATCAATATCAGAATGGTGAATCCAATTAAATAAGGTGATATTTTAAAATAACCATTTACCGGCACAAGATTGACCAGAATAAGCATAATCAGGATACCTCCCAGTATAAAACCGATTTGCTTTCCCAGGAAATAAATTGTATTTCCGTCTGCTTCGCGATAGGCCAGTTTACCTGTTGCACTGTATACAATCACCAGTGATACCAGTGACAAAAAGATCAGTACCACCCATAGCGTTCGGTCTCCCTTGAATATTTTAGCCAGTGTTCCTGCCATATTACAATTCTCTTACTGCATATTTAAACTGATGACCACGATCTTCGTAATTTTCGAATAAATCAAAACTTGCACAGGCTGGCGAAAGCAAAACAGTATCACCGTTTTTAGCCAGGTAATAGGCCGAACGTACTGCATCTTCCATCGACTGTGTTTCAACCATATCAATGCCAATATTTTTAAAGGCTTCCAGAATTTTGTAATTATCCGTTCCCAGACAAACGATGGCTTTGACCTTTGATTTCACCAGTTCATACAACTCTGAATAGTCGTTTCCCTTGTCAATGCCGCCAACAATCCAAACGGTAGGATGAGTCATGGTTTCTAGTGCATACCAGGTTGAATTGATATTGGTAGCCTTTGAATCATTGATAAACTCAATACCATGAACTTTCAAAAAACGTTCAAGCCGATGTTCCACACCTTTAAAATCGGCCATACTCTCACGGATTTTTTCATTCCTGATATTAACTGCCATTCCTGAAATACCCGCAGCCATAGAGTTGTAGGTATTGTGACTACCCTGTAATGCAATATCTAAAATCGACATAGTAAAAATATTTTGTTTCCAGTTAATAATCATTTTATTATCAATAATACCTGCTCCTTCAAAGGGTGGTTTACCCAATCCGAAAGGGACGCATTTGGCTTTCAGTTTTCGTACCGACATTTCCTGCCTGATTACGGGATCATCGGCGCAGTAAATAAAAATATCTGCAGCAGTCTGATTCTGTGTGACACGGAATTTAGAATCAATATACTTCTGCATCGTGTAATCATACCGGTCGAGATGATCGGGAGTGATATTCAGCAAAATGGCGATATCAGCTTTAAATTCATACATTCCATCCAACTGAAAGCTGCTCAGTTCAATCACGAAATAATCGAAATCGTTTTCCGCAACCTGCCAGGCCAGACTTTTCCCGACATTTCCGGCCAGACCCACGTTTAAACCTGCCTTCTGAAACATATGGAAGAGAAGCAGTGTAGTTGTGGTTTTGCCATTACTCCCGGTTACACAGATCTTTTTCGCCGAAGTATATTTCCCGGCAAATTCGATTTCTGAAATCACCGGGATACCTTTTTCTTTCAATTTCAATATCAGCGGAGCTTTATCGGGTATACCGGGGCTTTTAATAACCACATCCGCGGTGATGATCTTTTCTTCGGAATGCCCTGCTTCTTCAAAATCAAACTGACGATCGGCCAATTCCTGCCTGTATTTATCTTTAATGACACCAGAGTCAGACAAAAACACATCAAAGCCCTGCCTCCGTGCCAGGATTGCTGCACCTACCCCACTTTCAGCGGCTCCCAATATGACTGCTCTTTTTCGCATTTTTTAACGCATTTTCAAGGTTACAATGGTCAATACCGCCAGAATAATTCCAACAATCCAGAAACGTGTTACAATTTTAGCCTCCGGAATACCCTGTTTCTGAAAGTGGTGATGAATCGGACTCATCAGAAAAATCCGGCGTCCTTCACCGTATTTCCTTTTCGTATATTTGAAATAGCTCACCTGAATAACCACCGAAAGATTTTCAATCACGAAGATTCCACACAGAATCGGGATCAGAATTTCTTTTCGTATAATAATGGCAAAAACAGCCAGAATCCCACCGAGTGCCAAACTCCCGGTATCACCCATAAAAACCTGTGCGGGATAGGAATTGTACCACAAAAAGCCAACAGTCGCACCGATAAATGCGGAAATAAATACGGTTAGCTCTCCCAGGTTGGGGATATACATGATATTCAGGTATTCGGCATAAATAATATTACCACTCACATAGGCCAGAATCCCGAGCGTAGCTCCGCTGATAGCCGAAGTACCGGTAGCCAGCCCATCAATGCCGTCGGTCAGGTTGGCCGCATTCGAAACCGCGGTGATGATCAGAATGATTGAAAGTGCATACACCAGCCACCTCCATGTTTTTGCACTTTTTCCCATAAATGACACCAGGAACTCGTAATCAAACTCATGGTTTTTTATGAATGGCAAAGTCGTTTTGGTCGACTTGATTTCGGTGGTCATTGCCTGCAATCTCTGGCGTCCGCTGACACTGTCGATTACCATTTCTTTGACAATCAATCCGTTTTTATCGAATACCCGCTCACGGACAAGGACATCATCAGAAAAATAAAGGGTAGCAGCCACAATTATTCCAAGCGAAACCTGACCCAGAATTTTAAATTTTCCGGCCAGACCTTTTTTATCTTTCAGGAAAACTTTGATGTAATCGTCCAGGAATCCCACCAGGCCAAGCCAAATGGTGGTGGTAAGCATCAGCATGATGTATATATTATCCAACCGGGCAAACAGTATGGTTGGGATAATAATGGAAGCCAGAATGATAAGGCCACCCATGGTAGGGGTTCCTTTTTTCTGCATCTGCCCTTCAAGTCCCAGGTCGCGAACTTCTTCGCCAATTTGTTTGGATTGCAAAAACCGGATCAGCCTTTTTCCAAATCCAACGGTGATCAGCAGTGATACAATAATTGCTGCACCCGAACGGAACGAGATGTACTGAAACATGCCCAGTCCGGGGATGTCCCAATTCTTTAAAAGCTGATACAAATGATAAAACATGGTCCTGTATTTTAATTATTTCCAAATATCTCGTTGAGTACTTCCTTATCGTCGAAATGATATTTTACGCCTTTAATTTCCTGGTAATCTTCATGACCTTTCCCTGCAACCAGAATAATATCGCCCGGCCTTGCCAGCATACAGGCTGTCTTAATGGCTTCCCGCCGGTTTACAATCGATAAAACCTTATGCTTTTCATTGCTTTCAACACCTGCTTCCATATCAGCAATAATCTCCTCAGGTTCTTCCGAGCGCGGATTATCAGAAGTCAGAATAACCTTATCACTTTGTTTTACCGCCTCATTGGCCATTACCGGACGTTTGGTTTTATCGCGGTCACCACCTGCGCCTATTACAGTAATTACCTGTTCATTGCCGCTTCGTATTTCGGAAATTCCTGACAAAACATTCTGGATGGCATCGGGCGTGTGGGCATAATCAACCACGGCATATTTCCCGTCAGGAGAACGAATAATTTCGAAACGGCCTGAAACCGGTCTTAATTCGCTCATTATCCGCAGCATATCATCACGATCGACGCCCAGGAGCAAACTTGCTCCCATGACTGCCATCAGGTTACTGGCATTGAAAGATCCGGTAAAATGGGTCCAGACTTCCTGTCCGTCAATATTCAGAAGCATGCCGTCAAAATGTTTTTCAATCACTTTACAACGAAAGTTCGCCAATGACCTCAAGGAATACGTTTGCCGTGAAGCCCGGGTATTCTGAAGCATAACCATACCATTTTTATCATCGGTATTGGTCAGCGCGAAAGCATTTTCAGACAGCTGATCGAAAAATTTCTTTTTTACTTTCAGGTATTCTGCAAACGTTTTGTGGTAATCAAGGTGGTCGTGGGTCAGATTGGTGAAAATGGCGCCGTCAAACTCAATACCACTGATCCGATCCTGGTCAATCGCATGCGAACTCACCTCCAGAAAACAATATTCGCATCCTGCATCAACCATCCGGGCCATGAGTTCCTGTATCTGCAATGCATCAGGAGTAGTATGTGTGGCATGAAATTCACCATCACCCACGTAATATTTTATGGTCGAAATTAATCCAACTTTATAGCCCAACAGGGTAAATGTTTTATACAAAAGACTGGCGATGGTGGTTTTACCGTTGGTCCCGGTAACTCCGACAACTTTCAGGTTCGATGAAGGATTCCCGTAATAAGCTGCTACCATTTTTCCGAATATGGGCTGCGTGTTTTCAATCCTTACTACCACTACACCGGCAGGGATATTTTCGGGCATTTCTTCACAAACAACAACAGTGGCGCCCAATTCAACGGCTTTAGCTATAAACTGATGTCCATCAACATGAGAACCCCGGACAGCCACGAAAAGGTCATGAGCTTCCACTTTCCGCGAATCGAACTGAATCTGTCGTACAGAAACAGCCAAATCGCCTTTTGTTTCAAGCAATTCGATGCCGGCCAGGATGTCATTTAATGGTTTCATCGCACTTACTTTTTAGGATTTATTAATTTTTTTTGGCCCGTTGTTTTTTTCCAGAGTACCGGGACTTTTTTACCCGCCGGTTTTACAGCTTTAGGCTGTGTTACCTTTGGTTCTGCTACACTGGCTTTCTCCGGGTTGACCTTGTTTTCAACCGGAATTAATGCAAGTTCAGCAGTCTGAATGGAATCTCCCTCAGCAAGGCTGTCTTTTTCCATGATTTCAAGTGCATCAAAACCAAGCTCCAATGAAATAAGTTCTCCTTTTGGACCAGGCATTCCCGGTGTTGGTCTCTGCCGGAATACACGTCCGAAACCATTGGTTTTTGTTGTATATCCTGATTTTTCCAGCAGGAAAACGGCATCGCCTGCCCCCATCCCAATGACATCAGGAACAGTACCGGGAATATCGTTTACCCCATGGATAAAAACAGTCATGGTATCGGCAACAACAGCCACACGATCAGTTGTCATGTTCTGCGATTGCGCATTGAATCCCAGTTCCCGGGTAAAAAGCATCACATCCTCTTTCAATCCTGGTTTTACCTGCGGAACTTCACGGTACGGTGGAATTGAATCGGGAGCGGGTTCGAGGTAGGACGCATAAACCTTATCGGCAATTTCCCTGAAAACCGGACCGGCAACAGAACCTCCGTAAAATTTCCCTTTCGGACCAACAATAACCACGATACAGCTGAATTTTGGATTGTCAGCAGGGAAATAACCGCAAAACGATGCCTGATATTTTTTTGCTCCACCGGTGGTGTAACCCTTATTTTCGTTGGCAATTACA
This sequence comes from Bacteroidales bacterium, assembly GCA_038251165.1. Taxonomy (GTDB): domain Bacteria; phylum Bacteroidota; class Bacteroidia; order Bacteroidales; family Prolixibacteraceae; genus Aquipluma. The sequence goes on along the minus strand of JBBSBP010000005.1, from coordinate 59,082 downwards.
GCAGTACCTGTTTTACCCGCAATCGTATAGTAGGGATTCTGCATACTTTTACCGGTTCCCTCGGTGCAAACACCTTTGAGCATATCCTGCGCATTCTTCAGCGTTTCTTTCGAACAAAGGGAAGGATTCAGTACTTCAGTCTTAAACTTCCGGAATGGAATCCCGTCCTCCCTGACTTCCCGGATAAACTTTGGTTTCACCATCACGCCATTATTCGCTACTGCATTGTAAAAAGTCAGCGTTTGAAGAGGTGATATTTTAATTTCATAACCGTGTGCAATCCAGGCCAGCGAGGGCCCCCACCAACTGGCATCAGTGGGATATTTGATGTATGGTTCAGCTTCTCCCAAAAACCCCAACCCCAGTTGTTTATTTAAACCAAAACTGTAAATCCGGTCGATAAAATCTTTCTCTTTGCCTTCGTAGTATTTGGTAATGATTTTTGCTACTCCGATATTGGACGAAAATTCGAAGATTTTTTTCATGCTGATCATCCCGTGGCCGCCACGATCGTAATCACTGTCGAGCATTTTTTGTCCTTTATATTCCCATTTACCATTTCCGGTATCATATACATCAGCCGTATCCACATAACCTTCTTCCATGGCTACCATCAGCGACATCAGCTTAAAGGTTGAACCAGGCTCGCTGCAGCCGGCATGTCCGAATGCAAAATTGTAGGTTTCGCCATAGGTCCCGTCTTTTTTGAGGCCCATGTTGGCAATAGCTTTTATATCACCGGTTTTCACCTCCATTACAACAGCAGTCCCCCATTCGGCCTGACTGATTTCCATTTGTTTTCCCAAAGCAGTCTGGGCATAATCCTGGAGGTTTACGTTAATGGTTGTGATCACATCCTTGCCTTCGTGAGGTTCAACCATGGGGGTATTAATCCAGCTTCCGGATAAATTACGTTTCAGTGCCAGACCATTTTCTCCGGACAGGTAATTTTCGGACAGACCTTCAACTCCGGTAAAGCCAACGTTGCCATGTACACCGCCAAATGCACCTTTATTAAGCACTCCGATGGTTCGGCTGGCCAAATCGCCGTGAGGAAGGATACGTTTGTTTTCGGTAACAACGATTAATCCTGAACCAAAATATTTATTCGAAATTGATTTTAAAACCTTGAACTTCTGAAATTGATTGTGATCGATTTGTGTCGGATTGATTAAAAACCATCTGTTTTTCCGTACAAATGCAGCTTTCAGTTTAGACTTGAAACTGGTTTTGGAAAGTTTAAAGAAGTCAGACATCTCATTCACGAACATTTCCGACTGTGTTTCAAATATTTCCTGAACCCGGGGAGCCTGCAAATCCAGCCTCATTTCGTAATATGGAACCGAAGTCGATAATATACTTCCATCGTCAGCACAAATATTTCCGCGTTTAGCCCAGATTTCGGTTGTATTACTTTTTAAATCTTTGGCAATCAGCTGCCATTTTCCGGTATCCATATTCTGAATCATGAGAATCCGGCTAATTATAACAAGTCCGAACAGGGCAATCGCGAAATAGACGATGCCGAATCGTAAGGTTATAGCTCTCCTGATTTCCATTATTTAGTTTCTATTTTTTTTACTTTAATCCGTCTGGCCGGTTCAACAGGTTCAATCAGATCTATTTTTCGTTCGATGACCTTTTTCGCAACTTCTGAAGGACGATTGATGTACATCAGCTCTGTTTCATGAATCACCGATTCTGACTTGTATTCCCTCAGCGAATCTCTTACCAACTCCATTTTACGGATGGTTTTTTCGGTCCAGTACCTGTTTGCAATGAGCAGGAGACCCAAAACAGCCAGAAAACCAACAAAGGGCAACTGCTTGATCACCTTTTCGCTGGCTAAAATGCCACCTCCCATGATGCTCTTAAAATCAGCCTTTAAGATTCGTTTTTTGCTTTTTTGTTTCAGCTCTGTCATGCGTTCTTTTCTGCAATTCTTAATTTGCCACTGCGTGCCCTTGGATTTTGTTCAATTTCCTGCTCCGTTGGAACAATTACTTTTCGGTTAATGGCTCTCAAAGGCGATTCAACATTTCCAAAAAAATCCTTTTTCTGTTTCCCTGAAAAATCACCCGATTTGATGAAATTCTTCACCATCCGGTCTTCGAGCGAGTGGTAAGTAATCACCACCAACCGACCGCCCGGTTTCAGCAACCCGATACTCTGTTCCAGGAATTCGTGTAAGACATCCATTTCCTTGTTTGTTTCGATGCGTAAAGCCTGAAAAACTTTCGCCAGATATTTGGATTCCTGAAGCTTTGACACACAAGGCGCAATCGCATTACGGAATTCCCGGATGGTTTTTACCTGACTGGCATTACGGGAGGAAACCAACTGGCGTGCCAGTCGACCGGCATTGTCGATCTCTCCGTATTCACGAAATACAGTCCGAAGTTGGTCTTCGGTATATGAATTCACAATATCAGCGGCTGTTTGTGGCGAATCGCGGTTCATACGCATGTCCAGGTCTCCGTCAAAACGAAAGGAAAAACCCCGTTCTGCCACATCGAAATCATGCGAAGAAACCCCCAGGTCAGCCAGAATGCCGTCAACCTGTTCAACACCATAATACGTTAAGAAATTCCGGATGTATTTGAAATTATGCCTGATAAAAAAAAAGCGCTCATCATGAATAACATGGACTGCAGCATCCTCATCCTGATCGAAGGCAAAAAGGCGACCTGTTTTTAACCGGCTGAAAATTTCGCGTGAATGCCCTCCGCCACCAAAAGTAACGTCAACATAATCACCATTTGCTTTAATTTCCAGTCCGTTGACACTTTCGTTCAGCAAAACCGGTACATGATATTCTCTTTCCACTTTTATACCTCTTCATTTCCTACCACTCGTGCAAAAACACTTTCATAATCATCACACGACTGAATATACCGATCGTGTTCTATTGAATCCCAAAGCCGGATACGGTCGCCTTGCCCGGTAAAAATGACACTTTTGGTTATTCCAACCTTTTCCAGAAAATTATTCGGAACGTTCATCCGACAGCTCTCAGGCACCGGAATAATTTTAAAATTCCGGTAAAACATATCGAGCGCCCTGCTGTGATGTTTATTATCCCGGTTTAGTTTCGACCTGATCTGGGCAATACGGTTTTCCCATGCAGACATCGGATAAATATTCAGGCACTTCTCATACGGATCCATCTCGACGACCAACTGGCCACCGGGAATACTGCCGCCCATTTCATTCTTATAATCTGCAGGCAATACGACCCTTCCTTTTTCATCGAAGGTTGCTTCTTTTTCCGCTGAGAAGTTCATTTTTTTGAATCACCTTAAATTTCAATCGTAAAAGTAATAATAATCAGCTTATATCAGTCATTTTATTCCACTTCATACCCTTTTCAGTCACCAGCAGATAAAACAAAAATTGTTAATAAGCTGTTCACAACCTGTGAGTAACATCCATTAACAACTTTTAATTATTTGATTTTCTTTTAATTAAACTTTATAAACAATTTCAGAAAACCAGTTAATAAAACTTTCAGATACACAAAGTTAAACTTCCTTAGCGACTTTCACAGGATAAAAACCGGATTGTTGATAAATTTCAGCAGGAAGCTTAAATACCTCGTACTGAAAGATTCAAACCCTGCAATCAACAAAAACGGCTCATGATACATACCCTAATCATTTATTTTATATTTTCGGCTTCAATTAATAAAACAAACGATGGATTCTGAAATTCGTGAGTCGGTTGAATTGATCAACATTAAGGAAATGTTCCTGAAGAAAAACCCGAAACTTGCCAAAAAGATTCCAGGGTTCGTATACCGGTACATTATCCGGATTATGCACATTGATGAGATCAATGAACTTCTGGTAAAACATGGACATGAAAGTGGAATTGAATTTGCAAGGAGTATGGTAACCCATTTTCATGTTCAGGAAACAATAAACGGCACTGAAAATCTACCTGAATCAGGACGGTATATTTTTGCGTCCAATCATCCGTTGGGTGGATTTGATGCCCTTTTGATATTGAGCAACATTGATCGTTTTCTTGGACAACCTGTTACCCTTGTCAATGATGTGCTGATGAAAATCCCTCCATTGAAGCCGATTTTCATTCCGCTCAACAAATATGGAGGTCATAACAAAGAAGTGATCCGTCAACTCCACGAGGCCTATTCTTCAGAAAAACAAATTCTGATTTTCCCGTGCGGATTTGCCTCACGCCGCATCAAGGGGATAATCATGGATCCTGAATGGAAGAAACATTTCATTGCCAAATCGATCGAATACAAGAGAAACATCATTCCTGTCCATGTAAGCGGACGCAACTCCAACTTCTTTTACAATCTGGCAAATATTCGTACATCCCTGGGGATAAAATGGAATCTTGAAACCTTTTTCCTTGCTGACGAGACTTTTGGACATAAAAACCAGAATTTCACGATCACTTTCGGGAAACCAATTCCCTACACCCGCTTCGATAAAAGCAAGACCCTTGACCAATGGGCTGCTGAAATCAGGGACATCGTGTATAAGTTACCAAATGAAGTGCAACACCAAGATTAATTCAGGTAAGAAACCATTTTTGGAAGATTTTTTTTAGTTTTGTACCTCCATAAAATCACATATAATTAGTATGAAGGATATTATTCCACCAGTGTCAAAAGAAGCCTTACTTGCCGAACTGACACCGGACAAGTTGATGCGGCAGACAAACAAGGGAGATAACGAAATTTACATCATTACACATCAGGATTCACCCCATGTTATGCGTGAAATCGGACGTGTCAGGGAAATTACGTTTCGGGATGCCGGAGGTGGAATCGGAGAAGAAGTTGACATCGATTCATACGACACCTGCGATGATCCATACAAACAATTAATCGTCTGGGATCCGCAAGCTTTGGAAATCATCGGGGGATACCGTTACATCCTGTGCAGCAAGCTTCCTGTTGATGAAAATGGAGTCGTTCACCTTGCCACTACACAGCTTTTTAATTTTTCAGAAAAATTTGTCAAAGAATATCTTCCCTACACCCTCGAGTTGGGCCGTTCTTTTGTTCAGCCCCACTACCAGTCGAGCAAAGCCGGGGCTAAAGCTCTGTTTGCCCTCGACAATTTATGGGACGGCCTGGGAGCGCTGATTGTGGATCACCCCGAAATAAAATATTTCTTTGGGAAAGTGACCATGTATACGCATTTTCACACGCACGCCCGCAACCTGATTCAATATTTCTTTCTGAAATACTTCAATGATGATGAAAACCTGGTGACTCCGATCAAACCCATGGATATGGGTATCAATATGACTGAAATGGATCAGGTATTCAATGGCGGTTCATACAAGGAAGACTATAAAATTCTTTCCCAGAAGGTACGTGAATTTGGTGAAAATATACCTCCACTGATCAATTCCTACATGAACCTGAGCCCTTCAATGAAAACATTCGGAACTGTAATCAACGATCATTTTGGGGATGTGGAAGAAACCGGAATTATTCTTACCATTTCGGACATCTATGAAGCAAAAAAAGACCGCCACATAGAAACTTATTTACGCACCAAAGAAACCAACGACTGGCCTTTGCCGGAATAGCCAACCCATGTACTACCAGGAACACGATAAATTTCATGTAGCTGTCGATTCCATTATTTTTGGATATGATGAAGGAGGCCGTGAATTAAAAGTGCTGCTTCTGAAACGAAATTTCCAGCCCGCTAAAGGAGAATGGTCCCTGATGGGTGGCTTTCTGAAAGACAACGAAGCGATTGATGATGCTGCCAAACGAATCTTAACCCAGCTCACCGGTCTTGCCAATGTTTATGCAGAGCAATTATACACTTTTGGTGAAGTTAACCGTGACCCGGGCGCACGCATTATTTCAATTGCGTACTTTGCCCTGATTAAAATCAATGACTCCGACCTGGAACTGGTAAAAAACCATGGAGCCACTTGGATCCCGATCTCCTCGATGCCAAAGTTAATTTTTGACCATTCGGTTATGATCAGCCGGGCCTTGAAAAAACTGCAGATCCGCGCAAGAACACAACCCATCGGGTTTGAGTTGCTGCCTGATAAATTTACCATTCCACAACTTCAGGGTTTGTATGAGGCCATTTACAACAAAGCGCTCGACAAACGAAATTTCCGCAGAAAACTGCTCGCGATGGACCTGCTGGAAAAGCAGGAAGAAAAAGAAAGAGAGTCTTCGCGTAAAGGAGCCTGGTATTACCGGTTCGACCCGAATAAATATGAAGATTTACTGAATCGGGGATTTAATTTCGAGTTGTAGAAACAGACTCCTGAAATAAGATGTTAAGCATAAGATAAACAGGCAGTAAATTTACTATTTCTCATGAGCTACAATCTGCTGATTATTTAATTCTATTAAATCGTATACATCGAATAGCTGTATAGTCCTCTCAAAATAAAGATCAAACAGATTCAGTAAATCTTTATTTATGATATTCCCAGTTGTGATAATCAATAGCTTTGATGGGATACCCTGAATCAGATGTGAGTCAAGAAAATCAGAATCCTTGGTTATGATGACATAATCATTCTCCACCGACAGCCTTCTTAATTCACTGTCAGTAGTTCGTTCTTTATTTGGCAAATCATCCGTATGTACAACATAAAATCCTTTTTCTTTAAGGATTCGTGACAATTTGAATGGTAGATTTGCATCAATAAGAAATTTCATGCAACAATTCGGTGGATGGATTTAACTTTTGAAAGTTGGGAAGCAAAAGCCAGACATGCCTTTATATCTTTTGGCTCGAGTGCAGGATAATCTTCAATAATATCATTTTCACTCATCCCAGCCGACAGCAAATCTAAAATCAGATCAACAGTGTACCTGGTATTCCGAATTGTCGGCTTACCCTGACATATTTCAGGATTCATTGTTATTCTGCTAATTAACTGCCTGTCCATAACTTTTTTCTTTCAAATGTACTAAAATTAGGCGAGATACGAATTCGTTTGAATCAGTATCTGCTTTTGGAATTGTAAAAGGAAAAAGAATCATCGTGCAAAGGCGCCTGTACTGTCACTTCGACCCGAATAAATATGAAGATTTACTGAATCGGGGATTTAACTTCGAACTGTAAACTCCCTAGTATGCCCTTCCGTCCTTGCCTTCTATGAAATTGATAAACGAAGTATTTACCACCTTGTTTCCGCCAGGTGTTGGATAGTCGCCGGTAAAATACCAGTCACCCGTATCGTTCGGGCATGCCATGTGCAGGTTTTCGATGGTCTGGTAAATAATTTCCACTTCAGCCTTGCAGTCTTCGGGTTTCAGAATTTCAGCAATTTTAGCGGATACCTCCTCCGCTTTAAACTGCCTGTATATTTCTTTCACGTAGTTCACAATTTCTTCCTTGGGCAGGTTTTCCTGTTCTTTGCATTTTTGATACACCTCTTCAATCACGTGTTCCTTGCCGGTATCTTTCAGTAATTGAATAGTCGCATTAAAGGCGATAAATTTATCCAGAACGGCCATGTCAATTCCGTAACAATCGGGATATCGGATCTGCGGGGCCGACGAAACCACAATGATTTTCTTCGGATGCAAGCGATCCAGAATTTTCAGGATACTTTTTTTCAGGGTTGTTCCACGTACAATCGAATCATCGATGATAACCAGTGTATCACTTCCTTCCTTGATAATTCCATAGGTTACATCGTAAACATGGGCGACCAGATCGTCGCGGCTGGCATCGTCGGCAATAAACGTTCGCAGCTTCACATCTTTGATGGCCAGTTTTTCAACCCTTGGTTCAACCGAAAGAATGGTAGTCAATTCGTCGTTGGTCAGATTGCCGTTTCGGTCTTTCAGTTGTTTGATTTTCCAGTCGACACAATATTGCCGGACTCCCTGAACTAACCCGTAGAAGGCAGTTTCAGAGGTGTTTGGAATAAAAGAAAATACAGTATTTTCGATGTCGTAGTTGATCGATTTCAGGATAGCAGGCGAAAGTAAACGGCCCAGCATTTTGCGTTCCTGGTAGATATCCTTATCGCTACCGCGTGAAAAATAGATTCGTTCGAACGAACAGGATCTGCGGGTATGCGGTACGCGAATCATTTTACTGGAGACCGATCCGTCTTTTTTAATAATCAGGGCATCGCCGGGTTTCACTTCATGAACTGTGTCGTACTTTACATTCATCACGGTTTGAATTACCGGACGCTCTGAAGCAACAACCACGATCTCGTCGTCATAATAATAGTATGCCGGACGAATTCCCCACGGGTCGCGCATCACAAAGGCATCGCCATGACCAAACATACCGGCAATGGCATATCCACCGTCCCAGTCTTTACTTGAATTTTCGAGTACTTTCTGAACATCCAGGTTTTTTTCGATCAGCGGAGATATATCGCGGTTCGAATATCCTTCGTTTTTGTATTGCCTGAAGTGCAACTGATTTTCCTCATCCAGGAAATGACCTACTTTTTCAAGAACAGTGACCGTATCGCTGAAGGCTTTGGGATGTTGTCCAAGCCCTATCAGTTTCCGGAAAAGTTCGTCCGTATTGGTCAGGTTAAAATTACCTGCCAGTACGAGTGTTCTTGATTTCCAGTTATTCTGGCGCATGACGGGATGAACAAATTCGATGCTGTTTCGTCCGAAAGTCCCGTAACGCAGATGTCCCAGGTATACTTCGCCCGAAAAAGGCACATTTTCGTAAATCCAGCGGATATCGGCCCCATCGGGTTTATTCTTTTCGGCCTTTTTAATTCCCTTGGCAACTTTATCAAAGACAAATTTTATCGGGTTTTGCTCAATCGACCGGTGTCGGTTAATGTATTCCTTTCCCGGATCCAGCTCCATCTTCACATTTACAACTCCGGCTCCATCCTGACCGCGATTATGTTGCTTCTCCATCAGCAAGTAAAGTTTGTTCAGACCATATTGCCAGCTACCATATTTTTCATGGTAATATTCCAGCGGCTTACGCAAACGAATCATTGCTATTCCACACTCATGCTTAATCAAATCGCTCATTGTTCTTCGCTTTGTTCTGTACTTTCTGTAACTAGTTCCGGAAATCGGATAATATCTTTTACAATAAAGGCATTCGGGTATTTCGACGCGATATAAGCTTTGGTTTTCAAGGCTTCACTTCTGTTGCGGAAATCACCAATGCGTACTTTAAAATTGGGTGTCTGGAACAACAGGTAACTCCTGATATCCGGGAAAACGAGGTTGAATTCATTTCTCACCTTCACGGCCTGTTCGCGGGCTTTATTGTCGGAATTAAAATAAATTTCAAGGCGAAAGCCATCGGTTCCACGCTTCCTCTGATTAATCTGGGAATGCCGTACGAGTATATCGGTGATTCGGGGGTCTTGTCTGATCTGAAGATTTCCGAGGATTTCTTCCATTTTTGCCTTTTGCATTGAGATACCTGAATTCAGGTCTAGTGTATCTGATTGAGCATACCCCAACGAATTCCAAAGTAAAAAGCAGAAAATGAAACTACACAAATACCTCATACGATCAGTTTTTGAGTTTGCAAATATAAGATTTTAATGGGACAACTATCCAACAGATATCATTTCGATGGATCTGAATATGTATGCCTGTCCACAACTTAAACTACTGAATATCTGCTTATTTGATTAAATAATCTCAGGAAAAACCTGAATCTATCCAGATAGTTTTTTTTTCTGAATGTTAATTTTTTGTTTTATCGATCCGGTCCATCAACGATTCATTATGCTCCTCCCCTTGCCTGTTTCTGAAAAATAGTGAGATTTGCATGCCCGGATCATTTCGGAACGGGATATTCTGAAATGGATTGAAAAAGAGCCATTCAGAACTTTCAGAAGGGTGATTGTGTTATGGTATAGGCATAATGATGTACACAGGTAACCTTATCGGGCATTGACAACCTGTACCTCAGCTGACGGATGAAACTTGAAACTATATATTTATGAGCCAGTTAATTGAAGATTTCAACAATTACCGCCAAAAGATGAATGAAAAGATTCTGGCGGCCGATAATAAAGTGATGAAACGCATTTACAGCGTGGACACCCTGACTTACCAGGATGGTGCATTAAGTACAAAAACCAATGAAAAACAACCAGGAAACAACATCCTGTCAGTCAGCATAAAAACAACCTTTCACTGATTGAACCATGAATCCTAAACGTTGAACTTTAAACTGATTAATGATGATCGTAATTACATCAACCGGAAATAAACCAGGCAGCATCATGGACATGCGGTTTGCCAAATGTTTGTATTTCTGCTTTCTGAAAGAAGATTTACCGGTATTTATCCTGAATCCATTCCAGGAGCAGGAAGGTCACATTGCCCCAACTGTTGTCGAATGGCTCAAAGAACAGGGCGTCACGCAGGTGATTACGGGAGAAATCGGCTCTATCGCCCAGAAAAGTCTGAAAGAAGTCCGGATTCAGGCAGTATTAATTGAAAACGACAAAACTTCCATACGATACATTTTAAAAAAAATCGGATATCTAAAATCCTGATTCTTTGACCTGTGATCATCCGGAAGATAGCATCAACCCGCTTTCAATCAAATAATTCCGGGTTGAGAAAGGGAATATATGCCATCTGAACTGCAGGCATATAGAGTGTTTTTCGGGTAATTGCATCATTGGTCAGCAATCCTATTGCGCCATTTTGCTGTTTCGAATTGTTTTTGGTAAAAACCATATCATCGGCATCACCCAACTCGTAACCCTGATGCACCAGTTCAGCTACCCGGGGAGGAAGAAAGAATCCTGCTGTCCGGGCTTTTCCTGTTTTTTTGCCGTTACTGATCACAATCCAGGCAAAAGCCATTAACCCGGAAACGGAATCATCAACTCCACCTTCGACTCCAACATATAAATTGTACCCCGGAAATTGAAGCATGGCATTTTTCACCCTGTTTTCTGCACCGAGTAAGGTGTCATCTTCACTAAAGGGCTGATCGGAAACACCACTGTCAACCGATACTCCTGTCAATTCAATCTCATCAGCTATAAACACTGCCAATCCTTCCTTAACAGCATCCAGTTTCACCGGATTCCTGGAAGCTACCATAATCTTTACCATGTCCGAAAAATCAATTTGCTGCACAAAATACAAAAAAACAGGACTTCCCCATGAACTCTGCCGAATGTTTCAGGTTTAATGTCGAAACAGCATCTGCTGTCCTGAACTATTTTCTTAATTTAGCAATTCAATTTAAAACCGAACAAATGATTATCCGGCAGGCAAATGAAACAGATTCATCCGGTATTGTCGAATTTCAGCTGGCAATGGCATGGGAAACCGAACAGCTTCGGCTGGATGAAGGAACAGTAATAAAAGGTGTTGCAGCGGTATTTACCGATCCGGCGAAAGGCATCTATTACGTTGCTGAAACTGATGGTCAGGTGGTAGGCTCCCTGCTCACCACTTTTGAGTGGAGCGACTGGCGCAATGGAACGGTCCTGTGGATTCAGTCGGTTTACGTACGCCCCGAATTCCGTAAAAAAAGCATTTTCAGCCGTTTATACAAACACATTCAGGAACTGGTAGCAAGCAAACCAAATCTTCGCGGAATTCGACTGTATGCCGATAAGACCAATACTTCGGCACATGGTGTTTACGAACATCTGGGCATGACAGCTGAGCATTATCAGATGTACGAGTGGATGAAACTAAAATAGAGCTCTGATCATGATAAAAAAGCCTATATCACCTGAAATTCGCCGGCAATTGATTTTTGCCCAGCGTGAAGAAATTACAGAGTACCACATATACAGCAAACTTGCCGGTCAAACACGCGATCCTGAAAACCGGAAAGTACTCAACGAGATTGCAGCTGATGAACTGAGGCATTACAAATTGTGGGCAGCCTATACCAACAAGGAAGTTTCGCCCAGCCAATGGGAAATCAACAAATATTTCTGGATTTCGAAAATTTTCGGGCTGACATTCGGGCTGAAGCTGATGGAGAAAGGCGAAGAAAAAGCCCAGGTTAACTATGCGCTGATTGCCACTGAAGTACCCGAAGCGCTGGCTGTTATCGAAGATGAAAATCACCACGAGAAAGAATTGCTGGAGTTAATTCAGGAAGAACACCTGAAATACATGGGTTCGATTGTACTGGGACTGAACGATGCACTGGTTGAAATTCTGGGCACCCTGGCCGGACTGACTTTTGCGCTGCAAAACACAAAACTGGTGGCTCTGGCCGGAATCATCACCGGAATTGCCGGTGCACTTTCGATGTCCTCGTCAGAATATTTATCGAACAAAGCTGAAGGGAAGGAAGATCTGGCCATTAAATCTGCAATATTCACGGGCATAGCCTATGTCGTCGCGGTGATTTTCCTGGTAGCACCTTTCCTGATTTTCACATCGGTATTTATCGCTCTGCTGGCTGCACTCCTTGATTCAATCCTGATTGTATTCCTGTTCACCTATTACATTTCGGTGGCAAACGATCAGCCTTTCCGGAAACGATTCACTGAAATGGTGGTTTTAAGCACCGTGATAGGCCTCATTTCATTTGGATTGGGTTATGTGGTCAGGATTTTCTTTGGAATTGATGTTTAAGGAAAAGAATGTCAAAAAATGTTGTCCGTATGTTATTGTTTTCTTCCGATAAAAAACGGAACTTTAAAAATCTGAAACACCTGACCGTGACTCTGCCTTGAATTTAAAATCCGGAAAACTCATCACTGTGAACAACTATATTTACAACCTCATTCAACAGGGCGAGCATCAGACGCAGGATTTTAAATACTGCATCAGCGACTCGAAAAAGATCGCGCGATCGCTTGTGGCCTTTGCCAATACTGACGGCGGACGGTTACTTATCGGGGTTAAAGACAATGGCCGGATCGCCGGAGTCCGGTCGGATGAAGAATATTACATGGTTGAATCGGCTGCAAAAATTTATTCCAAACCAGCGATCAGCTTCACCACCCGGCAACACCTGGTTGAAGGAAAAACAGTACTGGAAGTGGTGGTTGAACGCAGTCCTGAAAAACCACATTTTGCAAGGGACGATGAATGGAAATGGTGGGCGTATTTCCGTAAAGACGACGAAAACCGTCTGGCCACCAAAATCATGATCGAAGTTTGGAAAAGGCAAAAAAGCACCTCTGGTATCCTGATCAATTATTCAGATGCTGAACGAATTTTGCTCGATTATCTGGAAACCAACGAAAAGATATCAGTCAGTAAATTTTCACGCATTGCTCAACTGAACTACAAAAAAGCTGAGCAAATCATTATTAATTTCCGGACCTTAAATATCCTGAAAGATTATTTCAACGACATCCGGATTGATTATTCGATTAATGAGGAGTTTGACCGGGCGAATTGGGAAAACGGATACAACAATAATGTTTGACAGTATCTAACTGTTTTTCAATCAGCCAACAGCGACTACCAATCGATAAAAAACAATTTTATCATTCGAAAAACGGAATTTTCAATTATTATCGATTCCATTCATAACAAAAAACCCAAAGACCCGCTTCAGCACGAACTGATTTTAGGACGAAGAGGAAGTGGAAAATCCACTCTCCTGAATCGAATTGAAGTTGAACTGGTAGAAAATCAAAAGCTCAATAAAAAATACATTGCCATTAACCTAGCCGAATAACAGGCTGGTGTTTATCGGTTGTTCGACCTATGGGAACAAGTTTTGGAAGAGCTGAAGCATCAGACAGATATTGAAATAAACATCCAGGAATATTCTTCTTTTGATGACAATCACGCCTACACCCGCTATTTGTACTCCCTGATAAATGAAGTTTGTACCAAATCAAAAAAAAGAATTGTTCTACTTCTGGACAACTTCGACCGCATCGTGGAAAACTTTGACGACGATGGAAGCCTGCTGCGTGAAACACTTATCAACTACAACGATATTCAGATTATTGCCGGGAGTACCCGAATGGATGAGCATTTTTGGCGACACGATATGCCTTTTTACGAATTCTTCAGAAGGCACCGGCTCGAAGCATTGAGCCGCGAAGAAATAAATCAACTACTCAATCACTGGAGCGACACACTTGAAATACCGGTTCTGAAGGATTTTGTCAAAAACAATCCGGGGAAAATAGAAAACATCCGGATATTAACCGATGGACAGCCCCGCACTTTACAGTTTTTCATCCAAATTATTTTGCAAAAATCGGAAACAAATACCTATGAATGCCTGAAGAAAACAATGGATAATGTGAGTCCGTTGTTTCAGGAAAGATTAAAAGCATTGCCAGCCCAACTTCGAAAAATGGTATTGGAAATGTCGTTTATCTGGGAAGCCTGTTCCACCAAACAACTGGTTGAAAAAGCCAAAATGGAAAGTAAATTGATTTCTGCCAACCTGAAAACACTGGTGGATAAAGGTTTGGTGGATAAAATTGAACCCAATAAAAAGCAACACCTTTACCGGCTTTCAGAGCGTTTTTTCAATATGTGGCTGATTGTCACCCAAGGCAATCAGGACCAGAAACGAAAAGCCAAATGGCTGAGTATTTTTCTGGAGAACTGGTACGATACCACTGATTTTAAATGGCTTGCAAGCGAACACATTTCAAAACTAAAAAGCGGAGAAATCAACTGGAATCAAGCGCTTGTCTCTTCAAAAGCTCTAAGACAGAGCAAATATATATCTTTAGAAGAAAGGGACACTATTATTGAATTAATGCAAAAAGATTATCCATTAGCCGAAGAAAAACTTCTGTCTGCCGTTGAAAAAGGTGTCGCTGAGGCCATATCCATGTTAGCGCTTTTATACTCCATTCAGAAAAAATATTCTGATGCTGAAAAGTATTACCTGATGGCTATTGGAAAAGGGGATATTAGTGCTCTGAATAACCTGGCATATTTGTATTACCAAACAAACACCAACAAAACAAAAGCTTTAGAGTACATTAATAATGCAAATAGTTTAAGAGAAGACTCAATCTACAAAGAAACCAAACTTACGATTGAACTTTGGAATGGCATTTTTAAGGATGTGGAAAACCGGATGATTGCTATTGCAAAAGAGAAAAATAGAGAGATTCTGGAAGAATTCATCATTGATTTGCTGGTTCAGCAGCAAAAGACCCTTGTTCTTCGCCTGTTTCAACATGCAGAATTGGGAGTACAACTTCAGGAGAAATATATTGTGTTGTATTACGCAACGCTCTTGCTTAACAATGTGCAAGATGAAAATCTTAAACTAAGAATTCCTCCGGAGATCCAATCAACCATTGATGAAGTAATGGAGAAAATTGCAAACCAACAGCGTTTCTACGCATCAAACAATAGCACCTTCTGAAAAAAGCTAAAATGTCATACACTTTTAACAAGATTGCATAAAATCGGAAACTATTTCAACTACTTTTACCGCTCAGATAATTTTTTAACCTTAACCATTTCTAAATATTGACGCATGCAATTAAAATCTATCCTTTTATTCGTTCTTGTATTTGGGTTTCAATACTTATTCAGTCAGGAAAACTACAAAACAGCATCCAAAGAAGATTTAACCAAAACCTATGTTGGCGGACCAAAATACGAAGTAAAAACCTTTACTCAGAAGTTTAAAACCAAAAAACCAAAAAATGTAATCATGATGATCGGCGACGGAATGGGAGTCGCCCAGGTATTTGCAGGGCTGACAGCCAACGGCGGTCACCTGTTTCTCGACAATTTCAGGCAGGTCGGATTTTCGAAAACCCAGGCATCAGACCAATACATTACCGACTCGGCTGCCGGAGGAACTGCTCTTTCGTCCGGAGTAAAAACATATAACGGGGCAATTGGAGTGAACACCGATACGGTCGCGGTTAAAACGATTCTTGAAATGGCCGAAGAAAAAGGAATGTCCACCGGTCTGGTATCCACATCTTCAATTACACATGCCACTCCGGCTTCGTACATCGCCCACCAGGGAAGCAGGGGAAGTTATGAAGATATTGCTGCCGACTTCCTGAAAACAGATATCGATGTATTTATCGGGGGCGGATACAAACATTTTGCCCTGCGTACCGACCAGCGTGACCTCATCAGGGAACTTCAGGAAAAAGGTTACCAGGTCGTGCAAAAGATGGAAGATATTGCTCAGGTAAAAAGCGGCAAACTGGCAGGACTTACTGCATCAGAGCATAACGACGTGTATCCAAAGCGTGAAATGAACCTGCCCCTGTCCACTCAAACAGCCTTAAATATCCTGGATCAGAACAAAAAGGGCTTTTTTATCATGATCGAGGGCTCACAGATTGACTGGGGTGGCCATCAAAAGAATACGATTTACGTGGTCAACGAGATGCTCGACTTTGATCGCAGCATCGGGAAAGCCCTTGAATTTGCTGCAAAAGACGGCGAAACGCTCATTATCGTAACTGCTGATCATGAAACCGGCGGATTTGCCGTGGTAGGTGGCGACATGAAAACAGGAATGGTTCAAGGCGCTTTCACAACAGGCGATCACACGGCGGTGATGGTTCCTGTCTTTGCCTGGGGTCCCGGCGCCGAAAATTTTACCGGAATCATGGAAAATACGGATATTGCCAAAAAAATTATCCATTTGCTGGATTTTTAGTCCAGATCTTATGCCTCATGATGAAAAAACTATGGATCAACGCTTTTGTTTTATCCATAGTTTTTTACTTTTAAGGTTTCTAACTTAACTAAAACGAGAGACTTTTATGTCCAATTCACTGGAAGTACTTGACCATGTTCGCCTTAATTTTTCACCCTCAGGATTGTTTTTCCTGAATATTGCCCTTGCATTTATCATGTTTGGTGTAGCCCTGGGTATTAAAATCGAACATTTTGAAGATATTGTAAAAAAACCAAAATCAGCGATCATTGGATTTATCAGCCAAACCTTTTTATTGCCTGCATTAACTTTCCTGCTTGTTCTGTTGCTTAACCCAACACCCACGGTAGCGCTTGGAATGATCCTGGTGGCATCATGTCCCGGGGGAAACATTTCAAATTTCATCAGTTCAATGGCCAGAGCCAATGTTGCTCTTTCGGTAAGCCTGACTGCCATTTCAACCTCGGCTGCAATCTTTTTCACCCCGTTCAACTTTGCCCTCTGGGGAGGTTTGTACATCGACTTTTATAATGCCCATGGTGCTTCCGGATTGTTAAGGCCTCTGGAAATTGATAAAATGCAGATGTTTCAGACTGTTTTTATATTATTGGGCATACCGGTCATCGTTGGACTGTTTGTTGCCAAAAAATTCCCCCGGTTAACCCGGAAAATCCAGAAACCTATCAACAGGGGATCATTGTTGTTTTTTATAGTGATGGTAATTGCCATGCTCTCGGCCAACTTCTCACAATTTACAAGCTATGTACACCTGGTTATTTTCATTGTATTACTGCACAATGGACTGGCATTGTCAACCGGTTATTTTTTCAGTAAATTAAACAATCTATCCCAGACCGACCAGCGCACCATATCGATCGAAACCGGAATTCAAAATTCAGGATTGGCCCTGGCCCTCATGTTTAACCCCAAAATTTTTCCTCCTGAAATGGAATTGGGAGGAATGGCTATTATTGCTGCCTGGTGGGGAATATGGCACATTATAAGCGGATTAACAATCGCATTCCTATGGTCCAGAAAACCCATTCTGGCCTGATATGAAAAAGTGGTCAACAGGATACGAAATAATCAGAATTTACGTGCGGTTTGCGTTTTGGCTGACCCACCGGCGAATAGTTGTAACAGGCAGGCATTTGATTCCCAAAGACAAGCCCATCATTTTTGCCGCCAATCACCAAAATGCCCTGATGGATCCACTTGCTGTTGTTTGTTCCAATTCATACCAAACCGTATGGCTGGCAAGAGCTGATCTTTTTAAATCCAAAACAGTTCGTTCGATCCTGAATTACCTGAAACTATTACCGATTTACCGCATTCGCGACGGAAAAGACAACCTTTCGAACAACGGGCATATATTTGAACAAGTCACCCGGCTTCTGGAGAACAAACAAACAGTTGCTCTTTTCCCTGAAGCTGCCCATTCGGGCCGGAGACAAATGCTTCCACATAAAAAAGCCATTCCGCGCATTGCTCTCGAAGCCGAAGAAGAAAACAACTTCAGTTTAGACCTGCAAATCGTTCCTGTCGGGATTTATTACAGCCACTACTGGGCTTTTAACCGGTCGATGATTGTTCAGTACGGGGAAGCCATCGAAGTTGATCAGTTCAGGGAAGTCTATGCAGAAAATCCGCAAAAAGCTATGCTTGAGTTGCGCGACGAGCTATTCGACCGAATTGCCCCGCTGTCCATGCAGATTAAAAGCAATACGCTGTATGCCGACTATGAAAAAATGAGGGAACTCGCCGGAACAGCCTATTCAAAAATACTTCATTTCAGCAAAAATAATTTATTACAGCTGTTTCATGCCGAAAACGATCTGATTAAAAAGCTGGAACACCTGGAATTCAGTCAGCCTGACGCTTTTGAAGAACTGAAGAACAAGACGGGCAATTATTTCAGAGAACTTGCTGACCTTAAGCTTTCGGACGAAATCATCGCGAAAGCCGGGGAAACAGGATGGATTGGTTACCTGATCAGGATATCAGGATTTGTAATTTCATTGCCGGTTTTTATCGCCGGATTTCTGTTTAATGCCCTGCCCTTCTTCATTCCGCGTATGATTCTGCGCAGGAAAGTTAAAGACCCTGCTTTTTTGAGCACCTTTAATTTTGTTGCCGGACTAATCAGTTTCCCTCTGTTTTACATTCTGGAAGCCTTATTATTACTGGGTTTAACCGGATCGTGGATCCTGTCCGTTTTCGTTTTTTTCCTGATGCCTTTTACCGGAAAATTTGCCTACCAGTTCATGATCTTTTACCAGCGATTATTTCAGCAAATGACCATTCCTGCCGGTGGAAAAACATACCGGAACAATATCCGCCGGATGGCCATCCGACGGAAAGAGTTGGTAGATTTGATTCTCGGACAACTAAAAGTCTTTTGAACCCGGGAGACCAAAATTTCACCGGATACATTTTTTTTATAGTTTTGTCGCTCAATTCTGAAGGAATGGAAATTTTAACAATCATTTTTCTTGCTATTGGTTTATCATTCGATTCTTTTGCGGTATCGGTTTGCAGCGGACTAAATCTTCCCCATATTCGTTTTTTTCAGGCAGCAAAAATTGCTGTTTTTCTGGCTTTATTCCAGGCTTTTATGCCTTTAATCGGCTGGCTGGTCGGCAACAGTATCAAATCATTAATCGAGCCTGTTGATCATTGGATCGCATTTGGCTTGCTTAGCCTGATTGGAGGGAAAATGATTATCGAGAGTTTTATCAACCCCGCATCACGTGAGATCAGGAATCCCTTACACATCCGGGTAATCCTGATGTTATCCCTGGCTACCAGTATTGATGCTCTCGCTGTTGGATTTAGCTTTGCCACTCTGCTGAAAAAAATTGTACTTGCAGTATTCATCATCGGAGCAGTAACGTTTACCGCCTCGATGCTTGGTATTTTACTCGGGAAAAAAACCGGGCCAAAAACCCGGAAATACTCCGAAATCGTTGGCGGATTAATACTGATAAGCATTGGAACTAAAATTTTGATTGAACACCTGTTTTTTCAGTAAATTTGCTACATGCCTGCCGTACCTTACTCAAAACGGGTAATAAACGGGCATTGATGCTTTTCGGTTTTGCCAATCCGGAACAGTTACAGGTGTTAAACTTTTCAAGTGAAGCACAAACCCTGCGAATTGGCGAAAACCTCAGCTTTTCATTTGTTTTGGCCAATAACTCCGGAACAGCACAAACCATCCGCCTCGAATACCGGATTCATTACGTAAAATCGAATGGAAAAACCACGGCCAAAATTTTCCAGATTACCGAAGGAAAATTTTTCCCCGGCGAACACCTGATTTCGAAGAAACAATCTTTTACCGATTTCACCACCCGCAAACACTTTGCAGGCGAACACCGCATTGAAATTGTTGTGAATGGCGAAACAAAAGCCGAAATCCGGATTATACTTGAAAATTAACTTCATCATTGTACCTGAAGTTTGAATTTTCGAGCTTCTTTATTTTAAAAATTGCACTAAATTGCAGTCATGGAACTGGTAATCCTCAAAGATATTGTCATTATTTTCGCTCTGGCTACAGCGGTCAACTACCTTTTTACAAAAATAAGGATCCCGACCATCATCGGGTATTTGCTGACAGGAATCGTTGCCGGGCCATCCTTACTCGCTGTGATTCAGTCGCCTCACGAAATAGAGTTCATGGCCGAAATCGGTATCATCCTGCTGATGTTTACCATTGGATTGGAATTTTCGCTGAACCACCTGATAAAAATCCGCAACATTGTATTTTTCGGCGGCTTTCTCCAACTGATTTTTACTGCCGGAATTACCATGCTTTTTGCCCGGATGTACGACATGGGCTGGGGTGCGGCCATTTTTACCGGTTTCCTGACTGCCCTGAGCAGCACGGCATTGGTTTTGAAAATGCTTCAGGAACGGGGCGAACTGACGTCCAACTAT
This sequence comes from Bacteroidales bacterium, assembly GCA_038251165.1. Lineage (GTDB taxonomy): Bacteria > Bacteroidota > Bacteroidia > Bacteroidales > Prolixibacteraceae > Aquipluma. The sequence continues at coordinate 38,599 of JBBSBP010000005.1, read as the reverse complement.
GGTCGCACGGTTGTCGGAATCCTCATCTTTCAGGATATTATACTGATCCCGATGCTTTTGTTTACTCCAATGTTAGGTGGAGAAACGGCCAACATCGGATCGCAATTATTCATTCTGGGAATAAAAACTATCGGAATCATCGCGTTGGTTTATCTGGGTAACCGATGGGTTATGCCCCGGGTGCTGCACATGATTGCCCTGACCAAAAACCAGGAACTGTTCCTGATGAGCATTTTGCTGATTTGTCTGGCGGTTGCACTTTTAACTTCGGCCCTGGGCATGTCGCTGGCATTTGGCGCGTTCCTGGGCGGACTGATGATTTCAAGGTCGGAATACAGTCAGGATGCCTTCAATCACCTGATCCCGTTTAAAGACACCTTTACCAGTTTCTTTTTTGTATCCATCGGCATGCTGCTTGATCTGAGTTTTGTGGGCGATAATCTGCCCCTGATTCTGGCCACCGTTTTATTGGTGATCGCCATTAAAACCTTTGTTGCCGGAATGACTGCTTTTGTATTGGGACATACTTTCCGGGGAACCATCATGGTTGGTCTGGCTCTGGCGCAAATCGGTGAGTTTTCGTTTATTCTTGCAAAAACCGGACAGGAGTATAACATTCTGACCGATTATTATTACCAGTTATTTCTGGCCGTTACCATCATTTCGATGGCTGCGTCACCATTTTTCATAATGGCCGCAAAACCAATTTCGAACCTGATGATGAAATTGCCTTTACCCCAATTTTTGGTCAACGGTTTATTTCCCCTTCAGGAAATTGAAGTCCCCGACATGCAAAACCATATTGTGCTGATTGGAAAAGATTCGCGCTCGCTGAACCTGTCACGTATGGCGAGCCAGATGAAATTGCCCTATATTTCGATTGTTTTTGATCCGGCAGCCGTGCGGGCCCGCCAGCAAAAAGGTGAGACCGTGGTTTACGGCAATGCCATGAACGAACCCATTCTGCGAAAAGCACATACCGAAACTGCCCAAATTGTGGTGATCAGTATTGGCGATGCAATTACCACACTTGGGATCATTGAAAAAGTTCGGAAACTGAACCGGCATGCCTACATCATCGTCCGGGCTAAACATGTTGCCGACATCGAAGATTTATATCAGATGGGAGCCAATCAGGTTATTCCTGAAGAATTTGAAACTGCGATCGACTTGTTTGAACGCACCCTGAAACAACTGCTGATTCCGAAAGACGAAATTGAAGAAGCCATCTCACGCATCCGTGACGACAATTACGGAATTTTCAGGGAACAGAAGGAAAACGAAATTTTTAGCCTGTCAACCGAAATTCCTAACCTGGAAGTAGTAGCGCTGAAAGCTTTCAACTATCCGATTTTTCAGGGCAATTCGCTGAAGGAAATTCATTTGCGAAAGAATTTTGGATTAACTGTTGTGGCAGTAAAACGGGCTGATAACATGTTTGAAAATCCGGGTTCAGGATTTGTATTCGAAAAAGATGATCTGATTTATGTCATGGGGAAACCCGAAAAAATTGCTATTCTGACTCACATCAAACATGTTTAAGAAAAAAAATCCTTCATCGATATGAAACAGCTCCAAAAAATCAAAAAACACGTATTTTAAACAGCTTTTAAAATAAACAAGTATTTTAGCCGTCTAATAGTTCAAATCCATGAGAATAGAATACGACATTAAATTAGGCTTCAAAGACGTGATGTTCAGACCGAAGCGTTCGACCTTAAAAAGCAGATCGCAGGTTAGTCTGGAACGTACTTTTAAATTCATGCACAGTAAAACCGATTGGACAGGTATTCCGATTATGGCAGCTAACATGGATACGGTAGGTACTTTTGAAATGGCGATGGCCTTGACGGAGAAGAAATTATTTACCGCGATACATAAACACTACACCCTCAAAGAGTGGAATGAATTTATGCAAAAGGCCCCCAAAGGAATTGAAGATTTTATTGCAGTAAGTACCGGTATCGGAGAAGATGATATTGCCAGGGTTGCCCAGATTTATAAGGCTAATCCGCAGCTGAAATTTATTTGCATTGATGTTGCCAATGGATATTCCGAGCATTTTGTTGCCTTTGTAAAAAAAGCACGTAATCAGTTTCCGGATAAGATTATTATGGCCGGCAATGTGGTGACCGGTGAAATGGTTGAAGAACTATTGCTGGCAGGCGCTGACATCATCAAAGTTGGCATTGGTCCCGGATCGGTGTGTACAACCCGTATACAAACCGGAGTTGGTTATCCGCAACTCTCAGCCATCATTGAATGTGCTGATGCGGCTCATGGTTTAGGCGGACAGATAATCAGCGATGGCGGATGTTCAACTCCGGGAGACGTAGCCAAAGCATTTGGCGCCGGCGCTGATTTCGTCATGCTGGGTGGTATGTTGGCCGGACATGATGAGAGCGGCGGTGAGCTCATTGAAAAGGATGGTGAAAAATTCAAACAGTTTTATGGGATGAGTTCAGCTACAGCCATGGACAAACATGTTGGTGGTGTTGCCGATTACCGTGCCAGTGAAGGAAAAACGGTAAAAATTGATTATCGTGGAAGAGTTGAAAATACGATGCAGGAAATTCTTGGAGGAATACGCAGTACCTGCACTTACGTTGGTGCGTCGCAACTGAAAGAATTAAGCAAACGAACTACATTTATTAGGGTTGCTGAACAGGAAAACCGGATTTATACCAGGTAAATTATCGGGACATAATTTAAGAAAGCCGCTCCCGAACAATTTCGAAAGCGGCTTTCTTATGGGTGATTCGATTCTTAATCGAATTTATATTACAGAGATTAAAAATCTCCGCACCCGGTTGTTTTATTTTTTCCGGATATAAATCTGGATCGGTACACCGGTGAAATCAAAATTCTCACGGATCTTATTTTCAAGATACCTGCGGTAAGCTTCCTTCACATACTGGGGAAGATTGGCGAAAAAGGCAAAACTTGGTGTTTGGCTTGGTAACTGGGTGACATATTTTATCTTCACAAACTTACCTTTGATGGATGGTGGCGGATAAGACTCAATCGCCTTCAACATCACCTCGTTTAATTCCGAAGTCCTGATTTTTTTGCTCCTGTTCTGATAAACTTCAGCAGCCGTTTCGAGTGCTTTCAGAACACGCTGTTTGGAAAGAGCCGAAATGAAAACAATAGGAACATCCACAAAAGGAGCAATCTTTTCTTTGATCTGCCGGGTAAATTCGTTGGTGCTCGAATTATCTTTTTCAACCAGATCCCATTTGTTTACCAGGATCACCAGTCCTTTTTTGTTCCGGTCGATCAGATGGAAAATGGAAACGTCCTGTGCTTCCATTCCACGGGTTGCGTCCAAAATGAGCAGGCAAACATCCGAATCTTCGATGGTTCTCACCGAGCGCATGGTGGAATAAAACTCAACGTCTTCTTTCACCTTGGTACGTTTACGTAATCCGGCTGTGTCGACCAGGTAAAAGTCGTATCCAAATTTATTGTACCGGGTATGAATTGCATCGCGGGTAGTACCCGCCATCTCAGTCACGATGAAACGTTCTTCACCGGTCAACGCATTGATGAACGATGATTTTCCAACATTTGGCCGGCCAATGATCGCGAATCGCGGAACATTCTCCTCCATTGCTGAGGGTTCGTCTTTCGGGAACACTTCGACAATGTCGTCGAGCAATTCGCCCGTTCCGCTTCCGGTCATCGACGAAATACAATACAATTCACCCAGCCCGAGTGAATAAAATTCGTGTGAATCGATGATCCTCTTGTTGTTATCGACCTTGTTGACCGCAACAAATACTTTTTTGGATGAACGGCGCAGCACGGCTGCCACTTCTTCATCCATATCCGTAATACCATTTTCAACATCCACAATAAACACGATTACATCCGCCTCATCAATAGCGAGCATAACCTGTTTGCGTATTTCACCTTCAAAAATATCTTCTGAATTCACCGCATAACCACCGGTGTCGATAATCGAAAAGTCAATTCCATTCCACACACCTTTACCATACTGACGATCCCGGGTAACTCCGGCAGATTCGTCAACGATGGCCTTTCTCGACTCGGTAAACCGGTTAAAAAGGGTTGATTTACCAACATTTGGCCTTCCTACAATTGCAATAATATTACTCATTTATATTCTCCTGAAAGCCTCCCCCAACCCCCTCCGAAAGAGGGGGCTTAAAGAAACGGTATTTGTTTATTTACTATTTATCTATCCACATAAGCAACCCAAAGCTTTCCCCTTTGGGGAACGGCCTGCCTGCCGGTGAGGCAGGGAAGTGGGCTTTATTTCTTTACTCCATCTGGTAGCCAAAATTTCCCAGCGAGCGGTCTTTATCACGCCAGTCTTTGTTTACTTTCACAAATAACTGAAGGAAAACTTTTTTCTGAAAGAATTCTTCCATATCCAGACGGGCTTCTGTACCAACCCGTTTAAGCGCCATTCCCTGGTGACCGATTAAAATGCCTTTCTGACTTTCGCGATTCACATGAATGACGCACATCAGGTTCAGGATTTTCTCTTCTTCCTTAAACTCCTCCACTTCAACCTCAACCGAATACGGAACTTCCTTATCGTAGTACAGCAAAATCTTCTCACGAATGATCTCACTAACAAAGAAACGTTCGTTACGGTCGGTAAGTTCATCTTTCGGGAAATAAGCCGGTCCTTCGGGCAATAATTCCAGGATATGGTCAAAAATCTGGGCCACGTTAAATTTTTCAAGCGCCGATACGGCATAAACGTGGGCAAGTGGTAATTTTTTCTGCCAATACTGGTAAAGAGCCATTACTTTTTCCTGATCTGAAAGATCAATTTTATTAATCAGCACAATTACAGCAGCTTCCGTACTTTTAATACGTTGAATGTATTCTTCATTCTTTGCCGGAGACTCAATCACATCGGTGACATACAAAATAATGTCGGCATCGATCAGGGCCGTGTTCACAAACTTCATCATGGTTTCCTGAAGTTTGTAGTTGGGAACCAGGATTCCCGGCGTGTCGGAGTAAACGATCTGGAAATCATCGCCATTCACAATACCTTTGATGCGATGCCGGGTGGTTTGCATTTTCGAGGTAATAATCGACAAACGCTCTCCAACCAGTACGTTCATGATGGTTGATTTCCCAACATTGGGATTTCCGATGATGTTTACAAATCCGGATTTATGTGCCATTTATGTATGAATGAAGGTTTTAAAAATCTGCGCAAAGGTAATCAATTAAATCGTTTATCGGTAAATGCCCTATTTCCGACTTCACGAATTAACAAATTGATTTTAAGGGTTGTTCTCCGGCGGTTGGACATAGAGATCAATCTACTTTAAAGATCAGTCCCTATGTGCTCTGGCTGGAAAGAAACAAAACAAATTTATTTAATTTGATTGCGTGAGTTATTCTTTCATTCAAAATTAGTAACGGAAATACGCTTTTTAATCAAGCTATAAGCGAAATAAAGACATAGATTTGCAATTACTGTGTTGGTAAACCAAACAAATAATTAAAATGAAAAAACAAATTAATACTAGAATATATATAAAAGACTGGTTACTGTTCAAACCATATGACAGACAAGCACCAACCGATAGTTATTATTTAAAACTGAGCAATGAGGTAAAAACTGCATTAATAACTGACAATCAATCATTTGAATTGCAAAGGTATTTAGTCAAGGAAGAAATTGATTTTTTGGCTTGTTTTTTAACTTCATATTTCGAAGATATTATTTCTGAAACCAACATTTGGAACAGCTTTATTAGAATCCACAAACGTTTATTTCAAAAACAACTACCATTTTATATACTTGACGAATACCTCGAAGAGGAAATAAACCCGCAAGACATAAGTTTTTTAGTGTGGTATTTCCTAAATACAATACAAGAGGAAAAATTCATTGCTCCGTTCAATGACTTTATTATTAACACTACAGAAAAAGTAATGGCAGTTTTTGACGAAGCATGGGATTCTGCTCCAGAAAACAAATTCCTGAAATCATTTTATCAGATAGATGAGAACGAGAATGACTTTTATACCGCTCGAAAATTGATAGATACCATTTTATTCAAATCATATTTATTCTACACCGATACTTTATTGAAATTACAAGAAAGTGAATTTGAGATAATTGAAGAAAATAAGGTCAACGAAAATTTACTGATGCTTTTAAATGATAACAGAGATGCCACACTACATAAAAGCTATACTCGATTGCTTAGCTTAACTGGAAAAGAATGGGTGTCGGAAATATTAGGGAATAAGCATCCTCTTAGTTCTGAGTTTTTAAATATTTCACAAAGAATAAGAGGCTATTTCCTGTATAAAGGACAAGACCAAATGGATATTTTTCTTGAGCATATTGCATCGGGTAAAAAATTTAAGCTAACAAAAAAATCTTTTGACTATTTCGACAAGTTAAAAGAAATTGATACCATAATGTTTATGGGAATTGTGAGATGGAAAGATGAGTGGTGGTTTTCAGGGGTACAATTTCAAATCCCATTTAACGCTGATTTGATTTTAGATGAAAAAAACTCTCTTAAAAGTAGAATGACTGTTAACTTCTTAGATCATCAGACAAAGGAATTTGATGACATACTGGAAAAACAATATAAAGCTTTTAAGAAATTTAATAAAGGTTCTCAAATTGCATTTATGACATCAGATAGGATTGGTGAATTTACCAAAGCCTACATTGAATTTTTCAACAACTCATTAAACCTATCTGATAAAAAAATTAAGGAAGCCAGGGAAAGAAGTCGTGAAGATGGATTCTTTGGTACAGAAGATGAGCCTAAAATCGACACAGAGATTTCAAAATCAGGATTGGTGTTTTTTAATCCACAAAGCGGTGTTGAGATAGCTTTGGCAGTTAATTCAGCTTTCCCTTTGCCAAATAATCCATTCTTCGAAGAAGAATTTAGCAATGAACATATTATGCGTTTATTATTGGACGAAAGTATTTCTTTTGAACTCGCAATGTTTTGCATTGAAAATTGTAAAGCAGATTTGCCTTTTTTTAATACAAGAGAGGGCCAGGTGTATTTAGACGATATAGACTTTTTACTTCGGTTCTGGAAAAAAGATAATTATCACACCAAGCCGTCAATAACTTTAACAGGAACAGATGAAATAAATTCTACCAGTTAAGCCCAACGATTATTCTTCCACAAAATACCTTAGCTGGTCGAGCATGATGGGCACATCTTCTTTGTCGACGCTTTGGTTGAGAAGTTGGGGCAAATCTTCTTCAAAAACGTCCATAAATTCAGTTTCGGAAAACCCGGTTTTGGAAATGGATTGCTTGTAATAATCCAGTGCGGCTTTCCGATTACCCAAACTCCATTGAACGTGCCCCATGTTCATCCGGTCGTGCTTGCCGGGTTCTTCCTCCAACAGTTTCAGAAAATATTTTTCGGCCTGTTCCTTTTTCCCGGTTAGGAACGAGCACCAGCCAATGGGGCGCCACACTTTTTTATTTCCGGGGTCAAGATATTCCACCTTGAAATAACATTTCAGCGCTTCCTCAAACTGATCCAGTTCCAGCAAACAATGCCCCACATTCAACTGGTTATTCAGATCATCCGGATTGAGTTTTTCAGCCGCTTTGTAATACTCCAGCGCTTTAGCCGGTTGTTTGAGATTCCGGTAACAAAGGGCAATTTTTTTTAAATTCCACAAGCGGTTCTGACCGTATAATTCGCCCTGCAGATAAGCCTCCAGCGCTTTTTCGTAATCGCCCGTTTTTTGGTAGCAGAAAGCGACTTTCTGGTACAGTTCCCCGTTCTTTTCAATACTCAGCAGGTATTCAAAAATGCCGGCTGCTTCTTCAAAATAATTCTTCGCAAAATAGTATTCACAAATATTCCGGAGTACCTTTCCATCTTCTTTTAAAATGTTGCCAAGGATCAGTTTATGGTGAAAATCAAAACGCCGGTTAAAAATATCCTCAAAGTCGTTTTTCCGCGGATGCAGCTTGTAAAACCGGTACAAATCCTGAATATACTGGTTTGAAACAGACCCGGCTTTTCCGCCGGGAGCCGTCAGTTCTTCATCACTTTTTATTTCATTAAACTGCGCCATCTCGGCTTTTAACCCCTGCGCCATGAATTCGAGATTCTCTTTGGGCAAATGTTCAATACTCAAACAAAACGAATATTTGTCCGAATTACACAAAATAGGCGCACTACCAATCAATTCAATAAAATTTCGGTTGACTTCTTCAGAAAGATCAACAAGCTCATGGATTTCAGGATTTTCAGGAAAAAACGGCACGAACCAATTGGCGATTTCGTTGAAAAAAGGGTGCGATTTCAGCATGGCGAACGATCCCAAAAAACATCGGCCCCTTCCATTTGCAATTCGGAGAACTCTTCCATTTTGTTTATCAATCCCGGCGAATCTTTGAATATTTCCTCCCATTCCGGATTTTTATCGTCCGAAAGCCCCTGTTCCATCAAACTGTCGAGGTTGATTTTATCTTTCAGGGTCGGGCTGATTTTAATCATTTCGGGAATCAACTCATCACGAATCCGTTGCTGAAGTTTCTCCGTTTCTTTACTCCGGATTAACTGGATCAGGATGTTTTCCATGTTTCGTTTAAACTCCGGATCTTCATTCAAAATATTTAATCTTCCGGTGATTTCAGGATAATAAGGCAACCGGGAGTCGTATTGGTAAAGGGTGATAAGCAATCCAACCAGGGCCCGCTGATTAATGGGAACTTCTTCCATTTCGTACGCATCGAAAAGCAAGCTGAATCTGGCCTCGTCGAAATAGCGTTGCAGGCTTAACGTTATTGCTGAAACGATTAATGATTTGTAAGCTGCCAGAATGGATGGATTTGCAAAAAATTGTTTCAGGAATTTTATTTCTTCGGAACTCAACTGATCGCGAAACCAAACATGATAAAACAGTTTGACCAGTTGATGCCGGTAATTTGCGGCTTCACCTGAATTTTCGGAGTTTACGATTTTTTCGTTGCCTGCCAATGCCTGCAACTCATGGTGCAAATAATAGGACTCCAGTCCGGTCTGAAAAGATTCAAAATCTGAAATGAACTGATTTTCAAACATCCTTTTCCTTTCGTACTCAATCGACGATGACTGTTTTAAACGAATGGATTCGTGCACTTTGTCGGCTAATCTATAAGCAGAAACAATTAATTTGCGGTAAACTTTCTGCCTTTCCGGATCGCGAATACCTTCGACGGTATATTGCAGCATGTAATGATAGGTTTGATCCAATTCAAGCCATTTGTCGTTAAAAATGCCTAATCCGTTTTCATCAATAAGTTTCTTCAAACGATCAAACGCCGGTTTTAATTTACGTTCCGCCAGATTATTGCAAATCTCATCATATATTATGTTAAGTTTCTTGTCTGTCATAGCTGTTGAAATCAAAATATTAAAGACAAAACTCATCAAAAAGTAATCCAACATTAATCCTACTGACAGATGGTCAGGAATTATTAAATATTCAGAAAATAGTTCAGCTATTTAGGAATGCCGCAGCTAAAACTGCACTTCCACAACCGCCAGAAACCAACCAAAAGGTTCCGACAAACTCTGCTGTAAGTTTTTTTTTCAGTTTTTTAATTTCCTGAAAGCGTAAGTAACAAAGTATGTGAAACAAATTAGTGTCGTATTCCAAATTCACTCACCCCACCCCTCGACGAGCTCGGGGTTCCCCCTATCTTTGCAAAGAGAGGGGGCAAGCATCTCAGATGCGAGGGGGTGAGTCAAATTTTTGATCGATAAATAAAACGACATGATATCATTCTTAATACTTAAGTCCCTATGTTTGTTTTTCAAAATACTATTATTCGGTCAAAATTCTGTAGATAATGATAGTGCCTTAGGCATCCGCCAGTTGGCGGAGTAGATGGTAAATTTATTGCCAAATATTCCGTCCCATCCGGGACGAAACCTTGCATTTCAATCTATTATCTACCCATATATGATACCTCACGGGATCAAAGAACTAATTTTAAACAGATTTTAAATAATGGAAATTCTTTATCGTCGTATTTTCAATCAAAGTTTTAAGATAAAAATTATGCTGTTCTGTTGCTTTCATAAGAAAAAATAATCCCCACAGATTATTTCTATTAAAACACAGAATATTACTTTTCAAGAATTGACTTCAGATTGTTTAAGCCATTTTCCAAATCAGGAGCCAGCATTTTTTCCATGTCCATGGTAGCATCATCAGGTTCATCGGATAGTTCATTTTACCTTTAAAACCCCATTTTACATTGGTTACCGAATCATTCAACGCATCGGTGCTCATGTAGGCATAATCGGTTGCTTCAAATGGTTTCAGAAAATGCAATTCCGATGATTTTAATCGCTTTCATGTCAATAAGTTTTTAAGGTTGTTATTTATTTTCGTTTGATTTCAATTCTATTATTTTATCAACACATTCAATTCATATTCACGAATCCAATCTTCAACACTAACTTTGCGCACCAATTCAGCAATTAATTGAAACGGTAACTGACTGTAATTTTTAAACCTGATACAGCTTTTTCCCATATTCGGTTTCAATTTGCTGTGTTTAGGATATTCGCTGGTAAACCAGTGAAATAATTCAGGATTGGCATATATCCCCATATGGTAGAGTGCTATAAAGTTATTTTGAGCCGCAATATTCAGGAATGGCAGGGGAAGTTTCGCATCGCAGTGATATCCTTTCGGATAAATACTGAAAGGAACTACATAACCAATCGTGCCATAGCTCATTTCCTCCTTAAAACCAGCGGGCAGATTTTCAAGAATTATTTTCCGCAGCAGGCGAAAGGCTTCCTGTTGGCTTTCGGGAATCCGACTGATGTACTCTTCCACACTTTGTGCTTTGGATTGCATAACTGTTTATTTCTTTGACTAAGTTGTTTTTTCAACAATTCAACATGTTAAAATGTTTATAATCACAACATGAAACAATGATTTGTCCTTTCTTTTAAACTTTCAGGAAGAAATCTTTAAAAAACTGTTTTATGAAACCACAAAACCAAAGCCCCGAACAACAGATTGCTGAAGAGTATTCTACAACACTGGGCCAATTTCTGGAAAAGAACAAGGAATGGTGGAGTTCTGCACAATACCTGAATAATGGGAATTACGGACAGGTAGTTTCAGAGTCACTTAATGCTGCCTCCAATCTGCTTCAAAAGTATGAAACGGAATCTCCGGAATTGGTTGAAGTATTTTTCCGGTCGGTTTCAGCGGTTCGCGATAGGTCTGAAACGATGAATCAGGGCTCAAAAATGACCTCCCAAAGTTCTCAGCCTGCAGATGAGAACGTGGAATTTATCACTTCCATTGCACAACAAACCCTGGATCGACTTCAACGAATAGTTTCGCCTGAGGTAACTGAGTTTACAGCGGAAACTGATTTTGACATCCGGGAAATTCAACATGCCCTGCAAACGCTTGGATTCTTCAAAAGTGTTGTTGATGGAATACCAGGTCCTGCAACAACCGAGGCAATCATGGAATATCAACGGCAGAAAAAAATACGCGAAACAGGAATTGTTGACCGGCAAACTTATAACTTCCTGATGGAGGAGTCCTCGACAGCCGGCCCTGAACCAACGCCTCCGCCCAAAAAACAGGTCAATAATTTCCTTTTACCCCTGCTGGCATCAGAAGGCAACCACCAGGGCACCGACGACAAACTTGAATTTGAATACGATATTCAGTCACTGGCAACAGTCATTTCGCTGAAGGACGTAAAACCTCCCCTTGCCATCGGGCTGTTTGGCAACTGGGGAACAGGGAAAAGTTTTTTCATGGATAAACTGAGCCAGAAAATTCAGCAATACTCCAAATCAAAAAATGAAGGATTTGTTAAAAATGTGGTTCAGGTCAAATTCAATTCATGGCACTATTCTGACAGCAACCTGTGGGCCAGCCTGATCACAGAGATATTTGATTCGCTGAATTCGTTCGCGGCCAGGGAGGAGAAAGAAGATGAATTAAAGAAACTTTCGGATACACTGAATATCACAAGCGCTCAGCGGGAAGCCGTCGAGGAAAAGCGCAACGAATTAACCGATAAAATCGGGAGGCTGCTGAACGAAAAAGAAATACAACGCAGCCGGCTTGAAGATATTTCAGGATTCAACATCCTCAAGCTTTTACTTCGTGATGAAAACATCAGCAATGATTTGAAAAGCCTGAAAAATGAACATGTTGAAACCATTATACAAAGCGGAAAAGAGCTGGGGAAATGCCTGGATGAATTTCAGGATCAGAAAAGTAAATTCCTCTATTTTGCGCGTACCTTAAGTGAAATGAAGGGGAAACGCTGGGCAGTAGTATTCATCGCTACCCTGGTCATACTGGCAGGCTCCCTGGCCATCAGATACTATTTTGCAGAGGAATGGTTTTCACTCACCCAATGGGTTTCAGGAATAGGTCTTCTTATTGCAGCCAACGTCGGAAATGCATTCAGGATGCTGTCGCCAGTCAGGAAGGAATTCAACATTGCATTTGAAAGGCTGAAAAGTCTTAAGGAAACGATTGATTCGCATCCGGAACAGGATTTTAAAGATCTGCAACAAATCGATACCGAAATTAAATCTCTGACCGGCACTTTAGAAGTTCTGGATAAAAAAATAGCTGATGCCCGGAAAGAAATCGAGGATCTGAAAAGTGGCCGTAAACTGCTCGAGTTTATAGAACAACGATCACGGGATGAAAATTATTCCAGACAACTTGGTTTGATATCATGGATCAGGAAAGATTTTAGCAAACTGGACGAACTTCTGCGCAAACAGCATGAGTTATCGGAGACCGATAAGGAGAAAATGATCAGTAATCCTTTTGATGTGAAGCTTCAGATAGACCGGATCATCCTGTATATCGACGATCTCGACCGCTGCAGGGAAGAAATTGTGGTCAAGGTACTCGAAGCCATTCATTTATTACTGGCATTTCCACTCTTTGTAGTTGTGGTTGGAGTTGATCCGCGATGGCTGAATAACGCGCTGAGCGAGAAGTACAAAAATTTGTTCGGGAAGCAATCTTCCGGGGGGTATCAAAAAAACAGTTCTGATGAAGAAGACCTGTCACTTACCGGAGCAGCCACCTCGTATGACTACCTGGAAAAGATATTCCAGATTCCTTTCTCGCTCCGGCAAATCAATACAACCGGCAGGAAGAACCTGATTGAATACCTGTTGCGCAACGAAATGGAGAAAGAAACGCCTCTTCCTGAACCTGTCGCGGGAAATGGGAGAGTGCAGGATCCGGGAAATATTGATCCGGGCAGTCCGCCAAGTCAAATCCGTTCAGGTTCAGACAGGATACCTGAACACCCTGATTTTCCTGAGCTGATAGAAGAACGGAATGAAAGACTAACCTTTTTGAAAGATGAACTGGAATGTCTGCAGGATATTTCCGTTCTGTTCGGACATTCGCCACGCACCATTAACCGTTTTATCAACATTTACCGGATCATAAAAGCACATCGGAAGCTTAAAGTGAGCGATGATTTTTCGGAAGATGATTTTGCTCCCATTATGATAGTTTTAAGTATTATGATTGGCTATTCGCATCTCGCGCAGAATTTTATCGACCAACTCTCCAAATCCGATGATCAAATGCTTTTTACTGAATTCCTGGCTAAAACGAAGTTTCCCGATAAGTTTTCAAAAGAAATCCTGGACAGTATTAAGCCCAGTGTTGCGCAATTACCTCTAAAATCATTTAAAGACAACCTTGAACTTATCTCCCGGTTTTCATTCAGGACTTTTGCGGTAAAGGTTGACTGAAGGCCTTTAAATCCACTCCTGAAAGTTTCATGGAGACCAGTTCCTGGGAAGGCTCAGGCCGCTGCTATTCCGGATTCCCCGATTCATCAAGCTCCAGCAGTGTTTCGTTTAACCGGACCAGATAACGGCCGTATAGTTTATTGAATCCCCAGCGGAGAAAGAAATAGGTAAGCAGAATCAAGGGGATCAGAACCGCCAGTCCTGCGCCAACGATGAGCAGTATTTTTGAAGTAGCTATATTCTCTATTCCGCCGCTGACCGAATCAGCCTTGTATTTGACACCCTGGTATATACCGGCAGCAAAACTAACAATCATGTTAATGAGCAGAATAATTACCGCCAGGTAAAACATGCGCCGGTAAGTTTTCAGTGTATCCAATATTCCGGTAAGCAACGCCTTGAGTTGGGTGTCAGGCGAAAAACTTCGTTTCACACGCAGGTAACGAAGGACAAAAAACAGGTATGTGGTAACGATCAGGACATTCGAAAACACGTCAATCGGGATCAGCCAGGATGGATATTCAATGGGTTCGGTAATCATGATTTTAGCCAGGAAGAAGTCATCCAGGATGACATAGGCAATATAAGCCAGCAAAACAGCCATGCCGATACGGATGTTCCGGTCAATAAGGTCAACCAGCGTTTTGGTCCGGTATTTCAAAAGCTCATGAATGGATTCCGTTCCCAATTGATGTTTGTCCATCTCCCGAGAAGAATATGTATCCCACACCGATTTTAAATCCTTTAAATCCATCTATTCTTCTGTATTCATTAAGGTCTTCAGTTTCTTTTTAATCCGGTTCATTTTTACCCTCACGTAATTTTGAGTGATGCCTGTAATCTCCGCGATTTCTTCATATTTTTTATCTTCAAGGAACAACAGAATGATTGACTTTTCGACACCCGTTAACTGAGCAACGGCATTATTCAGCATTTTAATCTTATCTTCTATCCCCGAATCATAGATGACTTCAGCGAGCTGCAGTTTTTCATAAGATATTCCCGATTTGTCGGGTTGCCTTTTATCTTTCTTGAAACTGGTAATCGCAGTATTCAATGCAACACGGTACATCCAGGTCGAAAATTTTGATTCGAACCTGAAGGAAGGATATGATTTCCACAGTTGCACAAGTATCTCCTGAAATAAATCGCGGCGGTCCTCTTCCAAATCGCAATAAATGGAACAAACCTTGTGAATGATTCCCTGATTCTCAGTTATAATTTGTAAAAATTCCTTTTCCAAGCTGCAGCTAATTAGTATGCGAAAGTGAATTTCATTACATCAACTCATTTTCAAAAAATTGATTTCCTGATGCGTCAAAAAACGATAACGGGCACGGGGTAAATCTTTTTTGGTCAGTCCGGCAAAAAGCACACGGTCGAGTTTCTCAACCTGATAACCCAGGTGATTAAATATGCGGCGTACAATCCGGTTTTTCCCTGAATGGATTTCAATGCCAACCTGACGGGCATCTTTTGGCTCAATCAGCTGGATATCGTCAGCGGCAATAAATCCATCTTCCAGTTCAACTCCTTTTCGTATTTTCTCCATGTCTTCGGGAAGAAAATCCTTGTCGAGCTGAACATGATAGACTTTCTCTTTTTCAAAGCTTGGATGCGTGAGTTTTTTCGCCAGTTCTCCGTCGTTCGTGAACAGCAATACGCCGGTAGTCTGCATATCGAGCCTTCCAACCGGATAAATCCGTTCCGTACAGGCATTCTTTATCAGTTGCATCACTGTTCGTTCAGCATGGGGATCGTCGAGGGTGGTTACAAAACCACGGGGTTTATTGAGCAGAAGGTAAACTTTCCGTTCCGGGTTAAGTCGTTTTCCATCGAATTGGATATCATCATCGATCGTCACTTTTCGTCCGAGTTCAGTCACCACTTCGCCGTTTACGGAAACCAAACCGTCGCCAATCAGTTTGTCAGCATCACGACGCGAGCAAACTCCCGCATTCGAGATGTATTTGTTCAGACGAATCAGTCCATCACCGGAGGCTTCGCTCATAGCCGGCTTAGTCTTATCCTTAAGTACAATATGTTTTTTTTTCGGTAGCTCCTTCACTGTGTTACTCCTTATAATATTTATTGAATATCCTTTTCTTTACCTAAATTGATTTTTTTTATTCATAAGTAGTCATTTATTGTCATTTATTGTCATTTAAGTCGTCATATCTTGTTTTTTACAACCTATTGACCATTTAATGACTACTTAATGAACAATTTCTGTATACGTTAGGTAATATACCGGACACTCATATAAAACAATTATCAAATCTTCCCGATGTTTTCAAATCCGGGACTAATGTCCTTCCGCCCTATAGATCGTATACTGTTCCCTGATGGCAGCCCGGACATCGTATTCGGTTGACATTTGGCTCAGTAAATCTTTGCTGTTTATGTAGATCATGAATTGGTCGGCTGCAGAATCACTCAATCCGGTCAATTCCATAACCAGGTCTTTTTTGTAGAACTGGGATAAAATTTCCCATTGTTTTTCGGTTATTATCGCTTTCCGGGTTTCCCGCTTTTCGCGTTCACTTTTGCTGATGTAATACTGCAGGAAACTGACCGGATTGAAAAATGCCGCTATAACAGGGGGTTTTTTGTTGAAGGCATCACCCCGCAACTGCGGATCAATATCCAGCTTTTTACCTTCCGGTAATCCCTCAACATGCAGTTTGTCACCAGTCACACTGACTTCAGGAATGGCAATACGGACCGGTTTTGCATACAAAATCAACACGTTCATTTCGTTGTAGGTGGCCGGTATATGGATTATGGTTTTTGAAAATCCAAGTGAGGTAATAGCCAGGCTGTCGACATTCATCATATCCATGGCAAAACGGCCCTGTTCGTCGGTTGTTACTCCGCCGTGAGTCCGGTAATTCAGTACAAATGCATAGGGCACCGGTGATTCGTCATCCAGGCTCAATACCTGTCCTTTTAACCTGATGGGCATTGGATCAATTTCTTCCACCTGTTGTGAAAAGAGATCAAAAGAGATCAAAAGGAAAGCTAAAAGGAGTATTTTTTTTCTGTACGTCATTGGTTTATCATGGCTTCCGGCAAAAGTAAAAAAATACAGGCAATAACAAGCAACCGGTAACAATCGTTAACTGCTTTTAACAGTACTAAACATTAGTCATTTCTGAAAATTCTGTCCATACCGGAATGACAAATTTCTGCCGGAAAGAAAAGGATTATAACTTGTACGGAATACTTGCCCTTTTTTTCTGCAGGATTGTTTAATTTAACGGAATTAATTCAGGAAAAACATTTACCCCTAAAAACAACCTTATGGCAACATCATCCTCCAAACGAATGAAAAAGCGAATCCGGTGGTCGGTTCTGATCCTTCTGGTGGCCGGATTGGGCTACGGAGTTATCTATATTAATTCCTTACTGCCAATCATCACCGGTTATCCGGCCAAATATTTATGCTCAGCAGTTTTTGTGTCCAACAGGGAACAGGCCGAAGTGGAAGCGCTTGATCTGCATTTTTCGTTCATCCAGTATACCAAAAGCCAGGTTGATTTTCAGGATTCGAGTGTAACAAGCACATTTTTATGGGGTAAATCAAAAGCCATTTACCGGAAAGGTTTTGGATGTACTTTGCTCCGGGGTGCTGATGAAGCGGAACTTCGAAAAATAAAATTTCCGGATTCAGCAATAACATACAATCAGGATACCATCGCCTGGCCTTTGGGAAATGTAATTCCCGACACGATTACCAACATCGATACCGTCAGTCTGGCCCGGATTACCCAAAAACTGATGGTTGGCGATGGATACAACGGTCATGCCTTCGCGTTTATGGTGGTTCATAAAGGTATTCCGGTAGCCGAAAGTTACAATCCGTCCTTCAATTCAAAAACACGTTTCCTGAGTTGGTCGATGGCAAAAAGTTTTACCAATTCGCTGGTCGGAATTCTTGTTCAGGACGGAACCCTGGACATCAATCAGCCGGCAGACATTCCGGAATGGAAAAATGACGACCGAAAACAAATTACGATCAACAACCTGATGCAGATGCAAAGCGGATTACGTTGGAACGAAGACTACGGAAACCGGTCGGACGTAACGGTAATGATTTATTGCGAAAATGATTTTGCGAAATTTACTTCTGACCAGCCCCCTGCTTTTCCGGCTGGAAGCAAATGGTATTATTCATCCGGATCGGTAAACCTGATCAGCCACCTGATGCGAAAAAGCTTTAAAAACGATGCGGACTATTACCGTTTTGCACCAACCCGGCTATTCAACAAAATCGGCATGTCCGATGCGGTTTTTGAAGCTGATCCGTCCGGAACGCTGGTTGGTTCGTCATACATCTACGCCACGGCACGCGACTATGCCCGGTATGCCCTGTTAAATATTCAGGATGGGATTTTTAACGGCGAACGCATTTTGCCGGAAGGATGGGTGAAATACTGTACAACACCGGCATCAGACAGCAACGGAAAATACGGGTCCCTGTTCTGGTTGAATACCTCCAAATTTTATCCTTCGGCGCCTGAAGACATGTATTCGTGCAACGGGCACGACGGACAGCAAATATTCATCATTCCATCGCGGGACCTGATTGTTGTACTTTTGGGTTATTCACCCAAACCTGATCATGTGATGAATTTTGATGGTTTACTGGGGGATATTCTGGGTACTATCAGGTAGGCCTGAAATGAGGCTGTCTTAAAAGGCAAAAAACTAATTAAACACAAAGACTCGAAGACACAAAGTGTTAATAATTAATGGTTTTTATTAGTGGCTTTGTGCCTTCGTGTTTAATATTTATTTTTTTAAGACAAGCTCATTCATTATTCCGGATTTGTGCTTATATCAGATTTTTAATCCGCTCCATGGCTTCCAGCACATGATCGCGGTCGGCAAAGGCCGAAAAACGGAAATAACCTTCGCCCGACGGTCCAAAGCCTGAACCGGGAGTTCCAACTACATTGGCTTCGCTGAGCACTTTGTCGAAGAAATCCCACGATGTGGCTCCACCTTTTGTTTTTACCCAGACATATGGTGCATTTACTCCGCCAAAAACAGTATAATCGCATTCCTTCAGGCTTTCGCGCATGATCCGGGCATTTTCGAGGTAATAGGCAATCACTTCCATTACCTGTTTTTTACCTTCTTCGGAATAAACAGCTGCAGCAGCTTTCTGCACGGGATACGAAACTCCGTTGAATTTGGTCGTTTGACGGCGATTCCACATGGGTTTTACCGGATGAGTATTTCCCAGGCTGTCGTATGCTTTCAGTTCTTTCGGAATTACTGTGAACGCACAACGGGTTCCTGTAAATCCGGCAGTTTTCGAGAAGCTTCGGAATTCAATAGCGACTTCCTTTGCTCCTTCGATTTCGAAGATCGAACGAGGAATAGCCGGATCAGTAATGTATGATTCGTAGGCCGCATCGAACAAAATGATGCATTTATTTGCTTTGGCGTATTGTACCCATTTGGTCAGTTCTTCTTTGGAAGCCACTGTTCCGGTTGGATTATTCGGATAACACAGAAAAATCAGGTCAGGACGTTCGGCCGGCAATTCCGGAATAAAACCGTTTGCTTCGTTACAGGGCATGTAAATAATCCCTTCGAAATAACCATTACTTTGCATTGCACCGGTTTTTCCCGACATCACGGTGGTATCGGCATAAACCGGGTAAACCGGATCGCAAATTGCAATTTTGTTGGTCGCGCCAAAAATTTCCTGAATATTTCCGGTATCGCATTTCGAACCGTCGGACACAAAAATATCGTCGGCCGAAATATCAACTCCGCGGTTTTGGTAATCGTTTAGCGCTATGGCTTCGCGCAGAAAATCGTACCCCTGTTCCGGGCCATAACCTTTAAAGGTATCTGCACTGGCCATGTCGTCAACTCCTGCGTGAAAAGCCTGAACAACTGCCGGCACCAGCGGTTGGGTAACGTCGCCAATACCCATACGTATAACTTTTTTGTCCGGATTAGCCTCAACAAATTCGCGAACTCTTCTTCCAATTTCCGGGAACAGATACCCCGCCTGAAGTTTCAGGTAATTTTCGTTAATCAATGCCATTGTATGTTGTTTTAAAGTGTCTATTCAACCTGCAATTTTCTTTTCAGAAAGGGTCAAAGTTACAAAAAAAACAAAACCTGACCGGGTTCAGCGAATTGGTCGCCGGATAAATCTTTATTTCTTAAACTTAAAATTTCAAGGACATCCGAAGAAAAATGGCTGATGTTCGGGGAGTATTTCGTTTTGTATCATGTGATTCAGATTGTTTAAATATTGCAGCTGTTTGCTTAAACAAAAATTCGGATCCGGGAAGACTTAAAAAAGCATAACAAATCGAAATGAAGCAGTTTGGCAATTGATCCTGAATGTCAAAAAAATAAATACTTTTAAAGAAAAAATGGATATCATTTTTGAAATTCTGATTCTCGCGGGAGGGATCCTGTCAATCATACTCCTTACTTCCGTTTTTAAATTCAATACCTTCCTTTCGTTGTTGCTGGTCAGTTTACTGATGGCATTGCTCACACTGCCCGCTGCATCCATTGTGCCGGTATTAAAAAAAGGCTTCGGCGGTACCCTCGAATCCATCGGGTTAATCATTATTCTCGGCACCATCATTGGCATCATCCTAGACCAAAGCGGAGCCGCACTCAGCATTGCCCGTTTTTTCCTGGCACGTACAGGCGAAAACAAAGCCCCGGCAGCCATGGCTATCACTGGTTTTATGACCGGCCTGCCCATTTTTTGTGATTCAGGATTTATCGTACTGAGCGGAATATGCCGGTCGCTGGCCCGGAGTTCAAAAACCGCGATAACAGTTATGGCGCCGGTACTGGCCATTTCGTTGTATGGGGTTCATTGCCTGGTACCACCTCACCCCGGCGCGACAGCAGCAACCAGTATCGTGGGAGCTCCGATCGGAAATGTTATATTGCTTGGCACACTTGTAGCCATTCCCGGGATTATAGCAGCTTATGCATTCATTCGCCTGCGTTCCCGGAAATATACAGTTAGTTCAGAAACAACGGCTGACGAAGTTGAGTCCTCACGTCCTTTGCCGGCAGCTTCACTCGCGTTTTTACCCATTTTAGTACCTTTGGCGCTGATTACGTTTAAATCCGTATTTCAGATCATCGCCGGTACAGCTGAAGGATCAATCCTGACCCAGCTGATTGGCCTGGCCGGCGACCCGGTAATGGCACTTTTAGCCGGATGTATTGTGGCTATTCCTTTGCTGCGGAATTTCAACATCAGTCAATGGAACAAGCTGCTTGACACAGCCATTGAAAAAGCAGGACCAATCCTGATTGTTACTGCAGCCGGCGGAACCTTTGGCGCGGTAATTAAAGAATCAGGAATTGTAAACCACCTCGGGCAGCAGGTGGCCACCCTGGGGCTGGGTCTTTTTATTCCGTATATGATTGCCGTTCTGTTAAAAACTTCTCAGGGCTCGTCCACCATTGCCATTATAACGGCAGCTTCGATTTCGGCCCCGCTTTTGGATAGCCTGGGTTTGTCGGGCGAATGGGGTACGACGCTGGCCGTTCTGGCTATGGGATCCGGCTCCATGATGCTGTCGCATGCCAACGACAGTTTCTTCTGGGTCATCAGTAAGTTCTCCGGAATGTCGTCTTCCGAAACCCTGCGCTATTTTTCCGTGCCTACGGTTATTTTAAGTATGGTGTCGTTCGCGATGGTAGGCCTGCTGGCACTTGCACTTCTTTAAATCGGGGAGTCGCTGATCGGTTAAATGAATTTTATTCCCTCTGGAAAAGGGGAGAAAATGTCCCGGACGTTTACTAAACAATGGTTTTTTAAAAGTATAAAATTGATTACTTTGGATCAAAATTTCCAGGATGAACCCGGAACGATTAAAATACAGTAAACTCTTCAGCATCGTTACGATTGTTGTGGCTGTATTTTTAATGTCGTTTTCAAGCCGGCTCACCACATCCGGCATCCCGGGAATCCTTCCTGTTTCCATCTCAACATCAATAAGAACAAACTACTCTGAAGTTTACGAACCTGAATTCAAACTCAAGGCTGACTCAGTGATTATTCCGATGAAACGGGCCGGACGGTTGTTCCTGATTGATGCAACGGTTGATGGTGAAACGGGCAACCTGGATGCTTTAAGTGAAGCATTCGGCACTACTGTTGACGGAATGCTGGGCGATAGTTTTCTGGAACACTGAATTGTATGTGTAAATTTTGTAAAAAAACAGTTTGGAATCCGTTTTTGGAAAGGAGAAGGGAAATGAAAAAATTTGTATGCCATATTTTGCTGTTTGTTGGGCTTTTGTTCAGTTTTCTGTGCACCCGGGCCCAACCCGATCCGGATAAAGTCTGCCGGATCGAAAACGGACAGCTGATTTTCTCGCTCAATCTGAAATGGACGGAGCAGGAGAAAAAGCAGGTTTCGGAACTTTTTGACCTGGACAGCACCCTGATTGCACAGGTTTACAGTGGCAAAACCATTGTTGTGGCTGACGGAGAAACCTGGAAGGTTAAAAAGGTACAACCATACCTTGTTGAACTTTCGAAATCGGTGGAGGCAAAGGCCGATAAAAAAATCAGCATCAATGACCTGTTCCTGGTGATCGATAAATGGATGAACTTTAACGGGAAAGGAACTGAAAATTCAATTGTTTATGGCATTAACAAGCTGGAAGTTTCCAATGCTTTTGTATACAGCAGTCAAACCGCACGTTTTTATCTCCATGGATATCAATCAGCACGAAAAGTTTATATTTCAGGAACTTTCAACAACTGGGGTACCAATGAGACTCCCATGAAGTTTACGGGCAACGGCTGGACGGCTGAGCTGAAACTAAAGCCCGGTAAATATGCCTATAAATACATTATTGATGGCCAGTGGACCACTGATCCCGGCAATAAGCTGCGTGAAAGAGGCGAAGCCGGGGCATACAACTCGGTGGTTTACTGCACAAATCATCGCTTCGAATTAAAAGGATTTAAAAATGCGCACCAGGTAGTGGACGGCAAAAAAAGTTGTTCTCACCGGCAGCTTCAACACAGCAAAAAGTGGGAAGGGAAATTTACTATCACATCGCAGCAAATAAAATAAAAGAAATTGACATTTGGTTGGAACAGTTCAGACTGCTCTGGGATGACCGGTTCAATCAATTGGACGAAGTATTAACCAATTTAAAAACAACAGAAAATGAAAAGTAGTCTTTTAATGGACTTTTCCGTTGAAAAGGAAAACTCCGTAATTAAAGTAAAAAGAGAATTTGCAGCGCCGCTTGAAAAAGTATGGTCGGCATGGACCGAAAGCGAACTTTTGGATCGGTGGTGGGCGCCAAAACCGTGGAAAGCAAAAACCAAATCGATGAATTTCAGCGTGGGTGGTTTCTGGCTTTATGTCATGGTTGGTCCCGATGGAATAGAAAGTTGGGCAAGAGCCGATTATCAGTCAATTACTCCATTAAAAAATTTCAGGGGTATCGACGTTTTCTGCGATGAAGAAGGTACATTTAATGCCGATGCTCCAAAATCAATATGGTCGGTAAGCTTTACCGGGTCCGGCGATTCAATTATTGTCGACATTGAAACGAAGTACGAAAAACTTGCTGATCTGCAAATGATCCTCGAAATGGGATTCAAAGAAGGATTTACTGCTGCACTTGAAAACCTGGATGAGTTGCTGGATCAGATATAATTCTGTTCAGAACCGAAAAGAATAGTCTTCGTAAAGAAACAAATTACAGAATTTACAACACCGGGGGAATTTAAATACGATCCATTTCCCGAAATAGTATAAACGTAACCCGAAAGTATGGTCGTCTGGCCGGGCTTTTGGGTTGAACAATAGTATCTTAACTCTATTGGTTATTTTCATAATACAGAATCCGCCATAAAAAATACTTCAAAGAATGTGACATTTCGAAATCACTTGCGAATAATAGGGTAGATAAGCAATTTAGAACGATAAAATTAAAGCAGGTTGAAAGAATTAAAATCACAGAATGAAGGGTTTATTGAATACCTCGAAGGTTATAAAAAATTAATCGCCAAAGTAGCCCGTATCTATTGTAAAGACTCTGAAGACAGGAAAGATCTGATTCAGGACATTATTATTCAGCTATGGAAATCTTATCCGAAATATGATAAAACATATGTGATACAAAATCCTCAGTAATGGAAGCGCAGCAAAAGGTTTCAAGACTTAGACACCTTGAGCTTTCTGATACATACAGTCTTTATGTGCTAATTCCATTTTACTCAGGCCCTTTTTTGATTGTGATTGCAAAAGCATTTCTCAATCTTAGTTTGTATAAATACGGTATTATGGACTGGTTTATTTATTCTGTTATTGGGGGACTTGTGATAGCCGTCATAATCGTATACTTTTTAAGGAAATTCCGGGGTAAAAAATTAGATGAGTCAATTGCTTTCCTGAATGAATTAAAAGAAGACCAAAATTAAAAGAAACAGCCTCCCTGTTTTCTGGATTTGTCTAGTCCTGATGTAGAAAGAAAGAGGGCCTCATTTTCATGAAGCCCTTGCAAATCTCTGATTTGAATATTTTTACATGCTCTTTATTTCGTTTACCAGTTTTTGAAGGGAGCTTTTGGCGTCGCCGAAAAGCATTCGTGTTTTATCATTGAAGAAAAGGAAGTTTTCAATTCCGGCGTAACCTTTACCCATTCCACGTTTCATGATGATGATGTTTTTTGCCAGGTGGGCATTGATAATCGGCATGCCGTAAATCGGGCTTCCCGGGTCGTCGTAAGCTGCCGGGTTGACTACATCGTTGGCGCCGATAATGATCGCTACATCCACATTGGGCATATCCGGGTTGATGTGATCCATTTCAACCAGCTGCTCATATTGTACATCGGCTTCGGCCAGCAACACATTCATGTGCCCGGGCATACGACCGGCCACCGGATGAATGGCATAACGAACTGTTACACCTTTACTTTCGAGCAACATTTCCAGTTCGTGGACGGCATGTTGTGCCTGAGCAGCAGCCAAACCGTAGCCCGGTATAATAACAACCTGTTTCGAATAGCTCAGCAGGATAGAAGCATCACTCAATTGAATTTCCTTTATCGTTCCTTGTTCGTGAGTGATTGAAGCCCCACCTCCTCCAAAAGCACCTATAATTACATTCAGGAGTGAGCGATTCATTGCTTTACACATCAGCATGGTCAGGATCATCCCGGCGGCTCCAACCAGGATACCTCCAAGAATCATGGCCTCGTTGGAATAAATAAACCCGCCCATAGCCGCGGCGATTCCGGTTAATGCATTCAGCAATGAAATCACTACCGGCATATCGGCACCCCCGATGGGCATCACAAAGAGCACTCCGTATAACAGCGACAAGGCCAGTAAAAGGTATATCGCCCAGGTCAGTTCGAGGGGTGGCTGGCCTGAAAATATAAGCCAGGCGCCAAGGCCTAAGGTTACCACCAATAAACTGATGTTGATGTATTTCATGTAGCCGGCAAAAATATCACCGACTTTTCCGTCCAGTTTCCCGTAGGCAATCATACTTCCGCTAAACGCGATGGAACCAATGATGAGCCCCAGAACCGTTACGAGCAGGGAATTAAAATCACCCGCCTGTGCATTGGGGAATTCAAGTAAAGCAACCAGTGCCGAAGCTGCGCCTCCTGTGGCATTGTATAATGAAACCAGCTGAGGCATAGCGGTCATTTTAACTTTAATGGCTATGATCCAGCCAACTGCCGAACCAACACCGATGGCAGCCAGGATAATCCATACATTGGTCATCGGGATTCCGTTTCCCGCATGATCCTTATGCAGTAAAAGGGTTGTCAGCATGGCCAATCCCATACCGGCGGCAGCCCAAAGGTTTCCGCGCCGTGCCGTTTCAGGGTGCGACAAAAGTTTCAGACCCCATACAAATAAAAGAGCGGCAATCAAATAACTTAATTCAAGTAAGCTATCACCAACGGTAAATGTTATTCCGTTTACTGTTCCTAAAATTTCATTCATGATTTCTTACTTTTTTTCTTTTTAAACATTTCAAGCATCCGGTCGGTAACGGCAAATCCTCCCACCACGTTCAAGGTCGCGAAAATAAGTGCCAGGATTCCAAGCACCAGTGAAAGAGAAAAATGAGAGAGGTCGGCATGACCAACAAGGATGATGCCCCCGATAATGATAACACCGCTGATGGCATTGGCTCCCGACATGAGCGGAGTATGCAAAACAGCGGGCACATGCGAAATCACTTCAATACCCAGAAAAACAGATAAGGCAATGATGAAAATGGCTTCCTTATACATAAAGAAAAAATGTAATACTTGTTCCATAGCTGGTTTTTTTAAACGTTTTCAATGACTGATTTAACCCTTTCGTTGTATATCTCTTTCTGATGGGTAATGCAGGTTCCTTTTACAATATCATCTTCGAAATTGAGGTTTAGTCCACCGTCTTCCCCAATGATCAGTTTCAGGAAGTTCAGGACATTTTTTCCAAACATGCGGCTGGCATCCAAAGGCATTTGTGCCGGGTAATTGGATTGCCCGATGATGGTTACTCCTTTGTAAACAATGAGTTCGTTATCTTTGGTCAGTTCACAGTTTCCCCCGGTTGATGCAGCCAGATCGATAATGATACTGCCGGGAATCATATGATCCACAGCTTCACGGGGCAAAAGCAATGGAGCTTTTCTTCCGGGTATCTGAGCGGTACAGATAACCACATTGGATTTGGCAGCATGATCATTAATAGCCTGCTGCTGTTTTTTCTTAAACTCTTCGGTTTGTTCAATGGCATATCCGCCGGCCGCCTTGTCTTCAGAAGCTCCTTCCACTTCGACAAATCTGGCCCCGAGGCTTTTGACCTCTTCTTTGGCTGCCGATCTGACATCAAAAGCCTGAACCTGTGCTCCCAGGCGCCTGGCAGTTGCAATGGCCTGAAGACCAGCCACACCAGCGCCAAGTATCAATACATTGGCAGGACGGATAGTTCCGGCGGCAGTCATAAACATCGGGAAAAAAGTGGGTAATTTCAGGGCTGCTTCAAGTACAGCCTTGTGTCCTGCAACAGTTGCCATCGACGAAAGGATGTCCATGGCCTGGGCCCGGGATGTTCTTGGAATCGAATCCAGACTGAAAGTGGTAATGCCTCTTTCAAGGAATTGTTTCACAAGCGCTGTATCCATCAGGGGATTAAATGCACTGATCCATACCTGGCCATCTTTGATTTTTTCCACATCACCCTGATCGGGGTGTTGTATCTGCAGCAAAACATCTGCCCGGTCAAAAACTGTTTTTCGGGAAACAACTTCGGCTCCTGCTTCAATATACAGCTGATCTGAAGTAAAAGCCTTGTCTCCTGCATGTTCCTCGACCAAAACTTTTACTTTCAGGTCGACCAGAACTTTTACATTCTCAGGGAGCAGGGTCACACGGGTTTCATTACCGTGTTCTTTTAATAAACCAAGAATCATATTTTTAGTTTTTTTTGGATTCAATATCAATAACAACAATGTTTAACAGGAATTGTTCCTGTTTTTTTGGATTAGTTACTGACATTAAACCAGTTTTAACCCGTTCACCGGTATCTGAAGAACATAAAAAAGGGCAAACACCGGGAGGTTTGATCCACCCCGGGGATTTGCCCGATAAAACCGTTCCCGGTAAAGGTTTTGATTATTCCGTTAAAACACCGGCAATTTAAGTTCGATCTTTTCTTCGGAGCCAAAAATTAAAGCGACCACCAGTGTGAGGTATTCCCGGAGATGACGTGTAATCAGGAAATTATCCAATACAATCTGGTGAGCATTCCTGCCCATTGTTTCCATGATTTCAGGATGCTTCAGGAGGTAACGGATGCGCATTGCTGCCCCTTCCGGCGTATTGACCCTAAAGCCGCAAAAATGGTTAATCACCTGCAATTTAATGCCTCCCGTATCTCCGGCAATGACAGGTTTACCTTTCCATAAACCTTCGGTAACCGTCAGCCCGAAACCTTCTTTCAGCGATTTCTGAACAATGATATCCGATCCCCGCTGCAGGGCATTAATAGCCCGGTGAGCATCAGGGGGAAGCTCGAGAATGTGTATGTCCGGATCGTCACCGGCGTATGATTTTACTTCCTGAAGTACCTCCTGCCCTTCGGGATCATCGGATGCACCCCCTCCTGCCAGAACCAGCTGGACAGGAACATATTCCTTGATTAAACGGTAGCTTTGTATCACCCCAACAGGATCTTTAAAGCGGTCGAAACGCGAAACCTGTGTCATTACAGGTGAATTTGCATTAATTCCAAATGAATCCAGAACAGCTTTTATTTCTTCTCCGGAAAGTTCGATGTTTTTTTCGCTTAAAGGATCAATACTTGGCGGTATGATGTATAAAGGATGCGAAAGAGGCTGAACAAATGTTGGAAGTGACCAGATGCTGGCATCGTAACCGGCAATAAACGGTTGTAAATATTTCCATACCGGCCGGTAGGGATGGCTGACATCGATGTGACAACGCCATACCCACTTGCCTTTCCTTTTTTTACAAAAGTGAAGCAATGCCGCTGGTTGCGGATCGTGGATAAATACAACATCCGATTCTTCGAGTTTCGTTTTCAGCCTTTCAAAATTCTGAAAATTAGTTTTCTCGTATGTATTCAGCAGCGAAGCGGAGATATCATCGCGGTTACCCTGGAGTGAATTATGCATTTTTTTGGTACACTGGTAAAAGTCTTTTTCACCCGTTATAATTTCCCATTCAGCATCAATCCCCAATTCCCTTTTTAAGGGGATGAGCCGGTTCAAAATTTCAGCCACACCTCCACCTTCCTTCGTGGAAGAAATATGAAGAATCTTCATCCCATTTAAAGGATGCGCCAATTGCTTCAAGTGGTCAATTACTTCATTTCCCACTACATGCGAATATTGTTCCAGTAAACTTTCCATCAGGCACCTCCTTTAAAGTAATTATGAAATAACGTATGAATTTCACGACGAAGCTCATGTAAAGTTGTAAAATAGGGGTCAATGATGTCGAGGCCTTCACGAAGCCCGGTGTATTTATCGCCAAAAGCTGCCAGCCAGATCGAAAAGTCGTTTTTGTTTTCCGGAGTCCGGCGGCGGGCATCAATAAAATGATAAAATATACTGCCCAGTGACATGTTCGGAATCAGATCCAGCAATTTTATCGGGTCTCTCAAAGATACACCGGTATCGAAAATTACGATTTGTGAACGCATAAAGTAGAATTCCTGCCCGGTTTTCACCCATGGGACATATTCCGATTCGTATAAACGCTGTTCAATGATTTCAATGACCTCTGAGCGGAGATCTTCCAGATTTTTAAAAACGTTTGGATCAATCAGCGAAAGTTGTTCCGAAATTTTTGAATCGTGCAGGTTTCGTGATGACCACACGGCAAAATCGTTCTGAAATTCCGGATCATCAAAGTTGGAGCGTAAAAGACTGCCCCAGAAATGATAATAAAGACATCCGGGATGGGTGTTTTTCAGATGTTCCCTGAGCTCCCTCAGGTTTTGCGCTTTTTCGCCTGTTGCAATAGCGATTAACGCACAATCCATGATATTAAAATCTGCATTTGCCATATCATTGGTTTTAGATCTGTCGAATAAATGTATGCCCAAATATGACTTTGACGCACAAAATTAAAGGATAGAACTGAAAATTAAAAACTATTATCCTTTTTTTTCAAAATAATCGCCGTCGATAAGTTCCGATGAGGGTGAAAACCGTTTTAAAGTTCGGAATATCACCCGAAGCAGTGAACGTAAACAACCCTATGCCGTCGTCCGTTAAAGGTTTAACCTGATTTTTTGGCTTTTTGGGCCGATGGAAATACCGACCGATTCTCCGGATCAAGTATGTTTGCGGACATACGCACAATGCAAAAATTGAACGTCCAAATCAATTCCATAAATATACCCTGGCAGTTGGCGGCGGACCGGTTTCACAAAATCAGGGAAATGCAACAACCTTTATCAAGGTTAATATTGATGGTTCAAAACTAAATGTTGAGCTTCACAAAAAGGATGGTAGCTTTATCGACCAATATTCCATCAAATAACCGATGCCTGCTGATCGGGCATAAAAAGATAATCAATCGATCTTTCAAGAGAATACACCATAACCTAAATAACAAAAAAAATGAAACGTTTATTTCAAAAATCAGTGTTTTCGGTATCCGCCCTTGGTCTGGTTGCCGGTTTCACCTCATCCTGTTCTCAAAAAATAAAGGATACCGCAAAACCTAACATTATCTTCATCCTTGCTGATGATTTAGGTTATGGAGAAATTGGCTGTTTTGGACAAAAACTGATCGAAACTCCCAATATAGACCAACTCGCTGCAACGGGCATGCGTTTTACCCAACATTATGCAGGTGCACCTGTTTGTGCTCCTTCGCGTTGCGTTTTGCTTACCGGCAAACACATGGGGCATTCATTTATCCGTGGAAATGATGAATGGGGAGACCGTGGAAATGTATGGGGGTATAAGTCAATGATTGCAGATTCGACTTTGGAAGGTCAGCGACCTCTTCCGGAGGATGAAATTATTACTGCACAATTATTTAAGGATGCTGGTTATGCAACCGGAATGATCGGCAAATGGGGGCTTGGCGCACCTCAAACCAACAGTATCCCAAATAAAAAAGGATTTGATTTTTTCTATGGGTACAACTGTCAGCGTATCGCGCATACCTATTATCCTGTTTTTATGTATAAAAATGAACATCGGGTTCCTCTCGATAATGATACTATTGCTCCGGGAACAAAGCTGGAAAAAGGCGCCGATCCATACAGCACCGACAGTTACAAAAATTATACATTGAACGAATATTCACCCGATCTGATGTTTAAAGAACTAACCGGGTTTATCGATGAAAATAAGAGCCATCCATTCTACATGTATTGGGCAACGCCAATTCCACATGCTCCCATTCAGGCTCCAAAACGCTGGGTCGATTATTACGTGAAAAAATTTGGAGACGAACAACCCTACCTTGCCGACAAAGGTTATTTCCCGCAACGATATCCACATGCCGGCTATGCTGCAATGATTTCCTACCTCGATGAACAAGTCGGATTATTGGTTCAGCAACTTAAGGATCTGGGCATCTATGACAGTACCATGATCGTATTTACTTCCGACAACGGCCCAACCTACAATGGAGGAACCGATTCTCCCTGGTTCGATAGTGTAGGTCCGTTTAAGAGCGAATATGGATGGGGAAAAGGATTTACCCACGAAGGTGGTTTTAGGGTTCCTATGATTGCCAGCTGGCCGGGACATATTGAACAGGGAACCGAGTCTGATCTGATTTCAGCATTTTGGGACTGGATGCCAACACTCTGCGACGTAACCGGAATACAAACACCATCCTATGCCGACGGAATTAGTTTTTTACCTGAATTATTGGGAAAGAAACAAAAGAAACACGATTATCTATATTGGGAATATCCTGAATATGGCGGACAACAAGCTGTCCGTATGGGAAACTGGAAAGGAATGCGAAAAGACATTGATAAAGACAATATGAAAATTGAACTGTTCAACCTGGATAACGACATTCAGGAGCAAATTGATGTAGCTGCAGAACATCCGGATATCGTAAAACAAATGGAGGAAATTATGATTAAGGAACATGTTCCAGCCATTAACGACCGGTTTAAAATGAAACAGCTGGGAGATGTGTTAGATAATTAGTCAGGAAGCTAATCTTTCAAAAGTTATTTTTAAATCGATCAATTGATGGCGAGGGACGTGGGGCCGACAGCACGACAGCACGAGGGTATGAAGGCACGATAAAAAACAAAAATAGCAGGCTTGTGGTTTTTAACGGAAATAAAATGAATCGCAGAATTTCGTGAAGTCAGACGCAGAATTTCCACCCCGGGTGATGCGGTTTCTAACCGCATTTTTCAGCAAGATTGAGAAGAGGTTAAAGCCTTGTTTTGAGTGAGGTCGCTCGCAATGACGGGGATTGGGGGGATATGAACAGATTGCCGCATCCTCCTTCGTCGGACTCGCAATGACGTTCTGAGGATGGTTCTCGCAATGACGTTTCATCAGAGCGTCATTGCGAGCGGAGCGAAGCAATCTGTTGAAGGTTCAGTTGTTTTATTTTGTGTATTCGTATTACCAGGATGAGATTGCCACGTCCTCCTTCGTCAGACTCGCAATGACATTGCTCCTTTTGTTTCTACTGTATTATGGCGGAGGAAAATTTTCGCTTGACAAGAGATTTTTTAATTCTAAGCAGTAAGGGAGAATAAAAAAGTGTCGCGAAATTATTTCTGCGTTTGGGTTCACGGCTTTTGGCGGGCCTGCGGCACCGGTTGCGATGATGAAACACGAAGCCGTGAGTTCAGAAAAAAATCATTATTCTACCATTCGGAAGCAATTCTTCGTTCTAAAAAATTATTTATCTGTTTCACAAATGATATAGCCAATTCCTGGTTGGTACTAAGCATATGTTGCATCGCCCTGTTAATCTTTTCTTTCGGCATAAACTCAATGATTACATCCAACGAACCGTAAACACTGTTTTTCGTTCTTTTAAGTTATTGACTAATAAAATGCCCCCGAAAAACCTTAAACAAATGACTCTCTAATCCATTGGGATCGAGGGCATCCAAACAATAAACAAAATAGCTTTTAGAATCCCGGAAATCATTAAAACAGGTAATGGGGTAAAAAATTGTGGATATGACTTTGGCTTCTTTTGTCACCAAAAAATGAATTTCCCATTTTGTTTTGGACTTAGGGTTTCGCCATTCGGTCATCTTAAGCTGTGAATCTCTTAAATATAATTCTATGAATTTCAATCCAATTTGTACTCTTTCTTTTCCGGAATTACTCCCCTCACGCCACCTTGAGGTTCATTCACATCGCCTGAATAACGAGGAATTATATGAATATGAACGTGAGGAATTGTTTGACCTGCGGCCTCATTTATATTTATACCAATGTTGAATCCGTCAGGATTAAAATTTTTAATTAAAATTTGTTTGACAACGTTCAACATGAACCAGCAAGCCGATTGTTCTTTGAAAGTCAGTTCAAAATAATCTGAACAGTGCTTCTTCGGAATAATCAGTGAATGTCCTTCACTCACCGGAAACTTATCGTAGATGGAATAGGCCATTGCCGATTCAACAATCATTTCTCTACCTCCATCAGGATTGCAAAATGGACATCCGGAATGTCCTTTTCTAACGAGTTGATTGTAATGCCTGTATTCGTATATTTCACAATTTTCATTTTTGAAGATTGAATTATAGCCCAGTTTTACATTGCATTGATAAGTCGGTTTCTGATGAATTTTGTGGGTTCTGAAACCTTCATATGTTATATCTCTTCGAACCGCAAAGAATGCCCTGCCACTTGGATTAAGCAATTTAGAAACTTCCATGAGAACATTTGCCTGTTCTTCCTGCATTAAAACATTCAAAACATAAAAACAGATGATCGTATCAAATTTCGTTTCCGGGTATGTTGGGAAATAATGTTTGTCATAACCAACAATGTTGACGCCTTTCTCTTTAAGTAATTCCACATCTTTCCCAAATCCACAGCCAAAATCAAGAACATGCCCCGTTAAGAGCTTTTTATTTTGCAATAGTTTTGCAGGGAAAGAGAGCGTTTCTCTTTCCTTCGCAGTTAAATGGCTGAATAAATTTGATTTCAGATTTTCCATTCCTGAAAGCCCCGATTTGTGATTAAATAATTGCAGCTACTTTGCAGTTGTTTGATTGAAGTTGCCTGCCAGGTAGAAAAAGGCTCATTTCCCAATAGTGCAACTTGAATTTCCTTTTGAAACCTCTGTGTTTGATTCTCATTCATTAATTCCCAATAATGAAGAATCAAATCTTTGCTACGTTCTATCAAATCGACAGAAGGAATTTTATCGCGTTTTTTATTATTTGTTGATGCTTGCGATGGAAGAAGATTCCATAAATCATTATTTTTCCATACTGAGAATGGAATCATGTGGTGAACATCATAGCTGGTGATTGCTTTTCCTGTCCAAACGCAAAAGACTTTTCCTTCCTTTTTTAGAATCGATTTGTAAATCAGTTTTGATTCTTTAATCTCTCTTTCAGTTATTGGACTTTTTAAAACTTCATTTAAAACTTTTTCGATTGATAATTTTTTCCCGGATGCATTGACAGAAAACTCGGCCCATTTGAATAAAATAGAATCTTGTCCGCTAATGAAACTCCCCAAAATCTGAAAAGCTTCGTAATAATCATACGGAATGGAAAACGTACCAAAACTACCAATCAAAAACTCAAGATCAATTCCGATTGAATTTCCCCTTTTCGTACCTGGTTTATATTGAAAAATTGAATAGAAATCATCACTAATTGAACGCCCGAGATATTTCATAGGCATTTTTGTAATGGTATCGTTCATTTTTTTTGCCAACGTAAAAAAATCTGATTGAAGATTTATCGGAATACCTTTGTTCTTTAAATCATTGTAAAAAGCGGAAAACCCGCCATTACTTCCGTATTCTGAAATGATTTTTTTTAACTGAATACCAAATGCAAGATTTGTTTCGCCGTTAATCTGAGGAATGTTGGTTAAAGATTCTAAAATAGGATAGTAATACATCATCCATTTTTCAATCAATAAGCCTGTAGGAAAATGAACTCTATTATCTGAAAAAGTAATGAAAGGAGAATTATCCTGAATAATGTCAATTACACCTCGCAGAAGTGCAAATTTGTAAGTTGTGGCTTTACTATCACGCTCAATGATTTTACTGATATTCGTAAAGATTTCATTCCTCATTGGTGTGTTTATAAATTTCTATAATTTGTAAGAAATAGTAACATACTCAATATTTTTAAAACATAAACTTCAGTAAAGATACAAAAGAGAATTAAACTTAATGATAGTACATCCGCACCTAAAAGATCATTTTCCCTAGGTTTGGAATCCGGCAATTTGCCCATCAGGAAATCAAACTGCCGGAAGATCCGGGCTTCTACCCTTCACTCTCCAGGCTCAGGGAACACCGGATGCGGTTTGCCTGTTCAATATTCAGTATATAGCTAAATGGTCGAACTAGTGGCTGATCCCGGAGCATCCTGACAAATAGCCTTTAGTAGCCAAAAAATCATTTTGCGTCAAATTTGCATGAAAAATAAGTGAAATCCAACAATCTGCAATCCGGTACTTTAAAATGAGAGTTTGTGAGTTAGGGTGTTGCGGATTGTATCCGCAATTTTTAATATTTCAGCGGTTACAAACCGCTGCACCCAAGGTCAGAGTCAGGGTTTGACTTGAAGTCTGGCCCTGACTATCTTGAATGATTTGGCTGACTTTGTAATTTTAAAACTTCTTACGTGATTCCAGTCACCAATTTTCTTGCGATTCTCAAACCTGCTATTTGTTTGTAGTAGTCAAAAATTTTTCGGAGTTCACTTTTTGAAAAGTCAGTCCAGTAAATCTTTAAATCCATCTTTTAATTTCGGTTATATGATCTTTATTTTCAGTCATTTTACCATTCGATGAATCAATTAAAGATTTGTCAACTCTTTGGTTAAATTCATCTAAAGTCATTTGATGGAAGTCCATTTCTGAAAGCTTACTTTTTTCCTTGTTCAAAATTTTCTCTAGTCGGATAACCTCCTCACTCTGAATTTTCATAAATTCCTGCACAAACGATATTTTACGAGTTTGTAAATCCATGATTATTTTTTTTAAGGAAGTTACAATTTTTTGTAATTAGTCAAAGTCATTTTCAATGGGGGCAAAAGGGTCAATATTTATTGCATTCAGGAGTTCTAAATAATGTGACTCCGAGATTTTTTGTGCCTGAAATAACCTGTTCGCATATGTACCATAGTCTTCGATTATTTTATCAAACAAACCGGTATTACACCTTTGTGAAGTAAATAATCCATATTTGATTGGTAAATCGATCTTTTAAAAAATGGTTCTGTTTGTGCCTGAATTTTCTACCCACAGTGAATTAAAATTTATATTTTTAACGCAATCTATAATTAAGTTTGTGAAACAAAATAAGTTCAATATATGGAAGAGAGATTTGAAACTTACGGATACTCGGCGAAGCCTTGGAAATTAAACAATTGTATCCCGATCAGGATGTGTTTCATCTGGCCGAAGTAACCGGTTTTTTAAAACTCGCCATCCGATATTTTGCAGCCATTGACAATCTGGAACTGGCCGAAAACAGACTGGAAATGTTGAAAGCGGTTGCTCCTGATCATCATGACACTGACCACGCCGAGCTTTTTGTGATGCCGCTTCGGTTAAAAGAAGCAAGCAAGCGTTGGGAAAAAGAGAAAGAGCAGCAGATAGTCCCCACACCGGTCAAATCAAATCTGGCCACCAATAAGAAAGATGCACCACAATTCAACCATCCTGAAATTGCCAGTCTTTATCACTATGGATTACGGATTCCACATTCCATACTGCGCGATATACTGGCCTTGCCACGGCAAACACTTATAGCCGATCTTGAAATGGTACTGCAGAACTCGATCGGAAGATTTGATTATTTTACCGAGTTGGGGTATGATGAAGAGACGAATAGTTTCCTGCTTCATGCCTTATTTTTACTGAAAGAGTTAAATGCAGTGGAAAGTTTGCCAATGATATTTTCGGTCCTGGCTTCAGATTATGACTATCTGGCATTTTTGCTGGGCGATCATAAAACTGAAAGCGTTTGGCAATGTCTTTATAGTCTGTGTTTTAATCATCCTGAAGCATTAGCGGTATTTTTGAAAACACCCGGAATTGACACTTTCAGTAAATCGGGAGCGTCTGAAGCTCTTTGTCAGATGGTGTTGCATCATCCTGAAAAACGGGAAGAGATTGCTGTTATTTATTCAGAAGTATTTACAATTTTCTCCAATGCTACGCCTGAAGATAATTTAATAGATTCTGAATTTTTAGGCCTGGCCATTTGCGATACCATCGATTGCGGACTGGAAGAACTGCTGCCTGTTATTCAAATTCTTTATGAAAAAGGGTATGTGTCGCCCGGTATCTGTGGTGATTTCAAAGCTGTTGATAAAGCGTTCTGCAAGCGAAATGTCTATACAGTTTTTGAATTGTATGATCATGTATTAAATACCTGGCATGGTTATAATGAGGGCAAAGATGAATCTTCCGAATCCCGTTTCATTCCAATTCAACCCGTGATATCAGAGAAAATTGGCAGAAATGATAATTGCCCTTGCGGCAGTGGAAAGAAGTACAAAAAATGCTGTGGAAAATAACCTTAAAACAATTCAACAATTGCTGTTTTTACGAAAAAACGATTGAATAACTTTGGAATTGGTTTGGAAACAGATCCTGCTTCAATTCTGCAGCCTGTTCAGGAAAATTAAATCTTGGAATTAAAAATACGATACGATGAAAATACACGGGAAAACGTTTGCAGACCGGGTGATTGAATTCAACCAATCGCTTGATTTTAAAGGCGAATTGCCTGAAGGGATCAGCATTATGAATCCGTTCAGGGGAAGTGATGCGATTTTGTCGGTTTCATCGGCTTTTTACAAAAAGTTTTACAATGATCCCAATCCGCGGCATTTGATCCTGGGAATTAATCCGGGCAGATTTGGCGGTGGAGTGACGGGCATACCCTTTACCGATACCAAAAGACTGACCAATGAATGCGGAATACCCAGAGAGCATCAGGGCGCAAATTGAGTTCGGAATAGAATCGGATGTTTGTTTTTGTTTTGGAACCGGGAAGAATGAGAAATTTCTTCGTTTAATCAACGATGAATATGGATTTTTTAAAAAGATTATCGCTTTGGAGCACCCACGGTTTGTGATGCAATACAAGGCCAGGTCGAAACAGCAGTACATCGACAAGTATTTGGAGGCATTTGGGCAGATTCGTTGAGTTGTTTCGGTTATCAGGAGGAGATGGCATGCCCGCTGTGTTACCAATGTCAGATTTAAACAACATGCACATTTAAAGGAAGTTCAAAGAATGATCAAAATGGATCAATTTAAATAGTTGAGGGAAAGAATTTTTCCAATACAAAACCCGTAGTTTATTTTACTGTAACCTTAAATTTTTAAAAACCCTTAGTAACTTTAATCAACTCCTTAACCCCCAACCATATTTACCTTATCTCGCATTAAAATAGAATTCAATAACCTATACACCCATTTTGTTTTCTAAATCATCATTTTTGACATGTTTTTTCTCCTTCCCCACAAGAATATCATTTGACCCGTCAAAATTTGCAGATCCGAAGGTAACGTTAGCAAATCAACTACCTGTCATTTTCACATTGTGCCCAAAAAATTGGGTGGGGACTCGCAATGACGCCCGGGACGAGGGTACGAGGGCACGAAGGCTCAGGGATTGCAATTCTTCCCGGAATGGCTCCTTATTTAGACATTGAATGGATTAAAACCAGGATTTTCTATAGGATGTACCAACTGCAAGGAGTGTAAACCCGGCCAGCAATAACCAAAAATCATAAGCAGAAAGATCCTCTACATGAATGAAATGAACCAGAATACCGAGTATTCCAACTATTAAACCAAGAATCCATATTAATTTTGAAGGTGCTGCTGGTCTCATAATTTTATGTTTTATGTAAGTAATCAGCAAATTTAGACATTTTTAATGAGCGGCCGTTAAAAATGAGTTGAATTGATTGACTGTTCAATGTCTGAAATATTTTATCTTTTGACAATTTCACCTGATTGGATTTGTTGCACCACTGGTACACCTGTAAAAACAAAGAGAGTCAGAACTTAATCCAACTCTCTCGTAATCAATGAGCGGGAAACGGGGATCGAACCCGCGACCCTCAGCTTGGGAAGCTGATG